>CAZTYJ010000007.1:0-54122 GCA_964618025.1 uncultured Halothiobacillus sp. | reverse complement strand
TGACCCGGCAAGCGGCAACAACACCGGCAGCGCAAGCCTGCCCGTGAGCCCGCCGGTATGCACGCCAACAGACCTTGGCATAAGCGTCAGCACAAGCGCGAGCAGCGTGGTTGCGGGTGCCACCATTCCCTACAGCCTGAACGTGACGAACCACGGCCCGGCGGTAAGCGATGGCGGCACCATCAGCGTCACCCTACCTGCGGGCACAAGCTTCGTCTCAGCCCCCGGCTGCAGCGAAGCCGGCGGCGTGGTCAGCTGCGCCGTTGGCAGCCTGGCCAACGGCGGTACCCGCGCCTTCACCCTGAGCGTACTGGTCAGCGACCCCTACACGGGCGCAACCCCCCTGGTGATGAGCGCCAGCGTCAGCGGCACCTGCAATGACCCGGCAAGCGGCAACAACACCGGCAGCGCAAGCCTGCCCGTGAGCCCGCCGACCCCCGTGTGCGATGCCACAGACATGCGAATCACGGTGAACACAAAGGCTCAGTCCGTAGTCCCCGGTCAGTCTATTGTTTATAGCCTGATGAGCACCAACTACGGGCCAGCGGTTGCGTATGACAACGTCGTAACAACAAGCCCTCTTCCTCGTGGCGTAACCTTTGTCGAGGCATCGCCAGGGTGCGTCCTGGATGCAGCAGGCGTTCTCAGATGTGAAGTCGGTAATATCGCGGTGGGAATGAGTAACACGGTTTTGCTGACGGTGCGCGTGAACAACCCGTATGACGGCTTGAATCCGCTGGTTGTAAGCGGGACGGTGACTCATAGGTGCGGTGATAATGATCCGCCTAACAACATCTATGTGAAGAGCCTTCCGTTCGGGGGAATAACCCCTATTCCAACGCTCTCCGAGTGGATGATGATGTTGCTTGCTGTGTTGATGTTGTTCAGCATGGTGCATTATCAGAGGACGCGCCGCCTGGGTTGACGGAGGTAAGCGCTGATTTATTCAGCCTGGATCAATAGATGCCCTCCCCCATTGTGGTTGGGGCGGTGAAGCAAAACGCCACCTTTGAAGGTGGCGTTTTTTTGTTTGCGCATGCAGAGGGATTGACGATCTGGGTGTATCAAGGAAACGCTGATTTATTCAGCGTTTTCAGCGTTTCCCGTTTGGGGCAGGATGCCCCAACATGAACAAAGACGTAAGTCTTTGATTCATGAGAGCCCCGCCAAAGGAGGGAGAAATCAGCTGTTGAGAGCGCGCGAAGTAAGCTTTTGCGTAAGTTTCAGTCGAACAGGTTTTCAGCAGAGCAGGGTCTGAACGACATGTTCCAGATCGTTACACAGCAATACTCCTTTGGGAACTCCACCCGCTGCCAGCGTGCGCTCGCCCTTGCCTGTGCGTACCAGGATTGGGCGGGCGTGTACGGCGACGGCGGCTTGCAGGTCGCGCAGGCTGTCGCCGACGACGGGGACATCTTGAAGCGAGCAGCCAAAATGTGCGGCAATCTCTTCATACATGCCGGGCAAGGGTTTACGGCAGCTGCTGATCTCGTCCGGCCCATGCGGGCAATACCGCAGATCATCCACGCGCCCGCCGAGCGCGGCGAGCAGGTCGCGCATTTTCTGGTGCATGGCGTGCAGCGTCGCCTCGCTAAACAAGCCGCGCGCCAGGCCGGATTGATTACTGGCTACGGTTACTGTCCATCCGGCCTGGGTCAGGCGCGCCATGGCTTCCAGGCTGCCCGGCAGGGGAATCCACTCGTCCACGGATTTGATGAAGTCATCCGAGTCGTAATTAATCACACCGTCGCGGTCGAGGATAATCAGCTTGCGGCAGTCGATCTTAGCCATGTGGCGCGGCCTCGTTCTTGAATGCCTCGTCGATCATGGCGCACCAGATATGCGCGATCAGAATATGGCATTCCTGAATACGCGGGGTGTCGCTGGATGGTGCGAGGATCATGTGATCGAGCATATCTTTGAGCGCGCCGCCTTGGCCGCCGAGCAGACCCAGTGTGCTCACCCCCATGGCGCGCGCGCTATTCACGGCGGCGATGACATTGCGGCTGTTGCCGGAGGTGGAAATGCCGATCAGCACATCACCGGGACGGGCGAGGGCTTCGACCTGGCGGGAGAATACGGCATCAAAGCCAAAGTCATTGCCGATGGAGGTCAGGGCTGAGCTGTCGGTGGTCAGCGCAAGCGCAGGCAGGCCGCGTCGTGCATGACCGAAACGCCCGACCAGTTCAGCGGCGATATGTTGCGCATCCGCCGCGCTGCCGCCATTGCCGCAGATAAGGATTTTTCCACCGGCACGCAGGGCGGCAATGAGGCGCTCGCCGTGGGACTGAATCGTGCTTTCTTGCGTGCTTAGGGCGGCTATAGCGGCTTGATGTTGTCGGAAGTGTTGTGCAATAAAGGACACGCCATGTTCCCTTCGATTAGAATGCCCGACAGCTTAAGGACTCGTTGTAAAAATTGCTATGCGAGTGTAGGCGCGAGCTTGCTCGCGATAGGCGCTGAGCAAAGACGCATCGCAAGCAAGCTCGCGCCTGCAAGGCAAGCGGAGCAAGCTCATTTTAATTGACCCCCTTCAACTTTTTCACAACCCACGACCATGCTTTTTGATCTTCCCGACTTTTCACGCGCGCATGTTTTGGTGGCTGGCGATGTCATGCTCGACCGCTATTGGCACGGTGCGACCTCGCGGATTTCTCCCGAAGCGCCTGTGCCGGTGGTGCGGGTGCAAACCGATGAGTTGCGCGTCGGCGGGGCGGGCAACGTGGCTTTGAATGTCACAGCTTTGGGGGCTGCGGCCACGCTGGCGGCCTTGGTGGGTGAGGATGAGGCCGCAGACAATTTGCGGGCGCAATTGAGTGCGGGGCGGGTGGTCTGTCGGCTGTTGGCGAGTGCGCGCAGTCGAACGATTACCAAGCTGCGCGTGCTCAGCCGTCATCAACAGTTGATTCGCCTCGATTTTGAAGAGGCTTTCCCTTGCGAGGACGCTGCGGCCATGCCGGAGGCGGTGAGCGCGCGGCTGTCCGGCGCAGATGCCTTGGTGCTCTCGGATTACGCCAAGGGTGCGTTGGCGCAGGCTGAAGCCATGATCCTGGCCGCACGGGCGGTGGGTGTGCCGGTGGTGGTCGATCCCAAGGGCACGGATTTTGGCCGTTACCGTGGCGCAAGCGTGCTCACGCCGAATCAGGCTGAATTTGAGGCGGTGGTCGGTGCGTGTGCGGATGATGACATGCTGGTGCAGCGCGGCGAGGCTCTGCGTGATGAGCTGGCGCTGGATGCGCTGCTGATTACGCGCAGCGAGCGCGGTATGACCTTGTTGGAGCGCGACCAGCCGCCGCTGCATTTGCCAACCCGGGCGCGCGAGGTGTTTGATGTGACTGGCGCGGGCGATACCGTAGTGGCCGTGTTGGCCACGGGCTTGGCGGCGGGTCTTGGCTTGCCGCAGGCGACGGCGCTGGCCAATCTGGCGGCGGGCGTGGTGGTGGGCAAACTGGGCACGGCGACGGTCAGCCTGGAGGAGTTACGCGCCGCCATGCACGCACACGCGCCCTTGCTCACGGGCATCACCGACGAGGCGACGCTGATTCGGCGCGTCGAGCAGGCGAGGGCGGCGGGCGAGCGCGTGGTGATGACCAATGGCTGTTTTGATCTTCTGCACCCTGGGCATATTCGCTATTTGCAACAGGCGCGCGCGTTGGGCGAGCGCTTGATCGTGGCGGTGAATACGGATGACTCGGTGCGGCGCTTGAAGGGTGAGTCACGCCCGGTGAATCCGCTGGAAACACGCCTGTTGATGTTGGCGGCCTTATCGGCAGTGGATTGGGTCGTGCCGTTTGCCGAGGATACGCCAGAGCGTTTAATTTGCGTGCTGAAACCGGATATTCTGGTCAAGGGCGGCGATTACCGTATTGAGGATATTGCCGGTGGCGAGTGTGTTTTGGCGGCGGGCGGAGAGGTTAAGGTATTGAGTTTCGTCGATGGGCATTCAACCACGGGCATGATTGCCCGCATCAAGGAAAAAACCATATGAATAGTCGCACAATCATTATCACTGGTGGCGCGGGTTTTATTGGCAGTAATCTGGTGCAAGGACTTAATGCCAAGGGTATCAATAATATTATTGTGGTGGATGATTTAAGCGACGGGCGCAAGTGCGTCAATCTGGCGGATGCCAATATTCGCGATTATATGGACAAGGATGTTTTCCTGGCCAAAATCGAGGCAGGGTATGACTTTGGCGCAGTGGAAGCGATTTTGCATCAGGGGGCTTGCTCCACCACGACCGAGTGGGACGGCAAAATGATGATGCAGGTGAATTATGATTATTCCAAAGCTTTGCTGCATTGGTGTCTGAAACGCCGTGTTCCTTTTATTTATGCGTCCTCAGCTTCGGTGTACGGTGCGGGTGCGGTGTTTAGCGAAGCGCGGGAATATGAAACCCCGTTGAATATGTATGCCTATTCCAAGTTTCAGTTTGACCAGTATGTGCGTTCGCTTCCACCGCATAATAGCCAGGTGGTGGGCTTGCGTTATTTCAATGTGTATGGCCCGCGTGAGCAGCATAAAGGCAGCATGGCCAGCGTGGCTTACCATTTTCATCATCAGCTATTGAATAACGGCGTATTGCGCTTGTTCGAGGGTTGTGACGGCTTTGCCAATGGCGAGCAAAAGCGCGATTTTATTCATGTGGATGATGTGGTGGCGGTTAATCTGTGGTTGCTTGAGCATTCCAGAGTGCGTGGCATTTTCAATCTGGGCAGCGGGCGGGCGCAGAGTTTCAACGAAGTGGCGCAGGCGGTGATTGATTTTCACGGGCGCGGCTTAATTGAATACATTCCTTTCCCGGCACATTTGCAGGGCGCTTACCAGAGCTTTACCCAGGCGGATATGACCGCGTTGCGCGAGGCGGGTTATGACGCGGCGTTTTCAAGCGTGCAGGACGGCGTGGCGCGCTATCTGGCCTGGTTGACGGCGCGTGCATAAACCCGTGGCCATGAATCCATTGCCAGAGCGCGTGCTGCTGGTCGGCCCGTCCTGGGTCGGCGATATGGTTATGGCGCAAAGCCTGTTGCAAACCTTGAAACAGGCGCGACCCCAAGCGCAGGTTGATGTTCTGGCACCGGGCTGGTCTTTGCCCTTGCTGGCGCGTATGCCCGAGGTACGCAAGGGGATCGACATGCCGCTCAAGCATGGCGAAATCGGCTTGGGCGCGCGTTGGCGCTTGGGGCGCAGTCTGCGCGGCCAGTACGATCAGGCCATCGTTCTGCCCGGTTCGCTCAAGTCGGCGCTCGTGCCGTTTTTTGCCGGCATTCGTCAGCGCACGGCTTTTCTGGGTGAACAGCGTTATGGTCTGATTAACGATATCCGCGTGCTGGATAAGGATGTGTTGCCGATGACCGTGCAGCGTTTTGTTGCCTTGGGACAGGCGGCGACGGATGCGCAACCGCCAAAGTTCGCCGCGCCGCGCCTACAGGTCAATACGCAGCATCAGCAACAGCTTGTACTCAAGCTGGGGTTGAATCGGGATCAAGCCGTGGTCGCTTTTATGCCCGGCGCGGAATACGGCCCGGCCAAGCAATGGCCGCTGGAGCATTTTGCCGCCCTGGCGCGTGCGCTGACGGCGCAGGGCAAGCAGGTGTGGATTCTCGGCTCAAGCAAGGACAAGGCGGCGGGCGAGGCCATTGCGCAACAGACAGCCTCAGCGGCGGTGCGCAATTTGTGCGGCCAGACCGAGCTGGTGGATGTAATTGACCTGCTGGCGTTGTGCGCGGCTGCCGTGAGCAATGATTCCGGCTTGATGCACATTGCGGCGGCGGTGGATACGCCGGTGGTCGCACTTTACGGCTCGTCTACGCCGACGCACACGCCGCCGCTGTCGGATCAAGCGCAGGTGGCTTACCTCGCCTTGGACTGCTCGCCCTGCTTCAAGCGCGTGTGTCCTTTGGGGCATACGCGCTGTTTGCGTGACATTGAGCCTAGGCGGGTACTGGAGCTTGTAGCCCGGATGGAGGCCGAAGGCCGGGCATCCGGGGAGGCTGATCCCGGATTGCGCTGTGCTCCATCCGGGCTACAGGGCACCCCAGCCCCCTCCCGCGTGGGGAGAGGGCGCGAGGGCAGTCAACCATGAAAATCAGCGGCTTTACCTTTTTGCGCAATGGCGTTTTGCTCGGCTACCCGTTTGAAGAAAGCATTCGTTCGGTACTGCCGCTGGTGGACGAGTTTATCGTCGCTCTGGGGGCATGTGAGGACGACACCCGCGAGCGCATTGAGCGTATCGGTGATGCCAAAATCCGCATGATCGACACCGCGTGGAACGAGGTCATGCAGGATCGCGGCTTTGTCTACGGGCAACAGAAAATGATCGCCCAGTACCAGTGCAGCGGCGATTGGGCGTTTTATCTCGAAGCCGACGAGGTGATCCACGAGCGCGACCTGCCCGCCCTGCGTGCGGTGATGGAAAAGCACCTGCACGATACGCGGGTGGAAGCCTTGGTCTTCGATTACAACCATTTCTTTGGCAGTGCCGACTGGCGCTCCATTTGTCCTGGTTGGTATCGGCGTGCGCCGCGCATTATCCGCAATACCATTCGCAGCTATGCGCCGGACGGCCTGTTTTGGGTGGTGATGGACAAAAACAAGCAGGGTCGCTACCCGCGCGCCGCGCTGAGCGGAGTACCAATGTATCACTACGGTTATGTGCGCAATTTGGCGGCCATGCAGGCCAAACAGGCGCGCGTCGGCAAATACTGGGGGCATGAGCACCCGCTGTTTCACGGCTACCAGATGGACCCGCAAGGCTTGGTGCGTTTTAACGGCGAACATCCGGCGGTGATGAAGCACTGGCTGGCGCATGAGGCGGAACAAGGCTTTGAGCCTGACCCAAATTACACGCTTTCACGCAAGGAAATCCGCTACCGCTGGAAAGCGCGCGTCGAGCGCTGGCTGGGGATTGATCTGACGCAAAAACATTTCACTCTGGTTCGTTGAGATCGATTATGTTCGCACTCGAAAATCGCGCAGAATTTTTTGATCTACAAGCCAAGCGTGTGCTGGTGCTGGCCTTTGCGGCGGCGGTTTTGTCCACCGCGTTGCTGAGCGTGGCGACGGCGCTGGTGCTGCTGTTCTGGCTGCTGTCCGGGCGCTTTGCGGCGACCTGGTTGCGGGTCAAAACCGAGCCGGTGGTGTGGCTGGCGCTGTGTTTGCTGGGGCTGAGCCTGCTTGGTATGGCGTACACTCCGGCCTCGCTGAACGAGGCAATGGAGGGTGCGGGCAAGTATGCCAAGCTGGCGCTCCTGCCGCTGGCCGTGTTCCTGCTGGATGATGTGCGTTGGGTGAAACGTGCGCTGTACGCTTTTCTCGGCGCGCTGGCGCTGGCGGTCTTCGCTTCATATCTTGAGGGTTACGGACTCACCCCTGACTGGACGGCCAAGGGCGATAGCACGGCCTTTGCCGGGCATATCACCTTGAGCCTGTTTGAGGCGATAGGCGCGTTTATCGCCTTGACCTTTGCGCGCTTTGAGCCACAACGACGCACCTTGTGGATTGTTTTGGGGCTGTTTTTCCTCTCGCATCTGTTTGTGCTCAATACCGGGCGCACCGGGCAGGTGCTGGCTTTGGCGATGTTGGCCTTGTTGATGTTCCAGCTCTGGCGCTGGAAGGGCGTGCTGGTGGGCGCGCTGGTGGCCGTGTTGCTGATTACTGGCGTGTGGTTTGGTAGTGCGCAATTTCAACAACGGATCCATGTCGGTGCGAATGATTTGCAGCAATATCAGGAAGGCGAATCGCGCAATTCGCTAGGTGCGCGGCTGGATTTTTGGAGCAACAGTCTAAAAATCATCCAGGATGCGCCGCTGACCGGACATGGCACGGCCAGCCTCAAGCCGGTTTATCCTGCGTATGCTTCGGTGAATGGCTGGTTAACCGATAACCCGCACAATGAGTTTTTGATGGTGATGATTCAGTGGGGCGTATTGGCTTTGTTTGTGTTGTTGGCGCTTTTTATCGCGGCTTGGCGGGCGAGTGGGCGGCTTGCACCCGAAGCCGCCGCGATGATGCGCGGCGTGTTACTGGCCTACGGTTTGGGCAGCCTGTTTAACTCCCTGTTGCTCGATCACCGCGAAGGCATGATGTTTGCCCTGTTTGTCGGCCTGTTACTGGCCTGGCGATCTGACCCGGTGCGATCATGAGCTTAAGCGTGATTTTGATTACCCATAACGAGGCCGGGCGGTTGGCGGCAACGCTTGAGGCTGTGGCGTGGGCGGATGAAATTATCGTGTTGGACTCGGGCAGCACCGACGGCACGCAGGCTATTGCCCGTCAGTTCACCGATAAAGTGAGCGTGACCGAGGACTGGCCGGGCTTTGGTGTGCAAAAAAACCGTGCCTTGGCTTTGGCGACGGGCGCGTGGGTGTTGTCGATTGATGCCGATGAAATGGTCTCGCCTGCGTTGGCGGATGAAATTCGCAACGTTCTGCAAAACCCGACGCATGATGCCTATGCCATTCCTCGTCTTTCCAGTTTTATGGGGCGCGAAATGCGGCATAGCGGTTGGTGGCCGGATGAGGTGCTGCGCCTGTTTCGGCGCGGCGCGGCGCGCTTTTCTGCTGATGTAGTGCATGAGCGCCTGATTTTCGATGGTCGCGTTGGTCGCTTGCGCACACCGCTGCACCATGCCAGCTTCAGTACCATGGAACAGGTGTTGGACAAGGTGAATCGCTATTCCAGCGCCGGAGCCGAAAGGCTGGATGAGCAGGGGCGCAAGGCAAATTTGAGCACAGCGGTGGGGCGCGGGCTGTGGGCATTTTTCCGCACCTATGTACTTAAAGCAGGTTTTTTGGACGGGCGCGAAGGTTTTATGCTCGCAATTTCCAATGCCGAGGGCGTGTACTACCGCTATCTCAAGCTGATGTACCGCCATGAGTCCCGCACAGACCGGGAGCCAAAAGCATGAGAGCCACGGTCAGTATTATTGTGACTAGCTACAATCGTCCTGATGCCTTGGGCAAGGTGCTGGTGGCGCTGGCACGGCAAGTGCAAATGCCGTCCGAAGTTCTGGTCGCCGATGATGGTTCGGGTGATGCAACCCGGCAGTGTGTGCAGGCGTGGCAGGCTCGCGCGCCCTTTCCGCTGCGGCATGTGTGGCACGCCGACGAGGGTTTTCGCGCGGCGGCGATTCGCAATCGGGCAGCGGCGCAGGCGCAGGGCGAGTACCTGATTTTTCTGGATGGTGACAGCGTTCCATTCGAGGATTTTGTCGCGCGTCATGTCGCCTTGGCTGAGGCGCGGCGCTTTGTCAGCGGCAACCGGATTCTGTTGTCCGAGGCCATGACACAGCAGGTGCTCAAGGATGATGCCGATTCAGCGCATTGGCCAACAAACTTGTCGGCGTGGGCATGGCTGGTGGCGCGTTTGTGCGGGCAGGTGAATCGTCTTTTGCCCATGCTGCGTTTGCCCGATGGCGCATGGCGTGACCGAGTGCAGGCCGAGTGGCGTGGAGCACGCAGTTGCAATATGGCCGTGTGGCGCAGCGACTTTGTGCGCGTGAATGGCTTTGATGAAAGCTATGCGGGTTGGGGACATGAAGATGCTGATTTGGCCACGCGCCTGATTCGGGACGGCGTGCGGCGCAAGGACGGGCGCTACGCCGTGCCCGTGCTGCATCTTTGGCACCCGGAAAATAAGCGTGACCTTGAAGTCGCCAACCGTGAGCGTTTGCAGGCGGCGATTGACGGTCAACGACCGATTCGTGCCACACTCGGCATGGATCAGTATCTGGCGAGCTAAACCATGCCCATCCCTATTTTGATGTATCACCAGATCGACACGCCACCTGCACGCGGCACGCCGATGCGCGGCATGGTGGTTGCGCCCAAGCGCTTTGCGGCGCAGATGCGCCTGTTGAAGCTATTGGGCTATCGCGGCCTGTCGATGAGCGAGCTTATGCCCTATCTGCGCGGCGAAAAAATCGGCAGGGTGGTCGGCATTACCTTTGACGACGGCTATCTGAATACGCTGGAGAATGCCGCGCCGATATTGCAAAAACTCGGTTTTTCAGCCACCTGCTACGCGGTCAGCCAGCGCCTGGGTGGGTATAACGACTGGGATGCCGCCGTGGGCGTGCCGCAAAAGCCCTTGATGAATGCGGCGCAACTGCGCGCCTGGGTGACGGCGGGCATGGAGGTCGGCGCGCACACGCGCAACCATCTTGATCTGACCCAGCTTGATGATGACACGGCGCGTGAGGAAATCACGCGCTGCAAAACGGAGCTGGAAGCAGCCAGTGGCGCAGAAGTGCGGCATTTTTGTTATCCCTACGGGCGCTTTAGCCCCAGTCACATGCACTTTGTGCGCGAAGTGGGCTACCAGAGCGCCACCAGCACGCAACGCGGGCGGGCGGCGATTCATGGCGATATGTTCGCCCTGCCGCGTGTTTTAGTGGCACAGGCCACGCTGCTGCCGCAGTTTGCGCTGAAAATCCTCACGCGCTATGAAGACCGGCGGGGGTTGAAGTGAGCCTTGCGCTGAACCAACGCCTGCGCATTGCCATCGTGACGCGCCATTTCGCCACGCATGGCGGCGGCGCGGAGCGTTATGCCGTGGCCGTGGCCGAGCAGCTCGCGGCGCGGCACGAGCTGCATGTGTTCGCCCAAGTAATTGAGCATGAGCATCCGTCCATGCACTACCACCTTCTGCCTGCCATGCGTAAACCGCGCTGGCTGAATCAATGGCTGTTTGCCCGCCGCGTGGCAAGGCTTACGGCCAGCGGTTTTGACATCGTGCATTCGCATGAAAACGGCAGGGTGGGGCAGGTGCAAACGGTGCATGTACGTCCGATGCGCCACAATCTTTTGCCCCCCGGAAGCGGGCGTGTTCAGCGTTTCGCTCAATGGCTGAAGATCATTACCAGCCTGCGTTTGATGGTGTACTTGCGCCTTGAAGCCGCACGCTTCCGCCCCTGCCCAGGGCGCGTGATCGGGGTGGTCTCCAGCACCCTGCGTGATGAAATGGCGGCGAGCTACCCGGCCAGTCGCGCCTGTTTGCAGATCATTCCGCCGGGTGTGGTCGAGCCTGCCCAGGCACCCGGGAAAAGCGCGGCGCGTCAGGCGCTCGGCTTGCCGCAAGACGGCTTGATGCTGCTGTTTGTCGCCAATGATTATCGGCGCAAGGGCTTGGAGACCTTGCTTGAGGCGTTGAAACCCCTTGTAGGTGCGAATTCATTCGCACAAGCGGGTGTGCGAATGAATTCGCACCTACAGCCAAAACCCGTTCACCTTCTGGTCGTCGGCAACCCCGCTCAGGCGCAGGAATACCAGAGCCATTGCCGCAGCTTGGGGCTGGAGGGGTGCGTGCATTTTCTGGGTCGTCAAGAAGACATGCACACGGTGTATGCCGCTGCGGATGTGTTGGCTCACCCCACGCGGGAGGACAGCTTCGGCATGGTGGTGCTGGAGGCGATGGCGCAGGGCGTGCCGGTGATCGTCAGTTGTGCGCCTTTTTGCGGCCTGAGCGCTGAATTGAGCGCGGATGAGGCGCTGCTGTTGCATGATCCCTACTCCGTGGACGAACTGGCCGCCGCTCTGCAAAACCTGCTGGATGATGCCCCTCGACGCGCTGCCTTGGCCGTGGCGGGGCGCAAGGTGGCGGCGCGTTACGACTGGGCGACGCAGGCGCAACGCTACGAACAGCTTTATTTTCAGCTGCTCGCGGAGCCATTCTGATGCACATTCTGCTGCTGAAAACCTCCTCGCTCGGCGACTTGGTGCACATGCTGCCCGCGCTGTCGGATGCGGCCAAAATCATCCCCAATCTGCGCGTGGACTGGGTGGCGGAAGAGAGCTTCGCCGCCGTGCCCGCCTGGCATCCCGCTGTAGACAAGATCATTCCGGTCGCCATGCGCCGCTGGCGCAAAAATCTGTTGCACTCGGCCACTTGGCGAGACATCGGCGCGGCGCGACTCGCCATGCGAGCAAGCCGTTACGACGCGGTGGTGGACGCGCAAGGCCTGCTGAAAAGCGCGGGACTGGCGCGTTGGGCGAGGCAACCGGTGACGGGCTATGAGCGCAACTCCATCCGCGAACCGCTGGCCAGTCTGTTGTATGCGCATCGTGTGGCGATTAGCCGCGAACTGCACGCGATTGAGCGCAATCGTCGCCTGCTGGCGGCGGCATTGGGTTACGAGATGGGTGCTTTGCCGCTGGATTATGGGCTGGGCGGCCATGCTTTCGATGCGGTCGTAGCCCGGATGGAGGCCAAAGGCCGGGAATCCGGGACGGCTATCCCCGGATTGCGCTGCGCTTCATCCGGGCTACGGACTCGCTATGTCCTCGCCCTGCACGGCACCAGCCGCGAAGACAAGGAATGGCCAGAAGAGCACTGGATGATCGTCGGTCACGGTTTGGCTGAACATGGCCGCGCCCTCGTTTTGCCCTGGGGCAATGCGCGTGAAAAGGAGCGCGCCGAGCGCATTGCCGCTGCCGTGCCGACGGCGCAAGTCTTGCCGCGTCTGGGGCTGGATGAGCTGGCCGCAATCATTGCCCGCGCCGATACGGTATTGGGCGTGGACACCGGTCTGATGCACGTCGCCGCCGCCCTGCGCAAGTCGGGTCTGGCGCTGTTTCCGGCCACCCTGCCTCAGCTTACGGGTGTGCGCTCCGAGCCGGATGCACCGCAAATCGCCAGCCTGACCCCGCAGGATGACCTAAGCGCCAACGCCGTACTGGCACGACTTGAGGCGCTGCTGGTATGAGCTGGCGGCGCGGCTTGTACAGCGCGGCGCTGAGTCTGCTCACCCCGCTGGCCTTTGCCCGCTTGTGGTGGAAGGGGCGCGGCAACCCCGATTACCGCGCCCGCTGGAGTGAGCGCCTGGGTTTGCCCGCCAAGTTTCCCGTGAAACCGCGCCTGTGGCTGCATGCGGTCTCTGTAGGTGAAGTGATTGCCGCCACCCCGTTGATTCGCGCCTGGCAGGCGCAACATCCCGACTGGGCGCTATTGGTCACCACCACCACGCCGACCGGCTCGGCGCAGTTGCGGCGCAGTTTTGGCGCAAGCGTGGAGCATCTCTACCTGCCCTACGACCTGCCCGGCGCAGTGCGGCGTTTTTATGCGCGCACCCAGCCGACGCGCGGCGTGATTATGGAAACCGAGCTGTGGCCGAATCTGTTTGCGGAGGCGCAACGGCGCGGCATTCCGCTGTTGCTGGCCAATGCGCGTCTGTCGGAGAAGTCCATGCGCGGCTACGCCAAGCTGCGCGGCTTGGTGGCCGAAACCCTGGCCTGCCTGAGCCTGATTGCGGCACGGGATGCGCAGGATGTGGCGCGCTTTATCGCACTCGGCGCTGATCCGCACAAGGTCGAGGCGCTGGGCAATCTGAAGTTTGATCTTGAAATTGCGTCAGAAACGCGCGAACGCGGGGCGAAATGGCGCGAAATGTTCGGCAAGGAGCGCAAAGTGTGGATTGCCGCCAGCACCCACCCTGGCGAGGATGAACAGGTTTTGGCCGCGCATCAGAAAATCATGGCGCAGCATCCCGATGCCCTGTTGCTGCTTGCCCCGCGTCACTCGGAACGGGCGGATGCGGTTGAGCGACTGATTCGAGCGCAAGAGTTCGCGTATCTACGACGCTCCACTCTCCCTCTCCCCTCGTGGGGAGAGCGCAGCGAGGGCGGCGAAGCCGTTGGGGAGAAGGGGGGGCGTAGCGCTGTAGATGAGCGCCTTACTCCGCCCACAGCCGTCTCACCCTCCCCCCTCAAAGGGGAGGGCGTTAAAGCCAATATCATCCTCATCGACACGCTGGGCGAACTCATGGATTTCTACGCCGCCTCGGATGTGGCCTTCGTCGGCGGCAGCCTGGTCGAGCGCGGCGGCCATAACCCGCTCGAACCGCTGGCTCTGGGTTTGCCTGTTATCAGCGGCGAAGCGGTGTTCAACTTCGCCGAAATCTACGCCGCCATGCAGGCGCAAGGCTTGGTGGTATGGGTAAAAGACGCAGAAAGCCTTGCGAATCAAGTGCTTGTGGCGATCGACATGCCCAAAAACTCACGCGGCCTGGATTTTTTGCGCCAACATCGCGGCGCGCTGGAGAGGCTATTGGCGCGCATGGACCCTGACAAAGGGTGCGCTTGGAATTTGAATGCGCCTTATTGACGCGGCTTGAATATATCTTGAAGCGCAGGAGCGGGCTTGCCCGCGAAAAAACCTATGTTGAAGGCTTCGCGGGCAAGCGCTCCTACCGTCCATTCACGGTTCATTCAGGCAAGGCTCAATCGTATTTGCTGGCGGCATCAGTCCTAATATTGATGCCATAAGTCATATCCCGGCGCAAACCGTCATAACCTCAAACCGCCGCATCATCCTCTTCGCCCGTGCGAATACGAATGGCGCGTTCAATATCGCTGACAAAAATCTTGCCATCGCCGATTTTGCCGGTTTTTGCGGCCTTCAAAATCGCCTCCACAATCGCATCCACCTGCGTATCAACCACCACCACTTCAATCTTCATCTTGGGCAAAAAATCGACCACGTATTCCGCGCCGCGATACAGTTCGGTGTGTCCCTTCTGCCGACCAAAGCCCTTGACTTCGGTGGCGGTCATGCCGCTGACACCCAGCTCCATCAGGGCTTCGCGTACATCGTCCAGACGGAAGGGTTTGATGATGGCTTCGATTTTTTTCATGCTGCTCTCCAAAAAAAGACCCGCCGTAGCGGGTCATAAACTCAACTCAGGCTTGGCTTGAGCTTACTCGACTTTGAGCGCAATAAACAACGGTGATTTATCACGGATAAGGCGCAAGGCCACGGGTTGACCCGGCTTGAGCTTGCTGATTGCGGTTTTGAGGTCGGCGATGGATTCCAGCTTGACTCCGCCCAGTTCCATCAACACATCACCCGGACGCACACCGGCGCGTGCGGCTGCGCCGTCACCGACATTGCGCACCAGGAGGCCGTGTTTGATGTCCAGCTCTTTGAGTTGTGCGGCATCCAGTGGTTGCAGCGCCAAACCGAGAGAGCTTTCCGCAGGTTCAGCCGCCGTTGAGCCTGCGCTGGCGCTATCTTCCTTGAGTTTTTCGATGGTCACATCTAGGGTTTTTTCCTTGCCATCGCGCAGAATCTCCAGTTCAGCCTTGGAGCCAATCGGCGTGGCCGCGACCTTGGCAGGAAGCTGGCCGGTGGAATCAATGAGCTGGCCATTGAATTTTAGGATCACGTCGCCGGATTTTACACCCGCCTTGGCCGCCGGACTGTCAGGTTGCACCTGGGCGACCAGCGCGCCGCGCGGGCGATCCAGGCCGAAGGATTTGGCCAGATCGGCATCAATCGGCTGCACCATCACGCCCAGCCAGCCGCGTACCACCTTGCCGTCCTTGCGCAACTGGTCGGCGACCTGCATGGCGGTGTTGATCGGGATGGCAAACGACAAGCCCATGTAGCCGCCGGAACGTGAGTAAATCTGCGAGTTGATGCCGATCACCTCGCCCTTGGTGTTGAATAGCGGGCCACCCGAGTTGCCGGGGTTCACCGCCGCGTCGGTCTGGATGAACGGCACATAATTGTCATCCGGCAGGTTACGCGCCAGGGCGCTGACGATACCCTGGGTGGCGGTAAAGTCGAGGCCAAACGGCGAGCCTATCGCCAAGACCCACTCGCCGACTTCGGTTTGGTCGGAGTTGCCCAGTCGCGCCACGGGCAGGCTGCTGGCTTCAATCTTGAGTACGGCAACGTCGGTACGCTCATCCAGACCGAGCACCTTGGCGGGCAGCTCGCGCTTGTCTTGCAGGCGTACATTGATGCTTTCCGCGTCTTTGACCACATGCGCATTGGTCAGAACAATGCCGCTGGGGTCGATGATGAAGCCTGAGCCTAGCGACTGTGCCGGGGGCTGACGGGGCGTGCCTTCGTATTGACGGAAAAACTCATTGAACGGATGGCCTTCCGGAAAGGGCATCACGCCGGGCGGCAGGCCGCCACGTCCGGCTTTCTGGCGCTTTTGCGTGGTGCTGATATTCACCACGGCTGGGGACACCTCTTTGATGGTTTGTACAAAATCGGGCAGTGGCGCGGCCTGGGCGGATTGCGTGGCAAGCCCGGCACCGAGGGCGAGCGCCAAGGCTAAAGCGGAGGCTTTAAACAGATTGCGAGATTGAAGCGCTTGGCTTTGCATGAACGTGACTCCTTTAATCTAGAGAAGCGCTGATTTATTCAGGCTGATTTATTCAGCGTTTCCTGCTTGGGGCAGGATGCCCCAACACGAACAATGGTGTAACCCATTGATTCTTGAAGACCTTTGTGGGCGTGTACCGCAACGAGGCTTGCTGATTTATCCCATGGATGGAATAAATCAGCATTTACCTAGGTTTCCTTGCAACACGCTGCTTGGAGATAGGCATCGGGCGCAAGTTCCCTGGAGATCGTTGTGGGATAGCCCAGCGCTTTAATCTGCGCTTCGAGTTCGAGCATGGCGGGTTCAAGTGCTGTGCGCGAACCCTTGAGACCCAGCTCAATACGGCGACGAGCTTGCTGCTCGCTCGGCAGAATGGGCAGGCTGAATAATTTAAGCCTGGGGTAACGCTGCTCAAAGGCGCGCATCAGTTCAAGCAACTGATTTTCCGAGGCATCCCACACCCACAGTGCGGCTTCTGCATAGTCCGGGTCGCCGACATGCGCGAAATGCGTGTTCAGGATCCAGTCGAGCATGGCGTGCGCCATTTGCGGAAAACCGGGCATAAAGTAGCCATCGTGCAGCGCAAAGCCGGGAACGTTGTTGATTGGGTTGGGAATGAGGTCAGCGCCTTCGGGCAGGTCGGCCATCAATACGCGGTAGGGAAAAGCCTGGTCGGCAAACTGGGCGATGATGCGCGCCTCGGCCTCCGGGTGGCGGGTCAGGGGGCACTCAAAGGCGCGCGCGGCGGCTGCACGGGTTAAGTCGTCCGGTGTGGCACCAATGCCGCCAAAGCAAAAGATGACATCGGCTTCCTCGCGTGCCTGGCGCAGCGTGCGCACGATCAAATCCATTTCATCGCCAATCATGCGCACCCAGGCCAGGCGCAGACCGCGCGCCGTCAGGCGCTCAATCACCGCCGGGATGTGTTTGTCCTGACGGCGACCCGACAGGACTTCGTCGCCGATAATGATGATGCCAAAGCGAGGCTGTACGGTGTTGGCGGTCATGGGCTGTTCGTTTTGCAGTACAAAAGATCGGTTTGGGCTTCTTCAGGCCTGCGGCGCTTCGCCATGCGTGCGGGTGTAGGCTGCGGTGAAGGCAGACTGTTGTTCGGCGCTGGCTTCTTTCTGGTGCAGCGCCTTCCAGTCTTCGTAGGGCATACCGTACACCTGCTCGCGAGCGGCATCCATACTCAGCTCGACGCCGCGTTCATCGGCGGCGGCTTTAAGCCATTTGCACATGCAGTTACGACAGAAACCCGCCAGGTTCATCAGGTCGATGTTTTGCACATCCGTGCGCTCTTGCAGGTGCGCCACCAGGCGACGGAAGGCGGCGGCTTCGAGTTCGGTCTGGGTTTGTTGCTGCATGGGCTTATCCTCGTTTGGCGCTCAATTCGTCGGGCGTGTAGGTTTGCAGGGTCACCGCGTGCAGCGCGCCGCTGGCAATCCAGTCTTGCAGTGCGGCCATGACGCGGCGGTGACGTTTAATCAGGCTTTCATCGGCAAAGCTCGGACTTACGATTTGTAGGTTAAAACTACAGCCCTCGCCCGAGGGTTGTACACAGGCATCGGGAATGGCATGTTGTATGCGTTGAATCAGCTCATTGGGGTTCATGGTGATGGACACGTCGAAGTTTTCAAGATGGCAAAGTGTAACAGGATGAACCGCTACGTCATGTTATCTGTCGGAGCGATCAGGGTGTTCATGTTATACACTCGCGGCAGGTTTGTTTGAGCATGGATCCAAGTGGAGGTATCCCAATGCAGCATGTATTTTCCAAAGCCTTGTTGGCGGGTTTGGCTTTATTGGCGCTGTCAGCGGGCAGCGCGCGGGCGGAGGACGCGGGGTCTTCTTCCGGGACGAGCGCGAAAAGCGAGGCCATCGCCATCGTCGATGGCGCGACGCAAACCCTGCGCAACTTTGCGGCTGATCCGGATATGTCGTGGTATCGCGATAACGTGCCGCGCGCCAAGGCGGTTTTTGTCGTGCCTACCCTGATTAAGGCGGGATTTGTGTTTGCGGGTTCGGGCGGTACGGGCGTGGTGCTGGTGCGTGATGAGGCAGCCAATACCTGGCGCGGGCCGTCGTTCGCCACGGTAGGCTCGGCCAGCTTCGGCTTTCAAGCCGGCGGTTCGGTGGCTGAAGTGGTGATGATGGCCATGACCGACAAGGGGCGTGATGCGCTGTTAAGCAACAAATTCCAGGTTGGCGCGGATGCCAGCGTGGCCGCAGGCCCGGTCGGCGCAGGCGCACAGGCGGCGACGGTGGATATTATCCAGTACGCACGCAGCAAGGGGATTTTTGGCGGGGTAAGCCTGGAAGGCTCCGTGATCGCCGTGCGCGATAGCCTGAACCACGCCTATTACGGCACGCCGGTCAATCCAGTGGATATTTTGGTGCTCGGTCATGTGAGCAATCCGCAGGCGAGCAAGCTGATTCAGGCTTTAAGCAAGAGCGCGGGCAAATAGTCCGTACCATGTACGGCGCGGAAGGCGGGGGTCAAACCCCGCCTTTTTTTTGCACGCGTAATTGCAACAGCGTGCCCGCCAGAATAATGGCGAACAGCACAAAAGCCAGCGCGGCGGCAAAGCCCATATTCCACCAGCGGAACCCTTCCTGATACATCAACATCACCAAGGATAGCGTGGCATTGGCCGGGCCGCCCTGGGTCATCACATACGGTTCGGCGAACAGTTGCAGATAGCCGATCATGGTCATCAGGGCGACGAACAAAAACGTCGGCGCAAGCTGTGGCAGGGTCACAAAACGGAACTGCGCCCAGCTTCCCGCGCCATCCAGTCGTGCAGCTTCATAAAGACGTTCGGGAATGGCCTGTAACCCGGCAATGAAAATAATCATGTTGAAACCAAAGTTTTTCCACGCCGCCATGAGGATAATCGCGGGCATCGCCCAGTCCGGGTCACTCAGCCA
Source organism: uncultured Halothiobacillus sp. (assembly GCA_964618025.1). Taxonomy (GTDB): domain Bacteria; phylum Pseudomonadota; class Gammaproteobacteria; order Halothiobacillales; family Halothiobacillaceae; genus Thiofaba. Next base: position 35,077 of record CAZTYJ010000007.1, on the reverse strand, counting down.
GTCAACCGGCTGGACACCGAACACGCCAAGCAACTGATTCAATAAGCCGGCATCCGGGCTGTAGAGCGCGCGCCAGACCACGGCGACCGCCACCAGTGTGCTGACCACCGGCAGGAAATAAATGGTGCGAAGCAAGGTCTTGCAGCAGCTCAGACGATGATTGAGCAGCAAGGCCGCGCCGAGGCTTAGTCCGACCGAAAGCGGCCCGCCAAGCAAAACGAAATAAAAGGTGTTGCCCAAAGCCGTCCAAAACAGCGGGTGTTCAAACACTTGGCGGTAGTTTTCCCAGCCCACCCAACGCAGGGCATTCGGGTTGCCGATGGCGTAAATATCAAAATCAGTGAGCGAAAGCAGGAAGGCCGCCGCAATCGGCAGCAGAAAAAATACGGCGATTAAGCCGAGTGCGGGGGCAAGAAACCAGAATGCGGCGTTTTTCATGCTTTTTTAGCCACAGAGCGCACAGAGAATGAACGGTTATGGCGCAGGCAGGGGCAGTGATGCCGTGCATATTTCTCTGGGCACCCCGTGACCTCTGTGGCTAAAAACTTCATTCCCGCTCACGCTCCATCATCCAACGGCGTTTTTCCAGCAAAGCATCGGCCTCCTTGTCCATTGCCGCCAAGGCTTGATCCGGGCTTTCCAGTCCACGCGCCACGCGCTCGGCATGGCGCATGACCAGGCTGGCGAGGCGCTCCCACTCCGGTACGGGAGGCACGCCTTGTACCTGTTGCAGTTGTTGCCAAAAAGCGTCGATACGCGGCGATTGTTGCAGATTGCCCAGCGACCATGCACTCATACGCACGGGTAAATCGCCGGTGGCGCGATAAAACGCCAACTGCTGCGCCGGTTCGGACAAAAACAGCAGCAGTGCGCGTGCGGCGTGTGGCTGGCGGCTATCGGCGCGCACGGCCAGGCTTGCGCCCCCCGCAATCGAAACGCCCGGATAGGGTGTGCCATCCGGCACGGGCAAGGGCGCAGTCGCCCAGGCTCCCTGCACGGCAGGCGGCATACGACGCTCGAACTCGCCCAGATTCCACGGCCCGCTGACCAGCATACTCACGCGCCCATCGGCAAACGCCTGGTACAGATTGCCGGCGCGCAACTCGCCGCCAACTTCGGCCAAGCCCTCCTGAAACAGGCGCAGATAAAACGCAAACGCCGCACGAAAAGCGGGCTGGTTAAACGCGCCATAGCGCCCGTCCTCACGCAAAAGCTCAGCCTGTTGCTGCAGGCCCAGCGCAATCAGGGTTTGCCACTCGCTAAACGGCAGCACGAGTGGCGCAAGCCCGGTTTGGGCGCGCAGGCGGCGCAGCGCCTCCAGCCACTCGCTCCATGATGGTGGAGCGCGCTTGATACCCGCCTGTGACAACAGATCGGCACGGTAAAACAGCAGGCGCGTGTCTACATACCAGGGCAGGCCGTATAAATGGCCATGAATACGGTTCGCCGCAAGTACGCCGGGGAAAATATCCGCCTGCGCCTCGGCGCTCAACAGATCATCCAGCGGTGCCAGTGCCCGCAGCGCGACAAACTCCGGCAGCCAGGTATTGCCCAGCTGAAACACATCTGGCAGCGTGCCGCCGACATGCGCAGTGAGCAGCTTTTCATGTGCTGCGCTCCACGGGATTTGCTGCACACGCACCTTGATCCCGGGGTGCTGGCGTTCAAACTCAGGGAGCAAGGCTTGCACCCGCTCGCCCTCGCTACCCATCGCCCAGAAGTCGAGGGTGATGCGCTGTGGATGGTCTTCGTGTGCTGTACAAGCGGCCAATAATCCAGCCAGCAGAATGATTGTTCCAGCCTGAATGATGCGTGACCAAACGGTAGGAGTGGGCTTGCCCGCGAAGGCTTCGGCGCGCCATCTTTCGCGGGCAAGCCCGCTCCTGCGCAGCAAGATATGTTCGTGCGGGAACGATAAAGCGGCGAGGCGCATCATGGATAAATATCCGCCTCGCCCTCGGGTCGCGTTTTGAACAGTTTGAAGCTCCACAGGTACTGCGTCGGGTCGCGGCGAATCATGGCCTCCAGCGCGGCGTTCATGCGTGTGGCCTCCGCCACGGCATCCATGCCCTCAGAGGCGCTCTGCGCTGGCTCGATATGCAAATGGTAGAGACCCGTCGTGGGGTCAAGCTGCGTGAAAAACGGCAGTATGACGGCGCGTCCCTGCTGCGCCAGTCGCCCCAGCAAGGGCAGCGTGGCTTTCTGCACCCCAAAAAATGGCGCAAATACCGAATGCGCCGCGCCGTGGTCTTCATCCGGGATGTAGTACGCGGCTCGCCCGGATTTCAAGGCTTTGAGCAGGGGGCGCAAACCTTCGGCACGAGTCATGAGCTGACTGCCAAAGCGGGTGCGCCCCCAGACGAGCCAGGCATCCAGAAAAGGCTTGTCCGTCGGGTTGTACGGTCCCACGCCCCCGCCACAGGCCACAGACATCGCCGCCGCGCCCATATCCAGCCCGACCACATGCCCGGTGACAAACAGGGGCGCGCGCCCTGCGGCCAGCACTGCGTCCAGATGCTCCTGCCCATGCACCTGCCAGCGCCGCTGGATGGTTTTTTCACTGCGCAGCCAGAGTGTGCTCAGGTCGATCAGCGCCTGCCCCGCACGTTCAGCGGAACTTAGCGCCAGCGCAGCACGTGCCGTGGCATCCCAGTCAGGAAAACACAGCGCCAGATTGATCTCGATAATGCGCCGTCGCTTGTGGTTGCGCGTGAACATCTCTCGCCCGAGCCACGCGCCCAGTCCCATGCGCCAACGCACCGGCAGCCAGGCGATCATCCACAGCAGCAGCAGCAGCAGCCACAGGCCAAGGTAACGCGGATGCCAAAGCGCGCGTTGGCGTAGCGGGTCGGGCAGGTTCATGCTCGCATTCCCACGCAGGCGGCGCGCGCGCGCAAGCCTTGTTGCAGATCACCGGCAAGGCCATCTTCGCGGTACGCAAGAATGCGCAGCGGCTGGCAAAGCCCAAGCAACTCGCGCGGAGCCAGTAAAAAATCGGGGTTGGACGGGGTGTCCAAACCGTCCACGCGCTCGCGCGTGAAGGTCTGGTAAAACAGCAAGCCGCCGGGGCGCAGGGCGGCGAGCAGCGCCGGAAACAGGCTGCGTTGCAGAAAATGCGCCACCACGATCACATCCAGACTGGCCGCTGCGGGCGGCTCCTGCACCACGTCACGCACGGCGGCATCAAGCCTCAGGCCGCGTGCGGCAGCCTCCGCGCGCAAATGCTCAATCGCTACCGAGGCGTTATCCCAGGCCGCGACCTCCAATCCATATTCAGCCAGCAACAGGGCATTTGCGCCTAGGCCACAGGCCAGATCCAGCGCCTGTCCTTGTCTGGGCAAAAGATGCGCGTGTTCACGCAAGACCCAGGCGGCCTCGCCTGTTGAGGTGGCTGTGGCGTAGCGGGTGTTCCATTTTTCTTGTGGCATAGAGCGTGGGAGATGAGGCATAACCATTTGTTTTTATTTTGTCTTTTCTTGGGGCTTACGCAAGGCTTGGATTTCGCTCCCTCTCCCCAGCCCTCCCCCGTCAAGGGGGAGGGCGTTAAAACCAAAACTCAACGCTGCCAGAAGGCCGGGGTGAACAACACCAGCAGGGTGAACACTTCCAGGCGCCCCAGAATCATAGCCAGACAGCCGACCCATTTGGCGGCATCAGGAGCAGAAGCGAAGGTGGAAGAAACCTCTCCCAGACCTGGGCCAAGATTGGTCAGCGTGGCCACGGTGGCACCGAAGGCGCTGACCTCATCCAGCCCGACTGCCTGCATGAACATCACCAAGAACACCACGATCATCACATAGGCGGAAAAAAAGCCCCACACCGACTGAATGACCCGCGTGGGGATAACCTGGCCGTTGAGCTTGACGGGCAGTTTGGCCTGCGGATGCAGTAATTGTTTGAGTTCGCGGTAGCTTTGCTTGGCGATCAGCATCACGCGCATGACTTTCATGCCGCCCGCCGTGGAGCCTGTGCTGCCGCCGATGATGGCCAGAAACATCAACAGCACGGGCAAAAACAATGGCCAGGCGGTAATGTCCGCCGTGGCGAAGCCGGTGGTGGTCGCGTAAGACATGACGTTGAACGAAGCATAGCGCAGCGCTTCCCAGAAACTGGCATAGGTCTGATGCCCCCAGAGCAGCAGGGTGTAGAGCAAAATCATCGAAATCAGGATGTAGAAATACAGACGGAATTCGGAGTCGTGCCAGTAGGCATGCAGGGAGCGATGATTCCAGGCCAGAAAGTGCAGGGTGAAATTCACGCCGGCCAGGAACATGAACAGGGTTGCCATCGCCTCCAGCCAGGCCGAGTTGTAAAAGCCAAAACCGGCATCATGGGTGGAAAAGCCGCCAATAGACACGGTGGAAAACGCATGGCCAATCGCATCGAACCAACCCATGCCGCCCAAGCGGAAGGCGATGGCCGCCGCCACGGTCAGACCGACATAGATGAACCATAGGGTTTTCGCCGTATCGGTAATACGCGCAGTGAGCTTGTTGTCTTTCATCGGCCCCGGCGTTTCCGCCTTGAACAGCTGCATTCCACCCACGCCCAACAGCGGCAGGATGGCCACCGCCAAAACCACGATGCCCATGCCCCCCAGCCATTGCAGTTGCTGGCGATAGAACAGGATGGAGTGCGGCAGACTGTCGATGCCGCTGAGCACCGTGGCTCCGGTGGTGGTCAGGCCGGATACCGCCTCAAATACTGCATCAGTCAGGGAAAGGTTTGGCTTGTCGGCGAGATAAAGCGGAATGGCACCGGAAAGGCTCAGCACCGTCCAGAACAGCACGACGATCAGAAAGCCATCACGCAACTTTAACTCGCGCCGCTCACGCCGCACCGGCCACCAGGCGAGCAGTCCTACACCCAGCACGAGGATGAAACCATGCAGGAACGGCATGACCTCACCGTCGCCGTAATGCCAGCCGACCAAAGCCGGAGGCAGCATGGACAGGCTGAAAATCATCAGCAACAGACCGAGCACACGCTGAATGGCGGATAACTGCATAAGGTTTAGCCGAAAAAGCTGAAACCGACCTGGAACAACTGCTCCACTGCGCGCACCTGGCGCTTGTCGGCAAGGAAAAGAATAACGTGATCGTCGCTGGCGATCAGCGTGTCATGGTGGGCGATAATCACCTGCACCCCCTCTTCGCTCTCACGCACAATCGCGCCCACGCTCACTCCGGCGGGCAGCTTGAGTTCACCCACGCGCTGCCCGACCACACGCGAGGTCAGGCGGTCGCCAATGGCGGTAATTTCCATGGCTTCTGCCGCGCCACGACGCAGGGAGTGCGCTGCGAGCACATGCCCGCGCCGTAGATGCGCGAGCAGGGCGCTGACGGTAATCAGCTGTGGCGAAATCACCACGTCAATCGACATGGACTCGATCAGGTCGACATAGGCGGTGCGGTTGACCAGCGCCATCACCTTGCGTGCGCCCAGGCGCTTGGCGAGCATGGCGGAGAGGATGTTGTTCTCGTCGTCGTTGGTTACGGCGAGGAACAGATCCATGTCTTCGATGTTTTCCTCGCGCAGCAGGTCTTCGTCGGTGGCATCGCCGTCAAGCACCAGCGCCTGATGGAGTTCGGCAGACAAACGCTTGGCATTGAGCGGGTTGTGCTCGATCACCTTGACATTCGCCTGCCCCTCCAGCGCGCGCGCCAGACCGCGTCCGATATTGCCGCCGCCGGCGATCATGATATTGCGATAAGGATGTTCCATGTGTCCAAACTCGCCCATGAGCGCACGGATGTTTTCGCGTGCGGCGATAAAAAATACCTCGTCGTCCTCTTCGATGTGCGTATCGCCGTCCGGGACAACGGGCTGGCCACGGCGAAAAATCGCCGCCACACGCGCATCCACTTCGGGCAGAATATCGCGCAGATCACGAATCGGACGACCGACCAGCAAGCCGCCGCGCATGGCGCGCAAAGCCACCAGACGTACCCGACCTTCGGCGAAGTCCAGCACCTGCAAGGCACCGGGCAGGGCGATCAGGCGCTGGATATAGCTCTGAATCAGGTTTTCCGGGCTAATCACCACGTCGATCTTGAAATAGCCTTCGCTGAAAATCTCCGGCTGATCCTTGTACTCACGCGCACGCAGACGGGCGATTTTCATCGGCGTGTGATAGAGCTTCCAGGCAAGCTGGCAGGCCACCATATTCACTTCGTCGCTATTGGTCACTGCCAGCAGCATATCGGCGTTGCCAACATCGGCACGCTCAAGGATGGCCGGGTGCGAAGCCAGGCCGACCACGGTGCGTATGTCCAGTTTCTCCTGCAAGTCGTGCAGCTTGTCGGCATCGGTATCCACCAGGGTAATGTCGCGCCCCGGCTCGCTGGCCAGCAAGCCTGCCAGGGTTGAGCCAACCTGACCTGCGCCAAGAATGACGATTTTCATAATGGATGCCTCTGTAAAATCGCTGAAGCCGCGTTTGCGGCAGCAAAAATCGGCTCAAAATACTCACATACTGCGCGTATGCTCTGTTTTTTCGCCGATTTTTGCTTTGCACCCATCGGCTTGATCAAATAGGACTTACGCAAGATGGCGGTTTTCACCCCCTCCCCCTTGATGGGGGAGAGGCCGTGCCGAGGGGGCTGTTGGGGAGAGGGTGGTGAAGTTGGCACAAGTCTATGTTTTGGCAAAGCTTGCCCCCCTCTCCCCAACCCTCTCCCGCGAGGGGCGAGGGGGCTAGATCCGGGTTTTGCGTAAGTCCTATCAAATTTACAGCGGCATCCATGCGCTTTACTCATCCGTCTCATCACGTTGGAAGGTATCTTTTACGCCCAGCATTTTCAGCTTGCGGTACAGGTTGGTGCGCTCCATACCGGTGCGCCGCGCCAGCTCGGTCATACTGCCCCGGCTGTGGCGCAGTTGCGCCTCCAGATAGGCACGCTCAAAATCATCACGCGCCTCGCGCAGCGGCAGGGTAATGTCCACGTCCACGGAAAGCCAACCATCGCGCTCGGAGACGCGCATTTCGCGGCTTTCACGCCCGCCCAGCACATGCTGCACTTCGCTCAGGCCGATGGAGCCGCCCTGCCCGGTCGCGTTGCCATGCGCCAGCATGAGCAGGCGCTGCACCACGTTTTTCAGCTCACCGACATGCCCCGGCCAAGAGTAGGCGCAGAGCTGCGCCAGAGCCTCGGGTTCCAATGTACACAGGGGGGCGGCATCCTGTTCGTGGGCGCGTTTAAGGGTGTGGTTGAGTAAAAGCGGAACATCCTCCGCATGGGCGCACAGGGGGGGAATCACCAGACCATGCGCGCTCAAATGCTGGTAGAGATCATCACGAAAGCGCCCGGCCAGGACTTCTTTTTGCAGATCCAGCGCGCTGGCTGCAAGCACGCGTACATCGACCTCGACCGGTTCTGTACCGCCGCTGCGGGTCAAGCAGCCGCTGGTTAAAACATGCAGCAACTGGGTCTGTTCGGCCTTGTTGAGTTCGGCGACTTCCGCAATGAACAGGCTGCCGCCATGCGCCTGCTCCAGCAGACCGTAACGGATACGCCGACGCTCGGCGAAAGTGTTGGCGCTATCCTCGCTGCTGGCGCCCTCCTTGGGGGGGGTGACATCTTCATGCCCCAAAAGGGATGCCGCCTGTGCCTGCCGGTGTGAGGTCGCGGCGGCGTTAACCACAATAAATGGCTGATGACGACGTGCGCTGTGATGATGAATATAGCGTGCGAAGCTTTGCCGACCTGAACCGGGCTCACCGCGCAGCAGCAGCCAGTCATCGCCCTCGGCCAGGCGGCGCGCCTGCCCTTTGAGCGCCTGCATCAAGGCGCTCTCGCCCAAAGGCTCGGAGGGGTAGGCGTTTTCACGGCGCAAGCGCGAGTTTTCCTGAACAAGGCGCTGGGTTTGCAGCGCGTTTTCCACGGTGAGCAACAATTTGTCGAGCGAAAGCGGCTTTTCGATAAAGTCATATGCGCCCAGGCGTATGGCTTCGACCGCTGTTTCCAGCGTGCCATGTCCGGACATCATCACCACGGGCGCAGGCAAACCGCCGGCCACCTGATGCCAATGGCGCAATAACGCCAAACCGTCCATGTTGGGCATCCACACATCCAGCAGAATTAAATCCGCACGCCGCGCCTGCAGGCGCGCCTGAGCCATGGCGGCATCCTCGGCCAGCGCCACGCTGTAGCCCTCGTCTTCGAGAATGTCGCTTACGGCGGCGCGGATATCCGGCTCATCATCAACAATCAAAATGTGTGCATTTGGCATAGTGTTTCCATGATTTTCATTTAGCCAACGGCGCGTGAGTCATCACGCCCTGTAAGTTTATCGACCCTATCGTCGCGCTCCAAGCCAGGCGAGCGTGCCGGGAAGTTCAGGCAAACCCGGGCGCCGCCCTCAGGCGCATTGTTGACCCGCACTTTGCCAGTGTGTTCCTCGACGATTTTTTTCACAATGGCCAAGCCTAAACCAGTACCCTTGGGGCGTGTGGTGACATACGGGTCAAAGATGTGTCCCAACAGTTCGGCGGGGAAGCCTGGGCCATTGTCCGCAATCAAAACCTCGATCTGCTGGGTTTCGTGATGCAGCTTCAGACTCAATTCGATCTGTGGCGCAATGATTGGCGGGCTGGCTTCCTGCATGGCTTCTGCCGCGTTTTTTAGCAGATTGTGCAGTAACTGGCGCAAACGCAAGGCATCACCGTCTATCCAGAGCGGTTCAGGAGTGTCGAGCAGACGGATTTTCACCACGCCGCCCCGGTATAAATCCAGCACTTCACGTATCAGGGCGCTCAAATCCAGCGCGACCATACGTGATTGCGGCATGCGCGCATACTCGGCAAAGTCATTGACCATATGTTTCATCGCTTCGACCTGCTGCACGATGGTGTGCGTGGCGCGTTCCAGCACCTGACGATCACTCTCGTTCAATACCGCGCCCAGCTTGCGCCGCAGGCGTTCCGCCGAAAGCTGGATCGGGGTGAGCGGGTTTTTGATTTCATGCGCCAGCCGCCTTGCCACCTCGCTCCATGCTGCGTCGCGCTGGCCTTGAATGATGGCGGTAATATCGTCCATCACCAGCAGCAGGCCGCCCTCTTCATTCGGTGCATCCTCGACCCAGTCGTGCGCCAGCGCTGCGCCACGGATCATCAGAATGCTGCGCTCACCTTCATTCATAAGGCGCACTTCACGCAGCAGCTCACCCATGCCATCCTGTTCCAGCCAGCCTTCCAGCGCCTCGCAGAGCGGGGTCAGATGCTCAAACGTCAAACACAGCGCGGGCAGGCGAGCCTGTTGCAACTCACCCAGAGGTACGCCCAACAGGCTCGCGGCGGCGGCGTTGGCATGGCGCACCTGGCCGTCGTCGCTCAGGGTCAAAACGCCGGAGGAAAGGTGTTGCAGCACCGTTTCCAGATAGTCGCGCTGTGCATCCGCTTCGTCTTTCAGGCGCTGGGTTTCTTCCGCGCTTTCGGCAATGCGAGCGGTCATGGTATTGAACGAACGCATGAGCAGGCCGAGATCGTCGCTGCGTTGTACGGGCAGCCGCCGGCTGTAATCGCCATCGGCCACCGCCCGGGTGCCAAGCACCAGGTCACGAATCGGCTCGGTCAGGCGAGTGGCCGCGACAAACGCCAGCCAGACCGCCATCAGCACCGACAGCAACAAGGCCAGACCCAGCGCCATGATGAAATTCTGTTTCAGGCTGTGGCGCAGGTAAATCAGCTCGCGGTACTGATGAAACGCGCTTTGCACGCTATCGGCCAGGCTTGCCAGGCGGCCATCGACCAAAAAAAGAGCCTGCAAAAGACGATGATCCGAGGTGCTCACGTAGCGTTCCAGCGGCACAACCACGCGCACGGCCAGTGCATCCTTGGGCAGGCTGAGCGCATCCTCGGGCGAGAGCGCATCCCGTCCGAGCGGAGCGCCGATGGGCTCCAGAGCAAGATAATGCCGCCCCTGGCGTACATGTGCCAGCACCGACTCGCTCGGGCGCTCAGGCACCAGAGCGCGTGAACCCTCGGCGGCTGAGGCGATAATGCGTCCCCCGGCGCCAAACAGGCTCATTTCCAGCGCATCGGTTTCGCGGCGCAGGTTATCCAACTCCAGTACCGCCAGCTCATCCTGCGCGCGCTCCATCGGCGCGAGGCGCTCTTTCAGCCCGCTTTCATCCTGACCCGGAAGCATGGCCGGCGCGCCGCTGCTCAGCTCGCCCAAGCCCTGCTGTAGACTGGGCATGGCGCTCAGGCTGGGGCGCGCCCCCGTCTCATTATCCGCAAGCTGTTCGGCGGCGCGTCGGGTCAGGCGCAAGGCTTCGCGCATCCGCACTTCCAGCGAGGCGCGCGATAACTCCAGCGCATCGTTCAAGGCCTGTTCAATGCGCACATCAAACCAGCTATCAATGCCGCGCTGGATAAAATTCATGGAAAAGAAAAACACGATGGCGGCAGGTGCCAGCCCCAGTAGCACATAGGCGCGCAACAGACGCATGGTCAGGCGCGCACCGGGCACATGCGCACGCACGCTCAGCCACAGCCGCCAGATATTCGCCAGCACCACCACCAGCAGGAACATCACCCCACCGATATTGATCGCCAGCAACCAGACATAGAGCGACTCGAAGCGCGCGGAGTTTTGCAGGGCATCGGTCAAAAGATAGAGCGAGCCCATCAACACCACGACCACCAGCGCACTGACCCAGGGCACCAGAGGGCGGATGCGTTTGCGGTACAGACTGCGCAAATAGCGTGTCGTACTGGAGCGCACTTCTTTAGGCGTTCCCATGACGCTCAACTTAGAACGCCCATAAATACCATTCGCTGGATAGCTGCCAACGGCTGGCAAAAAAGGCGCGCGGGCGCATGGGCAAGGGAAGACTGTCATGCACCAGCCGTAGCCTTGCCCGTCCGCGATACGCGCCCGGCATGGGCAGCAGGGCGGCGGGCGCCAGCCACAGATTGCGAGGGTGGCTCACATTGTCCACCGCACGATCCAGCCTGGTAAAGCTTTCGGCCTCCAGATTCTCCCCGCTGGAGGACGACCACAACACGCGGTACACCTGACTGAGCGCGTGGTATTCAATGCGCGCACGCCAAGCATCAAGGTTCAATTCGCGCGTTCCCCACCAGCCACGATCCTGCTCAATCACCACATCCCAGGCAAACACCAGCGGCACGCCGCTTGACAGCGCATCGGCCTGATCCTTGAATAACTCAAGGTTTGCATCAGCATCGAACCATAGCGCACCGTCACGCAGCTCGGTTGCCGCACGGGTCACGCTGACACCGCCAGCCTGCGCAAGGCTTATGACGGCAGGCAGGCTGGCACATGCGAGAAAACCCAGCGCGAGCTGCTTGAGCAGCCGGCGACGCGCAGACGTTTTCATGCAGGCTTTTCCAGCAAGGCGTAGTAAAAACCGTCCATCCCATCTTCTCCCGGAAGAATTTGCCGACCGATGCTGCAAGGATGCCCCCAGGCGACATCCAGCCTGAGATCACGCACACCACCCTGCGGCGCTTCGGCCAGAAAAGCGGCGATGCGCGCCTCGTTCTCCTCACGCAACAGCGAACAGGTCATGTAAAGCAGCCTCCCACCCGCTGCAAGCAACGGCCAAAGCGCCTTGAGCAGGCGATCCTGCTGCGCGGCAAGTTGGGCAATATCCTCCGCACGACGCAGACGTTTGATGTCCGGGTGGCGACGAATCACCCCGGTGGCTGAACACGGCGCGTCCAGCAAAATCAGCTCAAACCTCTGTCCATCCCACCAGTCTTGCGGCAGAGCGGCATCCCCCGCCTGCACCCGCGCCGTCAGTCGGGCACGCGCCAGGTTTTCTTGCACCCGCTCAAGACGCTGCGCATCACGATCCAGCGCCAACATATCCAGCGCTGGCTGTTGCTCCAGCAAGGCCAGAGTCTTGCCGCCGGGCGCAGCGCAGGCATCCAGCACGCGCATTCCCGGCCTTAAATCCAGCAGTTGTGCGCACAACTGCGCCGCTTCATCCTGCACCGAAACATCACCTTCGGCAAAGCCCGGGAGTCGCTCCACCGCCACACCCTGCAACAGGCGCACGCCGTAACGCGCATGGTGGGTGATTTCGGCGGCAATCTCAGCCTGCTGCAAGCGCAGCAGATAGTCCTCGCGCGAACCGTGTGCGGCGTTGACGCGCAAGCTCATCGGCGCGTGTTGACGCAGAGCCTCGGCTACAGGCTCACCCGGCCAATCCTGCTGGATGCGCGTCCACAACCAGCGCGGCAGGGCGTGTTGCACCGCCGGTTCTGCCTCGCTCAGTGCAGCAAGGCGGGCGTCCTTCTCACGCATGAAGTTGCGCAGCACGCCGTTCATCAGGCCGCCGAGCCGTTGCGCCTTGAGGACGGCGGCAGCCTCCACGGTGGCATGAACGGCGGCATGTTCGGGCACGCGGGTATGCAGAAGCTGATACAACCCGACCAGAATCAGGGCAAAGACTTCATTCGGCTTGGGGCGAGCCTTGAGCAACCCATCGGCCAGAAAAGCCAGTGGCTCAAACTCGCGCAACACGCCATAGGCCAGTTCCTGCGCCAGTGCGCGATCGCGCACGGGCAAGGGCTGCAACAGAGGCGGCAGCGCGTCGCTCAATGAGCATCCGCCAAGCACGGCGGCGACGGCGCGCGCGGCAGCGGCACGGGTCTTGGCCATCAGTGCGCCCCCTCGACGGGGTCGCCCAGACGCTCATTCAGCATCGGCTGAGCGTTCAAAAAATCGACCGCCATCAAGGGCTTGCCTCCGGGGCGTTGCAGTTGCCGGATGCGCAGCAGACCCTCGCCGGTGGCGACATCGATACCTTCACGTCCAGTAGCCACAACCGTTCCGGGAGCCGCCTGAGCAAGCCCCTCTACGGCATGGGCGCACCAGATGCGCAGCGTTTCGCCTTTCCATGATGTTTCTGTCACCGGCCAGGGGTTGAACGCCATAACGCGCCGCGCCAGGATGCTCGCGGGCAGCGACCAGTCCAGGCGCGCCTCGGCCTTGTCGAGCTTTTTGGCGTAAGTCACCTGCAATTCGTCTTGCGCCTCGCCCTTGAGCGCACCAAGCCACAGGGCGGGCAGGTGGTGCAGCAACAGGTCTGCGCCCATCTCGGCAAGGCGGTCGTGCATGTCCTGCGCCGTATCATCAGGCGTGATCGGACAAACGGCCTTGGCCAGCATGGCACCCGTATCCAGCCCCACATCCATCTGCATCAGGGTGAGGCCGGTTTCGTCATCGCCGCTTTCAATCGCGCGCTGAATCGGCGCCGCACCACGCCAGCGCGGCAAGAGCGAGGCGTGCAGATTCACACAGCCATGCGTCGGTAGATCAAGCACTGTTTTGGGCAAGAGCAGGCCATAGGCCGCCACGACCATCAAATCCGGCTTGAGCGCGGCAAGCTCGGCCTGCGCCTCCTCGCTACGCAGGCTCAAGGGTTGAAACACCGCAACTCCCGCAGCAAGCGCGGCCTGTTTGACCGGACTGGCGCTCAGCTTGCGCCCGCGCCCGGCAGGACGGTCGGGCTGGGTGTAGACTGCGACCACATTGGCTCCAGCGTCCAGCAAGGCGCGCAGGGCGGGGACAGCGAAATCCGGTGTGCCAGCGTAAATAATGCGGGGTTTGCTCATGCTTGTTCTCAAAAAGTCCAAAATTATCGCCTAATGATGCGGTACGGATATGTCTTGAAGCGAAAAAGCGTATGTTGAAGGCTTCGCGAGTCACGTAGGGGCAAGCAGTACCACTGCGCGATTATCCCCGGATTCCGCTACGCTGCATCCGGGCTACAAATCTAGCCACGCTTTTGCAGCTTTTCATATTTTTTGATGGCGCGCTCGCGTTTCAGCGGTGAAAGATGATCGAGAAACAGGCGGCCATGCAGATGATCCAGCTCGTGCTGAATGCACACCGCGAGCAGCCCGCCACTTTCCAGTTCGCACAGCGTGCCATTCAAATCCTGGTAGCGTACATGCACCCAGTCATTGCGTCTCACCTTTTCGTTGATGCCGGGAATGGACAGACAGCCCTCCTCCATTTCCTCAACGCCTTCGGCACGCAGAATCTCTGCATTCACCAGCACCAGCGGCTGGTTTTTTTCTTCAGACACATCAATTACCGCAAGCTGTTGGTGCTGATCGACCTGGGTGGCGGCAAGACCAATGCCCGGTGCGGCATACATGGTTGCAAACATATCTTCCGCCAAATGGCGCAGAGCATCGTCAAAAACATCAACGCGCTGCGCGACCTTGCGCAGATTGGGGTGTGGGTAAAGCAAAATGGGCAGGCAGGCCATAGGTCAAAATATCCTTGTGAAGCTTCAGAATCAGCAGATGCGTGCATTGTGCGCAGTATTGCAGCGTTGTTTCAATGTCAGCACATTGTCGCCTGAGAGGATGAAGATGTATTAGAGTTACCACGATCTTAAGCGCGAACAGCTACACAACAGGCTGTTTTATGCTATGAAGATCAGGAATAAACCTGCGCCAGATGGAATCCCTATGCACCTCACGACACCCCGCACAATGAAAGCTAGCCTCAAACCCTTGCAATGGAGCCTTTTGGCTCTACCTCTGCTGCTCTCGGCCTGTGCCGCTACGCCAGAGGCTCCGGCAGAGCCAGACGCTCGTGCCAACGCGGTAGCGGCTCCCGCGCCCGTGGCGCGCCCGGTGGTTGCTGAGCCTATGGTGCGCAAAGATGCGCCTTTGATTTATACCGTGCAAAAAGGCGACACCTTGTGGGGGCTGGCGCAGAAGTTTCTCAATAATCCGGCAGACTGGCGCAAGATCTGGCACGCCAATCCGCAGGTGCGCAATCCCAACCTGATTTTTCCGGGCGATCAGCTGGAAATCATTACCATCAATGGCCAGCAACGCCTGACCAAGCGTCTAAGTCCGCAGGTGCGCATTTCCCCGTTGGACAGGGCGATTCCAACGCTACCCTTTGAGCATCTCAAAGGCTTCCTCAGTTATCCGCAGATTATCGAAGTGCCCGAATTGAATGACTCGCCGCGCATTATTTCCTCAACCCAGGATCGTCTGATCATGGGCGCGGGCGACAAGATTTATGCCTCTGGCGCGCTCAAGCCCGATGAGCTTTTGGCCGTGGTGCGCCCGCACAAAACCCTGTTTGATCCGGTTACGGGCGAAGTTTTGGGTTATGAAACGGAAGGCATCGGCTTGGCGCGCGTCATTAAAAATGATGACCCGGCAACGCTGAAACTGCTCAAGGCCAACAGGGAAGTACGTCCGAACGATCGCCTTGTGCCTCTACCGCCTGTACTGACGAATAATCTTGAATTGTCGCCGCCGCGCGCGGATCTTGTTGCGGAGGTATTGTCTCTGCCCGATCAACTGACAGGCGCTGCGCAATGGCAGATTGTCGCGCTCAGTGCGGGCAGGCGCGAAGCTGTTGTAGCGGGTCAGGTGTTGCGTATTTTTACCCCAAGCAAGAATGCCTCGCTGGATACCACGCCGATTGTGGACTGGCGTGCCGTACAGGAGTCTTCGCCCTTCCCGCCGAATGACGGCAAGCCCTCGATCGTCGAAATGTCGAGCCGTGAAACCTTCCCCTTGCCGGACAAGGGCATTGGTGATGCCGTGGTGTTTCTGGTCTACGAGCGCGTAAGCTACGCGCTGGTCACGCAATCCACACATCCTGTGCGCGTTGGCGATTGCCTGGCGGCGGACAAGCGCTCCTGTTGGTCGAAGCGGCAGTAGGCTCATCAGGCGACATTGCGCACATGCGCGCCTGGTTGACACTTTTGCATACGCCGGGGCTGGGTTCCCGGCGTTTTTTGCGCTTATGGGAACAGCTCCCCGATGCGCAGGCCATTCTGGACGCGCCAGCATCCTTGTGGCGCGAAGCAGGCCTGAGTGCCTCCATGATCGAGGCTTTGCGTCACCCCGATCAGGCGCGGATTGACAACACCTTGACCTGGTTATCTGAACCTGGGCGCGAGTGCGTGAGCTTTGCTGATGCGCGCTACCCGGCGCGGCTACGTGAGCTAAGCGATCCGCCCATGCTGCTGTTTGCCATGGGCAATCTTGAGCTTTTGCAGCACCCTGCGCTGGCCATCGTCGGTACACGTCATCCCACGCCCGGCGGAGCGCAAAATGCGCGCGCCTTTGCGCGTGATCTGGCGGGGCGCGGAGTGTGCATTGCCAGCGGTCTGGCTCAGGGCATTGATGCCGAAGCGCACTGGGGGGCGCTCGATGCCCAGGCTTATACCCTGGCCGTGGTCGGGACGGGGATCGACCGGGTTTATCCGGCGAAACACCGGGAGCTGGCTCATGCCATCGTCAAGCACGCGGGACTGATGTTGAGCGAGCTGCCCCTCGGTACGCCGCCGCAGCCCGGACATTTTCCCCGGCGTAACCGTATTCTCGCCGCGTTGAGCCTGGGCGCGCTGGTGGTGGAAGCAGCCCCGCAAAGCGGGTCGCTGATTACCGCACGTCTGGCCAGCGAGATGGGGCGCGAGGTGTTTGCCATTCCCGGCTCGATTCACAACCCCATGGCGCGCGGCTGTCATCGCCTGATCCGCGAAGGGGCGAAGCTGGTCGAATCCAGTGCGGATATTCTTGAAGAGCTGGCCGCTCAGTTACAGGGTATCCGCCACGCTGCCCCCGCTTCACCAGCCCCAATCGCCGCGCCGGATGACTTGCCTGATGAGCATGTGCGCCTGCTGGATGCGATGGGTTTTGACCCGGTCAGCGTGGACAGCCTGGTCGAGCGCAGCGGATTGACCGCAGCAGAGGTTTCCTCCATCCTCTTAATAACCCAACTTCAAGGTCACATTAGCCCGCTCGCCGGTGGCCTGTATGTTCGACTCTCTTCAAATACTCCTAACCATTGATTCCTGCGCATGAAAGAAAACGTCCTTGATGTTCTGTTGTACCTGTTTGAGTACTACATGGCCGACAACCCCGGTCAGCCGCTCAACGAAGACCGTGACGCGCTTGAATCACGCCTGGTTGAGGCCGGCTTTACCACCGCAGAAATTCGCAAGGCGTTTGGCTGGATGGATAGCCTGTGGCAGCGCCGCAGCCTGGCACCCATGAGCTTGCAACAGGCGCGCGCCGAGCTCGCAGGACATCCGCTAGCCGAATCCCTGCACGAGGCGCTCATCGCCCAACCTGCCCGCTTGCCGAGCATACGCCTGTACGTTGGCGAAGAGCTGGCGCGTCTGGATGCCGATTGTCGCGGTTTTTTGCTGTTTCTGGAAAACGTGGGCATTCTCAGTCCGCTCAACCGCGAGCTGGTGATCGAGCGCGTGCTGGCCTTGCCGGAAGAAGAGTTGGATGTGGAACGCCTGAAATGGCTGGTGCTGTTCAGTCAGCCGGGTGAAGAAGAGGCCTGTGCCTGGATGGAAGAGCTGATTTACGACAACCTCGCAGGATATATGCACTGATGGGCAAACATCTGGTGGTGGTCGAATCGCCTGCCAAGGCAAAAACAATCAAGAAATACTTGGGGGCGGACTTTGAAGTCGTGGCCTCCTACGGTCATGTGCGTGATCTGGTGCCAAAAGGGGGCGCGGTTGACCCGAGCCACGACTTCGCCATGCGTTACGAGGTGATCGAACGCAATGCCAAGCATGTGGATGCGATTAAAAAGCTGCTCGCCAAGGCCGATGACATTTACCTTGCACCTGACCCGGATCGCGAAGGTGAGGCGATTGCCTGGCATCTAGCCGAGATTCTGCGGGACGAACCCAAGTTGGCGCACAAGCCGCTGCACCGGGTCACCTTCAACGAGATTACCCCGCGTGCGGTCAAGGAGGCCATTGCTGCGCCGCGTGGTATTGCCATGGATCTGGTGAATGCACAGCAGGCGCGACGTGCGCTGGATTACCTGGTGGGCTTCAACCTCTCGCCGTTGTTGTGGCGCAAGATTCAGCCCGGATTGTCCGCCGGGCGGGTGCAAAGCCCGGCGCTGCGTTTGATTGTCGAGCGCGAAGAAGAAATCGAAGCCTTCGTGGCGCGCGAGTACTGGACGCTGGAAGCGCGTCTGGCGCATCTGGGCGTGGCCTTTGCTGCGCGCCTGAGCCAATTGGACGGCGACAAGGTCGAACAGTTTTCCATCACCGAGGAAACCGCTGCCGAGCGCGCGCGCAGCAAGCTGCTCAAGGCGGCGGGCGGCCAGTTGCAGGTGAAAAGCGTGGAGCGCAAACAGCGCAAGCGTTACCCCTCGCCGCCGTTCACCACCTCCACCTTGCAACAAGAGGCGGTGCGCAAGCTCGGCATGTCGGCCAAGCGCGCCATGAGCACCGCGCAGCAGTTGTACGAAGGCATTGCCCTCGGCGAGCAGGGCAGCGTCGGTCTGATTACCTACATGCGTACCGACTCGGTGAGTCTTTCCGAAGACGCGCTGCGCGATCTGCGCGCCCTGATCGGCGAGCGTTTCGGCACAGACCACCTGCCTGACGCGCCGATTCGCTACAAGACCAAGGCGAAAAACGCGCAGGAAGCGCATGAAGCCATCCGCCCCACCGTGGTGACCAATGCGCCGGAAAAGGTCAAAGCCTATCTCACCCATGACCAATTCCGTCTGTATGAAATGATCTGGAAGCGCAGCGTGGCCTGCCAGATGATTCATGCCACGCTGGACACAGTCAGCGTCGATCTGGCGGCAGGCGAAGTTTCCGCCCCAGCCGGGCTGTTCCGCGCCACGGGCTCCACCGTGCGCGACCCGGGCTTTATGCGCGTGTACCGCGAAGACATCGACGAGCCCACGGGCGAAGACGACGAGCGCCGCCTGCCGCCGCTGGAAGAGGGCGACATCATCGGGCTTGCCGACATCGCCGCCGACCAGCACTTCACCGAGCCGCCGCCGCGCTACTCCGAAGCCAGCCTGGTGAAAACGCTGGAAGAATATGGCATTGGCCGCCCCTCGACCTATGCCAGCATCATCTCCACCCTGCAAGACCGCGAATACGTCATCCTTGATGCGCGGCGCTTCAAGCCAACTGACACCGGGCGCATCGTCAGCCATTTCCTTGGCGACCACTTCACCCAGTACGTCGATCTGGGTTTTACCGCCGCGCTGGAAGATCAGCTTGATGCCATCTCGCGCGGGGAAGAAGACTGGATTCCGGTGATGCACGGCTTCTGGAACCCCTTCCAGCTGCGCGTGGCCGACGTGACGGAAAACGTCAGCCGCCAAGACGTGGCGCAGGCGCGTGAGCTGGGTCTGGATCCGGCCAGCGGCAAGCCGGTATCGGTGCGTTTGGGGCGCTTTGGTCCGTTTGCGCAGATCGGCACCAAGGAAGACGAGGACAAGCCGCGCTTTGCTTCGCTGCGTACCGGGCAAAGCATTGCGACTATTTCCCTGGATGAAGCTCTGGCGCTCTTTACCCTGCCGCGTGAGCTGGGTGAAACGGCTCAGGGTGAGCCGATCAGCGTGAGCATTGGCCGCTTTGGGCCGTATGTGAAGTATGGCAAAAGCTATGTCTCGCTAGCCAAAACCGATGACCCGTATGCGGTTAACCTGGAGCGGGCGCTGGAGCTGATCGAAGCCAAGCAACTGGCCGAAGCCAACCGGGTGATTCAGGTGTTCGCCTCCGGTATTCAGGTGCTCAACGGGCGCTACGGCCCCTACATTACCGACGGCGAAAAGAACGCGCGCATTCCCAAGGATAGCGACCCGAAAAACCTGAGCGAACTGGAGTGTCGCGACTTGCTGGCCAAAGCCAAGGCTCCGCCGCCGAAAAAGACCACGGCCAAAAAGACCGCCAAGGCCAGTACCGCCAAGACGGCCAAAGCCAGCGCACCCAAAACGCCAACACGCAAGCAAGCCCCCGTCGAAGGCGAGGCGAGCGAGGTTGTAGCCAAACCTGCGCCCAAGCCGCGTGCCAGCCGTGCCAAGGCCGCAGCGACGGACACGGAAGCTTCTGCACCCAAGGCCGCCAGCACGCGGCGCAAAAAGATTGATACCTAGCATGGTTGGCGTATGAACACAGCTTCAAAGGCATGGACTCCGCTGCCCGCATGGCAGTTGCGGCGGGCGGCGCATTGGCTGCGGCGTGGCGGTGTGGTGGCGTACCCGACGGAAGCGGTGTTTGGGCTGGGGTGTGATCCGCGTCAGGCACCGGCATTGCGCCGCCTGCTGGCGCTCAAGCAACGCGACTGGCGCAAGGGTTTGATTCTGATCGCGGCGCATTTTGCACAATTTGAGGCCTATCTTGAGCCGCAAAGCGCGGAGCTTGAGGCGCGCGCGCGCGCGCGTTGGCCGGGTGCAACCACCTGGCTCTGGCCGGTGCGCCCCGGCGTTTCACCGCTGTTGCGCGGGCAACATCATACCCTGGCGGTACGCATTCCTGGTCACCCTGTGGCGCGTGCGTTAAGCCAGAGTCTGGGGCATCCGCTGGTGTCCACCAGTGCCAACCGTGCCGGACAACGCCCTGCGCGTTCGGCGCTGGAGGTGCGGCGTAAACTCGGTTGGCAAAAATCGCGCGTTCCGTTGCTGATTTTGCATGGCGAGGTGAACCGCAGCGCACGCCCAAGCCAGATTCTTGATTTGCTTACCGGCCAGTCCTTGCGGAGTTAGGTTCATCATGGGGACATCTGTTTCTGCCTTGCGTTGGGTCAGCGTCGCGCTCACGCTTGTTTTCTCCCTTGCCTGGATGTCCCTGGGGCAGGCTGCTGCAACGGCTTTGGCCGCGCCTGCATCCGCGCCTGCGCCCGTACCCGCCAGCGAACCTGCGGCTTTGGCGCAGGCGAAACAGCGCCTGCAAGATGCGCAGCAACGGATTCAGATGGCGAAAGATGTGTTGAAAAACGGCAGCAACCAGCTCGCTGTGATTCAGCAACAGCTGAGTGCGCCGATGAGTACGCAAGCGCTGGCGGGTTTGGATGTTCCGGCGCTGGAAAGCCTGCGCCAAAAGACCCTGGCCGAAGAGCAGGACGCAAGCAGCAAGGTGCAGGCATTAAGCAATGCGCTGAGCGCCCTGGAAAAACAGAAGCCGCGTCCTCCCCAGCCGATTTTAATCACCGCCGATGCAGGCGCTTCAGCGGTCTTATCGCCATTGCAAAGCGTACAGACGCAGGTCAATGATGCTGAAAAAGAAGCCTATTTGCTGGAAATCAGCAGCCAGCCGATGGCGGTACAGCTTGCTCATGCCCAAATGGCGCTTGCCGAGCGGCAGCTCAGGGATACGCAGGCGCGCCTGCAAGCCATTGACCAGATGCTGGATCGTGAGCGCCTGAATGTTGCACATGCGGCGCTGCAGGAAACGCCGCCCAGTGAACAATACGCCGGTCAGCCGGATATGCAGCGGCTGGCACAGAGTAACGAAAAACTCGCGCAAACGCTGGTGAGCTTAACCGAACGTCTGAGCGACTTGACCCAGGCGCGCGAGAAAACAGCCCAGCAAACCGCCAGTCTGCAAGAGGAGATGAGCGCATTGATGCGGCAGCTCGAACAGTTTGGCTTCGGGCCGATCATGGGGCGATTGTTACTGGAAAAACGCGCCAGTCTGCCCAGTGCCATGCAGTTGAAGCGCCAAAGCCAGGACAACCGCGTTTTGCTGGAAACCCTGCAAGACGTGGAAATCAAGGTTCAGCAGGAAAGGGCGGAGCTGCTTGATCCTGATGCGTTTTTACAGGGTTTGCCGGACACGCTGAGTCGCAATGAGCGAGCCTTGTTGCGCGCGGATGCTGAAAAACTGCTCGCCACCAGGAAAACGGTTTTTGCAAGCCTGGCATCCATAAAACCGGCCATTTTACAGGCGATTGCCAGCCAGGAGTACGCACTGGAAGAGCTGCGGCGCACGGTGTCCGAATACAAAAACTTTATTGCCAGAAACCTGCTCTGGCTGCCGAATGAGCGACCGGTCTGGCATCAGACCTTATCGCAGCACTGGGCAGCCATGCAGGCCACGCTGGGCGCGATAAACGTGGATAGTCTGATCGCCTCCCAGGCGCAGGCTCTACGCGCCTATCCTCTGCTGGCGGCGCTATTTGCCCTGCTGGTGCTTGCGTTGATTGTCCTGCGTCCACGCCTTAATGCCCGTCTGCAGGCTGTTGTGGAGGAGGCCGCCCATCCATCCTTCAAAGTCTGGTTGAGCGCCTTGCGCTGTCTGCTGCTCGTGTTTCCGCTTGCGTTGCCGGTTCCCTTGATCCTGCTTGGTCTGGGCGGCTTGTTGTACGCGGAGAGTCAGCCCATGCACACCATTGTGGCGAATAATATGCTCGGCATGGCTTCGGTGTGGCTGAATACGAGCATATTTCTGTGGCTGGTGCGCTCGGGCGGGGTGGCGGAAAAGATGTTTGGCTGGAATCCGCGCGGGCTGGAGCCTTTGCGCGGTGCGTTGCGTGTCTTTTTGTATGTGGCGCTACCGCTGGATCTTCTGACCTCGGTGCATCTTGATCTTGCGAGTATCCAGCGCAGCGATCATGACAGCGGGCAGTTGTTGCTGATCGCCCTGCTTTTCCTGTTGGCCTTTATCCTGGGACGGCTATTTCGGCCACATGGCGCTTTTAGCAAAAGCTGGCGCGCGACCCATCCTGCGCATGTGCTGAGCCGACACCCGACCCTGATTTTCGTCCTGGCGACGGGGATTCCTCTGTTTTTCGCCGTGCTGGCCGCTGAGGGTTATACCTACAGCGCAGGGGTGCTCACGCAAACCTTCGCCTCTTCGCTGTGGGTGATGCTGGCGTTGATCCTGTTCAACGGCTTTGCCAGCATGGCTTTGCAGCGCGCCTATCGGCGTCTTGCTCAACAGCGCCGCCAACAGGAGCAGGTGCGCCCGAGCGATGAGCCGTTGACCGACGGCTCGCCATCGAGTGCGATGGAGATGGATGTCATCGCCGCCCAAAGCGGCAAACTCTTAAGCTTCAGTTTATTGATGTTGTTTGTGCTCGCCCTGTATTTTGTCTGGGCGCCCGTACTGCCCGCGTTCAGCCTGCTGGATCAGGTCAGTCTATGGAATGTGCAGCAGGTGGTGAATGGCAGCGCAATTTCCAGCGCAGTCAGTCTGGGCGATGCGCTGTTGACCGCCGCTACGCTGCTGGTACTTTGGGTGGCGGCACGTAATCTCCCTGGCCTGATGGAGATCATGCTGGAGCAATGGACGACGCATGAAGCGGGGACGCGCTATGCCATCACCACTATCCTGCGTTACATCATCATGTCAGCCGGAATCGTGATTCTGCTGGGCGGTCTGGGCGTGCAGTGGTCACAGTTGCAATGGCTGGTGGCGGCGCTTGGCGTTGGCCTGGGCTTTGGCTTGCAGGAAATTTTTGCCAACTTTATCTCGGGCATCATTATCCTGCTCGAACGCCCGGTGCGCGTCGGTGATCTGGTCACTATCGGCACGCAAACCGGCACCATTCGCCGCATCCACATGCGCGCCACGGTACTTGAAGATTTTGACCGCAAGGAGATCGTGGTGCCGAACAAGCAGCTCATTACCCAATCGGTCACCAACTGGACGCTGTCCGACACCACCACCCGCGTGCTGGTGGATATCGGCGTGGCGTATGGCTCAGAGCCGCGCGAGGTGGAACGCCTGCTCCTGCAAGCCGCCGCAGGCGTGCCGCGCCTGTTGCGCGAGCCCGCGCCTCTGGTCTGGTTCATGGGCTTTGGTGACAACGCGCTGAATTTCCGCATTCGCGGCTTTGTGGATGATGCGGACATCAAACAAGGCGTGACCAGCGAGTTGAATTATGCGGTGGAGAAAACCCTGCGTGAACACAATATCAATATCCCCTTTCCCCAGCGTGATGTGCATATTCCCGCGCTGGACGCATTATCTTCCGCCCTCAAGGATCATCTGAGCGCAACGCGCGCTCACCCAGCCCAAGGAGCCTCCACATGAGCATGACGACGGCTGTTCGCAGCTATTTACTGGATTTACAGGGGCGCATTTGTCAGGCCATCGAACAGCTCGATGGACAGGCCACATTCCTGCACGATGACTGGACGCGCCCGGAGGGCGGGCATCTGCGAGGCGAAGGCAAAACCCGCGTGCTCAGCGAGGGCGCAGTGTTTGAACAGGCGGGCATCAATTTCTCGCACGTAAAAGGCGCAAGTCTGCCGCCCTCGGCCACAGCACACCGCCCTGAGCTTGCGGGGCGCTCGTTCGAAGCGCTGGGCGTATCGCTGGTGATCCACCCGCGTAATCCGTATGTCCCGACCTCTCATGCCAATGTGCGCTTTTTTATGGCCGAAGCCGAGGGGCAGGAGCCGGTATGGTGGTTTGGCGGCGGCTTCGATTTAACTCCGTATTACGGCGATGATGCAGACTGTGTGCATTGGCACAAGACCGCCAAAGCGGCCTGCGAACCTTTTGGCGCAGAGCTTTACCCGCACTACAAACAATGGTGTGACGAGTATTTTTTCCTCAAGCATCGTAATGAACCACGCGGCATTGGCGGATTGTTTTTTGACGATTTGAACGACGTTGGTTTTGAGCACAGCTTTGCCGTGATGCAAAGCATCGGCGACCACTATATCCCCGCCTACATCCCGATCGTCGAGCGCCGTAAAAATACCGCCTACGGCGAACGCGAACGCGATTTCCAGCTCTACCGTCGCGGGCGCTATGTCGAGTTCAATCTGGTGTATGACCGTGGCACGCTGTTTGGCCTGCAATCCGGCGGGCGTACCGAGTCGATCCTCATGTCACTGCCCCCTCTGGTGAAATGGCGTTACAACGATGCGCCTGAGCCGGGCAGCGCCGAGGCGCGGCTTTATGAGCATTATCTCAAGCCGCGTGACTGGCTGGCCTGAGTATCTGTTCATGGTCTTGTTTGTAGCTCAATCCTTCGAGAAACGACACGGTAGTTGTGAATTCATTCGCACAAACGCGCCTATTGATGTGGCTTGAATGAACCGTGAAGGAACGGTAGGAGCGTGCTTGCCCGCGAGGCCTTTAACATATTCGGCAAGCAGCCGGGCGGCAGGGTGAATCCGCGCGCAAGCGGGGTTATACTGCCGAGCGCACGGCCTCTGCCAATACCCATACTGCTTTCCTGAGAATACGCATGTTTCGTCGTCCCCTTGCACTCCTCCCTGTTTTTGTTTTGTTCGCCCTGGTTTCGGGTTGCTCCTGGTTTCAAGGCAAGGATGCCGATGCCGAAGAAAAAGCCGCCGCGAACACGCCTGCCGTTGATCTGTACGCCAAGGCCAGTCGCTCCCTGAAAATCGGTGATTAC
This sequence comes from uncultured Halothiobacillus sp., assembly GCA_964618025.1. Lineage (GTDB taxonomy): Bacteria > Pseudomonadota > Gammaproteobacteria > Halothiobacillales > Halothiobacillaceae > Thiofaba. The sequence goes on along the minus strand of CAZTYJ010000007.1, from coordinate 9,963 downwards.
GAAGGCGCGATCAAGGAGTTTGAAACGCTGGAAGCGCGCTACCCTTTTGGCAGCTATTCCGAGCAGGCCAAGCTGGAAGCGGCGTATGCCTATTACAAATATGGTGAGCAGGAGTCCGCGATTGCCACGGTTGATCGTTACCTGCAACTGCACCCGCGTGGCGAAAATGTCGATTACGCCTTGTACCTGAAGGGGCTGGCCAGTCTTAAGCGCGGCTCAAATCTGACCGATGATTTCATCCGCCAACGTGACCTCGCCCGCCGCGACCAGGGCGCGTTGCAACTCGCCTACAGCAGTTTTAGTGAGCTGGTGCGTCGTTTCCCGCAAAGCAAATACGTGGAAGACAGCGAAAAGCGCCTGCTGGAAATTCGCAACCTGATGGCGGAACACGAACTGTATGTGGCGCAATACTACATGAAGCGCGGTGCATGGATTGCTGCAGCCAATCGTGCGCAAGGCATTCTGGAGCGCTTCAACGGCTCGCCGGTCATGCCGGAGGCGCTGGTGATTATGTTCGATGCCTACACCCGTCTTGGCTTGACGGATTTGGCCGCAGATACGCGCAAAATCATCGAGCTTAACTACCCGCAAATGCTTGCCCGATTGCGCTGAACCAGATCTCCGCGCGCGCCCGTTTGAAAAGCTGAACTCATGGCGAGGGCATCAGCCCCGCCCAGCAAAGCCCATCATGCGCCACGCGCATCCGTGCGGGGATCTGGTTCTGGTGCTGCATAAGCCACGCATCCAGATCATGGCCGATATGCGTCAGCCAGGTTTCTATCGGCAAAATCTGTTGGTGTAGCGCAATCGCTCGGGGAATGTCGTTGTGATTGCGCGGCGGGGTGTCGCGCGGCGGGTGCGAACAGTCCAGCACCATCAAATCCGGTGTTTTGCGGCGCAGAAAATCCAGGCTGGCGGGCGGCAGGCCGACGGTATCGCTCAAGTAGGCGATGCGCTCGCCGCCGTGTTCAAAAAAATAGCCCAAGGTCGGTTTGGAATGAATCAGCGGCAGCGCGGTGATGCGCAGCTCGCCCATGTCCAGCACGCCAAAGGGTTCCATGCGCTGCGAAAAGTCCAAAAGCCCCGGATGTTTGAGCAGATCAGCGCAGCCCTCATCATCATGCGGTGCATACACCGGCAGCCCTGCGCCCTTGCCCCAGCGCAATTCAAATAGCCCTGCGACATGATCCATGTGGAAATGGGTTAGCAGCACGGCACGCAGGCTACCGGGTGGAAAACGATGGCCAAAGTCAGGCAGACCGGCATCCAGCGCAATGCAAAATCCATCCACCTCCAGCAGCGCCGAGGCTGGGCGGCGCACAAAATCGCTCACTGCGCGCGCGCGTTGACAGGCTTTGCAATCGCAGCCATACAGCGGCACGCCGCCGACCGCGCCTGTGCCAAGCAGGGTGAGCTTCATGCTTTGAGCTCCTTAAGCCACTCTGCCAGCGCATCAGCCAGCTCACCGCTGTTGTCCACGCAAGCGAGGCGCGGATGGCTTAAATCTTCAAACGCCACAGCCCCGGCCAGGCGCTCTTCGATCTGCGCCGCCGACTCGCGTCCGCGTGCCTGCAATCGCATCCGCAGCACCGCAGGGTCAACGCGCAGCAAAACCGGGTGCAGCGCCTCAGGATAAAGCCTTGCGGCTTCGGGCAGGTAGGCGCGGCTACCATTGACCACCACGTTCAGCCCCTTGCTCAGCCAGGCGTTGATTTCAAGCCCGATGCCGTAATCCAGCCCGTGGCTGCGCCAGTGCATGGCGAAGAGTTGGGCGCGCAGTCTTGCGGCAAACTCGGCGGGCAAGAGGGCGATATGATTTTCCCCGGCCAGTTCGACCGGGCGGGTGATGTAGCGATGGGCGAACACCACGCCATCTGCGCCTGCAAGTCGCTCGCGTGCGGCACGCAGCAGGCTGTCCTTGCCTGCGCCGGATGCGCCGATCAGGTAAAACAGCTTGCCACTCATGCCAGAACCGTAGCGATCAGCTCGGCGCTCATCAGCCGCGCCTTGCCCTGCGCCCACACGCCTTCCACGCGCGGCAGGCCGCCTTGCATGCGTATGGCGATCAAGTCGGCACGCAAGCCCGGGGCTATCGCGCCGCGATCATGCAAATGAGCCGCTCGCGCCGGGTTGCGCGTGGCCAAGGCAATGGCTTGCGGCAGGCTTATCCCTGCCAACGCCGGCAACTTGAACAGGCTGGGCAGCATGGCCGCAGGCGCGTAATCGGCACACAGGCAGTCGGCCACATCGGCGAGTACCGCATCCAGCGCACGCATGGAGCCGGATTGGCTTTTGCCACGCAAAATGTTCGGCGCGCCAAAAATCGTGGACATGCCGAGGGCGCGTGCCGCCTGCGCGGTTTCCAGGTTGATGGGGAACTCGGAAATACTCGCGCCCAAGCCATGTACAAACGCGGCTTTTTCCGGAGTGTCATCGTCGTGGCTGGCGACTTGCACGCCGACACGATGCGCCGCCTCGGCCAAAAGGCGCATCCGCGCTTTTGCGCCCGCGCCGGCCAGGCGTTTGTCTTGCAGCAATTGGTCGATTTCTTGCGGCGATTTTTTATAACTGCGTGCAAGGTAATCGCGGTAGGCCTCGTCGGACTTGAATTGCCCTTGGCCTGGGGTGTGATCCATAAACGAGAGCAGGTGAATTGCATCATGCTCCAACAGCTTGAGCAGGCTGGACGGGGCTTCGGTATCGGTGACTTCATAGCGGCAGTGCACGCGGTTATCCACCAGCAACTCATCACGCGCCTCATGCACGGCATGTGCGATTTGCGCGGCAAACTCGTTGTTGCGCACGCCAAGTTCGGCATTGGCGAAAGACAGCGCATGAAACACGGTGGTTATTCCCGCCACGGCATTGCGCCGGTCGGCATTGGCAATGGCAAAATCCAGCGGGAAATGCACGCCGGGACGCGGTTCGATTTCTTTTTCCAGCGCATCGCAGTGCAAGTCAATCAGCCCCGGCAACAGCAGGCGGCCATGCAGATTGATTTCGCGTGCATCGGAGGGAACGCTTGCCGGGTTGATGGCGCTGATTTTGCCTTGTTCGACCAACAGACTGGCATCATCGAGCAGCACATCCGGGGTGACGAGACAGGCGTTTGTGAGGTAGAGGGTTTGCATGGCATGGTTCCTGAAAATGAGCTGAATTGGATGGTTTTCGATGCAAGAATCATTAATAGGACTTACGCAGATTTAAGGTTTTCGCCCCCTCCCCCTTGATGGGGGAGGGTTGGGGAGAGGGAGCTAAATCCCAGCTTTGCGTAAGTCCTAATTAAGCAAACGCTGATGTATGCAGTCTTTCCCGCTTGCGGGAGAGGGCGTGAAAACCAGCTTCTGCGTTAAGTTCTATGTTCAAGGCAAAACAGGTGGCGTAAGCGTGACCACATCATCTGCCAGGCGTTCTACCAAATCCGGGTGGTGGAAAATGGCCAGCATGGCGATGCCTTCTTGCTTGAGCGCATTGAGCAAATCAACCACGCGGCCTGTGGTGAGCGGGTCGAGCGAGGCGGTGGGCTCGTCGAGCAGCAACAGGCGCGGGCGGGCGAGCAGGCCGCGCGCAAGATTGACGCGCTGCTTTTCGCCGCCGGAAAAGGTGGCGGGCGGCACGTTCCACAGGCGTTCGGGCACATTCAACGCAGCCAGCAGTTCGCAGGCTTTGTGGCGGGCTTCGTCTAATGATGCACCGCGCGCCAGTAGCGGCTCGGCAACCACGTCTTGCGCGCCGCGCCTTGGCAGGCAATAAAGAAACTGGGTGACAAAGCCGATTTCTTCGCGGCGTAGGTCAAGAATCTGGTGCTCAGAGGCTTGGAATAAATCCACATCGACACCGCTTGCGGTGCGAAAAATCGCCCGTCCGCTGCTTGGCAAATAACTGCGATACACGCTTTTGAGCACCGAGGACTTGCCCGCGCCGGTCGGGCCGATCAAGGCGCTTAAACGCCCTGGCCAAACCTTGAGGCTCACATTGTGCGACGAGGGGATCAGCGAGCCTTGCGCGTGGTTGATAAACGTCTTGCTAAAACCTTCGACATTCAGAATGGGATGTAGCATGGGGATGTCCTCAAAGAGCCGAGGCCACAAGGCGCTGGGTATAGGGGTGTTGCGGGTCTTCGAGAATCTGGTCGGTCAGACCGGACTCGATCACCCGGCCATATTTCATCACCAACACACGGCTGCTGAGCAGGCGCACCACGCCCAAATCGTGGGTGACAACGATCATGGCGGTGTTTTGCTCGCGCTGAATTTCCAGAATCAGGTCAAGGATCGCCGCCTGAACCGACACATCCAGCCCGGTGGTCACTTCGTCCAGGTACAGCAACGGCGGCTGGGTGGCCAGCGCCTTGGCGATCTGCACGCGCTGTTGCATGCCGCCGGAAAACGCGCCGGGCTTTTCGTCCATGCGCTCGATCAGCACCTCGGTGCGGCGCAACAGCTCTTGTGCGCGTGCGCGAATTTTGCCGTAATGTGCCACGCCGCTCATCAACAGGCGCTCAGCGATGTTGCCGCCCGCGCTAATGCCAAAATTCAGCCCCAAGCCTGGATTCTGATAGACCATGCCGTAGCGGTGATTGCGCAGCCAGCGGCGCTGCGCGGCATTGAGGGCAAACAAATCCCACTGCCTGTTTTCGTCGAAAAAAATCGCCTTGCCCGAGCTTGGCATCTGATCGAAATACAGATTTTTCACCGCCGTGGACTTGCCCGAACCCGACTCGCCCATGATGCCGAGAATTTCGCCCCGGTAGAGGTCAAACGATACATCATGCGCGGCCACCACCGAGCCGCAATGCGGGCAAATGTTGGTGTCATGTTCGGGGCCTGTGCTGTCGAAGCAGCGGAAGCAGCCCTTGCCGAAGACCTTGGAGAGACTGCGGACTTCGAGGATCTTCTCCATTAGTGAGTCTCCTGTTGCAAGGCGAGGCGGCTGTCGCAGTAATCGGAATCCGAGCATTGGTAGAGTTTTTCGCCCGTCCGGCTATCCGCAAACTCATCCAGAAAGCTGTCGGTCGCGCCACAACGGGCGCAGGCGCGGCGAACTCCGCTCACGGGGTTGATGAAGTCCTCCACCCGGAAGGCGACATCCTCGAACGCCAGCGGTTCGGCCAGCGTGTAGGGCGGCACGGCGTAGATTTTTTTCTCGCGCCCCGCACCAAGCAGGATTAACGCCGGGCTCATGTGCATTTTCGGCACATCCCAGCGCGGAATCGGCGAGGGGTCGATGACGTAATGGCCGTTGATGCGCGTGGGGTAGCGGTGCGAGAGGGTGATCTCGTCGAACTTGACAATGTCTTCATACAGCTTGACCAGCAGGCGCGAATAATCGGCCTCGCCGTGCATGATTTTGCGCTTCTCTTCCGAGGCTTCGACCACCACCAGCGCGTCCGGGTAAGGCACTTGCAGGGCGATGATCTGATCTTCGCGCAGCGGCTTTTCCGGGATGCGATGGCGCGACTGAATCAGGTCGGCCTCTTCCGTGCGGGTCGTGGTGTCGATGCCGGGGCAGACTTTTTCGATGAAATGACGCAGATTGACCGCGTTGACCGAGTCATCCGAGCCTTGGTCGATGACCTTGAGCGTTTCACCTTGGCCTATCAGCGCAAGGGTGAGTTGCAGGCCGCCCGTACCAAAACCGCGCCCCATCGGCATTTCGCGGCTGGCATAAGGCACTTGGTAGCCGGGAATGGCTATGGCCTTGAGGATGCTGCGGCGCACTTCTTTTTTGGCGTATTCATCTAAAAAAGCGAAGTTGTATTGGCTCATGGCTGGATTTCTCCTGCGCGACCCGCCTTGGCTTGTGTCGAGCGCAAACGATCCATGTCGGATTGAAAAGTGACGTAGTGCGGCATTTTGTAGTGGTTGGCAAAGCCCATGGACTCGATGCCATCGACATGCAGCAGCACAAACTCGGGGTCTTCCGAGGGGTTGCTCGCGCCATCTTTCATGCCCTTTTGCAGGGAGCGATCAAGAATCGCCATACTGATCGCCTTGGTTTCGTTGTGACCAAGGCACGCGCCATAGCCCAAAGAGAAGGTCGGCAGGCCGCCATCATCGTCCGCATCGTACATGGCCACCACTTCGCATTCGGTCATCAGCACTTCGCCTGCTTCAATCATTTCGCCGCTTTCCGGGTGCGGCAGCATGATCGGAAGATAGCCCACGCGCAGCTCGGCAATGGTAGGGTGTACGTCGCCATAACCGCGCATATTGGAATAGGCGATGGCGAGCAGAGAGCCGGTTTCAGCGCGCGCCATCGTCGCCAGAGCCGCCGAACGCGGCACGGGGAAGATCAGCGGTTCGCGGGTGATGTCGAAGGCCTCTTTTTCACGACCCGCGTGCGGACGGGCGAGCAAGCCTTCCTCGCGCAATGCGTCCAGCACTTTGGGGAAGCTCTCTGGCACGTTGCTCACATCCCGACCCGCAAAAAACTGCGCCGCGATGTTCTGAAAGGCTTGTGGCGATTCGTCCAGCAAGTCCATGCGCATCAAACGCAGTGCGTAGTCAAAGGTCGGCCCCAGGCGCTGGCCGGCGGGAATGTCCTTGAATGAGGACGAAATGCGCCGAATGATGCGCATCGTGCTGGTATCGTGCGGCGCAGAACCGGCCACGCGCGGGCGGGTGGAGCGGTAAGCGCGCAGGGCGAAAGCGGCTTCGAGCGTATCGCCCTGCATTTGCTTGATGGCAAGCGATGCGAGTTTTGGGTGGTACAGACCGCCCTCGGAAAGTACGCGACCGTGCAGGTAGCGCAACTGATGTTCGATGGCGGCAAGCGGCAGGGAGAGACCCGCAGCGCCTTCGGCGCAACGCAGGGCATCAAGCGCCTGCTCTGCGCCGGCAATGGCGCGACCTCCGCCCTTGATGGCGACATAGCCCATTAAATCACCTCCACATGCGTGGTGCGCGGCAGGGCGGCGATGCGCGCCTCGTCGGCAAAAATAAAATCAACGCCCAGCGGGAACGCGGCGTTCCAATGCTTGCGTTGCGCAAGCCAGGCGGCATCCAACCCGTGCAGGCGCAGTTCGCGCTCACCTTTGATGCCCGGCCCGCCAAGACGCAGGGCAAGTCCGCCATCTTTGCCGATGTTTTCCAGCAAAATCAGCAAGGTGGCTGATTTTTCCGGTTCGGCCAGCGTGCCGAGGCGCGGCTGGATGTCGCTGACCCTCGCGCCATCCAGCAGGATGAAATCGGCCTGCTCATGGCAGGCGCGACGGGCTTCGAAAAAGGGCCAGTCGGCCTGCTCATCCAGCAGGTTTTGCGGGTCAGCGAGGCTGACTTCGCCATCCAGCAAGGCGGCAAGCACCGCGCGATGTGCTGGTGCGCCCTGCGCCGTTGCGCTCAGCGCAACGGGCAGGCCGGGGAAGGATTGTGCCTTGAGCAGATTGCGGAATACCGCCTGTTGCACGGAGGGGGTGAAAATGGCCTCAAGCATCGTTGTCGTCCTTCTTGTCATCGTCGTCGTCATGTCCGGTTGCGCCGAACAGATCGAAATTGACCGTGGTGGCGGCGAGCAGGGCTTTGCGTCCGTGGTCGATGGTTTCAATGACGTTTGCGCCTTGTTGCAGCAGTTCGGCGAAAATGTCCGCTTGCGGCCACTGGGCGGCCAGCAGCGCATCGGCCACCGCCAAGGCTTCCACCGTGGGCAGGTCGTCTTCCATCACCCATGCCGCGCCCCGCGCTTCGCGGCCACTCGCGTCACTTAGTGCAAGGTGTACGCGGCATAGCGGGATTTCGCCCAGGTTAAACGGCTCGTGAAACGCGCCATCGATCAGCGGCAACAGCGCCAAACCATTTTGTGGCAAGGCAAGATAGCGGGCGCTCAGGCTCTGCATGGCTTGCGCGTGCGCCGCCAGAAGAGCAGGACGCGGGGCGGCCAGCAGCAGGCGCGGCCACTGGCTGCGCGCAGGAAGAGGGTGACTCATTGCAGTTTTTTCCGTATGAAGCTGGAAAGTCGATCCAGCAGCATGATGGTGACGATCAGGATAATCAGCAGTGCAGCCGACTGGTCGTAGTTGAACATGCGCAGGGTGTCGTACAGGGCGATGCCAATCCCGCCCGCGCCGACCAGCCCCAGCACCGCGCCGGTGCGGATGTTGCGGTCGAGGATGTACAGCGTGTGACTGCTCGTCTCACGCAAAATGGACGGCCAGCCGGCATACATCAGCTTTTGCGAAAAGCCCGCGCCGACCGCATCCAGCGCCTCGTAGCGCCCTTTGTCCACGCGCTCTAGGCTTTCAGCGAAAAATTTGCCCAGGAAGCCGGCGGTATGCACACCCAGCGCCAGTGCGCCAGGCAGTGGTCCCAGCCCCAGGCTTGCGACAAACACCAGTGCCAGCAGCACATCCGGCATGGCGCGCATAAAGTTGAGCGCTTCGCGGGTGATGTTGTAGGTGATGGCATTGGGCGAGAGGTTGCGCGCGGCGAACGGCGCCAGCAAAAAGCCGATGATGAAGGCAAGCACCGTGCCCCAAAAACCCATGGCGATGGTTTGCAGCAGCAGCGAGGCGTACTCGGGCGCTCGGCTAAAATCCGGCGCGCCGTAACGGCTGAAATACTCCAGAATATCTTCCCAGCCGTAGATCAGGGTTTTGGGCGAAATCTCCAGATGCACCATCAATAGCCAGGCGAGTCCAAGGGTTAGCGTCGCCCACAATGGGAACAGGTTGCGCGGCGCGGGCGGCAGCGGCGGCAGGGTGGGATTAACTGCCATGACGGTAGCCTCCGCCGCGAATGATGCGGTCGCGCAGTTTGTCGGAAATGCGGTCTACAATCGTCACCGCAAGATAAATCGCCAGTAAAATCAACAGCAAACGATCAAACTCGAAATAGCGGATGCTGTTAATCAAGTCAAAACCGATGCCGCCTGCGCCGACGATGCCCAGCACGGTGGCAGCGCGGATGTTGTGGTCGAGTACATACATCAGCGTGCCAACAAAATCCGGCATGGCTTGCGGCAGTTGGGCAAACCAGCGCAGTTGCATCCGGTCTGCGCCCGTAGCGGCAATACCCTCTTGCGGCCCGATGTCGGTGACTTCAATCGCCTCGGCAAAAAACTTGGCCATAAAACCGATGCTCACCACCGCAATGGCGAGGATGCCGGGGAAGGGGCCTAGGCCAATCGCCGAAACAAATACCAGCGCCCACACCAATTCTGGCAAGGCGCGGAAAAAGGACAGCACATCACGGGTGATTTGCCCCACCCAGGGATGCGGCGTGGCATTCCGTGCCGCCAAAAAGCCAAGCGGCAGGCTTAACACGGCAGCAATCAGGGTGGCCAGTAGCGCCATTTCCAGCGTTTCCAGCATTTTTTGCCCAAGCTGCGGCAGGTAGTCCCAAGGCAGCGGCTGCTCGAACATGCGCAGCACGAACACGCCCATTTCGTCGAGTTTACTCAGCAAAAACAACGGCTTGAACTCGACCAGCGGTGCGGAGACAAGCAAAAGCAACAGCACGCCGCCCACGCTTAGCCACAGCGTGCGCGGCGGTAGGCCGTCAGGCGTGGGCCAGCGCAGGACTCGCGTCATGGTGGTTCTCCTCGGTCACATGGTTGCCTGGGCGGCGATACAGCGCCTCGATACAGGCATCGTCCAGCGCTTCGGGCGGGCCGTCGAACACCACCTCCCCGGCGTTAATGCCGATCACCCGGTCGGCATAAGCGCGGGTGTATTCCACCTGGTGCAGGTTAGCGACCACCGCAATGCCATCCGTGCGGCAAATGGTTTTCAGCAGGTCGAGCACTTCTTCACTGGTCACCGGATCGAGACTGGCCACGGGTTCGTCAGCCAAAATCACCTGCGGCTTTTGCGTCAAGGCGCGCGCAATGCCCACGCGCTGCTGCTGGCCGCCGGAGAGCTGGTCGGCTCGCACCCAGGCCTTGTCGGTCAGACCTACGCGAGCCAGCGCCTCGTGCGCAATCGCAAAGTCTTCTTCACGAAACAGATGCAGCACGCTGCCCAGCCAT
>CAZTYJ010000006.1:33725-87052 GCA_964618025.1 uncultured Halothiobacillus sp. | reverse complement strand
CCGCATCAATAAGGTTTGAACGGCTTAAGGTTTGAGCAAAGGCACATAGTCGGCAAGAAATGTGCCGCCTTGTGCATAAGGCAGGGTCTCGTCAATCAGGGTTGGCGTGATGCCCATGCCGTAGGTAAATTCAGCAACGTTGGTGTTAATGGGGCGGTCGGTCACGATTTCGCCGAGTTGATAGGGCTTGCCGTCCTGGTGCGCAAAGCCAACGTCAGCAGTGCGCAAATAGCGCAAGGTGAAGGGGGTTTCGGGAAATACGTCCTTGCCAAAGTCATAGCGTTGGGTGACGACGACTTGACGATAACGTGCCGCGGCGGCCAGGGCATTTTGGCGGGTGGGCAGAAAAAGCTCGGGGCGAATGCGGCCTGTGCTGTCCAGATGTTCACCGCGTGCGGTGAAATCGCGCATGAGTTTGAGGCGCAGGGCTTGGGCTTGTTTGATGCCTTCGGCATTTTTAGCGGCGAGCAAGGGTTCTAACTCAGGCCAGTTGGCCGGGTAGCCATTGGCTTGGGTGATTTGCTTGGCAATATAAGCCTCAACGGTTTTTGGCATGTCGCCATACAGGGATGCGCCGACGACATAATCCAGAAATACGCGGAATTCGCCTTTATTGAGGAATCGATTTTGCGGTTCTTTTTCGGTCATGAATCCTGGGGTTTCATCCATCAGGGCTTGCGCCCTGGCGGTGTAGCCGAGGTAATTCATTTCGCTCCAGCCCGCGTCACCCGCGAATTTGCGTGGTAAGGCCCATGTGGAGTCAATGGTGTTGCCCACGCCGGAGGTGTAGGTGGCATTTTGGCCAATGTTGGCTTGACGTACATTGCCTGAGTGGCAGCCCACGCATTGAGTGAGCTCAGAGGGTGTTTGCGGGCGTAGCGCGCCTTTGGAATCTTCAATCCAGCCGCCAAGAATCCAGCCCACGCCATTTTCAATCCAGCCTTGTTCGCGGTTGGCGTAGACCGGCGCGCTTTCGTCTTTTAGTCCCAAACCAAATTCCTCAGGGAACCAGGGATGCGCTTTGTACATATAGCGAATTTCTTTCACCCGTTGGGAGCGAGTTCCCGGGAATGCGCTTATGTTTTTATTGCTGCCATCAGCTTCGACATCGACATAATGCAGTGGATGAGCAAACTCGGTGCCTAGGGGATATTGTCCACGAACAATTACTATGTTTTTTGCAGAGCCACTATAGTTTGTTTCGCCATTTAGGCGGTCTTGGACATTGCGCTCGACTAAATCCAGATTGGTTTTGTAGATAGCTAGATCAAAAGTACCGTCTTCGCGCTGCATAAATTCTTGCGGAAGGCGAATATAAATGCCTGAAACACTGCCTGCCAAAGGTGTGAAAATGCCATAGGGCATGAAGTTGACGGCGCGCCAGCCAGTATTCCAGCCCTGACCATCATTGAAAAAACCACGTGCTTCGGTGGTGCTGCGCACAAAACCATCCGCCTGTGCGGGAAGGTCATCAGGCGAAAGGCCGGGGAATAAACGAAAGGGTGAATCTATTTTGGGATCCCAGTCTTTGACCGAGCCTGGACGTTGCTCGAAGGCCGCTTTCCAGTTGTCCTGACGAATATAGGTCTGCATGTCCCAATCTTCGGGTTTATAGCCCTGAGCATCGACCGCTTTGCGGAGTTCCTCTGGTTTGAGTGTATTGATCCATGGATTGATGCTTGAATTGACGATATAGGGGAAATTTACAACGCCAAAAGCATATTCGGTCTGGAGATTGCCCACGTTAGGGTTGGCTCCTGCCATCGGATTGTTATTGCCGAGCTTCAGGTTCGATACGCCGTCGGTATGGCAAAACATGCAGGCATTTTGCTTGCCGTAACTGGTTTCGATATAACACTGTGCCGGGATATGGGCGTGCGGGTTGGGGAATGTGCCACGGTCAATGGCATTTCCTTTGAGAGCGGAGGGTGGAGCCGGAGGTTGTGTGGGTGTTTCGGGTATGGGAGGCGGCGTGCCGGGTGATGCTGTGGTTGTATCTGATGAACCCCCACCCCCACAGGACACGATAGTGAAACCGATGGCGATGAGCGCGATGAGTACGGCGGGTGCGATGAGATTCAGTTGATGGACTTTCATGATGTATGACAAATCTGGTGACTTTGTTGATAAATGCCTGAGTTATTGAACCTTGCCTGAATGAATCGTGAATGGACGGTAGGAACGGGCTTCAAGATATATGCGTGCCGTATCAATAAATTCTGCAAGAAGCTATCAACAAAGCAGGGCTGGAGACGTGCCTCCAGCCCTGGGGTTAAAACCTAAACCTTTTGCAAGGCAGATTTATTTGATGGCTGGCATACCACCGATATAACCAACATGCGAAGTCAAGCGGTAGTTGGAGGTGCCACGGTGGTTGACACCAAACGTGCTCTTGGCCAGGGAATCAAGACGTGCAGTCAAATCCTTGTTCTGCGAAGAAATCCACTCGCCCTGGTGCTGATTGTTGGCCATGATGTAGGCGTAGCCGTTCATGTCTTCCACCACTTGCAAGCCTGTGGATTCCGCGCCTGCGGCGACGCTCAGAATGCGGCTCAACTTCTTGGTGTCGACGTTATAGGCCCACACGTAGTTGTTGACGTGCATACCGGAGTCTTCGCCGATAAACAGGGTGCGCATCTTCTCGGAGAAAAATACGTTGTCAGTGTTGGCGATGGTGTTGACATCTGCGGTGTTGCCATTGGCATCCGCCGTAATCGGTTTGCCGAGCAACAGGGGTTCAACATAAGCCTTGGTGGCAACATAGGCGGAGTTGATGGCAGCGCCCTTGGTGTCTTTCTGGCCGCTTGCCAGATCAAAGGTATAGGTTGCGCCGGCCTTGTTTTCTTTCAGGCGGATGTGATCCACCGGCCCGCCATCGGCTGCCTTCATCGAGCCTTCGATGCGGCTCATTGCGTAGTACATCTTCTTGTCTTTTTCATTGAATGTTACGCCTTCACCCTTGGTGAACTCGGTGGTGGCACCAAGATAGGCTGCATAGCGACGGGTTTCCAGGAAAGCGGCCGCTTTTTCCATGCCGGGCTTGAGCTTCAGCCAGATGGTTTCTGATGAACCTGCGCGGGTAGGAATGAAGCCGTCTTTAGCCGTCAGCGAGGTTTCAAAGATGTCGCCAATGGTGACACCTTTGTCGATGATGGCTTTGATTTCATCGTAGTTGGCTGAGCCAAGCTTGATCCAGGTGATGTCGGCGCTGCCGCCATCGCTACCGTCCGCCGAGGTTTGATTCCACTTGGCGGCGTACAGGCTGCCACCGGCTTTCGGATCGTTCTGCTTGTCGCCTACGAACATGAACAGACCGGAATAGGAGCCGTCATCACCAAAAATGGCGCTACGGCCATCGGCGGCAAAGCGCGCCAACTCCCAGGTGCCACGACCCATTTCATAATGCTTGGTCACGCCATAGCTGCCATCTTCTTTGACAGCCACTTCAGTGGCGTAGCCGTAATGGTAAGGGTTGGCGGTTTTGGAGCCGTTGAAATACACCTCGGTCATGGCCTTCAGGCCGGCTGTGGTGGTTTTGTAGGATTTTTCGCCGGGTACGAAGTACAGATCGTAATCTTCTTCGCCGCCAAGGTGGGTGTTCCAGGGAGTGGGGCCGCCAAAGCAGAAAATCCAGCCGCCGTTGACGGACTTGAAGTCAACCGGCTTTTGGCTGGTCACGCTCAGCTTGCCGTCACTTGATTGAGCGATCCCTGACAGGCTCATGGACATCGGCATACGGCTGTACCAGTTAGGCACCTTCCAGGCCGTCTGGCCATCAGCCAGAACATCGTCATATTCCCAATGGTTAACCAGGAACAGTTTGTTGCCGATCTTGAGGAGGCTGTTCGCATCGGCGGTTTCTGCAATCACCATGTCGCCGTTCGGATCCTTGAGCGGGGTCATGTTCATGTCATACAGCTGGGCAGCGGCGTACTTCTTGCCGCCGACATCGCTGATGACATCGGTATTCTTGAACAGGCTGGTGTAGCTCAATGGATAGGTCTTGCTCGTGCCGTCGGTCATGGTGACGGTGGCAACAGACGTGGAGTAGGTTTTCAGCATGTCGGCATCGGTGCCGGGTGTCGGCATGCTGCTGAATTCAACTTTTTCTACGGTGGGTGGGGTAAATACAACATCATCTCCACCGCATCCGCTCAGGGCTGCGCCGACGGCAAGCGCAACGGCGCTCAGGGGAAACAGGGCAAGCAAACGTGGGTTCATGGAACAATCTCCGTGCTGTGGTTGGGTTTGTTTTTTATAAAGCCCGTGTTTTATGGATGAGTTTTGTTTAGTCTTGATGACAGGCGCGGATGCTGCGCGTGTATGGAGTGAAAATGGACGCTTGGACATGAGTCTTAATCCTGTGCCCAAGGCGTGGCTGTATGCGCCGGGTTCCTTGACCAAACAATTGCGCCGGGCGTGTGCGGGTGAGCTGCGTGTGGATGTACAAGCACAGGGCTGGGTGCGGGCGGAGGCACGTGAAGCGCGTGCGCTGGGGGTGCGCCTGGGCGTGCGGCTGTGGCGGCGTGAGGTGATTTTGCGCTGTGAACATGCGCCTTATGTGCATGCGGTGAGTTTTTCCACGCCTGCGGGCGCGCGGGCTTTGGGTTTGCGGCGTTTGGGTTTACGGCCTTTGGGGAATGTGTTGTTCGCTCGGGGGGCGGCTTGCGTGCAACGTGGGGTGGTGCGGCGTTTTGCCTGTCCGATGTCAGGCAGGCATTGGCGGCGCTGGGCTTTGTTTGTGGTGCGTGCTCATCCAGTCGTGCTGTACGAGGATTTTTTACCCGCCTTGCCGCCCAGACGGGGTTAACGGCGTGCTGTCACGCAGATGCAGCTTGCGCCAGATAAGTTGTGAGCAACCCAGAGTAAACAGGAGCAGAAACCATGCTAAGGCTTGATGAGCTTGCTCGACCGGTGTCTGAAGGCTGCGCCCATGTGCTGCGCCTGCGTTTACACGAATTTGTGTTGCGTGGACAGGAGCTGCTGGACGCGCCGCAAGCGGAGGAAGCCTTGCACGATGCACGGGTGGCGGTGCGACGGGCGCGGGTTTGGATGAAGCTGGCAGGTGAAGCCGTTGGTGTGGCGAATAAAGACCGCCATGCGCTGCGCGATTTTGCGCGCGAAAGCTCGCCGGTGCGTGATCTTGAGGTGCAATGGGCCTGGCTTGCAGAACGGAGGCTTGCTGAGCCTGAACACGCAGGACAACTGGCTTTGCTGGAACTGATCCATGCCGAGTACGAGCTGCGCCACGCTCGCCTGCTGGAAACCTTGCCGCAGGCTCTGGCCGGGGCGAAACATGCACTGAAAACCATGCGTGTTTTGGATGAAGATGACGAGCCGATGGGCACCTGGCTGGCGGAACACTGGATGGATGTGGCGGCGTTTTTGATCGAAGATGTGCCGCATCTGCCGGACAATCTGCATGCGGTGCGCTTGGTGGCCAAGCAGTTGCGTTACATGCTGGAACCCTTGCTTGAAGCCTTGGGTGCAGGCGATGTGATGCAGGTGCTCAAGCGCGGGCAGGATGCGCTTGGGCGGGTGAATGATATGCGCGTGCTGCGTGCCGCCTTGCCGCGTTATGTGGGTGTGGTCACCGGACAGCAGGTGGAGGCGGATGTGCGTTTGGCGCTGGAGATGGAGCTTGCGCCCGATTTTGTGATGCCTGCGGTTTGGGCAGGGGTGCAGGCGGTGTGTCGTCATGCGCTGGAGGAGGAGGCCGAGGCGCTGGCCGAGCTGCATGGCTGGCGGCTGGCGCAAGGCGATACCCTGGTCAACGGCTTGCAGCGTATCGGCGTGCAGTTGGCCGGTTCGGGGTTTGATGGTTTTGGCGGAATCGGGTAAACGCCTTTTAAGCCTCTTGTTTTTGAAGGATTTTTCAGTCGAAGGTAAAAAGGTTGCTATGCTGGAATTTCGGTCAATTTTGATGTTTGAAGGGCATAAGGTGTTTTTATGGTATTTCTATCTAACTAATTTCTATCTATTGATGCGGAACGAATATATCTTGAAGCGTAAGAGCGGGCTTGCCCGCGAAAAAGCGTATGTTGAGGGCTGCGCGGGCAAGCCCGCCCCACAGTGTCGTTTCACGAAGAATTCTTAGTTTCAAAAAAATCGTGAACAGCTTCTAAGTCCCATGTCCTGATTGCAGCCCCATGTGCCCGCGCAGATGCGGGGCGAGCAATGCCCATGTTCGATCCGTTATATCCTGTCTTCATTAGGGCAGAATGAGGCATCACGTTGAAATAGCGTCTCTTATTGTGGACGATTTCTGCGCGATTTTGTGACGACATTATCTAAACGAAACCAAGGTTGGAATTCGAGAAGTTGCCGATATTGGGCATCACCCAAGCCATTTCGCTGGCGGACACGCCCATCCAACGGGCGAAAGTTGCAGCGTATTGATCCACTGAAGTGGTTGGAATCAGGCGCCCCTGACCGACATCGTCTGCGCCGTTGACGAGCATGCTCGGTGCGACTCCGTAGAACTGCTGACCGTGTACGGCTCCGCCCATGACCAAGTGGTGGCTGCCCCAGCCGTGATCTGATCCGTCTCCATTGGTGGTGAATGTGCGGCCAAAATCGGAGGCGGTGAAGGTGGTGACTTGTTGGTCAATGCCTAGCTCAACGGTGGCATCGTGGAACGAGCGCATGGCATTGGCCACGCGAGTCAGTAGTACGGGGTGGTTTGCAACCAGGTTGTCGTGCAAATCAAAACCGCCTATCGAGACAAGGAAAACCTGGCGTTTGGCACCGAACATGGCGCGCGCGCCGATGAGTCGTGCGACGATCCTGAGCTGCATGGCAAGATTGTTGGCGCTGTCGAATGCGGTGGTGAGATTAACGCTGTTAACTCCGGCGGCGACGAGTGCCTGGGTGTCGATGGAGCGCCGCGTGACGCGGGTGTACTCCTCGGCGAACAAATGCGGTGTAGGGCGGGTGATTAAAGCGTTCAAAGCGTGCATGCAGGCGGTTGAACTATAGGGGGCGCTCTTGATGCCGCTAATCGCTGTGGCTCCAGAAGTTCCCACACGATATTGAACCACAGTTTCTCCAGAGAGCAGGGTGGCATTGCCGCTGGCTGAGATACAGGTGAATACGCTGTTGCTATTCATGGAGGTTAGCAGGTCACCCATGCGCCCTCCCCATCCGGAGGTCGCACCTTCAGTCAGACCTGATTGCCAGAGGGAGGTTTGGTCGTTATGCGAGAATAGTTTCGGCGGCAATGGAACACTTTTCGCGTTGTACTGTGCCTTGGTGGTTGGCACAACAAGCGGGCCTACGTTGAGTTGGACGGCAAGCTTCTGTGCATCCCAGAGAGGCTTGAGTGGAGCAAGTTGAGGCGCCAGGGCATATTGCAGGCTGTCCGCCAAGGGGGTGATAGGCGTGAGCGCTGTGCCAAGCAGGCTGGCCTGAGAGGTGGCGATACTCCCGCGCAGAGCTGCGTATTGGTTATAGTGCGCGTTGTCAATAGGTACCAAGGTGTTGGCGTAGTCATTGCCGCCACTCAAAAATATGCAGACCAGTGCTTTATAGCCGTCACCTGAATCTGCCGCCGCTGCTTCGCCCAGCATGGCAAGTTGAAGCGCCCAGGGGGTGAGGCTGCTGGAAATGCCAAGAGCTGCGCTGCGTTTGAGGAAAGCGCGGCGCGCCATGTCGGTAGTGTGATTGATTTTCATGGGGTTCTCACTTTTGTACCAGGTAGTCAGGACAGCTCATGGTCAAGAGAACGGCTGAGTAAACGCGATTTTTGCGACCGGTCTCTGTACTGGCATCTATCGTGTTCACTGCGTCGCGAATCATAAGCTCGGTTTCCGCCGTCATTTGGTTGGCGCAGAGCAGAAGATTCATGCGCCTTATGAGTGCGCTGGCATCGCTAGCGATAACGAGCTCGGCGCTGTAATCAGGCTGCAGGTTGTTTTTTGCGCCTGGGGGTGGGTTGGGATAGCCCTCTTTGTAGCCAAATCCATATTGAATGATGGACTGCATGGTATTCACGTAATTGGCCGTGGATACCTCGTTGACAATTTGAAACTCAGGCGCAACGAGCGATTCCTGCCCTATCACCGAGTTTGGCGGAACATAGCCTGGGCGGAAAAAATTGAACACGCTGGGGGAGTACAGGGCTTGTTGGTTTAGGTTGCCGTCCATGTTGTACATCTTCCAGTGACCATCCAGTGAAGATGCGCGAAATGTTCGCGCCCACT
The DNA here is from genome assembly GCA_964618025.1 of uncultured Halothiobacillus sp. GTDB lineage: Bacteria > Pseudomonadota > Gammaproteobacteria > Halothiobacillales > Halothiobacillaceae > Thiofaba. The sequence continues at coordinate 78,851 of CAZTYJ010000006.1, read as the reverse complement.
GGATGAAGCGCAGGAAAGGCTCGCGCAATTTGCCAAAGCTTGGCGAATAAAGATTGGCATCCGTCCGTGCCTCCTCATCCAGCAGGATCGCTCGGATGACGGCTTTCATGTCGCCACGCACACCACTGCCATTGTTGTTGAAAGCACTTGCGACACGCGCAACATAGCCTGGGCTAGGGTTGCTTGTTACCAGGCGTTGAATCAGTTGTTTGCCAAGAAATGGGCCGACATTCGGGTGTGTAAAAATTGTATTCAGAGCCGTTTGTAACGCGGCCTGCCCGTTGGTATTCGCCGGAATGGTCGTGTTAAGAAAGCGTGCTTCCAGGGTGGAGTGATTCGCGCTGTTGAAAACCATGGGTTGTCGGACGTAGTTTGGGTCGTTGGTCGCCGGCGTGGATGCGCGAGTCCAACCAGTGAATACACGTGCGAGGTTAGTGATGTCGCTCTGCGTATAACTTTCTATGGGTTGACCACTCGCATTAAGCAGGGGGGTGCCATCCAGATTGAGTGTATATAAACCGATGGAAAAGAGTTGAAGAACTTCACGTGCGTAGTTTTCGTCCGGCATGCGTCCGGTGGCTGGGTCTTCTTTCTTGTTGCCCAGGGTGTTGAGGTAGTAGCCCATGGGTAGGCTCAGCGTTACGGCTTCAAGTATGGTGCGATAGTTGCCGAAAGCATGTTCGCAAAGCAGATCCCACCAGGCAGCCAATGCGAAGCTTTGAAATCTGATATCCAGTCCTTGAGCGCTGACGACAAAAAATTCGGAAAGAGCAAAAGCAATGCGCTGGCGTAAAACATCAGGCGAGGTCATCATGCGCCAGCCAATCACCGTTGCGAAATTGGGCTCCTGATTTCCAAGAGTGCTGTACTCGTTCATCGCCCAGTCCCAGCTCCCCTGCCCAATGGGTTTGTTGAACTCTTGATCGATCCACGCGCGGTAGCTTGTGGCCTGAACTGCGGCAATTTCGCCATCACTGGCGGAAAATCCAGCTTGCAAAAGGAAACGTGCAGCTTGTCGGGGGGTAATGCTCACCAGAACGTCAATGTTCGCTCTGGCTAACTCAACGGAAGAGCCCGCCCCTGTGACCATCGCGAAGTTGCGTTTGAGATTGTCAGGTGTTACATCAATGTCTGTGGCTTGTTGTCGAGCTATGGCGTAACGCGCAACGCTCATACGGTTGACAATCATCGCTTTGCCCGGTGTGCCATCGGGTGTTCCCAGGCCGGCGCGGATCATGCTGAGGGTCAGCGCCCCGCGATCCAGTCCACTGTCAAGTTGCGCGTTCCAGTAGTCCAGACCCTCGCTATCGGGGTCTCTCGAAAAGACATTCTGGTAGATTGCGGCGACGAATGCCGCGTTGCTCATGCTGCTGGGGTAGATAGCTTTGACGACATCAAGGCTGAAAATGATGGTGGCGATTTGCTCAGCCGTTTTTCCACTTTGTGCTTCACCCATCCAGTAATTGAAGCCACCAAGCTCGGGTGGGCGCAAAAAACCAGCGACATAAATCTGTGTAATGTCTTCCGCCGAGGCGTTCTGCGAGGACAAAGGCGAAGTTGCGGTGCTTGCAGGGGCAATCATGATGTACTCCCTCCGAGGGGGTGCGTGAGCGGGGCGTATAAGCGTTTTGAGTATGAGCTACGGATCTGCATCTTGCTGATTGTAGTCGGCTTTGTGACGGCTTGATAACGAATTTGTGGGGACTTATGCAAAACCTGGATTTAGCCCCTTTTCCCCTCGCGGGAAGAGCGAAGCGAGGGGGCTGCAACATCAGCTAAAACATGGGCTTATTCCAGTATCGCAATCCTCACCCCGACCCCGAGCCTCTCTTGCGTGCGGGAGAGGGAGCGAAAACCTTCTGCGGGTAATATTCCCGTTTCTGGTTTAGTCTATCCTCGGTCAAACAAAATCTGTAATTTCAGTCTGCTTCAAACGCTAGCATTTTGAGGAACCATGCAATGTCCATTCAATTAAGTCATGTGGCGCAACATTTCAGCAAGCTTTACCTGGCGGCTTTTTTGCGAGCGCCTGACTTGGGTGGCCTGAACTACTGGAGTGACAAGGTTACGCTTGAGGGGCTGTCTTTTCAGACTGTGGGCGGCATTATTTTCAGCCTGCCGGTGGTCACGGCGATTTATCCCGGCACGCTCTCTGACCTTGATTTTGTCGAGGCGATCTATGAAAACGTATTTGGCCGCGCCAGTGATGCCGAGGGGCTGAACTATTGGGCGCATGAGATTGCAGCCCTGCGTACAAGTTATGCTGCCCAAGGCTCTGGCAATGCGGCGTTTGAGGCGCGTGGTCAGTTGGTGATGAATATGATGGATGCTGGCCTTGGAACCCCGGACGGTACTGATGGCAAGGCTTATATCGTCAATCGGCTGGATGTTGTTGAGTATGCCGTTGAGCGACAGTTACAAAGCGGTATAGAGATTTCCCCGGCGCAACTGTTGTTGATTGAGTCAAGTGTCAATGCAGACGCGTCAAGCGTGACACAGGGCATTGCGGCGGTAGACAGCTTTTATGGCGACATCACAGCACCCACGCTGCAATTCGTCTCAGTCAATGGCGCGACACTGATGCTGAGTTACAGCGAGGTTCTTAATGCGGCATCTGATACCGCAGCGGGGAGCTTTGTCGTGACGGTTGACGGTAGCCCGGTTGCCGTGAGCAGCGTGGATGCGCATGGCAATGTTGTGGTGTTGGTTTTGACGACCGCCGTTTCCTACGGTCAAGCGGTTAGCATCAGTTATACGATTCCGGCAGCTCATCCGATTGAAGATCTCGCAGGCAATGATGCCGCAGCATTCAGTAACCGAGTTGTCAATAACGTAACGGGCGACACCACGCCGCCCGTTGTTCCGACCCTGAGCCTGGCCAATGACACCGGCAGTATTGCAAACGATGGTATTACCTCTAATGGCACGGTCAATGTCAGTGGCCTGGAATCAAATGCAAGCTGGGCGTATTCCACCAACGGCGGTACCAACTGGGTGGTTGGCGTGGGTAATAGCGTGAGTTTCAGTTTAGACGGCTCCGTGTCGCTGATGGCCCGTCAGACTGATGCGGCGGGCAATGTCAGTGCCAATAGCGCGATCTTGTCCTTTACTCTGGACAGAACCACTCCGTTACTCAGTAGCGCCTCGGTCAGTGGTAATACGCTGACCCTCGCGTATAGCGAGGCGCTGGATGCGACTTCGGATGCTGCTGTAAGCAGCTTCATGGTCAGCGTCGATGGCATTCCGGTCACGGTGAATAGCGTCAATGCTAACGGCATGACCGTCACCTTGACGCTGGACGCGGCGGTCACCTATGGTCAGCGTGTCACGCTTGATTACGTGCCGCCTGTGAGCAGCCCCATTCAAGACATGGCGGGTAACACCGTTGCCGCATTATCAGGTTTTGCGATCAACAACCTTGCATCAGCGCCTGATCTGCGATCGGGCACGCTGATTACGGATTTTTTTGGCTCTCAGGATGCGGCACGCGCTCTTGGGGTGCAGGCGGACGGACGTATCGTGTTGGCGGGGTATGCGGATCATGGCAGCAGTGATTTTGCCTTGGTGCGCTACAACACGGATGGCAGTCTGGATACGGCATTTGATGGTGATGGCAAGCTTACGACGAATTTTTTTACCGTGAACTCCGCAGGTTCATCCGATGCTGGCTATGGCCTGGTACTGCTTGCCGACGGCAAAATGTTAGTGGGCGGGTATGCCTATAACGGCAGTAATGGCTATAACTTTGCACTGGCAAAATATAATGCCAATGGAAGTCTGGATACTGGTTTTGATGCGGATGGCAAACTCGTGACCGACATTGCAGGCAGTGCAGGTGCTGAAGACAAAGGTTTCAGCCTCAGCGTGGATGCAAATGGAAAAATACTCATGGCTGGATATTCGAGCGTAAGTGGTAACTCAAATTTCGCCTTGGTGCGTTACAACGCGAATGGCAGCCTTGATACCAGCTTCGATGTCGATGGCAAGCTCACTACAGATATTTCCGGCTCACTGGATGAGGGGCATGATATTGCCTTGCAGGCTGATGGAAAGATACTGGTATCGGGGTTTTCATATGCGGCCAGCGATCGCTACGACTTTACCCTGGTGCGTTATAACACGGATGGCAGTCTGGATACGGGTTTTGATGCAGATGGTAAAATTACCACAGATTTTGCCGGAAATATCGATTATGGCTATAGCGTCACAATCCAGAATGACCAGAAAATTCTTGTGGCAGGCTATACCTACAGCGGTAGTGATAGCTACGATTTTGCCTTGGCACGCTATAACACGGATGGTGGCCTTGATGCCGGTTTCGGCATGAATGGCAAGTTGGTTACAGACTTTGCGGGTGCGCAGGATTTTGCTCACAAAGTCGTTGTTCAGCCGAATGGAAAAATAATCGTGGCAGGAAATAGTTTTAATGGCAGCGATTATGACTTTGCTTTGGCAAGATACAATGCTAACGGTAGCCTGGATACCAGTTTTGGCTCGGGTGGCAAGGTATCTACGGACTTTGCCGCGACCCATGAATATGGCTATGACGTGAGCGTGGATGCGAACGGCAAGATTATTGTGGCGGGCTATGCGTTTAATGGTAGCCACAATGATTTCGCTTTGGCGCGTTATAACAGTGATGGAAGTTTGGATGTCGGTAATTTTGGGCATTTATTCCTGACATCGGGTGACCATGCTGAACGGTTGACATTGACCGCCCGCAGCGACGATCGGGACATCGTGAATGCTTATTTCGGAAAATCAACCCAAGCCAATCTTGATACCCTTGAAGTATTCACCTTGGGTAGTGATGCCATTCATCTTGCCAATGCGCCGACCAAACCTACCAGCCTTGTTCGGCTTGCCGATGTTGCCAGCAGTGATAACTTGGCGAGCAGTTTGAGCGCAAGTTTTTCCGGTGTTGTGGCTGCGAATGCGGCGGCTTTGGTCGTCATACAGTCCGGTCTTGCTGCGGGAACCTATCTGTATGCCAATGACGGCAATGCCGCCTATTCCGTGTTGGATGATGTATTCGTGCAGCTTGTTGGCTTGCAGGGGGCGCTGGGTAGCGTTGGTGCCTTGGTGGTCAATGATTTCTTTGCCTGATATTGCTTCCTGCTGTTTGAAGATGGGTCGTTTTGTTATTGATCCGGCCTGAGCATGTTTGAATTGTAGGAGAGGGCTTGCTTGCGATCGGTGCATAATCAAGGCGTTTCGCGAGCAAGCCCGCTCCTACAAAAATCAATAGGATCTACGCAAGATGGCGGTTTTCACCCCTCCCCTTTGATGGGGGAGGGCGGTGAAGTTGGCACAGGTCTATGTTTTGGCAAAGATTGCCCCCCTCTCCCGCGAGGGGCGAGGGGGCTAGATCCGGGTTTTGTGTAAGTCCTAATCAAACTTCAATGGCTCGAATCAATCAAATCATGTTGACGGGGTGGATGCGTTTATCCATCCACCCAGCCCATTCATCAGAGGATGGTAAACGCCATGCTGCTGAAGTCTTGGCGTGTGCTATCGCTTCCTGTCCAGTTGTTGAAGTCGCCAATCAGCGCCAGTAGCTGATCGACAGTGCCTGAGGTTGCGCCGGTGTAGCGATAGTTATCCAGTTCGTTCAGGGCAACGGCTGAGTAACCATTAAGCAGCCCCAAAGGTAGAGCGGAGGTGTTGCTACTGGTCGCGTTAGCTTGCCAGGTGTGTGCTCCTTCATCATTTAGCGCATAGACAAACGTAGGGCTGGCAGATGTTCCGGTGAAAACCAAAATTTGGTCGCCGCTGGATGACAAACCATTCAGCGCGCCTGATGTTGTAGGTGAACCGGCGTTTGACGACCAGCCTACGGTATCCTCCCAGGTGACGACTGTACCTGCGGTGACGGTGGTGGTGGGTGTCCAGGTCAGGCTGTCTTCTCCGGTACGGAAGGTGTTGCTCGACTGCCATCCGTTGTCGGTGAAGGTGAAAGTGGTGCCTGCCGCGATGTTGCTCAGCACCAGGAAGGCGAAGCCGTCATTAGCGTCTGTGTTGATGCCCACCAGCGCAAGCACCGGGCTCGGAGCGGATGCCGTCGTGAAGTTCAGCGCTCCATTGCCCGCCAGACCTGCGTAGTCGTTGCCCGCCAGATCTTCGAGCACGCCCGCGGCCATTTCCACGTAGTAGGCTGTGCCTGCCGCAAGGTCGGTGGCTGGGTTGATGGTGATCTGTGTGCCTGAGACGCTGACTGCGGCGCTCGTTACGTCAATGGTGGCGAATACGCTGTTATCCGATACCTGCTTGATCAGGATGTTACCCGTGCCTTTCTGCATGTTTTCGCTGAAGGTCAGCACGAGGTCAGAGGTGCGCGACACGTTGGTCGCTTCGTCCGCCGGGTTGCTGCTGCTCAGCGTTGGTGCGGTGATGTCCGCTGCAGGGGTGGTGTTGGTTGCATTGACTGCGTTCAAGGTGGCGGCATCGTTGCCTGCGATGTCCTGAATGGCGTTGGCATCGTTGCCTGCTGTCGGGTCGGTGTAGGCCACGGTGACGACTTCACCATTGACGACCGCTGTGGCCAGGGTCAGGGTAAGGTTTGCGCCGGATACGGCGACGGCACTGACCGCGCGCGCCACGCCGCCTACAGTCACCACAAAGTCGGCGGCTAGCGGTGGGTTGGCGCTATCCAGCGTTTCGTTGTAGCTCAGTACCAGGCTTGCGCCATTGACCGTAGCGGAAGCGAAGACCGGCGCGGTGACATCGGGCGCGCTGCTCAGGTTCAAACCGATCAGCACCGGGTTGTGGTCGCTGGAGCGGTAAGCATCGGCTGCGTAGTAACTCACATCTTGCGTGGCATCTTTGTACTCCATATTGTAGTCGAGTACGCTGGGCTCTTCGGCGTTGATGCCCCACTTCACCGCGCCAGACACTTGGCTGACCAAACTGTCGCTGGCGAAGGCATGGTCAAGTGAACCCCACAGTCCATCAAACGAATAGGACAGGCCGCTGGACACCTTGTCGAAGCCATGCGTGTCGATGTAGGTGAGCGGGTCTTCGCGGCTGTAGGCGTTGAAGTCACCGAGCAGCAGGATGTCGCTATCGCTGGTTCCGGTCGGGTTGGTCGCAAGCCAGGCGAGCAGATCCGTCGCGGCTTCCATGCGCGCGAGGTTGTTGGCACCCTGGCCGTCACCGATATTCGGGTCGATGACGCTGCCCTTGGACTTGAAGTGGTTGCTGACGGCGGTAAAAATTTCACCATCTGCCACGGACTGGAAGGTGACCGCCAAGGGGACGCGGTTGCCGTAGGTCGCGGAGAAGGCATCATAGGTCGATGGATCGGCAACAGCCTTGCCGATCACCGTCACCTTCGACGGTTTGAAGACAAATGCCACCATGATGGCATCATCGCCTGCGGTGGCGGCATCCGGCGCTGCTCCATCCGGGTAGGGGGCGCTCACATAGGCGTAGGTGCCCGGTGCCGTCGCCGCATTCAGTGCATCAACAAGCGAGTCAATGGCGCTGGTGCCATCAGCGAAGCCGTTGTTCTGTATTTCCATCAGACCGATTACGTCGGCATCCGGCTCCAGCAGGTTGGCCACCAGCTTGTCTTGCTGGCGGGTAAATTCGGTGGCATCGCTGGCTCCCCGCCCGTTATGGCTGGTACCGTTCGGGTTGGTGAAGCTGGTGGTGCCCAGTGTGGTGAAGTAGTTGAGTACGTTGACCGAGGCAACCTTGATTTCTGCGCTGGTGATCGTAGCAGGCAAGTCGCCCGCTGTGGGGCGGGCATCGCCACTGAAGTTCGGCGTTTGCGTCGGTTGCAGGCGATAGGGGGTTTCATAGGGCAAAGAGCCAGACACGTCGAACTGGTCGATGATGCCCGTCACGCTAACGGCGTGGTCGCCGCCGCGCAGGGTGTTGCTGGCGGAAAGCGGGTTGCCGTCGCGCCCAAGATGCACAGCAGGGTTCTGTGCGCTAAGACCATCATCTAGAACGATTTGATCCAGCTGGGTTGTGGTCATGTAAGCCGTGTATCCGGTAACGTCGGGGGCGTTGGTTTCGGTGAACTGTTGCAGTAGGCTGTCTGAGGTGAGTGTCACCTGGCCATAACGACCCAGGTTGTAGTTGTCGGTGACGACCAGTCTCCCGCCTGCCGTGGCGGAAGAGACTTGCACATACATGCCTTCCACCGCCTCCCAATCCGCCAGGCTTGCGACCGGCAGAGTGATGTTCACGGCGCTTGGCAAGCCAAAGTTATCCACGATCTGGGTGAATCCGCTGGGGTTGACCATTTCGGTCAGGCCTCTGTATTCGGTGATCGCGCCGCTGATGCGCACAATGTCGCCCACGCTGTTGGCATCCAGTCCTGTAGGTACAGTGGTGTTGTAATAAACGAAGATGCCTTCCGAGGTGGCAGTATTGCCGTCGCTATCCACCGACTCTTCCTGAATGTAGAAGCCCCTCAGTCCCGGAAGGTAGGCGGTGACCACGCCCTGAACGGTGTAGGTCGTGCCATTGCCTGCGAACGGCGAAGCTGTACCGCTGCCCTGGATGGTGGAAATCAGGGTGAGGTCATCGTCGTTGATGATAGCGTTGACTGTTCCGGTCGTAACGGTGGCACCCACTACGTTGTCGAGGGAGACCACAAATGCGTCATCCAATTCCGGAAGGGTATCTCCCGCGACGTTCACGCTAATGGCCTTGCTGGTTTCACCTGCGGCAAAAGAAATGTGCCCAAAGGGGAGCGCGTTGCCTGTAAAGTCGTCCGCAGTCGCTTCGCCGTAGGGGCTGCCGGCACTTGGCGCTACACCATGAACAAACCAGTCTGCTTCGACGACTGTGCTGGTATCGCCGCTGCGGGTGACGGTGAAGGTGAAAGCGCTGGCACCGCTATTGCCTTCGTCTTTGATGGCGCTGCCCGCATCCACGGCAATGCTCAGGCTGGGGGTGACAGGCGGCGCGGAGGTCAGGCCGGGAGAGCCGATGCTGGTGGCATCGCCTGTTTGGGCAAAGGCGCCAAGGTCGCCAACCGTCGCCGCCTTGTAGGTGGGGTTGGCGGTGGAGATGCCGTCCCAAACGGCTGAGGACTTGTCCACGGCAACACCGCCGTTGTACGCGGTGCCTGCGTGCTGGTTGTCGCTAAAGCTGGTGCCGGCGCTGGCGAGCGCCGTGGTAATCACGGTTCCGTCAGATGCCGTAATGCTGGTGGTGTCGTAGTTGAAGGCGGTGGCGACTTGTCCGGCGGCGTTGAAGATAACCACGCCATCTTCTCTGCCCAGCCCAGGGCCGGTAATGGCGATCACCTGTGTGCTTGGGCTGAGATTGTTCCAGGCAGCACGGAAAGCGGCGGCATCCGAGCCGACGGTGACCACAATTTTTTCACCAGCGGCGATGCTGGTTCCGACCGGAAAGGTCACGGCGGCGGCATCGGCGAAGTTTCCGGAGTCGTCATCCCACTTCCATCCGCTCAGGTCGATGGCGCTTGTGCCGTAGTTGTATAGCTCGAAGAAGTCGCCGCCTGTGGCGTTGGAGTTGACTTCGGTAATCAGCAGGGTGTAGCTCAGCGCACCGGCGACGGTGGTGAAGTTCAACGCGCTTGCGCCGCTCAGCCCTGTCCAGGCATTGCCGGCATGGTCACGCACGGCGCTGTTGTTGACTTCGAGGTAGTAGCCGGTAGCCGGGTCAAGGTCGGCAGTGGGGTTGATGGTGATGGTATTGAAGGCCACGCTGATCTGGCTGCTGTCGTTGGCGGCGATGGTGGTGACCACGCTGTTGTCACTGCTTTTGCGAAGCACGAAGCTGCCGCTGGCGTTGACTTGTACGCCTTCATCGAACCTGAGTACGATGTTGCTGTTGCGTGCGACATCCATGGCGTTGTCCGCCGGGCTGCTGCTGACCAGAACCGGCCCGGTTGTATCGCTCACCGCATTGCCCAGTTGCAGCATATTGCCCTGAAATTGCTGGAGAGCGGGGGCGAGATCCTTGGATGCGCTCGTCTGTCCGCTCCAGATCGTGTCGCCATTGTCTTGCAGCAGTTGCACGCAGGTTCCGGGGTTGATGCTGGAGAGGCCGACGATGGTCTCGAAACTGCCCCCTGTGCCATCACGCAGGGCATCTAGGTTATTGTCCAGTTCGGTCACGCTGGTTCCCATCCCGCTCCAGGTGAACAGGCGGAAATCGTGAGTGACTTCGCTACTTGCGGAGCCCGCTGGGCCGGCAAGGATCAGATAACCTGAGCCATCGACAGCTTTTTCTATGGAGCGAATGCCGCGTCCGCCAAGGTCGAGTTCAACAGCCGTGCCAATGGTTTGGGTAGCGACGTTAAAAGAGATGATGAGCGCCGTGTCGCGTGTAATGGTGTCGGTTTGGGGGGCGCGGAAGCCGAGCAGGAGCTGCGAGTTGTCCTGTGACATAGCTGCGCCTTCGATCGAGAAGCCATTGACGCGCTCAGGAACAGCGCCCGCAGCGGATGAGGCGGCAAAACCAAAATAGCCAGCCCCCAAGCCGTGAACATTGCCATTGTCCCAAGCCACCAGAGCCGTCTCCAGTCCGCTGAAAATCTGGGGGTTGCTGAAGCTGGTCGTCGCGCCGGTGCCGCTGACATCGACGGTAAAGATGAACTCGCGGTTATCGTCTTCGTTGCCACTTTTTTTGTTGCTATGCGAGCCGACAAACACCAGTGTGTTGCCGACGCGTGCGCTGGCTTCCAGATCAAGTTCGCCGGACAAGCCGAAAGCTGCGCCGTAATCCCATTCAAGCACTGCCGCGCCGCCGTCGCGTTCATACACGCGCAGGACGTTGGCTTCATCGTCGCCGACGAGCATGTAGGCGCTGTCCAGGGCAATGGCGGTAGAAGCATCCGACGAACCTTCGGTGGTGCCGACATTAGGGGTATAGGTCAAGGGCGTGACAGGCATCGGAGTGGTGTTGGTCACGCTCATGTTGCTGATTGCGGCGGCATCGTTGCCGGCCAGGTCTTCAGTCGGGGTGCTGACCGGTGGGACATAGCTGAGCGTGACGCTTTGGCCGCACATGACTGCGTTGGCCAGTTCCAGGGTCACGACATTGCCATTGGCGTTCGCGCCAGTGACCACAATCGGGCTGTTGTTGACGTTGACGGTGAAACTGCCGATTGCGGCATCGGAGGCGGGGTTCAGTCCTTCGTTGTAACCCAGAATCAAGGTGGAGCCATTGATAGTAGCGGTTTGGATCTGCGGAGCGCTCGTGTCCAGAGTGAAATTCAAGGCCGTACTTTGGGCGCTGGTATTGCCTGCGGTGTCGCTCTGGCGGGCGATGACGTTCTTGAGGCCGTCGCCTGTGAGGGTGAAGCTTGAGCCCGAGCCTGCCGTCCAGTTTGTGCCGCCATTGGTGGAGTATTCCCAGCTTGCGCCAGTCTCAAGACCCGCGACATTCACCTGACCGTTGGATGTGAGGTTGTCGCTGCCGGAGCTGCCAGTGTCTTGCGCCAGAGTGAGCGTCGGTGCCGTCGGCGGGGTGATGTCGGCTGTGGTGTTGGTCACGCTCATGTTGCTGATTGCGGCGGCATCGTTGCCTGCCTGATCCTCAATACGGGTCAAGGCCGGTGTATAACTCAGGCTCACGCTCTGCCCTTGGGTGACCGTCTGCGCCAAGCTCAGAACCAGCATGTCGTCATGGATATGCACGCTACTGACCGCCCGCGTTTGACCGTCCACCTGTACGGCGAAGTCAGCCGGCGCGGGCAAGGCCGCGCTGCGCAGCAGCTCGCTGTAATTCAGGATCAGGCTATCGCCATGCACACTAGCCACCTCAAGCTGCGGTGCGGCGGTATCCAGCGTCAAACGGTACGCACCGGAGTTTGCACCCGCATTGCCCGCCATATCCACCACCCGCACCGTATAGGTGTGCTGACCATCGGTCAGCGCGCCATCCACAAAGCTCCAGCTGGTTCCGTTCACCGTAGCCACGCCCACGACCTGACCATCACGCAGCACCTCAATGCTCTCGCACAGCGCCAATGGCGCATTCAGCGTGCCCTGCAGCGTCGGCGTGGCATCATCCGTCAGTCCCTGATCTGCGATATGACCCTGTAATGAACCGGCATCATCCACCAAGGTGCTCACGCTGGCCTGCTGCGTCGGCGCAGTGTGATCGAAGAAACTGCCGATCTCGCATTTGGCTGGTGGCGGCGTGGCCGTATCCGCATTGACCGTCGCCATGTTCTGCAACAGCAGCGACACCGGTATATCCTGCCCCTGTGCCAACTGGGTTTCCACGCTGAATGTCGCTACATCCAGACGGTTGACGACAAACGCCTTCCCAGGTGTGCCATCCGCCGTGCCGAGCGCGGCGGTCATCATGTTCATTACCAATTGACCCCGCGCCGCAAAGGCGGCAAAGCCCGCATCGTGCCCCTGGGCGACAAAGCCGCTGCGCAGGGTGGCGATTTCATGGCTCCAATATGCCATGCCCTCGGCATCACTACTCCGGCCAAACACATTCTGATAAATCGCCTCGACAAAGGCCGCGTCGCTCAAAGTCGCCGGGTAAATCGTCTGCACGACAGGCAAGCTGAAAATAATGCCCTGGGTAGCCTGCAAACCTTTGGCCTGGGCTTCGGCGATCCAGTAGTTCAGGCCGGAAAGCTCCGGCGCACGCCCGAAGGCGGCGAGATACAGTTGGGTAAAGTGATTTTGCAGGGTGCTCAGGGACATGGGAATAGCCTCAGGATTTTATGTAAATACTGGAGCCGCACTCTAAGCAGCCTGTGTTAAGGGCATATTTCAATCTTCGCGGCACTCTCTCCAACCCCCCCTTATCCTTCTTGGAAAAAACCGCAGAAGTCCGCAGGCATCACGCCATAGACCTATGTAAATCAACGGGTTGTGTGTTAAGTAAATGCTGATTGATTCCACCCATGGAATCAATCAGCGCTTCCTTAATCGATCAAGCGGTTGTTTTTTTGGCATTGCCAAGCAATCGATGATTTCGTCTTTGGCCGGCACGGTGCGGTAGATATAAAATTCTCAGGACTTACGCAAAACCCGGGTCTAGCCCCTTCGTCCCTCGCGGGACAAGCGCTGTCTGGAACAGCGCTGGATCGTGCAGCGAACCCGAAGGGGGGCAGGATAGCCCGGCATCAAAGGGCTGGGGAGAGGGGGCAAGCTTTGCCAAAACATAGACTTGTGCCAATTTCACCACCTTCTCCTCAACAGCCCCCTCGGCACGGCCGCTCACCCATCAAAGGGGGGGTGAAAACCGCCATATTGCGTAAGTCCTAATTCTGACAAATGGAGTCTGACCATGAGCCATCTTGCCTGTTGCACAAGCTCTGCCTGAGAGTGGCTTGCTGTCGGCCAAGGCGTTCCAGCATCTGGTCTCCAGCGCTGCGGTGGATTAAGCCCTCACCCGTTTGACGCGCGAAGGGGGGGCGCGTTGGACGCGGCGCCTGCGCCGTGCCAGTGGTCAGCCGCCTTGCTGCTCGCTCCCCCTCGAGCGAAGCTGTGTTCAAGGTCATTGAGTCTGCCAGTCACTCATGAACCGCGAAGTGGCTATTGATGTGGCACGAATATATCTTTAAGTGTAGGTGTGGGCTTGCCCGCGAAAAAGCGCATGTTTGAAGGCTGTGCGGGCAAGCTCGCTTCTACCGTCAGTTCACGGTTCATTCAGGCCGGATCAATAATGGACAATCTGGGATGAAAACAAAGATCGAGATCGTTGGTGTTGAAGATATTCTCGCCGCATTGCAGGCTGGGCGCTTTATTGAGGCGGAGTCTTTGTGCGAGCAGTATCAGGCCGCGTGTCTGGCGGCTGGAGCCGATGCCAGCGCGCAGGCCGATGTTTTTCATCTGCGAGGCATGGCCTTGCGTGAGCAGGGGCGGCTGAGCGAGGCGCTGGAGGCTATGCGCCGCGCAGCAGACCTGGATGCAAGCAACGCCATGCTTTGGCTGCATATCGCGCAGCTTGAGCAGCGGATCGGTGATAACGCATCTGCCATAGCGTCGTTGCGTCGTGCGCTTGAGATGAATCCTGGCATGGACGAGGCCTGGTTTACTCTCGGCGAGCTGCATTCTGCGCGGCAGGAATGGCATGACGTTGTCTTGGTCTTGAACCGTCTGTTTGCACTGCCTGCGCTTGCGACTCAAGTCGAGGTGCTGGCTCGCAATCGTCTGGGGCTTGCCCTGATGCGCCTGGGTAAGGCGCAGGAGGCTCTGGTCGAGTTTGAGCGCGTGTTGGCTTTGGATGCCCGTAACATGGGCGCACAGCTCAACGCTGCCCAAGTTTATCGCATGATGCAGCGTCCACAGGATGCCCTGCGCTTGGTGCAAGGCTGTGTTGCGCAGTTTCCAGACGAGGCCGATGCACTGATCGCGCTGGCGGAAAGCCTGGCCGAGATGGGAAATGACGTGGCGGCCTTGCAGGCCATGCGTCGCGCGCTGGCTTTGGCGCCCAAGTGTCGTCAGCGCTTTGCGCGTCGCCTGCATCAGTTGGAGCGTCAGTTGTGTGACTGGTCTGACTTTGAGGCATCGCGTGCCTTATGCGTGGAAAATGCGCAGATCGGCGCAGAAGAAATGGGGGATATTTTCAGCGCTCTGGCCATTCCAGGTTTGAGTCGCGCTCTGCAACGGCGTTGCGCCGAGCGCTGGGCGGCAAGTATTGAAAGCGAGGCATCGTCGCTCGCTCCCCCTACTGATGTTCTGGAAAACCCGCGCGCGCATGGTCGTTTGCGCATCGGCTATCTTTCCGCTGATCTGCACGACCATCCCACCGCTTGGCTGATGGCCGAGGTGTTCGAGCTGCATGATCGCGCGCAGTTTGAAATTTATGCCTACTCCATGGGTAAGGATGATGGTTCGCCCATGCGTCAACGTCTGTATGCAGCGTTTGATGTGTTCCGTGAGGTGCGCGGTCTGGAGCTTGCGACAGTTGTTGACATGATTCGCCACGACAACATCGACATTCTGATCGATCTGAAGGGCTACACCCAGGATGCGCGTCCGGAGATTCTGGCGGCGCGTCCCGCACCGCTCCAGGTCAGTTATCTAGGTTATCCGGGAACGATGGGAGCTCGCTTCATCGACTACCTGCTTGCAGATGAACATGTTGTTCCCAAAGAGCACGCCGCTGACTACAGTGAACACCTTGTTTACCTGCCGGCCTCCTACCAGTGCAATGATCGTCAACGCAAGGTCGCGGCACCGCTCACCCGCCAGCAGGCAGGATTGCCAGAGGATGCGCTGGTTTTGTGCTGCTTTAACACCAATTACAAATTGACACCGGAGATGTTTGCCTTGTGGTGCGCTATCGTGCGCGATGTGCCGGGTAGCGTGCTCTGGGTTTTACAAGGCTCGGAGGAGGCACGCACGAACCTTACGGCTTTTGCCGAGGCGCAGGGTCTTCCCTCCGGTCGCCTGATTTTTGCGCCCAAACTGCCGCATGCCGAACACCTGGCGCGTCTTGCCCTGGCGGATCTGTTTCTTGATACCCTGCCTTACAACGCCCACACCACGGCCAGCGACGCGCTCTGGGTGAGCGTGCCTGTCATCACCTGCGCTGGCGATACCTTTGCCGGGCGCGTTGCCTCCAGCCTGCTGCACGCAGTGGGGCTGAGCGAGCTGGTGACGCAAACGCTGGAGGAATACCAGCGTTTGGTGAAGGCGCTGGCGCACGACCGGGTAAGGCTTAAGCGGCTTAAGCAGCATTTGCGCGCTGTGCGTCTGCAATGCCCATTGTTTGATAGTGAGGCATTTAGCCGTGATTTAGAGTCGGCCTACCGCCAGATGTGGACACGGCATGAGCAAGGCTTGCCGCCTGCGGCGTTCAGCGTGCTGCGCCGGATGCACCGCCCGAGCAGTACGCCGATGTTGGTGCCAGACGCCCTTGGTATCTGCGCTGGTTGGGGATGCGCTGAATACATCAGGGCACTTCTATAAATTCGCCAAAGCCGCGTCTTTTGTAGCAAAACCGGCTCAAAATGCTCACATACCGCTCTATGCTGAAGGCGAAGCTGCCGTAGGGCCGCTTTTTCGCGGGCAAGCCCACTCCTGCGCTTCAAGGTATATGCGTGCCGCATCAATAGCGGCGACTGAACAGCGCACGCAAGCGCAGCTTCCACCAGAGCCAGCGTTCACGATCAAAGATGAGATGCCATGCGCGTTGGCTTTCATAACGCAAGAGTCGGCCAAAACCTGGGCCAAAACAGAGACCCGATGTCTTCTGCAGGGTGGGAAGACTTGCGCCATCCACCATAGGCGGCCAACACTGAGAAGATAGGGAACGCTTTTCATGGTCGTCGTGTTTTTAGAAAAAGGATTCGGTAAAGCCATGTGGGAAGCGCCGTAGGCAGGCGGGCAAGCATGGCGTAACGCCAGGGCGCGATGCGCAGCTCATGCAGAAAGCGGCGTGGATGGCGCAAAATTTTCCACCAGCCAAGGTCGCGGTTGCCGATGTCCAGTACATGATCGTGGCCGAAGTCTTCGGTGTGCGCCAGTTGGCTGATGTGTTGGATTTCCTTCTGGCTTGGATAGACGACAGCGCGCTCCAGTAGGGCTTGCAAATAGGGTTTGAGCTGGGTAAAGCGGTAGCCGGTCAGTTGCTGCGCGGCGTGGAAGTGCGGCAGGTGCGCAAGAGCGCCTTGGTGCATGGCGGCAATCATCGGGTTGCAGCGTCGTTCATCCTGACGGTCGGGGCTGTCGTCGGATTTGAGGATGGGGGTGATGGTGCCGTCATCCATGCGGCGGTAGCCCAAGGTCGTTGCTTCGAGCGCACGCGCACCTTGTTCGAAGATCTCTTCAAACTCGCCGGGGATGTTTTCGCAGGGGTTGTCGCGTCGCGCATCGGCAAGGAGCCCTTCAATTGTGTCGCTTTGTGCGGAGGTGTCGTGCATTTTGCCGACAAAGGCGAAGTAGTAGCCGCGAATTTCGGGCAGATCCCCGCGCGAGGCGAAGGCTTGTCCGAGAAATTTCTGAATGGTGCCGCTCCAGCCGATATCCACCAGGGCGACGCGCTTGCAGCGGAAAAAGCCCAGTTGTTCCAGATAATCTTCCAGATGGGCGCGTGCCTGTTGCCCGAAGCTGCGGATACGGCTTTGCACGCCCTCATCCTCAAGGAAGGCCAGCAGGCGCGGATCATGCCAGTCATGCAAAGGGGCATCCATCGAGCTAAAACCGTGTTCGGCGGCGCGTTCACGGAAATCCTCCAGCGGCAGGCCGTAGGTTTTGAGTATGGACAGCAAGCCCTGCTGCTTGGGGTTGTATAGCCCGACCATGGCTTGGGCGTGGCTCATCCCTTCGGCAATGGCGGCGCTGGCGACCACGCGCCGCGAGGCATAGGCGTACACGGCTTCGGGTAGCGGCTCCGAGGATATATCCGTGCTGGGCCACTGTTGGTAGAGCTGCTGGAATAGGTAGCCATCGCGCGCCAGGAAAAACACCTTGTCGGGCTGTCAGGCACGCAGTCGTTCGACCAGGCCAAGGGTAAAGCCGCAAAAGGCCGGGCCAAGCACGTCCCGGCCATACTCAAAAAAGAAATTGTGCTCATCCGTCGCCGGGCGCGCAGAGGCTTGTTCAGGTTTGAGGCGTTGATGCTGAGCGACGATTTCAAAGAATTGCCGTCCATGCCATACGCTGCATTGCGCACCTGCATTGCGCACCATGTGCGCCGAAAGCGACTGATGGCGGCGGCGTGTGCGCTCGGTTTTTTCATCAAGGAAAATCCCTTGCATCCCCAGTTGCAGCGGGGCGAGCATGTCGGAATGGATATTGTCGCCCACATGGATGACTTGATGCGCGTGTAGACCTTCGTTGTGCAGAACGTGCTGGTGCAAGCGTGTGGAGTATTTGCCCAGGCCGTATTCTGCGGAAACGTACAGACGATCAATCAGCGCGCCCAAGCCGCAATGCCGCAGAAGCGCCTGGATATGGCTTTCGCCAAGGTACATGTCGGATACGGCGATGACCCGTAAACCACGCTCGCGCACATGAGCCAATAATTGCGCCATACCGGGTTTGGCGGCGAGCGCCTGCTTTTCCAACGCCAGTTCCTGATCTTCAATCCAAGCGTGCAACGCTGGGTTTTCCTGTCCGGTCAGACGTTCAACCCAGCGAGCGAGCAGGGGCTGGAAATGGCACTCATAGTCACCGCCGTCCTGCGCGCAGCTTTGACGCAACTCATGTTCGACCTCGCGGCGCGCTTGCCAGACGGATGCCGTGGTGTGGGGGGCTCCCAGGTGCGCTGCGAGTTGGGCGCACACACGTTCATGCAGGCTTTCCGGGGGCTCAATGCAGCGGGCAAGCAGGGTGTCGAAAACATCAAACGAGACACAGCTTACTTCGGCTGCGCGCCGATCAAGCTGCTCACGCAGGGCGTTGACGCTGGTGACGCGGATGATGTTCGTCTTGCCCGGAAGCGGCGGCAGGCTGAAAAAACGCGCCACACGTTGGCGTAGCGAGTGGGCGTTAGCGTGCTTGAGGCGACGTGCCGCACGCCAGGGAACGCCCAATAGGCGTGCCAGGCGATAGCTGCGGCTGTGGAGGATGTGGTTGAGGTTGGCATGGCTCGCTTCGAGTTGGGCGTGCAGCTCATGTAGCTCGGTGCGGAGCTGATGCTGTTCGCTCTGGGTTTGGGTGAGTTGTTCGCCTTGCGCGACGATGATCTGGTCACGCTCGGAAATCATGGCATCGCGCGCTGCTACCCAGAGCTGTTGTTGCTGGATAAGCGCATCCCTTTCCTTGATCCATGTGTCACGCTCAGCAATCCAGTGGTCACGCTCGGTGATCCAATAGTCACGCTCAGCAATCCAGCGGTCACGCTCAGCAATCCGTTGGTCACGCTCAGCAATCAAAGGAAAAAGTTCATTTTCCTTGTCCAGCAAGGCGTGATGTTTGATTGTCGCCCAGATTTCGTCCACATAACGATCCATGCGCGCCCACTGCTCGCCTAAAGCCTGCAAACGCAGCGCACCCAGGATGTGAGCGCTTAGCGCCGCAGCCAGGTCGGGCAAATGGCGACGTAGCATGGCGGCGCATTCACGGTTGGCTTCCAGGGGGCGGTCGGAGATGGTATTGCTCTCGTGCAGGCGGTAGCTCAACAAGGGTTCATCCAACCAGCCGATGCGTATGCCGCCGATGAGCGCACGCAGCAAAAAGTCATAGTCATGCACATAGCGATCGGGCGAAAACTCGCCCACATGCTCCAGGACTTCGCGACGCATGACCACGTTAGAGGTGGTCATGAACACATTGCCCAGCAGCAGCGCGCTCGCCCAATCCTGGGTTTCTTCCCTGCGTTGTTTCAGCGCATGAAACGCATCCAGCCACCAATGCTGTTTGATGATCTGCTGGCTGTTGTCAATCAGTTGGATGTCCGTGCCCAGAAGATCCAGTTCATGCGCCTGCATATGGGCGATGCTGCGTTGCAGGCGCTCAGGATGGTAGAGGTCATCGGAGTTGATGATGGAAAGCCACGCACCGCGCGCCAGTTGCAGCCCCTCATTGAGCGTGGCATGAGCGCCCAGATTGCGCTCATGGCGCAGGCAGCGCAGACGGGGGTCGTCGAACGCACAAACCTGCTGCCAGCTGGCATCCGTCGAGGCATCGTCGATCACAATGAGTTCGAGTTCAACATTGTGCTGTTCAAGCACACTGTGGATGGCCTTGGTCACGAAAGCGGCGTGGTTGTACACCGGCATAATGACGCTGACGAAGGGCTTTTGGCGCGGGCTCATGTGTAGTTCATCAAATCCGTGCGCTGATTGCTTGAGCTTGACCAGGTATCAAAGTTGATGATCTGTGAAGCAAACGTTTGGCATTGCTCGATGTCGTGAGCGGCTAGGTGCAGCAAGGGCTCAGCCAGTTCTCGCGGGGTCAAGCCTACACCAAGGCGTGCGTTTAGCTCGGCGTAGCACGCGGCAAAATGCTCGGCGGCATCAATAATGCGCTGGCTTATGGCTTGCAGTTCTTGCGGCGAGCCGCCACGTCCCGCATCCATGATGCTTTCCACCGCGAAGCTCTTGGGCTCGATCTGCCAGCCAATGCTTGTGGGGTGCGGTGCGGAGAAAAACAATTCGATGATGGAGCGATTGTTGTAGAGCCTGGCCATGTCCTGTTCGCCCAGGTTAAGACCGGAAAACATGGCGACCATGCGTTGCTGGCTGTCGCGTGTTTTGCGCTCTTGCGTATCCGCGAGTGCCAGGTAGTAGCCGGTCACGTCCAGATCCATCCACGGGCGCGTGGCGGCAAGGAAAGCCTCTTGCGTGGATCCGCTCCAGCCGACATCCACCAGGCCGATTTTCGCCCCTGAATTGATGCCAAGCTCGGCAAGATAGAGGCGTAATGCGCGGCGGTTGCGTGCGCAGACGCGCAGAATGTCCGCCCGCCAAGCCAATAGAAAGCTGGCAAGCGTCTCGTGCAGCTCCTGCGTGATGATCACCTCATCCCCAAGGCCAATGTCGTGCATGACGTGCGCCGCAGGCGGGGTGACACCAATGCGCTCCAGCAATTCACGCGGTTTGAGTCCGTCGCTTCCGGAGAGCAGGAAGGGCAGATAGGCGTTGAAGTTCTTTTCCGTGATCGCCGCCAGATAGTAGGCGACCCGTGAGCCTGTGAAGTAGTGGAAGCTGGGCAGGTTTTTGACCCGCCCGTCGCGGGCAAGGCGTTCCAGCAGGTAACCATCACGCGAGAGAAACAGTAGATGTTCGATACCGTCGTTGTGACACTGCTCGGCCAGCCATTGCAAATAGCCAAGGTTGGCCGAACCGCCGTAGAGAAAACCCAGGCGCTCGAATACCCCGCCGCTCGTTGTATTTTGGCAGCGTTCCCACAAGCCGTGGAGGGTGGCGATACGCGCGGCGCGCTCATGCGTTGAGAGCCTTGGAGCATGGTAATGAAAGGCCATCAGCCCGCGCTCCTGAGCGCGCTGTACGTCGGCCAGCGCATGATCGCCGATGTGCAGGATATGCTGCGCGGCATGGCCGCTTTGTTCTGCCAGGGCGCAGAATAGCTCGCCAGCGTCGCGTTTGGTGGCATCTTCTTCGGCGGACACCAGTAGCAGATCAACGGCTTCAATGCCATGTTGCTGCAAGGCCTGGGTGAAAAACGCCTGCGGAAAATACATGTCAGAACAGATGGCGAGTTTTGCCCCCGCCTCGCGCAGCGCATGGAATAGAGCCAGGGTATCTGGCCTGGGGGCGAGCAGGGCGAGTTCCAGCTCGGTTTCAAGCTTTGCCCAAAGCGCCTGTTGTTCGGCGGACGCATCAAAGCAGGCGTAAATATCGCTTAAACGGATTTCCTTGCGCCCGGCAAGCGCCATGCGGCGGAAGGCTTCTTTCTGTGCCGCGATGCGCTGTTGGCGAAAATCGGTAATCCCAAGGTAGCGGCCAAGCAGGTCGAAGGCAAGCTCAGGCTCCGCAAAGGGGCGAGCAAACAGCGTGTCGAAAAAATCGAAAGACACACAGCGCGCCTTGTCCAGCAAGGGGGCAAGCGTCTCGCCCTTGGGTAGTGCGTTGAGGGCGCTCTGCACAGCGGGGTGGGCGGATAGGCGAAAATCAGAGGTGTCCATCAGTGCAGTAACTCAAAGTGAACCCCATTGGGGTGCAGGTTGGGATTGTGGAAAGGGTCATACTGAAAGTAACGCGGGTGCTTGGTATAAAGTCTGCGCAGCTCATCCTGTAAGCGCTTGCGCTTGGCGGCATCCAGATGATCCAGTCCCCGGGTTTGCGATTCATAATGCGTCAGCTGCACAGCCGGGCAGACGACGTTGTACAAACCGGCATCCACCAGGCGGAAACAGAGATCCACGTCGTTGTAGCCCACGGGGAAGTTTTCGTCGAAGCCGCCGAGCGCGTGGAATTTTTCAGCGGAGACCATCAGGCACGCGCCAGTGACCGCCAGCCAGTTGTAATCCAGCAGGTTGCGCATGAAGTAGCCCGGCGCTTCGGCGGGCGTATTGAGCAAGGCGTGCTGCGGGCCGTCGGCCAGGTTGAGCACGCCGTTGTGCTGCACCTTGCCATTGGGGTAGAGCAGTTTGGCGCCGACCGCGCCGACATGCGCCAGTTGGGCAAAACCCACCATGCGCTCTAGCCAGTCGGCGCTGATGACTTCGGTATCATCGTTAAGAAACAGCAGCAGCTCGCCCTGCGCTGCGTTCGCGCCCAGGTTGTTGAGCTCGGAGAAATTGAATGGCTGATCGTGGCGGATGACCCGCGCGCGTGCCTGTGCTTCGTATCCTGCCAGCAGCTCAAGCGTGGCGGGTTTTTGCGAGCCATTGTCAAGCACGATGATTTCAAAGTGGCGGTAACGGCTGCGCTGCTCGATGGAATCAACGCAGCGCGCCAGCAGCTTGGGGTTATCGCGCGTGGGGATGATGATGGATACCTGCGGTTCGCCCTTGGGGTGGTAGTTGACACGGAAATAGCCAGGCACTTCGCTGACCGCTTCAACCTCGCCCTGCTCGCCGCGTCGCGCCAGCGCATCGGCGCGCACTTTCTGCGAAGCGGCCAGCACATACGGTTTGGCGGCAATATCGGCAGCAACGGATTGAGGAATGATGCGCCAGTGATACAGCACCTTGGGGATGTGGCTGATCTTGTCGGTGATTTCGGCCAGGCGCAGCACAAAATCCCAGTCCTGACAGCCGTTGACCTCGGAGCGCAGGCCGCCGAGTCGCTCGAACAGACTTTTGCGCACACAGGATAAATGCCCGGTGAACATGGTGCTCATCATTGTGTCCGGCGACCAGTCCGGTTTGAAGTGCGGCTGGACAAAGCGCCCCTGCTCGTCCAGCTTGTCTTCGTCGCTGTAGAGAAAATCTGCGGCTTCGTTTTGCAGGCTGTGCGCCATTGCGTACAGCGCATCGGCGGTGAGCAGGTCGTCATGATCGGCAAACACGATGTACTCACCTGTGGCGGCGGCGACACCGGCATTGGTAGCTTCCGAGATGCCCATGTTGCGCTCCAGGCGGAGAAGATGAACGCGAGGGTCGTTGATTTCGCTCAATTCCTGCGCGAGCGAGGGGCGGGTGCTGGCATCATCCACCAACACCAGCTCCCAATGCGGATACCACTGTGCCAGCACCGACTGCACCAGCTCAGCCAGCAAGCCAGGCGGGGTATTGAAAACTGGCACGACGATGGAAAAGCGCACAGGGGAAGTCAAGGCGATGAGCCAGTCGTCCATGTCCGGCGGTGGTGCAGGAGGAACGTACTGATAACCTTTGGCCTGTCTGTCCAGGGTGTAATGACCATCGGCCTGTCGCGTGAGGGCGGCGGGACACAGGGGGATGGCGTTCTGCGTGATGGCCGCTGGCGCTTCCGTTTGCGTTTCATGCAGGCGACTGAGCAAACCGCGCCAGCCCTCGGTTCGCCATATGTTCAGGCTTTTACGGGCAAGTTCGCGCAGAGCTATGCCTTGCGCGCGCGCGCGCGCATTGCGCGCCAGTTCACGCACGCGGCGCGCCTTGCGACCCAACAGACGTAACGGCGCGGTCAACCGCCAGGAACGACTGCCGGTCACTTCTTCGAAGCGTGCCTGCCACATGGCGCGTTGTTGGTCTTTATGTGTGATTTCCTGCGCAAGCGCGTTTCGCGAGTGTTCAAAGCTGGCTTGAAGCAGGGTGATCTCCGCAGCATGAGATTGAAGGCGTTGTACGCTTTCCTGGTGGAACGCCTCGACAATACGTTGCCGATCGGCCTCGACATTCGCCAGATGAGTCTGGGTTTGCTCAAGGATTTGCTGCGCGGTTTGCAGTTGCACCGAGGTTTCGTGCAAACGCTGTTGCGCCTGCTGCGCCTGCCTGCGCAAATCATCCACCAGAATGCTGGACATGCACATATGGCGCAGCTGCTCGGCGCTCCACACGGCGCGGCTGGCCTCGACAAAGCGCAGCATGGCGGCGCTGATATCGTGTTCGGCACTCGGTAGCCCGACACCGCTGCCACGCGCGCTGCGATATTTGGCGCTGATGTCGTCCACATGCACAAACGCGCCCAAACGGGCGAGTTGCAGCCAGAAATGCCAGTCTTCAAACATGTCCAGCTGCGGATCAAAGGCGCAGCCACGTTCGATGGCCTGACGGCGAAACAGCACGGCATGAATCGGCATGAAATTGTTGTAGCCCAGACGCAGCACGTCGAAGGGGTCATTGAAGCGGTGCATGAAAACCTCATGCCCATCTTCAAAACCTACCATGTCCACCCCGCTGTAGGCGGCAATCGCCGAGGGCGCTTCGCGCAGTGCAACGAGCAGGCGGCTGATGTGCTCGGGCAGCAGCCAGTCATCATCATCCAGAAAGGCGATGAATTCGCCGCTTGCGTGCTGCAAACCGAGGTTGGCAGCCTGAGCGCGACCATGTGTCCCGGTGTTTTTCAGGTTGCGCAGCATGCGAATCGAGCCTGTGGCCTCCTCATCGAGCAGTGCCGAAAAGTCCGCCTCACCATCATTGACGAGCAGCAGTTCGATACTGGAATGACTTTGGTTGGCGATCGAGCGGATCGCCTCGCGCAGCATGTCCGGCCTGTTCATGGTGCGCACAATCACCGATACCAGCGGCTCGGTGGTTGGTAGGGATCGGGCGGACTGCTGGGCGTATTGAATCGCCCACAACTGGGTGGCAAGAGGGCTATCCAGAGCCTCCCAACGGAAAAACGCCTCAGCGTGAGTCACTTCAAGCGGCAGCGACCAGGCACGAGCCGCATTTAGGCCAAGAATACGTTGGATGTAGGTGTTTTCCGTCAGTTGCGAGACATAAAGCCGCATAACCTCGGTCTTTTTTGCCAAAGATGCGCTAATGTCCAGCAAAAGATTGCAGGGGCCTTGTGCGCTGATTTCATAGCTGAAGGGCTGCGCGCTGAATTGTGTCTTGCGCAGCGCCTCCCAGGCAAGTTGCGTGGTTGTACGATGGTCGGGATGAGGCTCTAATGGCGAAGGAAAATACACGGCGGCATAGCAGCCCTTGCGGATCAGCTCGGCTAGGCGCTCGATTAATGACTCGCTGACCGCCAAGCTCCGATCAGGCTGGCGCAAAAAGAGCACGCTGCGAGCGCCAAGTGCCGCAATCGCCTGACGCGCCTCGCTCTCGCGCCGTGTCACCAGATCCTCGCCCTCGCCACCTTGGGCTCCGTCGGTCATGATAACCACGTCCACCTGCCCGCCACTACGGACATGCAGCGAAATCGCCCCGCCCATGCCAAAGGTTTCATCATCGGCATGTGGGGCGAGCACCAGCCAGTCGCCTTGAGGCAAATGTTCCGCGACAAAGGGGCGGTAATGGGATTCGTTATTCAGAAGAGACATACAGGCATCGGAGTGGGTGTTCAATAGGCTTGGGGCGTGCCAAACAGGGCGACGGAGGATAGCATGTGTTGCGGAGTTTAATACCCAGGTGTCAAGAATCTGCCTGATTGATTAACGCACTCACCGGCTTGTTGAATGACGCCGGCTTTTTTTCTTGCCACGGCCTCATGGTTTCGCTTGGGAAGATATGCCCCAAGGCACGCTGAGGCAGGTGAGGGTTATATATCCACACGTACTTGGCCAGCAATGCCTCAAGGTTTGCATTGTTCTCACCGGACAGCAGGTGGAGGCGGATGTGCGTTTGGCACTGGAGATGGAGCTTGCGCCCGATTTTGTGATGCCTGCGGTTTGGGCAGGGGTGCAGGCGGTGTGTTGTCATGCGCTGGAGGAGGAGGCCGAGGCGCTGGCCGAGCTGCATGGCCGGCGGCTGGCGCATGGCGATACCCTGGTCAACGGCTTGCAGCGTATCGGCGTGCAGCTGGCCGGTTCGGGGTTTGATGGTTTTGGTTATCCCAGTGTTGAGCTTTGAGCCAGATTTGGATGAGTTCCTGTTTTAGCGCGGTAAAATCCTGCGCATTCAGCGCTTGTTGGCCATAACAGGCGGCATCCAGACGGCGGGCTGCGGCGGATTCAAGCAGGTTGGGCGCAAGCTTTTTCCAGGCGGCGCGCAAGGATTTGGGCGTATCGGCGGCTTCAAGCTCACGTAGGATGGCGCGGTGATGTTGTCGGCGTCGCCAGTGTGCGGGCAGGACGCGCCAGGCGGTGAACAGGGCGGCAAGCATGGCGAGCAGGGCGACGATCCACGGCAGACGCGGGCGCAGGGCGAGCCAGAGCGGATGCTCGACCTGCACGGCGGGGAAGTCGATATTCGCTTGTCGTATTTGGCCATCCTGCGTATCGACAAAAGGCAGGATGATGGCGGGGAGCTGCAACGCGCCGCTGGTCTGGCTTTCCAGGGTCAGGCGCACCTCGGCTTGTTGCAGCAGAGGACGTTGCGGATCAAGGTTGTCGATGATGCGCACCTTGGGCGGGTAGATGCGAAGCCCAGGCGAGCTGTGCAGGCTTTCGTTCAGCCATTGGCTCAGGCCGCGCGCCGACAGACCGCTACCTTGAATATCAAGCCTGGCCTCAAAAGGACGACCGCGCGCCACGGCTGTGGGCAGAGCATCCAGCTTGAGCTGCAAGGGGCTGACGGGAAGGTCGCTGGGAATCAGTGGGTTGAGCGGGCGCACGTCGAGTTGCAGCGCCTGCGGGGTCAGGGTGAAGCGCGCCTGTCCTGTGGTGCGCAGGCGGACGTTCGGCGGTTGCAGGCGGATGTTGCCGGCATACAGCGGCATCAGCGCCCAGCGTTGCTGGCGCAGAATGCGCACGCCCTGTGCGGTCTGGATGCGCGTCTCCGAGGGGTTGAGCGTGCGCAGGGCGAAGCCTTGCGGTGTCCACGGCTCAATCTGCATGTCGAGCAGCGAGCGGTCATCGACTACCTCTACCGTGAGCAGGGTTTCCTCGCGCACCCAGGGCGCGGGGTTGGATAGCGTGGCGTTGATGCTGATTTCGGCGTGTAGGGATACTGAAAAGCAGGTGAGCAGGATGAGTAGCGGGAATAGCTCCGTTGGCCTCCCCCTCTCCCTAACCCTCTCCCGCGAGGGGGGAGGGGATAAAACACTGGGCTGGGCGGTATGCTCCACGCGGCGCTTCTGATCTTGCCCCCTCCCCCTTGAGGGGGGAGGGTTGGGGAGAGGGTGGGGCAGTTGGCAGCGCCTTTTCAATGCGCTGAACAGCTCGTCAAGCAGGGTCTTGAAATTCACCACGGCAAGCCCTCGCTTTTACGCTCCGGCGTATCGCGGCGCAGCATGGCGCGCCACACCGCATTGGGTTTTTCATCGAGCAGTTCCATTTTCTTTTCGGCGGCCAGGCGGTCGGCTTCGCTCAGGTTAAGGGCGATAGGCGCATCGGCCTTGCGCGCTTCTCCTGCGCCTGCGCCGCCTGCGGACAGCCCTGGAGTGTTTGTAGCTTCATCCGCTGGGAAATCGCTCAGCACATCTTCGTTATAACGTGCAAAATCGCTGGGTTTACGTCCGGGCGGGTCTTCCGGCTTACTGCTTTTTAGGCGTTTCTCCTCGGCTTTTTGCTGTGCCAGCCAAAGATTGCTGGCCGCGTTTTCATCCTTGGGGCGCAGGCGCAGCACTTGCTCGTAGGCAGCGACGGCGCGTTCGCTACGCCCGGCCAGCAGTTCGGCATTGCCGAGGTTGTAGAGCGCATCGGCGCGCTGCGTATCGCTCTCCGCTAGCAGCCAGGCGCGGGTGAAAGTCTGGGCGGCGTGGTTGTAATCGCCGCGACGGTAGGCGGCTGCGCCTTCGCCCATGCGCGCCTGCGCGCCGGGCAGGCGGGCGTAGAGCAGTTGCGCCTGCACAAAGTCGCCACGTTGCCAGGCGGCATAGGCGCTGGAGGGGCTGGCCATGAGCGGGGCGGCGTGCAGCTCGTGGTTTGCGCTTGAACCGAGTGCGACAAGTATCAGCAGGAAGGTGCGCAGCGCGGATGTGTCGGCAGTAGCGAGCGGATTGCGCTTGCGCTCCATCCGGGCTACGGGAGGAGCATAGGCCAGAAGAAGCAGGCTGATTCCAAGCAACAAAGGCCAGATAAAAAGCTCATTCCAGCCATGACCTTTAGCTGTCTCCGGCGGGCTTGGCAGGGCGTGAATGGCGGCGGCCAGGGCACGCACATCGGCATCGCCATCACTGACGGCGATAAACACGCCGCCGGTGCGCTGCGCCATTTCTTCCAGTGCGGCGCGATCCATGCGGCTGTGGAAGGGCTGGTCGTCGATCTGGCGATAACCGCCTGCGCCATCGGGGATTGGTGCGCCTTGTTCGCTACCTACGCCGAGGATCAACAGGGGGATGTGCGCGTCACGCAGTTTTTCCACCGCTTGTAACACGGCATTGCTGCGCACGGCGGCGCTGTCACCGTCGCTGAGCAGCAGGATGGCGCGGGAACGCCCGCCGGAGTCGGGCAGGCCGCGTGCGGCGGCATCCAGCGCCAGCGCAAGCTCCGTGCCGGGGGCATCATCCAGCAGATGTTCGCTTTGTTGCAGGGCATAGCGAAACACCGCCGGGTCGCTGCTGGGCGGCATCACCACCCCGGCGCTGCCTGCAAACAGCGCCAGCCCCAGCGCTTCTCCGCCAAGAACATCCGGCAGACTGTGCAGCTTGAGGCGCGCGCGTTCCAGGCGCGTGGGGCTGATGTCCTGCGCCTGCATGGATTCGGAAACATCCAGCAGCACCATGATGCGCACATCCTGGCGGGACGCGCTCGCAGCGTCGCCATTAGGCGACACATCCAGCGGCAGACGCGGCCCGGCCAGCGCGGCGACCAGACACAGCCAGGCGCTCAGATGCAAAATATCGCGCCAGGCGCGAGCCGAGTCATGGCCATGCAATGCCCAGGGGCGCAGGGCGGGGTCGGCGTAATCCAGCAGGTTTTGCCGTTGCAGGCGGGCAAGCAGCAGCAACAGCGCGGGCGCGAGCAGCAATAGAAACGCCCAGGGGGTGTGCCAATGAAGATTCGTCAGCAGAAGATTTGAAAACATTACCGTCGTCCTCCGCCACGCAGCTCGACCCATTGCCCCAGGGCAAGGATGAGCAGCGCCAGCCCCAGGAGCAGGGGATACCCGTCGAGCTTGGCGCGTTCGGTGGGCGGCGGGACGTGCGCCGCTTCGCGCTGATTGATGTCGTGCAGAATGCGGCTCAGGCTTGCGGCATCGTTGGCCTGATAGGCGCGTCCGCCGCTGATCTGGCTGATTTCATCCAGGCCGGGTTCACGTTGGCCATCGGCCTGTACGCTCGGCGGCAGGCTGTCGGGCGTGACGGCGATGCTGTAGATGTGCAGTCCCAGGCGCTGGGCATAGGCCAGTGCCTCACGCGGGCGTAGCAGGCCGCCGGTGTTGTCGCCGTCGGAAAACAGCAGCAAAAGCGGCGGATTGCGCGTGTTGGCGGCGATACTGCGCATGGCGACCCCCAGCCCTTCGCCGATGGCGGTGGCCGATCCCGTACTACCGGGCGCAAGGCGGGCGAGCTGCGCCTGCACCACGGCACGGTCAGAGGTGAGCGGGACGATGCTGGCGGCGTGGTCGGAAAACACGATCAAGCCCATGCGGTCGTGCGCTCGCGCCTCAATGAACTGCCCGGCGGCCTGTTGCAGCACCTGCATACGCGGCACGGTTTTCTTATCGAGCTGCATGTCCTGAATCGACATGCTCGGCGAAATATCGATCAGCAGCAGAATATCGCGCCCTT
Source organism: uncultured Halothiobacillus sp. (assembly GCA_964618025.1). GTDB lineage: Bacteria > Pseudomonadota > Gammaproteobacteria > Halothiobacillales > Halothiobacillaceae > Thiofaba. The sequence continues at coordinate 49,333 of CAZTYJ010000006.1, read as the reverse complement.
CGGCGATGGGCGGCAACCAGCCGCCGTCGGTTTGCGGTCGGGCGGCGGCAAGAATGAGCAGGGCGAGCATCCAAAGGAGCCAGAAACGGGGTTTGCGTTGCGTGTTTGTCGCCCTGAGCGACATGGCGGCCAGCACGGGGTGACGCAGGCGCAGCGCTGCGCGGCTGAAAGCGGCGGGCGCAGCCACACGCCAACGCCAGGCCAGCCAGAGCAGGGGCGGTAGCAGCAAAAGAAACAGGGGGTGGGCGAAGCTGGGCATGGGTTTAGCGCCGACGTGCGTTAGCCCCCTCGCCCGCCAGGGGGGAGGGTGTGAAGCACGGTTTGAGCAAGGTGCGAAGCTCATCGCTCTTCAGTGTTTGCTGACCGAATCGAGCCGCGTGCAGACGGTCGATCAAGTTTCGCCAGGCCGTCGCATCCATGCCGCTGGGCGCTTGTCCGGGGTGCAGAATGTTGAGGTGATGGAGGTGACGTAGGCCATGTTCAATACGGCTGGCGATTTCTGGCACGGGGCGAGAGCTGCGCAGGGCGCGCTCGGCCTGCCAAAGATGCCAACGGGCGCGCAGGCGGCGGCGTAGCAGGAAGGCGGCAAGCAGCAGACCCGCGAGACACAGGGCGAGCAGCCACCATCCAAGCGCCGATGAACCTGGAACGAGCAAGGCGGCCAAGCCGTCATGCGCCGGCATGGGGGGGATAATGTCGGCCATGCTGTCTAACGCCTGTTCCATCAAAACGCTCCCGCCAAAGGTGAGGCCAGACGTGAAGCCAGTTGCGCCAAATCCTCGTCGGCGCGCAGGCGCAGCAGATGCCCGCCCAGGCGCAAGGCCAGATCCTCCAGAGCTTGCCGCCGTTTCGCATTGAACTGCGCATAAGCCTGGCGCAGGGCGGAATCTTGCGTGTCGATTTCAATGTCTGTCCCAGCGCCTGCAAGCCGGATGCGGCCAAGACGCGGCAAAGTGTCTTCCTGTGCATCTTCAATCAAGGCCAGACGTACATCCGCACGCGCCGCAAGACGTTGCAACAGGCGCTCATCGGCCTGAGTCAGCGCCAGAAAGTCGGAACACAGCCATAGCCTTGAGCCTTGCGGCAGGCTGATTTCCAGCTCGCTCAACAGCGGCGTCCATAGGCTGGCCGCGTTGTCGGCGCAGGGCGGGCAGGGGGCGCTCAGATCGTGCAGCGCCCGCTGCAAGGCGGCGCGTCCGGCGCTTGGCGGGTGACTGAGATGCTCGGCATGATCCAGCAGGCTGAGCGCCAGCGCCTCGTGTCCACGGCTTGCGCTGGAGAGCAACAGCGCCGCCAGCCGCGCCGCCTGCGCCGCCTTGAGACGGGTGTGCGTGCCAAAGCGCATACTTGCGCCGCGATCGACCACCACCCACACAGCGGCCTGGCGGGTTTCGCCATACACGCGCACAAAGGTTTTGCGCAAACGCGCCGTGACGCGCCAGTCGATGCGTCGCGGGTCGTCGCCGGGCTGGTAGGGACGCAAGTCTTCAAAGTTGATGCCTGCGCCCTGGTGCCGCGAGGCTTGTTCACCACGTTGCAGATGTTCGCTCATGCGTCGCCCGGCGGGTGTTTCGTTCGCCAATGCGGCGATTTCGCCCAGCTCGCGCTCGGTTAGCAGCGGGGCGTGGACATCGGCAACGCCGACCCGGTCACGCGCAAAGAGGGTGAACGGGAATTTATTCAATCGGCAGGGCATCACACAGCCTGGCGATCAGCGCATTACGATTGACCCGCGCCAGTTGCCCTACCGGGCTTAACAGCAGGCGGTGACGCAGGGCATCCGGGGCGATGTCGAGCAAATCTTCCGGGGTGACAAAATCGCGTCCGCGCAGGAAGGCCAGCGCCTGCGCCGCTTGCGCCAGAGCCAGCGAAGCGCGCGGGGATGCGCCACAGTCGATCTGTCCGGCAGCTTCGGGCACATGCTTGCTCATGTCGCGGGTGGCGGCCACCAGACGCACGATCCAGGCTTCCAGTTCAGGCGCAAGATGCACGGCATTGACCTGGGAGCGGGCGTTCAGCACCCAGGCGACATCAATTTTCGGCGCTTCGCTGTGCGTTGAAACTCCGGCGCGATGTCGGCGCAGTACTTCCAGCTCGTCGCTCTCCGAGGGGTAATCAAGCACCACATGCAGCAGAAAACGGTCGAGCTGCGCTTCGGGCAGCGGGTAGGTTCCGGCCTGGTCGAGCGGGTTTTGCGTGGCCATCACCATAAACAATTCGGGCAGCGGGTGTGATACGCCGCCGATGGTCACCTGGTGTTCCTGCATGGCCTCCAGCAGCGCGGCCTGCACCTTGGCCGGGGCGCGGTTGATCTCGTCGGCGAGCACGATCTCATGGAACAGCGGCCCTTGGCGGAAGTTGAACTGGTGAGTTTCCGGGTCGTAGATTTCCGCCCCGGTCAGGTCAGAGGGCAAAAGATCAGGGGTGAACTGGATGCGCTGGAAGCGGGCGTGAACGCCGCTGGCCAGCGTTTTGATCGCCGTGGTTTTTGCCAGCCCCGGCAAACCTTCCACCAGCAGATGGCCGCCGGTCAGAAGGCTGATGAGCAGGCGGTCGAGCAGCTCATGCTGGCCGACGATGATGCTTTCAAGGTAGCTGCGCAGTTGTTGCAGGGGGGGCAGGTCATTCATGTGGTAAGCCTCGATCACTCAATCAGATGTGGTTGCAAAGCCGGCCAGTTTCCACTCAGGATAACCATCTTTCAGACGTCGTGCCCGAAAGCCACGTTCGCGCAGGCGCGCCACAGCCTCAAACGAGAGTAGGCAGTACGGGCCGCGACAATAGGCGATCACTTCCTTGTTGGCAGGCAGGCGATCGAGTTGTTGCTCCAGTTCGGTCAGGGTGATATTGATGGCACCGGGCAAATGCCCCGCCGCATATTCCTCCGGCGGACGTACATCCAGCACGATGACCAGACCCAGACGCGAGCGCTCCAGCAGCTCCTCCGCCTGCACAGGTTCCAGGCTGTCGCGCGCGGTGAGCGCCTTGCTCACCATCTCGCGCACCTCGGCCAGATGCCCCTCCGCCACCGTGCGCAATACATCCAGCAGGCGTACCACATCATCACCGGCCAGCGTGTAAAGAATGTGCTTGCCGTCGCGGCGCGCATTCACCAGCCCGGCCTGACGCATCTGTTGCAGATGCTGTGAGGTGTTGGCGATGCTCAGCCTACTGACCGAGGCGAGTTGCTCCACGCTGCGCTCGCCCTGAGCGAGATATTCCAGCAGCTCCAGACGGCGGCCATTGGAAAGCATTTTGCCAAGGCGGGCGAACTGGTCGTTCAGTTCTTGTTTGAAGCTGGACATCTTGTGTTGATTGAACCTGCATTATTAAGCGATTGATCCGGCGTGAGGCGTGAATGAACCGTGAATGGAAGGAGCGAGCTTGCCCGCGAAGCCCTCAACATATGCTTTTTCGCGAGCAAGCTCGCTCTTGCAAAAATTAAAATTTCTCTTGTCCGGATCAATAGGGATGCAGAGTAGGGGGCTTGTATTCAAGCGAATAATTGAATGTTTTTATAGGGGGAAAATTTGGCGTGTGGTGTTATTGCGAGTTAGATATTTGATTGCAGGTTAAGCATGACATCATTGCGTTAAGTCATTGCTATGTATGGATTGTTTTAATTATCCCCAGAAGCTGTGGATAAAATTGTGAATTGATGCGCATCAAAGAGTTCAAAGCCGCATCGCATCAAGCCGTCCCCGGTGTTGGACATATTTTGCCCATGAATTTAACTTGAATAAAATCAATAGGTTATCTTGAATTTAGATGTGTTTTTCAGGGTTTTCTTTTAAATCAGCAGCTTAGCGATGCGCTCGGGGCGCTTGTGCATAAAACCTTGCATTGTTTATCTGGGGGTGTATAGCGATGGCGCGGCAATTCATCCCTTTGAACAGCCTGCTCGTGCAGCCATCATGTCACCAGGGCGTATTCCTTGAGCGCCTGTCATAGGCTATTCTCCAAGGCACGAATGATTGGGTGAATATAGAACGTGTATCGCGTGCATCAATGGAGTCATGGGGTGGCGAAAATCGGCGTTGTCAAGAGAGTCTGCGCGCTGGCGCTTGTGACGGCCTGGGCTTCGTCTGTGCTCGAAGCGGCTGATTTGTACCGTTTGACCGATGAGCATGGCGGCGTTGTGTATACCGACAAGGTGCCGCCGTCGCAGGCAAAAAAGGGTTACGGCATTCTGGACAGCCAGGGAAGGACAAAAGACCAGGTTGCGCCCGAGATGAGCGCTGAAACACGCGCCGAGCAGGAACGTCAGCGCGCCGCGCAAGAAGCCGCCAAGCGCGCGGCGGATGAGCAAACGCGTCGTGAAAGCCTGCTGCTACAGCTCTATGGAAGTGAGGATGCGATTCAAGCTGCGCGTGAGTCGATGCTACAGGCCACGGAAGGCAAGCGCAAAATTCACGAGATGAATGCCAGTACCCTGCGTAAACGGATTGAGTTTCTATTGGAGCAGGCGGCCAAGGGTAAGCCACAGTCACAAGAGCTTGTGAGCCTTAAAAAACAGCTGGCGGCGGAGAGTGTCGCAATCAAAAACGTGGAAGACGAAAAACAGAGTGTGAATGCGCATTTTGACCGTATTACAGCAAGTTGGCGCATTGCCAAGGCGCGACACGAGGGTTTGTACCCTAAAATTGCGCCTTCTGCGCCGAATACGGATACGTTCCTGCTTTTGAGTCCAACGCCTCAGCCGTCGGTTTTACTCTTGGATGGAAACACTCCGTCAGAGAAATAGCAGGGTGCAAAAAAGTCGTGTGTTTGATGTTTTTACGGGCGCGCCGCGAAAGATGCGGGCAACATCGAAAGACTACGTGATGCGCCCGTTTTTGGATTATCCGCGAATCAGCGTGCCCACGCCCTTGTCGGTCAATAGCTCCAGCAATACGGCATGGGGCACGCGGCCATCAATGATTTGCACCGTCTTCACTCCGCCGCGCACCGCGTCCAGTGCGAACTCGATCTTCGGCAACATGCCGCCGTAGATTGTGCCATCTGCGATCAACGCCTCCACATCGGCTGCGGTCAGGCCGGTGAGCAGCTTGCCTTGCTTGTCGAGCACGCCAGGGGTATTGGTAAGCAGCAGCAGCTTTTCCGCCTGCAGTACCTGTGCCATCTTGCTCGCCACCACGTCGGCATTGATGTTGTAGGCCGTGCCGTCATCACCCACGCCAATTGGCGCAATCACCGGGATAAAGTCCTTTTTCTCCAGCGCCTTGAGAATCGAAGGGTTGATGCCGGCCACTTCGCCCACATGCCCAAGGTCAATGATTTCCGGCTCATCCATGTCAGCGGTTTTGTGCGTCATGGCCAGTTTACGCGCGCGCACCAGACCCGCGTCGCGCCCGGTCAGGCCGACCGCCCGCCCGCCGTTGCGATTAATCAACGCCACGATGTCTTTGTTCACCAGACCGCCCAGCACCATTTGCACCACGTCCATGGTTTCGGTGTCGGTGACACGCATCCCTTGAATGAACTCGCCTTTTTTGCCGATTTTTTCCAGCATCTGATTGATCTGCGGGCCGCCGCCATGTACCACCACCGGATCAATGCCTATTTGTTTGAGGAGCACAATGTCTTTGGCAAAGGCGTTTTGCAGCGCCTCGTCGATCATGGCGTTGCCGCCGAATTTAATCACCACGCTCTTGTTGTTGAGCTTTTGAATGTACGGCAAGGCCTCGATCAGTACCTTGGCGGTGTTTTGTGCGATTGTGTTATCCATATCAATGTCCTTTCAATTCAATAAATCAAGTGCGTCCGGTTGAGCCAAAGCCACCGCTTCCCCGCTCAGAGGCGTGAAATTCTTCGACCACTTCAAAATGCGCCTGCACCACGGGTACAAACACCAGTTGCGCCATGCGCTCGCCGATGTCGATGGTGAACGGGTTTTGTCCACGATTCCATACCGAGACGAATAATTGTCCTTGATAATCCGAGTCGATTAAGCCGACCAGATTGCCAAGCACGATACCGTGTTTATGTCCCAGGCCAGAGCGCGGCAAAATCATGGCGGCCAAAGCCGGGTCGCCGATGTGAATGGCAATGCCGGTGGGAATGAGTGTGGTATCCCCAGGTTGCAGGGTGATGGCGTTGTCCAGCGCGGCGCGCAAGTCCAGTCCGGCGGAGCCTTGGGTAGCGTATTCGGGCAGGGGAATGGACTGGCCGATACGCGGGTCGAGGATTTTAAGTTGGATGTTGTGCATGGTTTTTGAGTCGTTTGCTAATGATTTGGATGAGTTGACGAGCGAGGATGCGCTTGTCGGCCTGCGCCAGTTCAATCTGTCCATCCGCCCACAATACCGTCAGGGCGTTGTCCGCTTGCTCAAACGCCAAGCCTTCACCCACCAGGTTGGCGGCGATCAGATCCAGCTTTTTGCGTTGCAGCTTGTCGCGGGCGTGTTCGATAAGGCGTTCGGTTTCGGCGGCGAAACCGACGGTGAACGGGCGTTGAGGCAGGGCGGCGACTTCGCTGAGGATGTCGGGGTTTTTCACCAGGTGCAGGCTGAGTTGCTCGGCCTGTTTCTTGATTTTCTGCGTTGCGGGTTCGGCGGGGCGGTAGTCGGCCACGGCGGCGGCAGCGATAAAAATGTCGCAGGGCATGGCCTGCTTGACCGCCTCGCGCATCTGCAAGGCGCTTTCCACCTCGATGCGGCTCATGCCGGACGGCGTGGGCAGGGCGGTGATGCCGCTAATCAATACCACTTCGGCACCCGCATCCCGCGCGGCTTCGGCCAGCGCGTAGCCCATGCGCCCGGAGCTGCGGTTGGCGATAAAACGCACCGGGTCGATGGCTTCGCGCGTACCGCCAGCGGTAATGACGATGCGCTTGCCTTGGAAGACTGCCGTTGAAGCACAAGAGGCGATTGACTCGGTTTGACCCCCTCCCCCCTGGCGGGGGAGGGTTGGGGAGAGGGGGAAGGAGGCGCTCAGACGCTCCACCAGTTCCATCGGCTCCAACATGCGTCCCTCGCCGACCTCGCCGCAGGCCTGCGCGCCGGAGGCTGGGCCGAGCAGTTGCGCGCCGCGCGCGACGAGGGTTCGCACGTTCGCCTGGGTGGCGGGATGCGTCCACATCAGATGATTCATTGCCGGGGCAAGAAATAATGGCGCGTCCGAGGCCAGACATAGCGTGGTCAATAGATCATTCGCCATACCTGCCGCCAAACGTGCCATCACATCGGCACTGGCCGGGGCGATAACAATGACATCCGCCCAGCGCGCCAATTCGATATGCCCCATGGCGGCTTCGTGGTTTTCATCCCACAACGACACGCGCACCGGGTGGCCGGACAGGGCTTGCAGGGTGAGCGGGGTGACAAAGCGCGTGGCATTTTCTGTCATCACTACGCGCACCTTTGCGCCCGCATCACGCAGGCGGCGGGTCAGTTCGCAGGCTTTGTAAGCGGCGATGCCGCCGGAGATGCCGAGCAGGATTTTTTTCTGGGCGAGGGTCATGGTGTCTTGAGACGGGGATTCCAGTCCCCCGGTTTGCAGTTCAAATGGACGATGGCAAGAATTTGCACTTTGTCTTGGTGAGCGCGGTAAACAATGCCATAGGGAAAGCGCTGAATCAGGCAACGCCGTGCTGCGGGTGTCAGGCGCGCCCAGGCTTCGGGGGATGTGCAGATAGGTTGAACAGCGGCATAAACCTCGTCAACAAACACCAAGCCCAGACCGATTTGCGCCTGCTCGTAGTGTTCTGCAGCTATGCTCAGTTCCTGTTGCGCAGCCGGATGAAAGACAACGTTCATGCAGCGGCGCGCAGACGCTGGCGAATCTCGGCAAATACGCTTTCCCTATCGAGCGGCTGAGTCATGCCTGAATCCAGTTCCTGTGCACGTTTCTCAACCTCAGCGAACCACAGGCTGTCGATTTGATGATCGGTCTGACCATTCAGGCTTTTGAGCAGTTCACCCACCAGCGCAATCCGTGCTTCAACTGGCAAATGCAGGGCTTCGTCGGTGATGTTCACGATAGATGTGTTCATGGATATTGGCCTCAATAAATCAACCCATGTGCGCAGTTTAGCGGCTCATGGCTAAACTCGTCAGCATTCTGGAACAACTTTGGGGGAGTGATGGCAATTACCGACTGGCCGGAAGACGAACGTCCGCGTGAGAAGTTGTTAAAACATGGCGCATCCGTGTTATCCGATGCCGAATTGCTGGCCATTTTTCTGCGCACCGGGGTGACGGGAAAATCTGCGGTCGATCTGGCGCGTGAGTTGTTGAGTACCTTCGGTGGTTTGCGTGCCTTGATGCAGGCTTCGCGCAGTGAGTTTTGCAGCGGACTAGGCTTGGGGGATGCCAAATACGCCCAGTTGCAGGCCGTGCTGGAAATGGCGCGGCGACATTTGCGTGAAAATCTGGAGCGTGGCGATGCCTTCAGTTCACCGGATGCGGTGCGCGCGTATTTGACGGCACGCTTGCGCGACCAGCCGCGTGAGGTGTTTTTGGTGTTGTTTCTCGATACGCGCCATCGTTTGCTGGCGGCAGAAGAGATGTTTTTAGGCTCGCTTTCCGAAGCCAGTGTACATCCGCGTGAGGTGGTGCGCCGCGCCATGCAGCACAATGCGGCGGCGCTGATTGTGGCGCATAACCATCCGTCCGGCGTGGCCGAGCCAAGTCTTGCGGACGAACACATTACACGTCGCCTGCGCGATGCTCTCGCCTTGCTGGATGTGCGTTTGCTCGATCATTTTGTGGTTGGTGACGGTGCGCCGGTGTCGCTGGCGGAGCGTGGGGTGATTTGAGCTCACAAAAAACCCGCTCGGCGGCGGGGTCATGGTGTTCAAATGAGTCGATTATTGATTTGGCAGAATGGTAATCTCGACCCGGCGGTTTTGCGCACGCCCCTCGGCGGTGTTATTGCTGCTGATCGGGCGGCTGGCACCGTAGCCAACCACGCTCATGCGCTGCGCGCTCACGCCGTGCTGCCCCAGATAGTCGCGCACCCGGAAGGCACGATCTTCCGAGAGGCGCTGATTGGCAGCGGGCGAACCAACGTTGTCGGTGTGTCCAGCGACCTGGATGCGGGTGTCCGGGTACTGTTGCAGCGACTGAGCCACGCTATCCAGCGTGCCCATGAATGCCGGGCTGATCTGCGAACTGCCGGTGGCGAAGGTGATGTTGTCCGGAAAGACCAGCACGATGTTTTCGCCCTTGCGCTGTACATCCACGCCCGTATTGGCCATTTGTTGACGCAGGGCGCGCTCTTGTGCGTCCATGCGATTGCCGATGGCACCGCCCGCCAGGCCGCCGACCACCGCGCCGATCACGGCGGCCTCGGTACGGCGGCCTTTTCCGGCGACCGCGCTACCAATAAGTGCCCCGCCCACGGCGCCAATGCCTGCGCCTGCGGCGGTGTTGGGGTTGTCACGCACGCTTTCCTGCACGGGCGCGCACGCTGCAAGAGACAAGGCAAGCACAGCAAGGGGAAGGGCTTTTCTGGTAATCATCGTGTTATCTCCGCAACAATTAGGGATGCCGGTGTGTGCAAGCGGGTTGCCCACCTTTTTTTATAGTAACATCAAGCGGCGCAAGAGGGTTTTGCCCTCAGGCCGACGACAGGTTGACTTAATTTTCGGTACAGAATAAAAGGGTGGTGAGATGAAGTTACTGAATCATCGAGTGATGTATCTTGGTATGGCGGCGCTTTTGCTGCCTGTTTTGGCGGGCTGTGAAAATAATCCGGTCAAGGTTGGGGACGATAGCGCCAGGACGGTTGCGACCGGTTCGGCAGGTGGCGCGACGAGTGAGGGTGAAAACCAGCAGCTGGAAAAATGCGCCAAACCATTCGGTACGGTGACCATTGTGGAAGAACAGCAATCCGAGTGGTACCAGTACCTGACTCGTGAATATCGCCTGACTTCGACTGTCCCTGTATTGCGTCTGCTCATTCAGCAATCCAACTGCTTCATTGTGGTTGATCGTGGTCGTGCCATGAACAATATGATGCAGGAACGCGCGCTGATGCAGTCCGGTGAGATGCGGGCGGGAAGTAATTTTGGCAAGGGGCAGATGGTCAGCGCCGATTATTCAATCACCCCCGAAGTGCTGTTCAGCCAGAAAGGTACGGGTGGCATCGGTGCCGGGTTGGGCGGCTGGGTCGGTTTGGCGGCGGGGATTGCCGGCAGCATCAAAACCAATGAGGCGGCGACCATGCTGATGCTCACCGATAACCGCTCAGGCGTGCAGGTCGGTGTGGCAGAAGGCGCCGCATCGAATACCGACTTTGCCTTGGGCACCTTGCTGTTTGGCGGCGTTGCGGGGGGTGGCCTGGGTGGTTATACCAATACGCCACAGGGCAAGGTGATCGCCGGTGCGTTTATGGATGCCTACAACAAGCTGGTCATCGCCACCCGAAACTATTCGCCACAAACGATGGGTGACCGTGGATTGGGTACGGGCGGAAAGCTCGCTGTGGACGGGGCATCGCAGCAAGGCGGTTACCAAGGGCAACGACTTTCCCTCAAGGAAGCGCAAAACAAGCTGATAAGTCTCGGGTATTTTGACGGTCGGGCGGATGGAAAGCTTAGTGCAAAAACCCGTGAAGCGTTATCTGCCTTTCAGGGCGAGCGGGGTATTCCGGTGACAGGTCGACTTGATGATGCGACGCAGGCTGAATTGAGCCGATAACTCTTCTTTTACGTCACGGAACGTAAGCAAGCCGCAGTACTCTGGAGGTATTGCGGCTTTTTTGTTTGATTCATATTGATGCGGCACGCATATATCTTGAAGTGCAGGAGCGGGCTTGGCCGCGAAAAAGCGTATGTTGAAGGCTTCGCGGGCAAGCCCGCTCCTGCCGTCCATTCACGGTTCATCCAGGCAAGGATCAATAGGACTTACGCAGAAGCTGGTGTTCACTCCCTCTCCCGCGTGCGGGCGAGGGTTGGGTTGAGGGTGCTTCGCCAACGTCGCTCAATGCGTTATCAAGCGATTTGCGTAAGTCCCAATGGATAAGTCATTCGGTTAATGAACACGCGATGTCTATGCAAGTCGAGCTGTTACAATGCGTTCCGCCAATATTTGCTCTTGGAGTATTTCATGTTTTTTCGTGCCATGGCTTTCGCTCTCGTGCTGGTGAGTTCGATAGGCTGTTCAACACTTCCTCGCCAACAGGCGGTGCCATTTGAAAAAACCAACCAGGCGGTGGTGGTGGGTAAAGAGCTTGAAAGTGTGCGTTATATCGTCGATGACCCCAAGGACATGGAGCGCATGACCCAGGATGTTTTGCACACATGGGAATTGCAGCGCGCCCATCTTGCTGCGCAGGGCAAGTCGATCAACGATCTGCCGCCGTCCAACTTCCTTGCTCTCTCGGGCGGCGGTGACAAGGGTGCCTACAGTGCCGGGATGCTTAATGGCTGGACGGCAGCAGGCACACGCCCCAGCTTCACGCTGGTGACCGGCATCAGCACTGGCGCATTGATTGCGCCTTATGCGTTTTTGGGCTCATCGCATGACCACGAACTCAAGGAAATGTACACCAACACCTCCAGCGAAGACCTGGTGGAAGCTCGCGGTATGCTTGCGGCGCTGACCGAGGATTCCGTGCTGGATACTGCGCCATTGCGCAAATTGATCGCGCAACAAATTAACCGCAAGTTTCTGGACAAAGTGGCGGCTGAATACAAAAAAGGCCGTCTGCTGCTGGTGTCCACCACCAATATTGATGCCACGCGGCGTGTGATCTGGAATATGACCAAAATTGCCGCGAGCCAAGACCCGCGTGCCATGGAGTTGTTTCACAATATCATGCTCGCCTCGGCGGCCATTCCGGCGGCTTTTCCGCCGGTGATGATTGATGTGACCGTCGATGGGCAGTTCTATCAGGAAATGCACGTGGATGGCGGCACCATGTCGCAGGTGTTCGTTTATCCTTCCGCGATCAACCTGGCGCAACTCTCCAAAGACAACGATGTTCAGCGCCAGCGCAAGCTCTACATCATTATGAACGAGCGCATTGACCCCGAATGGGCGCAAACCGAACGCCGTGTGTTCAGTATTGCCGGACGTGCGGTGGGTACTCTGATTCACACCCAGGGAGTGGGGGATTTGTACCGTATCTTCGTGACGGCGCATCTGGATAAAGTGGACTTTAATCTTGCCTATATTCCGGCTGATTTTAGTCACCCTAACCCGGGGGTTTTCAATACCGATTACATGCGCGCCCTGTACAACGTTGGTTTTGAGCGAGCAAAGAATGGCTATGAGTGGCAAAAATTTCCGCCGGGTCTGACCGAACGCCAAAAGACTGAACTCAAAAAATAAGGCTTGAAACCGGACGCAAAGCGTCTGTTTTGGGCGAACCGAGCCTCCCGTGTGTGGAGGCTTTTTTCTGCCATCAGCGACGGCGTTTGGGCGTGTCCTGCGCAAGATGATGCTTTACCATGCGCCCCAGTTTGATCGGTCAGTTTGATTGGATAAGGTAGTTATGCTTCAGGTTTCAGAGCTGGCGTTACGCCGGGGAGCGAAGGCGTTATTCAGCAACGCCAATTTTCAGATCTATCCGGGGCAGCGCGTCGGGGTGACCGGGGCGAATGGCTGCGGTAAGTCGAGCTTTTTTGCCTTGTTGCGCGGCGAGTTGTCGGCGGATGCCGGTGAGGCGGGCTTTCCGCGTGAATGGGTGGTGGCGCATGTGGCGCAGGACACGCCTGCCGATCCGCGCCAGGCCTTGGAGTATGTGCTGGATGGCGATGAGGAGCTGCGCACGGTACAACGTGAGCTGGCGCTGGCCGAGGCTGCTCATGATGGCCAGGGCGATGGCCTGCGCCTGGCACAGCTGCACGGGCAGTTTGAGGCGATAGGAGGCTACGATGCGCCCAGTCGAGCCGCTCGCTTGTTGCACGGTTTGGGCTTTCTACCGGGACAGGAGCTGCGCGCAGTAGCCTCGTTTTCCGGGGGCTGGCGGATGCGTTTGAACCTGGCGCGCGCCTTGATGTGCCGTTCGGATTTGCTGTTGTTGGATGAGCCAACCAACCATTTGGATCTGGAAGCGGTGGTGTGGCTGGAGGGCTGGTTGAAGGCCTATCGTGGTGCGTTATTGCTGATTTCGCATGACCGCGATTTTCTGGATGGCGTGTGTACCCATGTGATTCACTTTGAGCAGGGCTCGGTAACGCTGTACAGCGGCAATTACACGGCGTTTGAGCGTCTGCGCGCCGAACGGCTGGCTTTGCAGCAATCGACGTATGCGCGTCAGCAGCGCGAAGTGGCGCATATCAAGAGCTTTGTCGAGCGCTTCAAGGCCAAGGCGAGTAAGGCGCGTCAGGCGCAAAGCCGGGTGAAGGCGTTGGAGCGCATGGAGCTTGTGGCGGCGGTGCATGCTGATTCGCCGTTTACCTTTGCCATGCGCGTGCCGGATAAATTGCCGCACCCGATGTTGCAACTGGATAACGTCAGCACGGGCTATGGCGACAAGCCCATTCTGGCCGGGGTGAAATTGTCGCTCGCCCCGGGGGATCGGATTGGCTTGCTTGGGGTGAATGGCGCGGGTAAATCGACGCTGATTAAGCTGCTGGCGGGGGAAATGCTAGCGCTGGCCGGTGAGCGCGTGCCGTCGCAAGAGCTGCGTATCGGCTATTTTGCCCAGCATCAGGTGGAACAGTTGCACTTGGACTGGTCGGCGCTGGAGCATATGCGTCACGAACATCCGCATGTGGCTGAGCAGGTGTTGCGCGATTATCTGGGGAGTTTTGCCTTTGTCGGTGATATGGCTTTAGCGCCGATTGCGCCGTTTTCCGGCGGCGAAAAGGCGCGTCTGGTGCTGGCGCTTTTGGTGTACCAGAAGCCGAATCTGTTGCTGCTGGACGAACCGACCAACCATCTTGATTTGGAGATGCGCGACGCGCTGGCCTTGGCTTTGCAGGATTTCGAGGGGGCGATGGTGATCGTCTCGCATGACCGTTACATGCTGCGCGCCACCACCGATCGCCTGTGGCTGGTGCGTGGCGGCAAAGTGACGGAGTTTGAGCAAAGTCTGGACGAATATCCACGTTGGCTGGCTGAGCAGGAGGCTTTGGATAAAGCGCGTGAACAGCCGACGGGCGATGGAGTCGATGCGGAAAATAGCGCGGCAGCGCGTAAGGATAGGCGGCGGCTGGATGCCGAGTTGCGCAAAAAGCAGCAGCCGATGCGCAATAAACTCGCCAAGTTGGAACAGGAGGTGGCGCGTTTGAGCGCGGAACAGGTGCGGCTGACGGAAGCCTTGAGTGATGCGTTGATCTATGAGGAAGCGCAAAAAACGCGCCTGATGCAGACTCTGGCGCAAAAGCAGCAGGTCGATCAGGCGTTGAGCGAGGCGGAGGAGCAGTGGTTACTGCTGGCGGAGGAACTTGAGTAAACGCTAAATAAATCAGCGCTTCCCTGATGGGCGTTTGATCGGCTTGAATTTCATCGCCTGATTTTCAGTACACCTGCGGCACGATGATTTCCGTGGGTGTCGCCAGGCGGTAATACTCTGGATTGCGTACCCGTTCAGGCAAAATCACTTGCGGGTGTTCAATCTCGAAATAGTTGAACTGACTGAGCAGGTGATGGATGCAATTCAGGCGCGCCTTTTTCTTATCATCGGCGGGCACCACCCACCACGGTGCTTCGGGGATATGCGTGCGTTCCAGCATGATCTCCTTGACCTTGGTGTAGTCTTCCCAGCGGCGGCGCGATTCCAGATCCATCGGGCTGAGTTTCCATTGCTTGAGCGGGTCTTGAATGCGGCTGGTGAAGCGTAGGTGTTGCTCGTCGTCGGTGATCGAGAACCAGTACTTGATGACGGTGATGCCGGAGCGTACCAACATGCGTTCAAACTCGGGCACACTGCGGAAAAATTCTTCGTATTCGTGTTCGCTGCAAAAGCCCATCACGCGCTCCACCCCGGCGCGGTTGTACCAGCTGCGGTCGAAGAGCACGATTTCACCGGCGGCGGGCAGATGGGCGGCGTAGCGCTGGAAATACCACTGGGTGCGTTCGCGGTCGTTGGGCGCGGGCAGGGCGACCACGCGACAGACGCGCGGGTTGAGGCGCTGGGTGATGCGTTTAATCACGCCGCCCTTGCCGGCGGCATCGCGGCCTTCAAACAGAATGACGATTTTCTGTCGGGTGTGTTGCACCCAATCTTGCAGCTTGACCAATTCGCCTTGCAAACGCAGCAGTTCACGGAAGTAGTGCAGGCGTTGGTTGCGGCTAAGTTCATCCTGTTCGCTACCCAGAACATGGTCGGCGAGGTCGTCTTCGAGCTCAAGCTCAAACGACTCGTCCAGGCTGTCGAGGCGTTCGTGATGCAGTCGGTCGTGCATGTCGTCGCTGGCGTGCATGGCAAATAATCCTTGATAGGGTGTGCAATGCGGCAAGACTGACGGGTTTTTATGACGTGGATGTTGCAGTGCAACCTATGAACGCTCGGCTGGTTTCTTCACTTGTGCCACGACCAATGTTTGACCCGCGTTGACCGAGGTGCTGTCTTTAAGATGATTCCACGCGCGCAGCTGGGCGATGCTGACCTTGAAGCGTTGTGCGATGGAGTGCAGGGTATCGCCTTTTTTGACGGTGTAGGTGGTCGCTTGAGGGGCTGGGCTGGGCTTGGCCTGGGCGGAGGCTTTGGCC
>CAZTYJ010000006.1:0-33625 GCA_964618025.1 uncultured Halothiobacillus sp. | reverse complement strand
TTGGCCTGGGCGGAGGCTTTGGCCGCGTCATGTCCAGCATGGCCGGATGATTTGGCGGCTTTGGGAAGTTCATAGTACACGGTGAGTTTTTGTCCTGGCTTGAGCGCAGACTTGGTGTCGAGCTTATTCCATGAAGCAAGGTCAGCCGGTTTTACGCCATATTTGCGCGAGACATTGAACAGGCTGTCGCCGGTGCTGACCGAGTGGGTGATTTTGGAATTTACCGCGTAGCGTTCTTTGGCGGGAAGTTTGAGGGGGTCGGGTTCTTCGCGCACAGTGTTCTCGGCCGGCGTACTGCTCGGGCGGCCAATCATCATGCGTTCAGAGGGAATGGACAGGCTTTGGCCGCGTTTGAGTGTGTTACTGAGGGGGGGGTTGATTTCACGAATATCCGCAACGCTGACACCGTGGCGTTTGGCGATCGAGGCCAGGCTTTCGTTCTTTTTCAGGGTCACTTGGCGTGGCGGTGCGAGGGTGACGCAGAAATTTTCCAGATCCTGCTGGCGCAGTTGTTCGGCCTTGTCATGCGGCAAAAGCAAGCCAACGATGTCCTGTCCGTGGCCATTCACGCCGCGCTTGAAGCCTGGGTTGAGTTTGTACAGATCGGCTTCACTCATGGAAACCGCGCTGGCAATTTTGGCCAGATCCAGCGGTTTGTCGAATCTTACTTCGGTAAAAACAGGTTTGTCATCCACGCGGTGAGGCGCGAGACCGGATTTTTCCGGCTCGTGGAATATGCGCACCAAGGCAAGCAGACGCGGCACATAGCGTTCGGTTTCATCGGGCAGATCGAGCGACCAGTAATCGGTGGGCTCGCCCTTGGCGGCGGCTTTTTGCACCGCACGGCTGACTGTGCCTTCGCCTGCGTTGTAGGCCGCGAGCGCCAGCGCCCAGTCGCCGTTGAACATGGTGTTGAGATATTGCAGATAGTCCAGTGCCGCTTGAGTGGAGGCCTGCACATCGCGGCGGCCGTCGTACCACCAGTTTTGCTTCAGGCCGTAGTGTGTGCCGGTGCTGGGGATAAATTGCCATAAGCCGGCGGCTTGAGCGCGTGAAGTGGCCTGGGGTTGGTACGAGCTTTCCACAATCGGCAAGAGCGCCAGCTCCATCGGCATACCGCGCTCACGCAGTTGTTCGACGATAAAAAACAGGTAAGGCTCGGCGCGTTTGGTGGTGCGCTGGAGTTGATCCAGACGCGCCTGATAGAAGAAAACTTCTGCATCAATGCGTTCCTGTTCGACGGTGTGCATGGTGAAATCTTTGGACAGGCGTGTCCACAGGCCGTAGTCCGGGCGGGGTTCGTTGTTGTTTTTTGTGGATGGTGTCGGTGTATGAGGCAGGCGGTAAAGCTCGTCCCGCTTTTGACCATCGACGATGAGGTTGCCTTCGTCGCGCGTGTCCATGGGCGCGCAACCTGAAAGCGCAAGAACGAGGATGCCGAAAACAAGAAATAGCAGGCGCATGGATGCCTTGGGTATTAAAGTCTTAAATGGCCATGCTAACCACCTGAGGGGGTGCTGGCAAGATATTGACGGGGCTGGTGTTTGTGTCGAGATCATCATGCTTTGGGCTGGCGGTCAAAGTCATCTTTCCATGCGCGCACGGCGGCCAAGACGGCGGCAGGATGGTTCAGGCTTTGTGGGCAATGGGCTTTGACGTTGTTGAGCAGTTCATTCTGATCCCAGCGCAGGAAGGGGTTGCTGGCTTTTTCGAGAGCAAGCGTACTGGGAACGGTGGGCTCGCCGTTTGCGCGTTGGATATGGGCGGCGGCGATACGCTGCGTGATGGCGGCGTTGCTCGGCTCGGCCAGGGTGGCGAAGCGCAGGTTGTCTTCGGTGTATTCGTGGCCGCAATAAATCAGCGTGTCATCCGGCAGGGCGCGGATTTTTTCCAGCGAGCCTTGCATTTGTTCCGCCGTACCCTCGAACAGTTTGCCGCAACCGGCACCGAACAGGGTGTCGCCACAGAACAGCACGGGCGGCGTGCTAGCGCTAAAGTAGGCAAGATGGTCAAGCGTGTGGCCGGGGGTGGCGATGACCTGCCATTGACCGAGTCCGTGGGCGTTGAGGTCGATGATCTCGCCCTCGTTTTGTGCAAGAGTGTCGATCGCGTGCATTTTTGCGCCATACACAGGGCAGGCATAGCGTTCGCGCAGGGTTTGTGCGCCGTCAATGTGGTCGTGGTGATGATGAGTGAGCAGGATGGCTTTGAGCTTGAGCTGGTGATTTTCGAGGTGGTCGATGACTGGATCGGCCTGGCCGGGGTCGATAACGGCGGCGTTTTCTCCATTGAGCAGTAGCCAGATGTAATTGTCTTCAAACGCGGGGATGGGGTGGATGTGCATACAGATGGTCGTTTGCTGATGTTGGAGCTTCGATGCTAAAACCTGCCGAAAGTTTAGGTGATGCCGTGGGCGGCTCCAAATGCGTTGTTCCGCCGCTTTGGCAGATGGCGCTGGTGTTGTTGGCGGGCATTGCCTTGGTGTTGGCGTTTCCTTGGCTGGCGTTGCAGGTCATTTTCCTTTTGGGCGCTGCGCTTTTACTCGCGGTCGGGGCATGGTTTTTTGCAGTACGGCGTGCCGTTTTTGTCGTGCTGGCCTGGCTTATGTTGAGCATGGCCTGGGGCGGGCTGGCGGTGCATGAGGTGCGCAGTGGCTGGCTGTCGGCGGCTTTGGAACATCGAAAGCTGCATTTTGATGTGCGTATCGTCGGCTTGCCTGAGTCTGGGGCGCGTGGCACTGCGTTTGCGGCGCGGGTGCTCAAGCCGCCTGAAGGGATTGAAAATTTTCCTGCGCGCTTGCGTCTGCATTGGTATGACGAGCCGCCGTTGCTGCGTCCTGGCGAGGTTTGGCGGGTGACGGTACGGCTGAAACGCCCGCATGGCGCCGTGAATGGCGTGGGCATGGATTATGAAGCCTGGCTGTTTCGGTATGGCGTGCAGGCCACAGGGTCGGTGTCGTCAGGAGAGCGTGTTGCCGCAGCATCGTCGTGGAGCGTGGATGCCTTGCGCTGGCAGATCCGTGAGCATTTGCTGTCACGCATGGCGGGTGAGCCGTCAGCGGGATTGGTGTTGGGGTTGGTGCTCGGTGATCGCTCTCTGATGACGCAAGCGCAGTGGGAGGCGTTGCTGGCCAGCGGCACGAATCATTTGCTGGCGATTTCCGGGCTGCATGTGACCATGATCGCCGGGATGGTGTGGTGGCTTCTGGCCTGGGTTTGGCGCAGGTTTCCACGCCTGGCGTTGTGGTTGCCTGCGCAAGTGGCCGGGGCGCTGGCGGGTTTGCTGGCGGCTCTGGCGTATAGCCTTTTGGCCGGGTTTTCGGTGCCGACGCAGCGCACCTTGTTTATGTTGCTGGCGCTGGTCTTGGCGGTGGTGGTGCGGCGTGAGCTGGTGGCGCGGGATATTTTGGGGCTGGCCTTGCTGCTGGTGCTGTTGTGGGATCCGTTATCGGTGCTGGATGTGGGCTTCTGGCTGTCGTTTGCGGCGGTGGGTTTGCTGATTTTTGCCTCCGGTGGGCGGCTGGTGCGGCCTGCGTGGTGGCGTGAGCTTGGCGCGGCGCAATGGGCGGCGTTTGTCGGCTTGTTGCCGCTGACGGTGTTGCTGTTTCAGCGCGGCTCTTGGGTTAGTCCGCTGGCTAATTTGCTGGCCATTCCCTGGGTGAGTTTGTGGGTGACGCCGCTGGCCTTGCTGGGTACGTTATTGAGTTTTGTCTATGCGCCGCTGGGCGACGTGCTGCTTTGGCTGGCCTTGCGCTCGCTGGATGGTTTGATGGGGCTGCTTGTGCAGATGACTTCGGTGTCGTGGGCGTTGTGGTTTCCACCGACTCCTGGCGTTTGGGCGTTTGCCCTGGCGGTGCCGGGGGTGTTGTGGTTGCTGGCGCCGCGCGGTGTGCCGCTGCGCGGTTTGGCGTTGCTGTTGTTCTTGCCGCTGTTTTTCCCGCGTCTGCAACAGCCAGCGCCGGGTGAGCTATGGCTGGACTGGCTGGATGTGGGGCAGGGGCAGGCGGTGTTGCTGCGCACGGCCAGCCATCAGATGCTTTTTGATGCGGGGCCGGTGAATTTCGGCGGGCGCGATGCGGGTGAGGAGGTGGTGTTGCCGGTGCTGCGCAGTCTGGGTGTCCGTGCGCTGGATGTGGTGATGCTGAGTAATGGTGATATTGACCATGCGGGTGGATTGCGCGCGATTAAGCAGGGCGTGGCCTTGGGCGGCGTGTGGTCGGGTGGCGAGACGGTGCAGGGGGCGCAAGCTTGCCGTCAGGGCTTGTACTGGGCGTGGGATGGTGTGGACTTCAAGGTGCTGCATCCGGGGGCGGGGTTTGGCAGTGACAAGGATAATGACTGGAGTTGTGTGCTCAGGATCGAGTCGCCGGGTGGGCGCGTGTTACTGACCGGAGATATTGAGCGACGGGCAGAGCTGGCCTTGCTGGAATCAGGGGAGGATTTGCGTGCCGAGGTGTTGCAAGTGCCGCATCATGGCAGTAAAACCTCGTCGGATATACGCCTGCTTGCGGCGATTGCGCCGCGTCTGGCGGTGGTTTCGGCGGGTTATCGCAATGCGTTTGGACACCCGCGCCCGGAGGTGCTGGCGCGCTATGCGGCGCTGGGCGCGCAGATCGTGACCACGCCGGATTGCGGTCGCATTCAACTGCGTTTGCGTGAAGGATATACGCCGGAGGTGTACTGTGCGCGCAAGGCTTGGCCTTGGGCGTGGCGGGTTCCTTCAACCCAGCTCAAAGCTGGTGATGCCGAAGATTTTGTGCAGCGGTAAATCCGGTGCCGCGCCGGTGTGGCAGAAAGCCTTGCGAGTCTGCGGCGTAAAACGCAGCGGCATCCTCCAGACCGGGATTCCAGCCCTCAAGCCTTGCCCAGTCAAGCGCCATGCGCAGCTTATTCGGCGACATGACTGAAATTTGATAGTCCGCTGGCTGTGATGGCATAAGACACCTATTCAATTAAAAGAGCTGCAAAACGGTATTTTGCCGACCTAACGAGAACTGTTGCGCTTTAGGTTTCAAGCTCATGCAGTTCCGCCAGCACCATCTGAATCAATTGCACCTGTGCGTCGGGGAGCGTTGGGCTAAGCGCGTCGATTTGGCGCTCGCCTTCGATGATGTGGATGAGGGCGGCGCTGGTGGCGAGGGCGGCGGGGGTGTCGGCGGCCTGGTGCAGTTCGGCGAGGGTTTCCAGTGCTTCGCGCTCACCCTGGGTGGCGGCGTAGATCAGGGCGGCGAGGGCTTGGGCGGTGTGTTGCAGGTTGTGGGCGGCGGCTTGTTGAGCGAAGGCCTGAAAGGCGGCTGGTTGTCGTTGGGCGTGTTCGATGAGTTCGAGGATATGGCGGTCTTCATCATCCAGTGCGCAGGCCGGGTGCTCTTGGGTGCTCAGGCCGAAGCGAGTTTGCAGGGCGTGGCTGAGGGCTTGCCAGCCGTCGCTGTGCATGGTGTGCAACAGGGTGCCAAGTTGTGCCTGGGCATCGGGGTCGTGCGCGGCGGCCAGGGTGAGTTGAATCAGTTCAAGGTGGGCGGCGGCGATTTGCTGTTGCAGGGGGGGCATGGTGTTGGACTTTGTTTGCGATGCGCGCATGTTAGGCGGCGCATAAAAAAAGCGCCACTTGGGCGCTTGGTTGTTATTGATCCGGCACGATTTGGTGAACCATCACGGATAAAGTTGGCCGGATCAATCGTCGTGATTGGCGTGTTGCTAGAGGCGCTGCAAACACAGCGCGCTCCTTGCGTTATTGCGCAGGGATCAAACGACGCTTGAACAGCTCAAGGAAGCCATCGTTGAGCGGGGTTTCAAATACGGCTTTGACCACCGCTTGTTTGCCATCCTTGTAGCTCATTTGATTGACCATGCCCATTTTCTTTTCAACATTCACGCCCAGGGCGTAGATGTTTTCTTTTTTGGCGAGGTAGGCGGCAATGGCGGCATCGCTTGCGGCAGCTTCTTCAAGCCATTTTTTGGCGGCGACAGTGAGGTGCAGGAAGATATCGCCCCGGTAATCGGCTTTGACCAGTTCGGCCAAGGTGGCTTTGACGGAGGCCGCGTTGTCGGCATCGGGGATTTGACCGCCAAAGACCATGGCGATGGCCGCTTTGTTGGTCAGGGTGCTGGCGGCCTGGCTTATGTCCATGCCTGGGGTGTAGGCCACGATGTCGAGACGGCGCGTGGGCGTTTCGCCTTTTTGGGCGGCTGCAAGTCCTTCGGCTTTGTTGTGGCCGACAAATTCACCTGCCATTGCTCCGGCAAGGGCGACGCAGATGGTGCTGTTGTTGACGGCGATTCCCAAGGTTTTGGCCTTGAGTACGTTGTTAATCGCCAAGCCCTCCATCTGGCCGGCATAGGCGCGCACGATAAATTGTTCGCCCAAGGTGAGCGGTGCGCCGACGGGGGCGGCGGCAGGGGTTGCGGGTTGTGCGCTGGGGTTGGCGAATGCGCTCAGGCTGGCAAGCGAAAGGGCGGCGGCAAGTAAAGTTGTCTTGAACATGGTGAACTCCGGAAATGAATGTAAGCGGTGTTTATGCGCATATAAAACCTACGCACTTACTGTGACGCTTACAAGCGCATAAAACCCTAAACTTTGTTTGGAATCTCAGTGCGTTCGGCGTATTCGGCAATGCGTCGGTCAATCATGCGGTGCGACAAGATGCCAGCAAACGGAATCAGCATGGCGATAAAAAACAACAGCCCCTTGAGCAGCGGCAGTTGGCGACGCGCCAGGACAAACATCAGAAAACCGAGCGTCCACAAAAACAATGCGCCGTGAATCGGGCCGACGATTTTTACGGCAATCGGCAGATCGGCCATGTATTTGAGCGGCATGGCGATAAGAAACAGGGCGATCAGTGAGCCGGCTTCGACCAGTGCCATGAGGCTGAGGTGGCGCAGTGACCAGGGAGCCATGGTGGGATTCTCCATAAAGCAAGTTGATTTGACAGAAGGATAAATGATTGCTGCGTGCGCTGGATAGAAAAAACCCCGGCAGTTACCGGGGTTGGGGGCTTAGCTTAAACCGACGAGTGGATTAGATGGATTTCTTGCAGAAGTACCAATCCACACACTCATACTCGCCACTGTTGAAGCGACGCTCGGCTTCTTCGGCGGTGGCGGGCGGCGGTACGATGACCTTGTCGCCGGGCTGCCAGCCTTCCGGGGTGGCCACGCCATGCTCGGTGGAGGTTTGCAACGCCTTGACCAGACGCAGAATTTCCGGGATGGAACGGCCATTGCTCATTGGGTAGTAGAGCATGGCGCGCAGAACGCCTTGCGGGTCGATGACAAACGTGGCGCGCACGGCTTGCGTGTCGGAAGCGCCCGGGTGCACCATGCCGAAGGATTTGGCGACGTTCATCGACAGGTCGGCGATGATCGGGAAGGTGATCTCGACACCGAATTTCTCCTTGATGTTGCGATCCCAGGCGATGTGCGAGTAGTGGCTGTCGATGGACAGGCCGAGCAGGTCGCAGTTGATGGCCAGGAAGTCTTTGTGCGCCTTGGCGAAGGCGGTGAATTCGGTGGTGCACACCGGGGTGAAGTCGGCAGGGTGCGAGAACAGCACCAGCCACTTGCCTTCGTAGTCTTTCAGGGTTTTGCGGCCATAGGTGGTCGGCGCGTCGAACTCAGGAGCGCGTTCGTTGAGACGGGGCAGGGATATAGTCATTTCGGACATGGGGTTTTCCTCAGATTTCAGTGGACAACACACCACGGCGTGGTGCGTGCAATCAATTTAGTTAATCTTGGTATCAGGGTGAAATTGTATTTTGGCATAAGGAAGATAGGTATTTTCTATCGTTTTGTCTGTTGTGTTTATCCCGTTACGAGGGTCTTCGTTTGAGTTTGACGAAATCGACGTTGGTGCTTGATGTGCATGCCTTGTCCGGTGTCTATTTTGCGCCGGTCAGCCTTCAGCTTGAGGCGGGGGCGGTATTGTGCCTGTTTGGGGTTTCCGGCAGCGGCAAGTCGCAGTTTTTGCGTGCCTTGGTTGATCTTGAGCCGCATCAGGGCGAGATTTTTTTGCAAGGTGTTGAGCAACAGCAGATGGCGGCGAATCTGTGGCGGCGTGCGGTCGCCTATCTTCCGGCGGAGTCGGGGTGGTGGGCGGTGCGGGTCGGGCAGCATTTTACGACGCAGCCAAGTAGCGATGCGCTGGCAAGCCTTGGCTTGGATGAGACGATTCTGGCGCGTGCAGTGGATGGTATTTCCAGCGGCGAGCGGCAACGTCTGGGCTTGTTGCGTTTATTGGTACAACGTCCCAAGGTGATTTTGCTGGATGAGCCAAGCGCCAATCTTGACCCGGACAGCACCTTGAAAATGGAACAGGTGGTACGTGCCTATCTGCACGAGGCGCAGGCGGCAGCGATTTGGGTCAGCCATGACCCACTGCAACGTGCGCGTATTGCTGATCGCAGTATGGAAATGCCGTCGCGGCCAAGGGAGGTCGCCGCATGAATTTGATCGAACTGACGGCTCTTGACCTTGGGCTGGCCGCGCTGTTGGTGCTGATTTTGGGCGGCTTGGTGGCTCTGAGCGGCCTTGGGCTGACGCGCTCTTTATATGTCTCATCGTTGCGCATGGTGCTGCAACTTTTGCTGATTGGTGTGGTGCTGGAGGCGCTGTTCCGGCTGAATAACCCATGGCTGGTGGGTTTGATGGGGCTGGTGATGCTGGCCATTGCCGGTTGGGAGGTGGTGGCGAGGCAAAAGCGGCGGCTGCGCGGCGGTTGGGGCTATGGCATCGGCCTGGTGGCCATGGCTCTGCCTGCATTCAGTTTGACCGTGTTCAGCCTGCTGCTGCTGGTTGGCGTGCAGCCCTGGTACACGCCGCAATATGCAATTCCGCTGTTGGGTATGATTCTGGGCAACACCATGACCGGGATTGGGCTGGGGTTTAACCGCTTGACCATGGGCGCAGCGGCCAGTCGGCGTGAGATTGAGGCGCAATTGTTGCTGGGTTTTGATGTCCGACAGGCATCCGGCAAGCTGCGTCAGGAGAGTCTGCATACTGCGCTGGTGCCGACGATCAATATGCTGACCGTGGCGGGGGTGGTGAGCTTGCCAGGGATGATGACCGGGCAGATTTTGGCCGGAACCTCACCGATTGAGGCGGTGAAATACCAGATTTTATTGATGTTTTTGATTACCAGCGCCACAGGTTTCGGCACCATGCTGGCGATAGAACTCGGCACGCGGCGGCTGTTTGATGAGCGCCAAAGGCTGCGGCTTGATCGTCTGCACGATGCGAAATAGTCTCAGGCTTGCTAAATGTGGCACATTTGGGGCTTGCGCAAAAAACGTTTTTACTCCCTCCCCCTTGATAGGAGAGGATAAGAAAGCTAGCTCAAGCCTGTGTTTTAGCAGATGCTCCAGCCTCCTCTCCCCAGCCCTCTCCCGCGAGGGGAGAGGGGGACGAATCTAGTCTCTGCGTAACTCCTAATCACTTTGATCCACGAGGATATGACATGGCTCCCATGCCAGCATTAAAACCCTATCTTTCAGTTGAAGATTATCTTGCAGGCGAACTTGATGGTGAGATTCGCCACGAATACGGTGCAGGTGAAGCCTATGCCATGGCCGGGGCGAGCGATCGGCATGGTTTATTGGCGATGGCTCTGGGGGCGGAATTGCTCCCGTATGCTCGCAAAAAACGCTGCCAGTTATTTATGGCTGATATGAAAGTGCGTATTGACGAAAAGGGGGACAGCTTTTTTTACTACCCTGACCTGCTGTTAAGTTGCGACCCGGATGACCGTGAATCGGCGTATTACCGTCGCCGTCCTTGTCTGATTGTGGAAATCGCTTCGCCGAGCACCTTTCGTATTGATCGGCGCGAAAAGCTCTTTGCCTATCGCGCGCTACCCAGTCTGCGTGAGTATGTGTTGGTGCATCAGGATGAACGGCAGATTGAGGTGTTTCGCTACCCTGAAAACGAGCATGACATTTACACCGAAGGCACGTTCAGGCTGGAATGCCTGGATATGGAATTGTCGGTGGAGAGTGTGTATGCCGATGTGGAGGGGATATCCATTTAGCTCTGCCTGGCGAGGGGAGGGTTAAAAGCGCATGTTTTGGGGGGTGAAGCCCCGCTGTTGCGCGAGTCCTAAACAAACATCCAAGAGGCCGATTGAACATGAGCCGCATCACGATCATTGGGTCTGGCTTTGCCGCCCTGACCGCCGTCATAGAGCTGGGCAAACACGATCCCGACGCCGAGCTTACCCTGATCGCTCCCAAAGCTGAGTTGATTTACGCACCAAGCCTGATCTGGATTCCGTCACGCCTGCGCAAGGGGGGCGATCTGCGTATTGATCTGCGCAATTTCTTTGCCCGTCAAGGTGTTCAATTCCACGCCGGACGTGTGACCGGCCTGAAAGACGGCGGTCGCATCGTTGTGACCGAGCATGGCGAAGTGAGTAACGATGGTCTCATCATTGCCAGCGGCGGGCGTTTTATTAAGCGACTGCCCGGCATCGAACACGCTATCACCCTCTGCGAAGGGATTGATGCCGCCGAACGCATCCGTGAGCGCATTGAAAGCATGGAAGGCGGCACTATTGCACTCGGTTTTGGCAGCAACCCCAACGAGCCTTCCGCCGTGCGCGGCGGTCCGGTCTTCGAACTCATGCTGGGTCTGGACACCATGCTGCGTCGTCAGGGACGACGCGATAAATTCAAGCTGGTGTTCTTTAATCCAGCCGCGCGTCCGGGCAATCGCCTCGGCGAAGCTGCGGTTGATGCGCTGCTCAAACGCATGGCCAAGCTGGGTATCACAACGCAACTCGGGCACAAAATGGTGCGCTTTGAAGCCGACAAGGTGGTGACCGAGGGCGGAGAGTTTGCCGCCGATCTGATCCTGTTCATGCCGGGCATGACGGGGCCGACGTGGATGGAAGGCAGTGGTCTTCCCAGCTCGCCGGGCGGCCTGATCCAGGCTGATGCGCATTGCCGTGTGGCAGGGTTCGAGAAGGTGTATGTCGCAGGCGATTCCGCTAGCTTCCCCGGCCCGGATTGGGCACCGAAGCAAGCGCACATGGCTGATCTGCAAGCCGTGGCCGCCGCGCAAAATCTGCTCGCCGAGATGCGTGGCGCTCCCGCAGACAAAACCTTCCGTTGGGAGCTGATCTGCATTATGGACACGCTCAACAAGGGCATTCTGGTTTACCGCGACCCCAAGCGCGCGTTCATCCTTCCTCCATGCCGCCTGCTGCACTGGGGCAAGCGCATGTTTGAAGTGATGTACCTCAAGAAATATCGCTAAGAACCCGTTCACGATCTCGCGATTGAACGGAGAAAGGATCGCCAAAAAATGTAGGCGCGGGCTCACGCCAGCTTCGCGTTAATTCATTCGCACCATTTATTGATGTGGCACGAATATATCTTGAAGCGTAGGAGTGGGCTTGTCCGCGAAAAAGCCTATGTTGAAGGCCTCGCGGGCAAGCCTGCTCCTACCGTCCATGCACGCTTCATTCAGGCAAGGATCAATAAGCTTTCGCTCAAGTCCTTTGCCGGTCAGCCTATTTCACCGCAGCAAAGCATAAGCCATCCATCCCGCCATCAGCACGAGCAAGCTAAACATAATCAATGCCCAGGTTTGAGTGCGGGCGATTTGCTGGCGCAGGGCTTGGAGCTCGGCGGTTTGGCGCTGCATGAGTTCGGTTTGTTTGCTTTGTGCGCTGAGGGCTTCGTGGGTGAGGCGCGGCATTTCGGGTAATAAGGCCAAGACACGCGGCAGTTCGTGGCGCAGGGTTTTGAGGGCGGCTTTGGGGCCGACGCGTTCAATCATCCAGCGTTCGATAAAGGGTTTGGCCGTCGTCCACAAATCCAGGTCGGGGTAGAGTTGGCGGCCTAGCCCTTCGATATTGAGCAGGGTTTTTTGCAGCAGCACCAGTTGCGGTTGCACTTCCATATTGAAGCGGCGTGCGGTTTGGAACAGGCGCAGCAGGAATTTGCCGAAGGAAATATCGCGGATTGGACGTTGGAAAATCGGTTCGCTGATGGTGCGGATGGCCGCTTCAAATTCATTCAGCCGGGTGTCCGCCGGTACCCAGCCGGATTCGATATGCAGTTCGGCCACGCGGCGATAATCGCGGTTGAAGAAGGCGTGGAAATTTTCGGCCAGATAGCGTTGGTCATCCGGGGTGAGGCTGCCCATGATGCCGAAGTCCACCGCCATGTAGGTCGGGGTGTCCGGGGTTTCGCGCGAGACGAAGACGTTGCCGGGGTGCATGTCGGCGTGGAAAAAATTGTGGGTGAACACCTGGGTGAAGAAAATTTCCACGCCACGTTCGGCGAGTATTTTCATATTGATTTTGGCGGCTTCGAGAGCTTCGATGTCACTGATTTGAATGCCGTAAATGCGTTCTTGCACCATGACGCTTGGGTGGCTGTAGTCCCAGTCGATGGCGGGCACGTGCAGCAGGGGCGAGCCTTCAAAGTTGCGCGCGAGCAGGCCGCAGTTGGCGGCTTCGCGCACGAGGTCAAGTTCATCGTGGATGGTTTTGTCGAATTCGCCGACCACGTCTTGCGGATGCAGACGGCGGATGTCGCTGGAGGATTTTTCGGCCAGGTAGGCGAGGGTGTGCAGCACTTCGAGGTCGCGTTCGATCACTGGCAGGATGTTGGGGCGCACGACTTTGACCACCACGTCGCGGCCATCCTTGAGTTTGGCTGGGTGAACCTGGGCAATGGAGGCGGAGGCGAGCGGGATTTCATCAAACGCCAGGAACAGTTCGCTGACCGGTTTTTTCAGTGCGTTTTCAATGATTTGACGCGCCAGCTCACCAGCGAAGGGCGGCACGCGGTCTTGCAGCTTGGCCAGTTCGTCGGCGATGTCTTCGGGTAAAAGGTCGCGCCGCGTGGAGAGCGCCTGGCCGAATTTGATGAAGATCGGGCCGAGCTCTTCGAGTGCCAGACGAATGCGTTCGGCACGCGGGCGGCGCGTGCTTTGGCCAAACAGCCGCCAGGGTGAGAAGCGCATGAGAAAGCTGGCCGGCTTGAACCAGGGGATGGCAAACAGCAGCTCATCCAGGCCATGACGCATCAAAACCCATTGAATTTTCAACAGGCGCAGAATTTGGCGAGGATGAATCATCGTGCAGCTTCCAGTTTGCGCAGGCGGGCATCCAGCGCTTCGATACGGTTTTGCAGCTGATCGACCTGATCCATCCACGGCTCAAGCTCGCTTTGGCGCGGGGTTACGTCGATTTCATCGTGCAAAAAATCAGCCTTGTTGTGTAGATGATGGTTCACGAGGCGTTTGAGTTCTGTGCGCATGGCATTCCATAGCCGGGCGATTTGATGCGCCAGCAGGCCGCCGATTTTTGGGGTCAGCGCACGCTCAATATCGGGTTGCAGACTGCTAAGCAGGCGCGCTGCGCGCAGGCTGGTGTGGCTGTCGCCCAAAAGTTCCAGGTCGTGCTGCATTAAGTTGCCGCGCATCTTGGCGCGTAAAAAGCCCAAAGGGGTTGCGCGTAAGCTGGCATCAGCCGGGTCTTCAGTACGAGCCGCCACGACCAGGCGATCTGCCAGAGGCAGCAGGTCGAAGCTAAACAGGCCTTGCATTTCGATACGAATGCGCTGGCCTTGCAGCGCTTGTAATGCGTCCCTCGCTTGCGGGTCAGCGGCAAGCGCAGCATTCAGGGCTTTTTCCAGAGCCATGTGCGCAAGCTCGGCAATTTCCGGGGTCACGCCTTGAATCCCCAGTGCAGGGCGACGATGCCATCGGACATATTCAGGTAATCACAGCGCATCAAGCCTGCGTGTTCCATCATGCCTTTGAGCGTGTCCTGGTCGGGGTGCATCCGGATGGATTCGGCCAGGTATTGATAGCTGGCTTCATCCTTGGCGACCAGTTTGCCCATCAGCGGCAACGCCTTGAAGGAATAAAGATCGTAAAGTTTTTGCACCAGATCATGACGCGGGTGGGAAAATTCCAGAATCAGCGCACGACCGCCGGGTTTGAGCACGCGCAGCATTTCGCTCAGTGCCTGATCCTTGTGCGTGACATTACGTAGGCCGAAACTGATAGTGACGGCATCAAAGCTATGGTCGGCAAAGGGGATGGCTTCGGCATTCACCAGCGCCGTCTGCGCTTCGCGTCCATAGCCCGCATCCAGCAGGCGGTCGCGCCCACGGCTGAGCATCTCGGCATTGATATCGGAGAGCACCACCAAGCCGTCTTGCCCGACCTGTTGCAACAGTCCGAGTGCGATGTCGCCCGTGCCGCCTGCGAGGTCAAGGGCTCGCATTCCCGGACGCAGGCCGCTACGTGCCAGCGCAATACGCTTCCACAAGCGATGAATACCCAGCGACATCAAATCGTTCATCAGGTCATATTGACCTGCGACCGAATCAAACACACCGCGTACCATCTTGACCTTGTCGTCGATGGCCACGCGGCGAAAACCAAAGTCGGTGGTGTTGTGGGGGTCGTTATTCATACGTCGCAATTACCTTGTTTTGGTGAAAGGGACACGTTAAAGGTCTTCTGGCCTCAGTCCAGTGTGTTTGGCCAAGCGCGCCAACATTTTTGCACCAATCTCTTCGCTATCATGAAAAGCAAAAACGACATCGCCCCAGTTCGGGTGTGTCAATGTGCGATGCGAACCGCTTTGGCGCTTGATTTGCCAACCCAAGCGCAATAGCGCGGCAAGCACTCGTTTTGCCTTGGATGATGGCCATTGACTCATGCGGCGGCGAGGACGAAATGAATCGAGTCCAGCGGTTGCTGTTCGCGTTCAATACGCTCGGCAAGCACGCGCAGAGCCAGCGCTTCGGCGTTGTTGATGGCTTCTTGCTGATGGCTGCCGTAACACATAACCCCGGGAAGCGCCGGAATCTCTGCAATCCAGCGCCCGTCATCTTCTTGTTCGTGCTCAATGTAGAAATTCATGTTGATCCCCTGCTCATACCACTCGCCGCGAGGCGCTCAAGATAACGCGCCCAGTTTTTGGCGTAGTTTTCACCCAAAGCGTATAAAAAATCCCAGTCATAGAGACCGCTGTCGTGGCCGTCACTAAACACGAGTTTGATTGCATACTGCCCCACAGGCTCGATGGCATCAATGGTGACCTGTTCCTTGCCGACCACCAGCAAGGGCTCAGGCAAGCCGTGACCACGCACCTCAGCGGAGGGCGAGAAGACGCGCAGATATTCACAAGGCAGTTTGAACTGCTGTCCATCGGCAAAATGAATATCCAGCACCCGGCTTGTGCGGTGGAGTTGGATGTCTGTAGGCGGGTGTTTGGACATGGTTCAACCCGTGTTGCGCATACCCGCCGCAATCGCGTTGATCGAGCGTAGTAGCGGCGTTAGCCACATTTCACGCTCGGCATCGCTGATGTTTTCGTCGCGGTAACGCTTGAGCAGGGTGATTTGGATATGGTTGAGCGGGTCAAGATAGGGGTTGCGCCGTTGCATGGAAGTGCCGAGTACCGGGTCAATCTCCACCAGGTCACTGGCACCTGAGACACGCAGTAGCTCCTTCAGGGTACGGCTGTACTCGCTGGAAATCATGCCATAAACCTGTTCGGCGAGTTCCCGATCCTTGACCAGCTCGGCGTACTCTCCAGCAATGTGCATCTCGCCCTTGGTGAGCGACATTTGCGTGTTGCGCAACAGGCTGTGGAAAAACGGCCAGTGCTTGAACATGGCGCTTAAACACGTCTTGTCGTTGGGGTGATTGGCCTGCCATTGTTGCAGGGCGCTGCCGATGCCATACCACGCGGGCAGGGTGTGGCGTGATTGCGCCCAGCCAAATACCCAGGCAATCGCACGCACCGAGTATTTGGAAATATCGCCCTGTTTGCGGTGCGAGGGACGTGAGCCGATGTTCATCAGGCCGATTTCGCGTACCGGCGTCGCTTCATAAAAATAAGGAATAAAGCCGGGTGTGTGATCCGTCAATTGGCGATAGCTCTGTTCGCCCAGTGCGGCAATTTCTGCCATGGCTTTTTCAAACGCCGCTTCGGGACGCGGCACATTCATGACACGGTGACGAGTGGCTTTCATCAAGCCAGTCGCGCCCATGATCAATTCGTAGACGGCGGTCTCGGTGTTGCTGTATTTGGAGGAGAGGACTTCGCCTTGTTCGGTAAACTTGATTTGCCCAAGAACTGTACCGACGGGCAGGGATAGCATGGATTCGTGGGTGGGGCCGCCGCCGCGCGCCACCGTGCCGCCGCGTCCGTGGAACAGTCGGAATTCAACGCCGCGTTGCTTGGTGAGCTCCAGCACTTTGAGCTGCGCCTGGTACAGGTTCCATACCGAAGCCAGCACGCCGCCATCCTTGCAGGAGTCGGAATAGCCGAGCATGACTTCCTGCAAGTTGCCGGATACGGTGAGCAGTTGACGATACACCGGGTTATCCAGTAACAAGGTCAACACTTGCTCGATATGTTCAAGATCTTCGATGGTCTCGAACAGGGGCGAGATTTTGAGATTGCAGTAGGCTTGGCCCTTGGCATCAAATCCAGCCAGGCCGCTGCGGTGCGCCAGATAGAGCACTTCCATCACATGGCTGGCCGCGTGGGTCATGGAAATGACGTAGGCTCCAAACGCATCCGGGCTGACGTTGTGGCGCATTCGCTGCATGACTTCAAACACACGCAGGGTTTGCAGGGTGTCTGGAGTGAGATCGGAGGCGCAAAGGCGCTCGCCCCAGGCGTTATTGATTTGCAGCACGCCGGGTTTGGCTGCGGCAATGCGTTCATCAAGGCGTGGTGAGGGGCGTTGAATACGCTCGGCCAAAAGACGAATACGCTCTTCTTCGCTGTGGTCGAGGTAGTTGAGCCCGGGTTCAATCTGGTCAAGAATTTCGGCCACCGCATCGGTATGGCGGGTGGATTCCTGACGAATGTCCAGCTGGAACAGATGGAAGCCAAAAGTTTCAGCCAGCCGGATCAAGTCCTTTAGATCTGCATCGGCGAGTAGCTCGTCATTGTTTTCGAGCAGTGAGTCGCGGATGCGGTAGAGATCGGCGATAAATTCATCGGCGTTGGCATAGGCCTCAGAGGGGAGCTCGCCGCAATGTTCGGCCTGCAACTTGCGCACATAGGCCAGATTCAGGCCAAGACGATACTGCATGATGCGCAGTTTGCTGCGGTAGGGTTCGTCTTCAAAGTGTTCGTCATTCTCGGAGCCAAAGACCGCGTCGATAAAGCGTTGGTCGTTTTCCAGCGCGAGCTGCCGGATACAGATATTGGGGCAAAGGCTGATGGAGTGCGTCAGGGTGCGTCCAAGGGCGTAAATTCGCTGCTTGTATTCATCCAGAATCATTTCAGCCGCCATGCCCACCGCGTTTTCCGTGGTTTCAGGCGTAACAAAGGGGTTGCCATCGCGGTCGCCGCCAATCCACGAGCCAAAGCGCAGGATGCTGGGCACCCTGATTTGTGCGGCTTCGTCACGCCCGAAGTTGGTTTTCACCGCCTTTTCCAGATAGCGGTATACAGTAGGCACAGCACCGAAAATACTCTGACGGAAGTAATACAGACCCTGGCGAATTTCGTCTTCTACCTTGGGGCGCACGCTACGGACTTCGTTGGTTTTCCACAGCGCGAGAATGTGCATTTTGATTGCCGCTTCAATCTCCAGTCTTTCGTTGTCACCGATTCCGGGACGATTGAGCTGGCTGGAAAGCAGGTAGACGCGACGCTGCTGATCCATCACCGTGCGGCGTTTGGCTTCGGTCGGGTGTGCGGTAAAAACAGGGATGTACTGAATGTGATTGAGCAATTCCTGCAACTGTTCGGCGTTCATGCCCTCCTTGTTGAAGCCACGCAGCGTGTCATGAAACGAGCCGTTCCAGAAGTCCAGGCCACGGCGCACCATGCTGCGGCGCTCCTGGTGCATCAGTTCTTCTTCGGCGATATTGACCAGACTGAAATACAGGCTGAACGCGCGTATCACCTGGGTGAGCTTGTCGGCGGGTAATTCATTGATTAAGCCCATCAGGCGGGCATGTTGGCGTGTACTGATTTGCTGGCGTTGACGTTGACGGATAAAGCCTTTGCGCAAGGCTTCGACCACGGTGTAAACCTCTTCTCCGGCATGTTCCCACACAATTTCGCCTAAAAGTTGGCCGAAAAGTCGGACGCGGGCGCGCAGGGCGGCGTCGTTACGGTTCGTGCGTGTCTGGCGTGTGGTCATAGTTTGGGCTTCCGTGGTCAATCAAAGTCGTGAACAATCGTGCAAAGATGCAATATAAACAGGACTTACGCAAAAGCTGCATTCTGCGTAAGTCCTCGCTTTGTAAAAACAGCACAAAGACGTTTCTGGCATCTATTTAGCTTCATAAAACACGGGCATTATAGCGCCAATGGCGCGCAGGTTGCGGGGCTGTACTTTTTTCATCAATCTCTGTGAGGATTTGCACATGCGTATCGGTATCTATGGTTTGGGACGGATGGGCGGAAATATGGCGCGCCGTTTGGTGCGTGCCGGGATTGAAGTTGTAGGCTACAACCGCAGCGCCGCGCCGGTGGACGATCTGCGTGATGAAGGCGCAGGTTTTATGCCAGCGTATTCGCTGGCCGAGTTTATCCAACAGTTGCCCGCCCCGCGCATTGTCTGGCTGATGTTGCCCGCAGGCTCTGCAACCGAGGCGGCGCTGGATGCGGTGCTGCCCTTGATGGCTCCGGGGGATTTGCTGGTCAATGGTGCGAATGATTTTTATCAGCATGCTGCACGCCACGGCGAGCGTGCGGCGGCCTGTGGTGTGGGTTTTATGGATGTCGGGGTGTCCGGCGGGGTGTGGGGCTTGCAGAACGGTTATTGTGTGATGGCGGGCGGCACGCATGAGGATGCTGCGCGTTTGACACCGATTCTCAAGGCGCTTGCACCATCCGAGAGCACCGGGTGGGCGCATGTGGGGCCATTAGGGTCGGGGCACTTCACTAAAATGGTTCACAACGGTATTGAGTACGGCATGATGCAGGCTTTGGCCGAAGGTTTGGCGGTGTTGAAAGCCAAAGAGCCGTTTGCACTGGATTTGGCGCAGATTTCCGAGCTTTGGCGACATGGTTCGGTGGTGCAAAGCTGGCTGTTGGATTTGACCGCCGATGCCTTGGCCAAAGATCAGGATTTGACGAATGTCGCGCCGGTGGTGGCCGACTCGGGTGAGGGGCGCTGGACGGCGAAAGAGGCGATTGATCTTGGCGTGTCTGCGCCGGTGATGACCTTGGCCTTGCAGATGCGTTTCGCCAGTCAGGGCAATGCGGATTATGGCAACAAGGCTTTGGCGATGATGCGCAAGGGCTTTGGTGGTCACGCCATTGTCCAGTCTGATACGGAGTAATCGTTATGTCCCCCGTCGGTTCAAGTAAAAATTCAGCTAAAGGTGCGGCGTTCGGCAGCGTGAATGCTGCACCGGTCAAATGCGGTTTCGTTATTTTTGGCGCCACCGGCAATTTGGCTGCGCAAAAACTTTTGCCGGCGCTCTACAACCTGGATCGGCATGATCGCCTGGATGAGAGTGCGCTGATTTTTGGCTTTGGGCGGCGCGAGTGGACAGATGAAGATTGGCGCGGCTACGTGGATGGCGTGTTGCGTGAGCGCATGGGCGCGGTGTTGCATGACGAAGTGTTAAACCGTTTTCTGGCGCGCCAGCGTTTTGTCAAAGGCGATCTTGAAACCGCTGAAGACTATCAGACGCTGGGCGCGCGCGTCTCCGAAGATGGCGTCAGCATGAATCTGCTGTTTTATCTGGCGATCGCGCCGGATATGTATGCCAGCGTGGCCGAACAACTGGCGGCGGCGGAGCTGAGTGATGAGTTTGACGGCTGGCGGCGTTTGGTGGTGGAAAAGCCGTTTGGTTATGACCTGGAAAGCGCCAAGATGCTGGATGCGCGTCTGCACCGCCATTTTGACGAGAAGCAGATTTTCCGCATCGACCATTATCTGGGGAAGTCCACGGTGCAGAACATTCTGGTGTTCCGCTTCGCCAACCTGTTACTCGAACCGCTGTGGAATCGCAATTACATCGACCATGTGCAAATTTCTCATGCCGAAGACAAGGGGATCGGTCGGCGTGCCGGTTATTACGATCAGGCGGGCGCATTGCGTGACATGATTCAAAGTCATCTGTTGCAAATGCTGACCCTGGTAGCGATGGAGCCGCCGCCGATTCTGGATGCTGAGGCCTTGCGCGATGAAAAGGTCAAGGTGTTGCGTTCGATTCGCCCGATTCCGCCGCGCGCGGTGCATGCGCACGCTTTCCGCGCGCAATACACCCGGGGCAAAATGGCGGACAAAAGCGTGCCGGGCTATCTGGAAGAAGAGGGCGTGGATCCGCATAGCACCACCGAAACCTACGCGGCTCTGAAGCTGTATATCGACAACTGGCGCTGGCGCGGCGTGCCGTTTTACATTCGCACGGGCAAGCGTTTGCCGGAAGGAATGTCGATGGTAAGTATTCGTTTCCGTCACCCACCGCAGCAGCTTTTCCGTGAAACACCGATTGAACAGCTTGAACCGAACTGGTTATTGCTCGGTATTCAGCCCTGTGAAAGCCTGCGTCTGGAAGTACAAACCAAACGTGAAGGTTTGGAGTTGCGCACGACCACCACCCAGCTTGATGCCACCTATTGCGAAAATGAAGCCACCCGACTGGGTGCCTATGAAGCCTTGTTGCTTGATGTGATGCACGGCGATCAATCGCTGTTTTTGCGTTATGACGAAGTGGAATGGGCATGGCGTGCGGTCGATCCGGTGCTCAAGCTCTGGGCGCAGGAACGCGACTTTATTCATACCTATCCGGCGGGAAGCTGGGGGCCGGATGAAGCCAGCCGCCTGTTCGACAAAGAAGATCATGTCTGGCGCAATGCGTTGTAACGTTTTTAGTCACAGAGAACACAGAGAGGCACGGAGCCATAGGGATGAGGACTCGTAAGTGCGAATGAGTTTGCACCTACAGGATTTTTTTCTCGGTGAACTCTGTGTTCTCTGTGGCTCATCGTATTTTTATTGAATTGTTTAATCCCCTGACTCATTGCCACGAGGACATATTTATGCCACTCCCCCTAACCCAACTTCCCGCATGGAAAGCCCTGCGTGCGCATCACAATGAATTTTCCAGCGTGCACCTGCGTGATTTATTCGAGGCCGACCCCAGGCGCTTTGAAAACTTCAGCCTGCGTGCGGGCGAGTTGTTTCTCGATTATTCCAAACAGCGGGTAAATGCCCACACCATGCAGCTTTTGCTGCAACTGGCGCGTGAAGCCGAGGTGGAAGGCTGGCGTGAAAAGATGTTCAGCGGCCAGAAAATCAACTTCACCGAAGATCGCGCCGTGCTGCATATCGCCTTGCGCAATCGTAGCAACAGCCCGATTTTTGTCGATGGCGCGGATGTGATGCCGCTGGTGAATGGCGTGCTCATGCGCATGAAAGCGTTCTCCGAGGCGGTGCGTTGCGGCGAATGGCAAGGTTACACCGGCAAGGCGATTACCGATGTGGTGAATATCGGAGTCGGCGGCTCGGATCTCGGGCCGAAAATGGTCTGCGAGGCACTGGCCTCCTATGCACGCGCTGATCTGCGTGCGCATTTTGTCTCGAATGTCGCACCGTCGGACATCAGTAGCACTCTCAAGCCGCTTGATCCGGAAACCACGCTGTTTATCGTCGCCTCCAAGACCTTCACCACCCAGGAAACTATGGCCAATGCCCACGCAGCCCGGGATTGGTTTTTGCGTGCGTCCGGGGATGAGGCGCATGTCGCCAAACATTTTGTCGCCGTCTCCACCAATCTTGAATTGGTCAGCGCTTTCGGCATTGCGCCAGAAAATATGTTCGAGTTCTGGGATTGGGTTGGCGGGCGCTATTCGTTATGGTCGTCGATTGGACTGTCGATTGCCGTGCACGTCGGCTTTGAGCATTTCGAGAAGATGCTCGAAGGCGCGTATGCCATGGATCGGCATTTCCACGAAGCGCCGCTGGAACGCAATATGCCGGTCATCATGGCCTTGCTGGGCGTATGGTATGCCAACTTCTTTGGCACCGAATCGCACGCTATCTTGCCGTATGGCACGCGCCTGCGCGCATTGCCTGCCTATTTGCAACAGGCCGATATGGAAAGCAATGGCAAGTCGGTGGATCGTGACGGTGAAACGGTGAATTACAGCACTGGCACGGTGTTGTGGGGCGGAAATGGCACCAATGGGCAACATGCCTTTTACCAGTTGATCCACCAGGGTACGCGCCTGATTCCCTGCGACTTTATCGCCGCCGCCAATACGCACAACCCCTTGGGTCAGCAGCACGCCATGCTCTTGGCCAACCTTCTGGCGCAAAGCCGCGCCCTGATGTGGGGGCGTGGTTTGGATGAAGTGGAAGCCGAAATGCGCGCCAAGGGCGTGGATGAGGCGAAGATTACTGAACTTGCGCCTCACCGGGTGTTTGTTGGTAACAAGCCGAGCAGCACCATCGTGATGCGTGACCATACGCCCTATACCCTGGGGATGCTGCTCGCCCTGTACGAGCACAAGATTTTTGTGCAAGGCATCATCTGGCGCATCAACTCCTTCGACCAGTGGGGCGTCGAGTTGGGCAAGCAAATGGCCAATGACATCCTGCCGCGTCTGGACGAAAGCGAAGCGGCCACGCAATACGATGCCTCGACCAATGGCCTGATTCAGCTGGTCAAGAGTTTGATGCACCCTTAAACGGTGTGGGGTGCGCCACGCGCGCCGTGGGGTATGAATCGGTGCGCATGGCGCATCCTACTTTTCGAGGCTTAACAAAACATGACTCAAAAAATAAGTGTGTTATTTGTCTGCATGGGCAATATCTGCCGCTCACCGACCGCCGAAGGCGTATTTGTGCGCAAGGTGCACGAGGCGGGTTTGGGCGAGCGCATCCGCATCGACTCGGCGGGTACCCATGCCTACCACATCGGCAATCCGCCGGATGAACGCATGCAGCGCGCGGCGCTGCGACGCGGCTACGATCTATCTTCACTGCGTGCGCGCAAGGTCGAGGCGCAAGACTTTACGCGCTTTGATTACATCCTGGCGATGGACGCAGACAATCTGGCGATTCTGCAGCAACTGCGCGCGCAACTGGATGCCGCGAGTGTACGCGCCCATCTTGGTTTGATGATGGACTTTGCTGAAGCGAAAGCGAGTCACCCGCATGAAGTCCCCGACCCGTATTACGGCGGCGAGGCGGGCTTCGAGCGCGTGCTGGATATGATCGAAATAGCATCCGACGGCTTATTGAAGCGTATTTCGCGGCGCGATGAGCTGCTGTAAAAAATGAACCGCAGCGAGCGCTTCTACAAGATCGACCAGATATTGCATGAGCGCCGCGTGGTTTCGACTGAAATCTTTCTTCAAGAGCTGGGTATTTCCCGCGCCACCCTCAAGCGCGACATGGAATACCTGCGCGAGCGTTTTCATGCGCCCATCGTCTGGGATCGTGAAGCTGGCGGCTACCGCTTTGCCAGCGTCAATACCACAGGCCCAGCCTATGCGCTGCCTGGCGTATGGTTCTCGGCGCATGAGCTGTACGCCCTACTGGCGGCGCACAAACTTTTAAGCGAACTTGAACCGGGCATCCTTGTGGCGCATCTCGCCCCCTTGCAAGCCTGGCTTATCGCCTCGCTGGAAGCTTCGGGGCATTCGGCCAGCGAAATCACCCAACGGGTACGCCTGCTATCCATAGGCAAACGCGCCGTCGAACCACGTTTTTTTACCGACATCACCACCGCCTTGCTGCAACGCCAACGCCTCGAAGTCACGGCATGGAGCCGGGGGCGCGACGAAATCAACACCCGCACCCTCTCGCCGCAACGTCTGATTCATTACCGCGACAACTGGTATCTGGATGCCTGGTGCCATTGGCGCAACGCCCTGCGCAGCTTTTCCTTGGACACCTTTCAGCATGTCCACCTCCTGGCGCAGGGCGCACTCAACATCGAACCCGCCGTGCTGGATGCACACTATGCCTCGTCTTACGGCATTTTTTCCGGCGCGCCACGCGATTGGGCGGTGCTGCGTTTTTCGCCCGAACGCGCACGCTGGGTACAAGCCGAATGCTGGCACAAACACCAACAATCCGAAGTGCTGGACGACGGCAGCTACCGCCTGCGCCTGCCCTATGCTGATCCACGCGAACTGCTGATGGACATCCTGCGCCACGGACGGCATGTCGAAGTTGAAGCCCCAGAATCGCTGCGCCTGCGCATTGCCGAAGAAATTGTTGCGCTGAACGAAATTTATCGCTGACAGGCTCAGTATTTGAGCCACTTGGGGGCGTAAAGTGGTTTCGAACAGCAACACACGGCTGGGCGAGAGCCCATGCATTGATAGGGGGGCGAATGGAACAGTCGGGGCTTAAGGTTGACAGGGTAGGGCAGGGCGATGTTGGGCAAATTATCGCGCATGCTGCGCGCGAACCCGGAACAGATGTGTGGCGCAAACCACACGACTTGGCAGCTCACTCACTGGATACCGCTCAGCGTGCGGCCGCATTTGCGAGAAGCTTCGGCTCGGACTGGGCGGAGCTTGCGGGGCGCTGGCATGATTTAGGCAAATATCGCCTGCGCTTTCAAAAGTACATTCGCCTTGCCAGCGGTTTTGAGAGCGATGCGCACATCCGTGGTGAGGACAGCGGAGGCCGCCCCGGCAAAGCGCCACACTCGACAGCAGGCGCGCTGTTGGCTGTTGATCGTTTTGGGGCGGAAGGTCGCATTCTAGCCTATCTGATTGCGGGGCATCACGCCGGTCTTGACGACTGGTACAGCGGCTTGAGCGAACGACTCGGACTCCCTGCGAGTCGCGATGAGCTGAATGAAGCCTTGGCGGCAAACCCGCCCGCCAGTATTCTTGATTCCGGCGCTTTCAAGCCTGACCTGCGCAGCATGAGCGTTCCCGGCGGCGTGAATGGCTTCGCGCTTTGGGTGCGGTTGTTGTTTTCCTGTCTGGTGGACGCTGATTTTCTCGATACCGAGACTTACATGAATCCGAACCAAGCCGCCTACCGTGAAGGCTGGTCGGATGTCGCTACATTGCTCGACCAGTTCAATCGGCACATGGATGAAATGTCTGCCCATGTGCCAGCCACCCCGGTCAACGAGCTTCGCGCCAGCGTCCTCGCGCAATGCCGTGCCAAGGCGCAGGAAGCGCCCGGCCTGTTCTCGCTCACGGTTCCCACCGGCGGTGGCAAAACACTGTCCAGCCTCGCCTTCGCGCTGGAACATGCCAAGGCGCACGGCAAGCGCCGCATCATTCACGTCATCCCCTACACCAGCATCATCGAGCAGACCGCCGACATCTTCCGGGACATCTTCGGTGAAGCCGTCATCGAGCATCACAGCAACGCCGAAGCCGACCCCGCCAAGGAAAACCACAAATCGCGCCTGGCCTGCGAGAACTGGGATGCCCCCATCGTCGTCACCACCAACGTCCAATTCTTCGAATCGCTGTTCGCGGCGAAAACCTCGCGCTGCCGCAAGCTGCACAACATCGTAAACAGCGTCGTGGTGCTCGACGAGGCGCAACTGCTGCCGCCCGAATTTCTGCAACCCATTGTCGATGCGCTCAATCTCCTCACCGGACATTACGGCGTGACTGTGGTCATCTCCACCGCCACCCAGCCCGTACTGGCCAGTCGCTGCTATTTCGATGCAAAGCGAAATTTTGGCGGCCTGGAAAACGTGCGCGAAATCATGGCCGACCCGGATGCGCTGTACCGCGCGCTGGAACGGGTCAGTGTCACATTGCCTGCCGATATGCAGGCATCCACGGATTGGGACGCTCTGGCAGGTGAACTCGGCGCTTACGACTCCGTTCTCGCCATCGTCAATCGCCGCAACGATGCCCGCGAACTCTGGCAACGCATGCCGGAAGGCACGCTCCACCTGTCCGCCCTGATGTGCGGCGCGCATCGCTCGCAGGTTATCGCCATGATTCGGGCGCGATTGAAAGCAGGCATTCCCACCCGCGTCATCAGCACGCAATTGGTCGAAGCGGGTGTCGATGTTGATTTTCCCGTGGTCTACCGCGCGTTGGCCGGGTTGGATTCCATTGCCCAGGCGGCCGGGCGCTGCAATCGGGAAGGGCGCTTGGAAAAAGGCGAAGTGGTTGTGTTCATCGCCCCCAAACCCGCACCGCCAGGTTTGTTGCGCAAAGGCGAGGATGCCTGCCGCAGTGTGCTGCATGGCATCGAGGGCAATCCGCTGGAGCGAGCGCTGTTCGCCCGTTACTTTGAACAGCTTTATCACGCCTGCAATCTGGATGAGCACGGAATTTGCAGTCTGCTCAAGATCGATGGTTCAAGTCTGGCCGTCAATTTCCGTACCGCAGCTGAAAAATTCAAGCTTATCCAGAACGAAGACAGCGTACCGGTCATTGTGCTTTATCGCGGCCAAGAGGAGACAAATAACGACGTGGACACATGGCTTGCCATGTTGCGCAAGGACGGTGCGCAGCGCTGGTTGATGCGCAAGCTTCAACGTTACACCGTGAACATCCATCGCCGTGAGGCCATGAAACTGGTGGAGCAGGGTGATATTGAAGAGGTCATACCGGGTTTGTTCGTGCAGGTCAGTGATGTGCTTTATCACCCGCTGCTTGGGTTGTTGACGGGCGAAGCTGCTGGAACTGTGCCGTCCTCGGCATGGGTTGTATCAAACGATGAAGTAGGGAAAACAATGTATGGCTGTATGAAGGACACGCTTGAGATTCCGGGGGACATCATCAACGTGCCTCACGACCCTTGGTCAGCTGAAAGCGCGGACGTTGTGCAAACCTAAAATCCAAGGGGGGATAATGAGACGGCGGAGGGCGAGGCAATGCAATGAAATTCAGTCGTGACACAGTTGGATTGACAGGCTCACGGCTACTGGCTACACAGCTCCAGACGGATCGTTTTTATGCGCTATATCTGTTGCTGTTCATTCTGGTTGTCGCGTATGCGGTACCTGGATGGGGCAGCTTGAAATGAAAAATGGAGGCACCTTGAAAACCTACTGCCTAGAACTCATCGGCTCCTACGCTTGCTTCACCCGCCCGGAAATGAAAGTCGAGAGGGTCAGCTACGATGTCATGACCCCTTCCGCCGCGCGCGCCTGCTTCGAGGCCATTCTGTGGAAGCCAGCGATGCGCTGGCATGTGCGTAAAATCGAAGTGCTCAAGCCGATACGCTGGATCAACTTGCGACGCAACGAGGTTTCCGGTGTGGTATCCACGCGCAATGTGGAAACTGCGATGAGGCATGCGGCAGGCGAGTTGGCGCAATACGTTGAGGACGAGCGCCAGCAGCGCGCCGGGTTGTTTCTGCGCGATGTGGCTTATCGCATTCATGCTGATCTGGAGGTATTGCCGGGCGCTGCGCCGGACAACACGCCGACTAAGTTTCAGGAAATGTTCGAACGCCGTGCGCGCAAAGGTCAGTGTGTGAATCAGCCCTATCTTGGGTGCCGCGAATTTGCCGCAGCCTTCCGCTTGGTTGATGACCCAAACAGTGAACCGCCCGCCATCATGGAGACCCGTGACTTAGGTTTCATGCTGCATGATCTGGATTTCTCCAACCCTGCCGACCCGCAACCGCGTTTTTTCCGCGCTCAAATGGAAAACGGAGTAGTCAATGTGCCGGTGTGGAGCAGCGAGGAGGTGCGGGCATGATTTTGCAAGCGCTCAACGCCTACTATCGGCGCAAACAAACCGACCCGAACCCCAAGAACCGCCTGCCTGCCTTTGGCCTGGAAGAGAAGGAAATCCCCTTCGTGCTGGAAATCGACGTTGAGGGGCGGCTGGTGAATTTGGCCGATACCCGTTCCGGAGAGGGCAAAAAAAAGGTAGGCCAGCGTTTTCTGGTGCCGCAAGGTGTCAAGAAAACCTCTGGGGTGGCGGCGAATTTGCTCTGGGATAACGCCGAATATGTGTTGGGTGTCGCCATTCGTGAAAACTCGCACGACAAGCCGGAACGGGTCGTTGAGCAACATGCAGCCTACCTCGCCCGGCTCGAAGCGCTGCCGGATGAAGTACGGAACGACGCGGGCATCCGCGCGGTGCTGGCCTTTCTTGATGGGCTCGATCTCGATAGCCTCGCCACGTTTGCGGCTTGGCCGGACATCCTGGCCGTCAATCCGGTGCTGACCTTCCGCCTCCAC
Organism: uncultured Halothiobacillus sp.; assembly: GCA_964618025.1. Classification (GTDB taxonomy): domain Bacteria; phylum Pseudomonadota; class Gammaproteobacteria; order Halothiobacillales; family Halothiobacillaceae; genus Thiofaba. The sequence continues at coordinate 5,531 of CAZTYJ010000006.1, read as the reverse complement.
GGTGATGTTGATCTGGTCTGTCAGCGTCCCGCCGTGGTGGCCGCTACTGTTGTCGTCTCCGAAGCGGAGCCGGATCAAGCAGCCAGTATGTGTCTGGTCAGCGGCAATCAGGCTGCCATCGAGCGCCTGCACCCAGCCATCAAAGGTGTCTGGGGCGCACAATCCTCGGGCGCGAATATCGTTTCCTTCAACCTCGATGCCTTCAATTCCTATGGCAAGGCGCAGGGTGCCAATGCACCGTTGGGGAAATCAGCCGTCTTTGCTTATACCACCGCGCTGAACCACTTACTGGCGCGTGATTCCCGCCAACGTATGCAGGTCGGTGATACCTCCACGGTGTTCTGGGCGGAGGAGCCACATGAGCTGGAAATGTTGTTTGGTGAAATCATGCGTGATGACCCCGAACAAGGAACCGATGCTCTGAGCGCTCTTTATTCGGCAGTGCAATCCGGGAAGTTCGCGCAGGGGGATGCAAACACCCGTTTCCATGTTCTCGGTCTTGCGCCCAACGCCGCGCGCATCGCCATCCGTTTCTGGGAGACAGCCACGGCGATTGAATTAGCGAAACGCATTCAAGGCCATTTCGAGGACATCCGTATTGTCCATGCTGATCGCGAACCGGAACATTTGTCGCTGTTCCGACTGCTCACCGGGCTGGCGCTGCTGAACAAGGCAGACAACACCCCCCCCAATCTGGGCGGCGAGGTCATGCGTGCCATTCTCGAAGGCTTACCGTATCCAGCACCAATGTTGAATCTTGCAGTGCAACGTTGTCGTGCGGAACAGAAGCCCACCTATGCCCGTGCCGCCGCCATCAAGGCTTACCTCAACCGAATCATCCGCCGTGCCAACACCAACGAAAGGGAGTTCCTGCCCATGCTCGATCCAGCCAACCTCAATCCCGCCTACCGCTTAGGCCGCTTGTTCGCCGTACTGGAAAAAATTCAGGAAGAGGCCAGCCCCGGCCTCAATGCCACCATCCGCGACCGCTATTACGGTGCCGCTTCCAGTACACCGGTTTCCGTATTCACCACCTTGCTGCGACTTAAGAACCACCATCTGGGCAAACTCCATCAGGGTCGTGCCGTGCAGATGGAAAAGTTGATTGGCGAAATCATGCAAGGGCTGGCCGATTTTCCTCGTCAGCTTCCCTTGCCCGAGCAGGGGCGCTTTGCCCTGGGTTACTACCACCAGCGTCAGAATTTCTTCACCAAAACTGAAACCACCACACCCGAGGGAGATAAAAAATGAGCCTGAACAACCGCTATGACTTCGTTCTTCTTTTTGACGTAAAAGACGGCAATCCCAACGGTGACCCCGACGCGGGTAACTTGCCGCGCCTGGACGCGGAAACCGGAAATGGTTTGGTGACTGACGTGTCGCTCAAGCGCAAGGTGCGCAACTTTGTTGCCCTAACGCATGAGCAAGAGCAACGTGAGCCAACACCCGGCGAAAAACGCTTTGAAATCTATGTGCGCGAAAAAGCCATCCTCAACCTGCAAAACCAGCGTGCCTATTCCGCGCTGAAGCTGGATGAGGCGGTGAGCGTGGCTGAATTTGCGCTGGCTCCTGCGCAGGAGCCAGCCCCGGAGAAAGCGAAAAAATCCGGCAAGGACAAAAAACGTAAAGGCAGCGGCGACGATGTCAACAAGGCGCGTGACTGGATGTGCCAGAACTTTTTTGATGTGCGTACCTTTGGCGCGGTCATGTCCACCGGCATTAACTGCGGCCAGGTGCGCGGCCCAGTGCAACTCACCTTTGCGCGTTCGGTTGATCCAATCATCGCGCAGGAGCATTCCATTACCCGCATGGCCGTCGCGACTGAAGCCGAAGCCGAAAAGCAGGATGGCGACAACCGCACCATGGGGCGCAAACACACCATCCCCTACGGCCTGTATGTGGCGCACGGTTTTGTTTCCAGCTTTCTTGCCAAGCAAACAGGCTTTGGCGAAGACGATCTGCAACTACTGTGGCAGGCGCTAAGCCAGATGTTCGAGCACGACCGCTCCGCTGCACGCGGTGAAATGAGCACACGCGGGCTTTATGTGTTTAAGCATGACTCCGAGCTGGGCAACGCCCCGGCACATGCGCTGTTCGAACGCATCAAAGCGACAAAAAACGTGGATGTGCCGCGTGACTTCGCGGATTACGACGTGGTGGTGAATGATGCCAATCTACCGAACGGTGTAACGCTATTGCGGATGCCTTGAGGAGTAGCGTCATGATTGAGGTTCATCGGCTGACGCGGGATACTCTGTTACACCAGCTTCTGGAGTGAAGCATGGACGAATCTCAAACCGACCCCGTGCCTCTTTCTGCCCTGCAGCACTGGGCGTATTGCCCGCGTCAGTGTGGTTTGATCCACCTCGAGCAATTCTTCGAGGACAATATTCATACCGCACGCGGGCAAGCCGTGCATCATCTGGTGGACGAGCCGGGGTATGACATCAAAGCGGGGGTGTGTGTTGAACGCGCTTTGCCGCTATGGTCAGACCGGCTGGGGCTGATCGGCAAGGCTGATCTGGTCGAGTTTCAACCCGATGGCAGTATCTTTCCGGTTGAATTCAAACACGGCCCGCGCCGGGTGAAACAGTACGACGACATCCAGCTCGCCGCCCAAGCCATGTGCCTCGAAGACATGCTCGGTCGTGCGGTGCCGCAGGGCGCGATTTACCACGCCAGCAGCCGACGGCGGCGGGTGGTGGACTTTACCCCGGCGCTACGTCAAAGCGTCATCGATACCGCCGAAGCGATCCGCGCCATGCTGGCATCCGGCATTTTGCCGCCGCCGGTCAACGATGCGCGCTGCCGTGAGTGTTCATTGAAAGAAACCTGCCAGCCGCAAGTCTTGGGCGAAAAAATGCGCTTTAAGCAGCTGGTTGAGGATTTGTTTAATGCGTAGGCCAATGCGCTGGCACGAGCAGGTGCGACATGCCTGCCACGGTGGCGAGCATGCGTTCAACCGCAAGCATCTCATCAGGGTTGATCTGCGCAATCCTCTCGCCAAAGCGACAACGATCCAGCGCACGCATTTGTTCGGGCATGACGTAACAGGTCTTGGCCAGGCGCTCACGCGCGGGAATTTCCACGCGCAGCCCCGTCATCTGCAAAAACAGTTGGCTGGTCAGCGGCAGGCACAACACTGGGCTCATTCCCGTTTTCAGCAAGGCATCGTCGAGCATCACCAGCACTGGGCGGAACTTCCCCACCTCACCGCCCACATTCGGATGAAGCCTAGCGACCCGAATCTCGCCCCGCCTCATTCTTTCCACCAAATATCGCCCAGCCCTTCCGGCCAAGGTTCACCGGGCTTGCGACCCTCAGCAATATCCAGCGTCTCGTTATCCAAAGGTAAAAATTCTTCGGCAATCGCAAAGCTTTCGGCGCGTGCTTCAGGGTTCGTGGCCAAAAAACGTGCGGCTTTAACCATCTCTGCCATGCGCCGCTCGTGCGCCTGTTCACGCAGGTATTTTTCCAACGCCATGCGTGCCAGTTCAGAGCGACTCACATGGCTCAAGGTGGCCTGCGCATTGAGCATCGCGTCCAGCCCGTCGGGCAATCTCAAGGTCAAAGTTGCCATGTCACACCTCCACACAACGAAGTTAATGAATAAATGTTAGGACTTACGCAAAACGCGGATTTAGCTCCCTCTCCCCAGCCTTCCCCCGTCAAGGGGAAGGGTTCAAAACGTCACTCTGTGTAAGTCTATATGTAATACAAAAATGCACACAATTCAAAACACACTCTTCATCATGACCCCGCAGTCCTACGCCCACCTGGACAACAACACCGTGCGTATCGAAGTTGAGCGCGAAACCCGCCTGCGCGTGCCGCTGCATCACCTGGGCGGATTGGTGTGTTTTGGCAATGTTTTAGTCTCGCCAGCCTTGATGCACCGCTTGGCGGACGAAGGTAAAAGCCTCGTCCTGCTGGATGAGCATGGTCGCTTCAAAGCGCGACTGGAAGGCTCGGTGTCCGGCAATATCCTGCTACGCCAGGCACAGTTTCGTCTGGCGGATCAAGCCGCGAGCACGCTGGAAATTGCGCGTGCCATTGTCGCCGGCAAGCTCAAAAACAGCCGCTCTGTGCTCATGCGCGGCGCACGCGAAGCGACCGATAGCAACGAGGCGCAAACCCTCACCCGTATCGCCGACAATCTCGCCGCATCCCTGCGCGCAACCAAGGCCGCGCTTAACGTGGATGAGCTGCGCGGCATCGAAGGCGAGGCGGCGCGCAACTACTTTGCGGGTCTGAACCTGATCGTCAAACCGGCGATGCGCGAGGTCTTTCAGCTGAACGGGCGCACCCGCCGCCCGCCGCTGGATCGTTTCAATGCCCTGATTTCATTCATGTACGCGCTATCGATGAACGATTGCCGCTCGGCGCTGGAGGCCGTCGGGCTTGATCCACAACTGGGTTTTCTGCACGCGGTGCGTCCCGGACGGGCGGCCTTGGCGCTGGATTTGCAAGAAGAATTCAGATCGTTTCTGGTCGATCGCCTTGCGCTCACCCTGATTAACCGTGGCCAAATTCAGACCGGTGATTTCGACGCGCGCGAGGGCGGGGCGGTGATGCTCAATGACCAAGGTCGCCGCGCCGTCCTGACCGCATGGCAAGAGCGCAAGCAGGAAGAGCTGACTCACCCGCTATTGGAACAGAAGCTACCCATGGCACTATTGCCGCTGGTGCAAGCACGTTTTATGGCGCGCGCCCTGCGCGGCGAGATGGAAAGCTATTTACCGTTTCAGGCGAGGTAAATCCGATGCTCATTATCGTCACCTACGATGTATCCACGGAAACCTCAGCAGGTCGCCGTCGCTTGCGGCGCGTGGCCAAAATCTGCGAAGGCATGGGACAGCGCGTGCAAAAATCCGTGTTTGAATGCACAGTCAACGCCATGCAATACGATGATCTGGAACGGCGGCTGGTCGCGGAAATTGATGAAAATGAAGACAACCTGCGCTTCTACCGGCTGACCGAACCGGCGGAACTCAGGGTCAAACAATATGGCAACTTTCGCTCGACGGATTTTGACGGGCCGTTGCTGGTATGAATGCGCGCCTTGCGCGAACCCCAAGTGAAGTCCAAAACCCCGAGAGGTTCGCGCAGTGTTGTATGGCTGATTTTGTATCAGGATGTACGCAAAATCAGGAAAACGATGAGTTAACCCCCTCTCCCTTCGTGGGGGAGGGCAGGGGGGAATATCATCAGCTAAAACATAGGCTTATGCCAAGTCTTCTCATCAAGGGGAGTGCGTAAAACCGCGATTCTGCGTAAGCCCTCATTCATGTGGAAATTTTTATGCGCAAATTATTGAGCGACATACTTGCCAAAACTGAGCGGTTCGCGGGAAACTGCGCAAAGCCACTTGTGAAACCACAGGTTACGCAAGTGGCGTATCGCCCGGCCTAAACCCCGGGCGCGGATTGAAACTCAGGATAAGTGTGCGTAATTGCTTGGCCGGGTCGTATCGCCCGGCCTAAACCCCGGGCGCGGATTGAAACGTGCTGCCGGCTTACAATCTGCCGCTG
>CAZTYJ010000005.1:0-95301 GCA_964618025.1 uncultured Halothiobacillus sp. | reverse complement strand
CCAGACGACCATGCGTGCCGTGGCAACCGGCGCAGGTATTGCCCATCATTTCGCCCGTCGCCTGGATCTCCGCCGCCGCGAGTGGAAAAGACATCACCATGGCAAGAGCAAAACCCGCCACACGTATACGCTTATTCAGAAAACATTGGGACATTTTTAAAACTCTCCTAAGTCAGCCCGCACCCATCGAATGGGGCAAAGTGAACACATGGGGCGCGCGCCCCTCAATGCAACGTATCTCGATCAAGCCAGACCCAAAGTCATGCCAGATGGAAGTGTGTCATTTGGCGCACTATAAATCCGACTTATGCCAGATACAACTAAGAAAAACACTCAACATTTATCAAAAAAAAACCTGCCGTCCCCAGCCCAACAGCCTCTTTCATCCTCGCTCACGGGGATTAAGCATCAAATTTATTTATTTCTTGCATATTTTTTTATTCGGATATAAAAAGCATGTCAAATAACACGACCAGACACTGGCGGGAGGATAAAACATGAATCAAGCCGCTGCACTCAACCATCCGTTTACGGAAAAGGTTCGCTCCATCTACGAACTCGCCAAACCCAAGGTTGTATTCCTGATCGTCTTCACGGCGCTGGTCGGCATGTTGCTGGCCATTCCCGCAGGAGCATGGCCAACCGGCATGGAATGGGAGCGCATGTTCTTCGCGCTGCTTGGCATTGCCCTGGCATCGGCAGCGGGTGCTGCGATCAACCACCTGCTGGATGAGCGCTACGACACCCTGATGGATCGTACCCACAGCCGCCCCTTGCCCACGCAGCGCGTCAGTAGCAAAGAAGTTTTAAGCGTTGCGCTCTCGTGGGCGGCTCTTTCCATGGGGATTCTGGTGTGGCAGGTCAACGTTCTGACCGCTGTACTGACTTTTTTCGCGCTGATCGGCTACGCGGTGATTTATACGGTGTATCTCAAACACAACACGCCGCAGAATATCGTCTGGGGCGGCGCGGCGGGCGCAGCTCCTCCCCTGCTTGGCTGGACGGCCATGACCGGACAAGTCACCGTGGAAGGGTTGGTTTTGTTCCTGATTATTTTTTTGTGGACTCCGCCCCACTTCTGGCCGCTCGCCATTCGTCGTGTGGAGGACTATCGCAACGCAGGCATTCCGATGCTGCCTGTCGTCAAGGGCATTCACCACACCAAGTATCAGATCCTGCTTTACACCATGATTCTGGTGGCCGTTAGCCTTCTGCCCACCACGATAGGCATGAGCGGGTTGCTGTACCTTGGTTCCGCCTCCGCGCTGGGTGCTGTGTTCCTGTACTACGCCTGGAAGCTCTATCGTGAAGCAGAGGGCGAGAGCGACACGCCGTCCATGGCCATGCCGACTTTTGGCTACTCCATTCTTTATCTGATGCTGCTGTTCGCGGCATTACTCGCCGATCACTACCTGCGTTGAGCCGCTCTTGAGCCGCAGGATTCACGCCGTTCTGGCGATTATTTTTGCGCTGCCCCTACTCCTCATTAGCGTGAGCGGGGCATTGTTGGGATTTGCGCGGGAAAGCGACCGCATCATCCACGTTGAGCTGGTTTCTGCGCCCTTCTCTTCTGCGCCCATACAAAAACCGGAAACATTACAAGCGCTCGTTCAAGCCCATTATCCCGAACGGAGCATCGTCGAGGCGCACCCTGGCAAAACGCCTTTCGACAGCAGCATGTTTGTGATGCGCGATGCACAAAACACCCTGCACGAAGTCTTTATTCACACCCAAACGGGCGAAATACGCGGCAGCCGTTTGGCGGAAGACAATTTTTATGCACAAATGCAGCGCATCCATACCACGCTTGCACTGGGTGATACTGGCGTATGGATCACCCGCTTCGCCGCGTTGGGTTTGCTTCTTACCAGCTTGAGCGGTTTGATTCTGCGCCGCCAGATCTACCAAAAGAGCCTGAATGCGCGTGTACACCCCCTGCTCGGCATGACGGTCGCTCCTGTGCTGATGCTCATTGCGCTGAGCGGCTTATTGATGGCCTTCAGCACCGCCCCCCATACCTGGCTGCATCAACTGCATACCGGCGAATTATTCGCCATGCCAGGGCGTGTTTTATGGGTACTGGCAAGCCTGGCCGTACCTTTACTTGTATCTGGCGGCATCGCAAGCTATCGCGCCCGTATGAAATCCAACAAAGAACATCACCATGTCTAACGCACAACGCCATTTCATGACGGCCGCACTCATCACCATTGCCGCCGTCTTTATTCTTATCGCCGTAGGCAGCACCGTGCGCGCTACTGGCGCAGGCATGGGCTGCCCGGACTGGCCGACCTGTTTTGGGCAACTCATCCCGCCCACACATGTTTCCCAGCTCCCGCCCAACTACCAAGAGATTTACCGTGATCTTGGCTATGCCAATACCGAGTTCAATGCACTCAAAACCTGGACGGAATTTTTCAACCGCCTGACCGGCGTGACGATTGGCTTTCTGTCGATGTGGACGCTATGGGCGGCATGGCGCGTGCGTCACGAAATGAAACCCGTATTCTGGTGGTCGCTTAGCGCCTTTTTGCTGGTCGGTTTCAATGGTTGGCTGGGGAAAGTCGTGGTCAGCAGCAACCTGCACCCGGTTTTGATTACCACCCACATGCTGGCCTCGCTGCTGGTGGTCGCCAGCCTGATTCTCGCCATCAGCCATGCCGCGCAAGATAGCCTGAGGATGAGCACCCAGGGCGCACAGGCCTCCCGTATGTGGCTGATCTTTGGCATGATATTGACCATTGTGCAGATTGCGCTTGGCGTACAGGTGCGCGAACGCATTGACATTATTGCCGTTGGACTCGACTACGCCGAACGCGCCACCTGGGTTGCCCAGGTCGGCGCGCCGTTAACCCTGCATATCCTTGGCGCGATGCTGCTTGTGACCTATAACCTTTGGTTGGGAATGCGTGTGGCGCGTCATGCTGACCATCGCCTTGTACAAAACCTGGCATGGGGAATGGTGACGCTGGTCGTGCTGGAGTTGCTTCTGGGTCTCGGTCTGGCCTTACTCGGCTTTCCGGCGTTTTTGCAGCCGCTGCACCTGATGTTCGCCGCCATGATCTTCGGCGTGCAAATACTCCTGTTTGGCGCAGCGCATCATGCTTTAAAAACCTGATCACGAACTTGCCCAGCGAACGCATCGCACCGTTTAGCGCGATTGTGAAGCGGCTTCCAAGCCGATTTGCCGCACCTTGCGCGGCTTGCTTACCCACGCAACATGCTAAACTCGCGTCCATTATCGTCACGGACTGAAGCCATCATGCCCCTCAAAGCCAACCAAATGCGCTTTTTGCGCAGCCTCGCCCATAATCTCAAGCCGGTGGTGCTGCTTGGTCAACATGGCTTGACCGAGGCGGTTATGGCCGAGATTGAGCTTGCATTGGAACATCACGAGCTCATCAAAATCCGCGTTCCCGGCATGGAGCGCGAAGACAAACGCGATGTGATTGAAGTCATCTGCGAGCGCAGCGGAGCCGATCTGGTACAGGCCATTGGCCACATGGCTGTGCTCTTTCGCAAGCGCAGCAAAGACTCGCACATCAGCCTGCCGCATTAACCCCTTTCTCGTGCTACGGTCGTGCCCCTCTACCGACTCGACCTCAAAGACACACATTTCCCCGATCCACGCGAAGCGCTGAGCGAGCCGAACGGCTTACTTGCCATAGGCGGGGATCTGTCGCCTGTGCGCCTGTTGCGCGCCTATCGAGACGGCATTTTTCCGTGGTTCTCACCCGGTGACCCCATTCTCTGGTGGTCACCCGATCCACGCACCGTACTGTTTCCCGACCAGCTCAAAATTCACCGTAGCCTGCGCAAAACCCTGAAGCACCGCCCTTTCGACATTCACATCAATCGCGATTTTGCCGGGGTACTAAATGCCTGTGCCGCACCGCGTGCGCAGCAGGAAGGCACATGGATTACCGAGGACATGAAGCAAGCCTACCTGCGCCTGCACAGCATGGGGTATGCCTACAGCATCGAAAGCTGGCGCGAAGAACACCTGGTCGGAGGATTATATGGCGTCAAAATCGGACGGGTGTTTTTTGGCGAATCCATGTTCAGCCGCGTATCCGATGCGTCCAAAGCCGCCTTGGTTGGGCTATGTCAAGGTGCGCTGGGCAATATTCCCGCCGTGATCGACTGTCAGTTCTCAACCCACCACCTACTCAGCCTGGGCGCCAGCCCTATTCCACGTGATGATTTTCTTAAATTGCTGGCGCAACATGCGTACTAAACCCGGTTATTGATCCAGCCTGAAAATACTTGAACGGCAGGAACGAGCTTGTTCGCGACCGGCGCGCCATCAAGGCGTTTCACGAGCAGGCTCGCTCCAAAAAAAACAGGGCTTATTGATCCTTGCCTGAATGAACCGTGAATGGACGGTAGGAGCGTGCTTGCCCGCGAAAGGATTTCGCATTCGGCACGGCTTTCGCGGGCAAGCCCGCTCCTACCGTTCAAGCATTTTCAGGCCGGGTCAATAAGGCACTAACACCAGCCATTCATCCCTGTGTCATGCTCCAACGATTGACATCTTTAAAGAGGCAAGCCCACCTCCATCGAAGCATTCATCACAGGGCTTGAATCCATGTTTCTCCATGAAATCCGACAGCGCCTTGTCTGGCTATCTGTGCTGCTGACGCTGTTCTTCGCCTCGGCTTCGAGCGCGCTCCTGGCCATGGACGATGCCCCAAGCCCGGAGTATGAACGCTATTGCGGCGCAGCGCCTGCGGCTCGAGCGTATGAATGCACTCCAACCAGCCCACATACAGTGAACGCGCAGAGGGTACGCAAGCGTTCCACGCCGGACGCACCCGCCAGGCCACCTAGCCCCTACGACACCTTGGTAAACGCTGATCAAACCCAAGTAATCCATATCAAGGCATTTCGCGAGCAAGCTCGTTCCAAAATTAAAACGTCACTTGCCCGGTCATGCGCCGATTTTTTCTGACTATCGCCATGTGTAACCCAAAACTCATTTTTAAAACGCCCAAAGAAAAAGCACTCAGGTATTTCTACCTAAGTGCTTGATTTATATGGTGCGCCCGGAGCGATTCGAACGCCCGACCCTCTGGTTCGTAGCCAGATACTCTATCCAACTGAGCTACGGGCGCTTAACGATTACAGATGGCTCCCGAAGTTGGATTCGAACCAACGACCAACGGATTAACAGTCCGCTGCGCTACCGCTGCGCCATTCGGGAGTAACTCTGTGGGGGCGCATTATAGAGGCTTGCGAGAGGCTGTCAATGCCTTTTGTTAAATTTTGCTTACACCCATTTGGGCTCACGCTCTGGCTTATGCGTCGGCCAGCGCGCCGGTCATACGACGCATGGCTTCTTCAAGCTGAGTCATGGAGGTGGCGTAGGACAAACGCACATGCCCCGGCGCACCAAAAGCCGAGCCGGGAACTACGGCAACGCCCGCGTCGTAAAGCAGTTTGTTGGACAGTTCGATGTCATCTTTCATGCCCAGGCGCTGCATGGCCTGCTGCATGTCCGGGAAGCCGTAGAATGCGCCCTGGCTGGGCAGACACGATACGCCGGGAATGGCGTTCAAGGCTGCGACGACAAAATCATGCCGCGATTTAAAGGCTGCAATCATTGGTGCAATGCAGGCATCCCCGCCTTCCAGCGCCGCCTGCGCGGCAACCTGTGAGATGGATGTCGGATTGGAGGTACTTTGTGATTGCACATTGGCCATGGCATTGATGAGCTTGAGCGGGCCGCCCGCGTAGCCGATGCGCCAGCCGGTCATGGCGTAGGCTTTGGATACGCCGTTGAGCACGATGGTGCGTTCAAACAGATCCGGGCAGGCCATGAGGATGTTGCAGAACGCCTCGTCCGCCCAAAGGATTTTTTCGTACATATCATCGGTGGCGATCAGCACCTGCGGATGGCGACGCAGCACCTCGCCCAAGGCTTCCAGCTCCTTGCGCGTGTAAGCCACGCCGGTCGGGTTGGAGGGGCTGTTGATGACGAACAATTTGGTGCGTGGGGTGATGGCGGCTTCGAGTTGTTCGGGCAAGAGTTTGAAGCCTTGCGCCTGTTGGCATTCGACAATGACCGGCGTGCCATCGGCAAGTAGCACCATGTCGGGATACGATACCCAGTACGGTGCGGGGATAATGACTTCATCGCCACGATCCAACAGCGACATGGCAAGGTTGTAAAAACTCTGTTTGCCACCGACGGAGACCAGAATCTGGTTGGGCGCGTAATGCAGCTCACTGTCACGCGCAAACTTGTCGATAATGGCTTTTTTCAGCGAGGGGATGCCGTCCACCTGGGTGTAGCGGGTAAAACCCTTTTGAATCGCCTCAATCGCCGCCTCGCGGATGTGCAGCGGGGTGTCAAAATCCGGCTCGCCCGTTCCAAGGCTGATAATATCGCGGCCTTCGGCTTTCAATTTGGCGGCAAGCGCTGATACAGCCAGCGTCGGTGATGGCTTAATCCGTTGAACCCGGTGCGACAGATGAATGTCCAAAAACAAAACCTCAAATAAATGTGACAAAACGCAAGTTTCGGCATTTTAACGTAACCTGACCCGCATGTCCGACACTCCCGATTCAAAGATGTTCAAACTTGTCTCCGACTACGCTCCCGCAGGCGACCAACCCACGGCGATTGCCCAGCTTGTGGCGGGCATTAACGCCGGTCTTGCAGGGCAGACGCTGCTGGGTGTCACCGGCTCAGGCAAGACTTTCACCATTGCCAATGTGATTCAACAACTGCAACGCCCTACTCTGATTCTGGTGCATAACAAGACGCTGGCCGCGCAGTTGTACGGCGAAATGAAGGGATTTTTCCCGGATAACGCGGTCGAATATTTTGTGTCGTACTTCGACTATTACCAGCCGGAAGCCTATGTCGCCGCTTCGGATACTTTTATCGAAAAAGACTCATCGGTAAACGAGCACATCGAACAGATGCGCCTTTCGGCCACCAAATCGCTGTTCGAACGCAAGGATGTGATTATCGTCGCCACGGTATCGTCGATTTACGGCCTGGGCGACCCGCAAGCTTATCTGAAGATGATTCTGCATTTGAAGAAAGGAGATCGCATGGATCAGCGCGCCATTTTGCGCCGCCTGTCCGATATGCAGTACAACCGTAATGACCTCGACTTTCGGCGCGGCACTTTCCGGGTGCGCGGCGATGTGATCGACATTCACCCGGCGGAAAGCGACAACGAAGCCGTGCGCGTGGAGCTGTTTGATGACGAAATCGAGCAGGTCACGCTGTTTGATCCGTTGACCGGCGAAGTGTTGCAGCGCGTGCCGCGTTATACCCTCTATCCCTCCTCGCATTTCGTCACGCCCAAGGAGCGGGTGTTCAAAGCCATGGAGGAGATCAAGATTGAACTAAAAGCGCGCCTGATTGAGCTGCGCGAAGCTGACCGATTAGTGGAGGCGCAGCGTCTGGAACAGCGCGTGCAATTTGACCTGGAAATGATGGCCGAGCTGGGTTATTGCAGCGGCATCGAAAACTACTCGCGCTATTTGTCGGGACGTGACCCAGGCTTGCCGCCGCCCTGTTTGTATGACTACATCCCGCGTGATGCGCTGCTGGTAATCGACGAGTCGCATGTCACCGTGCCGCAGGTTGGCGCGATGTACAAAGGCGACCGCTCGCGCAAGGAAAACCTGGTGAATTACGGCTTCCGCCTGCCCTCGGCGCTGGATAACCGCCCGCTGCGTTTTGATGAATTTGAAAGCATCATGCCGCAGACGATTTATGTCTCGGCCACGCCCGCCCACTACGAGGCGGAACATAGCGGTCAAGTGGTGGAACAAGTGGTGCGCCCGACCGGGCTGGTCGATCCATTGCTTGAAGTGCGCCCGGTCGGCACGCAAGTAGATGATGTTTTATCGGAAATCCATCTGCGCGCAGAAAAGGGCGAGCGCGTTTTGGTCACCACCCTGACCAAGCGCATGGCGGAAGATTTGACTGAATATTTGCACGATCACGGGGTCAAAGTGCGTTATTTGCACTCGGATATCGACACGGTGGAGCGCGTGGAGATTATCCGTGACCTGCGCCTGGGTACGTTTGATGTGCTGGTCGGCATCAATCTGTTGCGTGAAGGGCTGGATATTCCTGAAGTATCCTTGGTGGCGATTCTGGATGCGGATAAAGAAGGTTTCCTGCGCTCTGAGCGTTCATTGATTCAAACCATCGGGCGCGCGGCGCGCAATGTTCACGGCAAGGCGATTTTGTACGCCGACCGCATCACCCACTCCATGCAAAAAGCGATGGACGAAACCGAACGCCGCCGTGCCAGGCAAATCGCCTTCAATCTGGAACACGGCATCATCCCGCAAGGCATTCGTAAAAATATTGCCGACATTCTGGAGACAGGCTACAGCCGTATTCCCGGCTCGCGCCCGGGAACAGGCGCTCGCAAGGTCGCCGCAGAACACGCAGCCCACCTCTCCCCCGATATGGCGGCGAAAAAAATCAAGCAACTGGAACAGGAGATGTACGCCAAGGCACGCAATCTGGAGTTTGAAGAGGCGGCACGCCTGCGCGACGAGCTCGCACATTTGCGCGAACAGATTCTGGATTTATAAGAATCTCCCGTCATGAGATTGCAGTCTTTATCCTGCCCGCGTATAAACGCACGATTCACCGAGACTTTAAAATGCCCAAAAAACTGTTTCGTCGGATGGCTCCGCACCCCGACACCCTGCGTGAAAACAAATTTTTTCAGCGTTTCGCCCATGTTCTGCACGACCCGAACCTTTGGCACTTCAACCGCCACTCGGTCGCGCGCGCATTCAGCGCAGGGCTGTTTGCCGCTTTTCTGCCGATCCCCTTTCAAAGCCCGATTGCCGCCATTTTGGCGATTTGGCTGCGCGCCAATCTACCTGTCGCCGTGCTGATGGTGTTTATCACCAACCCGCTCACCATGGTACCGATTGAGCTTTCGGCCTATTGGCTGGGGACATTCATCATTCCGGGTGATTTCAAGCCCTTGCCTGAGAGTTTTGAATGGCGCTGGGTGTGGGACAACCTCTCGTCCATCGGCCTGCCCTTGATCGTCGGACATTTCATGCTTTCGATCATCACGGCCATTTTAGGCTATTGGGGTATTCAAGCCTTTTGGTGGGTGTACATTGTGCTGCACCTGAAAAAACGCAGCCAGCGCCCCAAGACACCGCCAATTCCCACACAGGACTGAGCGCACTTCGGGCTTAAAGATCTGGGTATACCTCGGCATCTCGTGATAGGCTCCATCATCATTTTTAACTTTAGGGTTTTGGCATGCTGAAGCATTTTGGGGTTTCTTTTTTAATCACTTTACTAGGGCTCGCCCTTGCCACATGGTGGGGCTTTAGCACCAACGGCTGGGCAGGCGCACTGACCGCCCTCATGATCGCCAGCATCCTGATCGTGATGGAAGTGTCGCTGTCTTTCGACAATGCAGTGGTCAATGCCTCCATCCTGAAAACATGGGATCGCTTCTGGCAAGTCATGTTCCTGACCGTGGGCATGCTGATCGCCGTGTTTGGTATGCGCTTGCTTTTCCCATTGTTAATCGTGAGCGTGACCGCCGACATTGGCCTGATGGACGTGTGGACCATGGCGATTGAGCGCCCTGAGGAATACTCAAGCCGCGTACTTGAACATCACGCAGAAATATCAGCCTTTGGCGGCATGTTCTTGATGCTGGTGTTCCTGAATTACTTCCTTGACGAAGACAAGGACATTCACTGGCTGCACTGGATTGAAGAAAAAGCCGGTTTACTTGGGCGTGTGAATGCCGTCTCTGTGCTCATCGCACTACTCACCTTGGTCACGGCGGTCGGTTTTGTGGAAGGCGACCACAAGTTCGCCGTCATGATTGCGGGTACCTGGGGCATCCTCACCTATCTTTTGGTGGACTTTATTTCCAGCTTTCTGGAGAAAGAAGAGGAAGAAGATCCGGTCGTCGGAAAAATGGTCAAGCGTGGCAGCATTGGCGCTTTTCTGTATCTTGAAGTTCTGGATGCCTCGTTCTCGTTTGATGGCGTGATTGGCGCGTTTGCCATTACCAAAGACATCGTCATCATCATGATTGGTCTCGGCGTGGGCGCGTGGTTTGTGCGTTCCATGACCATTTACCTCGTCGAAAAAGGCACGCTCAGCACGTACATCTACCTTGAACATGGCGCGCACTATGCCATCGGCGCTTTGGCGCTCATCATGATCGCCTCGGTTAAATTCCACATCCCGGAAGTGATTACCGGACTGATTGGCATAGCATTTATTGGCGTTGCGTTCATGTCATCGGTTAAGCACAAACGCTTGATCGCAGATGTCAGATCGTAGATAGTGAACCAAAGTGAGCTATGGCTTCAACGGAGTCATAAACTTGCACTATCAGGATACTGGAAAACTCATCCATGAGCTTTCCAGCCTTTCCGAATCCGGTACACGCCCGGAATCGGTAGCGACAAATCAATCATTTACGTGATTGATTTGCGTGCGGGACATCCATATCCCGCCTCAACAGGCTGTTGGAATGAATATTTCAGCAGCCTGTTATTGCCCTTGTCATTGCGTTTTTCACCCAAAAACTTCACCTGTCCCAGCGACAGAATCACTCAACCAAGCACTTACGAGGAGATTTACATGGCAATTAGTCTAAGCAAAGGCGGCAACGTCAGTTTGAGTAAAGAAGCCCCCGGCCTGACCACAGTCAAACTGGGTCTGGGTTGGGATGTCCGCGCCACCGACGGTGCAGAGTTCGACTTGGATGCCAGCGGCTTTATGCTCAAGGCCGATGGCAAAGTGCAAAGCGACAACGGTTTTATTTTCTACAACAACAAAACCTCAAGCTGCGGCTCAGTCAACCACCTCGGTGACAACCGCACTGGCGCAGGTGATGGCGACGACGAAGTCATCAGTGTTGAGCTGGCCAAGGTTCCGACCGAAATCGACAAAATCGCCTTCTCGGTCACCATCCACGATGCCGCTGCGCGCAAGCAAAACTTCGGCATGGTGTCCAAGGCCTACATCCGCTGCATCAATGCTGCGGACGACAAGGAAATCGCGCGCTTTGACCTCTCTGAAGACGGCTCGACCGAAACCGCCATGATCTTTGGCGAACTCTATCGTCATGGCGCTGAGTGGAAGTTCAAGGCCGTTGGCCAAGGCTTTGCGGGCGGCCTGGCGCCACTGGCAACCCACTTTGGCGTGTCTGTTGGCTGATCAAAGCGCTTTAGCGCGTTGTTCATTCCTCTTTGAACAAAATAGGTTACGCATACACAGGATTTAGCCCCCTCTCCCCTCGCGGGAGAGGGCGGGGGAGAGGGGGCGGTAATATCCGCTTAAACATTATTGGCTTATGCCAAAGTCCCCACCCTCTTCCCAACCCTCCCCCGTCAAGGGGGAAGAGGCTGAGACCGTTGTTTTGTGTACGTCCTAAGTTATAGAGACAAAAATCATGCAGCTCAACCGTGGACAACGCTTAAAACTCAGCGACATCATGCCTGCAACCCGTTTGCGGGTGGATGTCGAGCTCCACGGCCTTAAGGCCGATGTAGCCTGTTTCGGGCTGGATGCCCAAGGCCAGCTTTCGGATGAGCGCTACATGATTTTCTACAACCAGCCGCGCAGCCCATGTGGCAGCGTGGCTCTTGCAAATCCAGCCACTTCCCCCCAGGGCACGGTTGGATTTGACCTCATTCTCGACTCGATGCCCGCAAGCATTGAACGTCTGGTGTTTACAGCCGCGCTGGACGGCGCAGGCAACATGCGTCAACTCCAGCATGGGCAGGTCGTATTGCGAGATGGCAATAGTCCTCAAGCCAGCTTTGCCCTGACGGGGCAAGACTTCGATCAGGAGCGGGCGCTCATGCTGCTGGAGATTTACCGCAAGGACGGGATCTGGCGCGTCTCCGCCACCGGACAAGGCTTCAATGGCGGCCTGGCGGCCTTGGTCAAACATTTTGGTGGCGAAGTGGCGGAAGAAGCGCCTGGCTCCACCCAAGCTCCGCCCCAACCCAGCCCCACCCCGACCCGCACACCCCCGATAAGCACGGTGCAAACGCCCTCCGACGCAGCCCGCGTATCGTTGGAAAAGCGCGTGGAAAAAGAAGCGCCGCACTTGGTCAGCCTAGTTAAAAAAGTCGGCGTGTCACTCGACAAGGCGGGACTGACACAACACCGCGCCAAGGTTGCGCTCTGCTTGGACATCTCCGGCTCCATGCACAAGCTATACGATTCGGGCAAAATCTCCGCCTTTACCCAGCGCATCCTTGCTTTGGCGGCACGTTTTGACGATGACGGCGAACTGGATGTTTTCCTGTTTGGCGAAGACGCTCATCAACCGCCCCCCATGCAGCTTGCAAACTCACAAGATTACATCCAGCGCATCACCCGGCAATATCCGCTGGAGGGCGGCACGGATTACGGCAAGGCCATTGCCATGATTCGCCGACACTACTTCCCCAGAAGCACGGCCGCGCAAGGTCAGCCTCAAAAGGCGCAACTCCCGGTGTATGTGATGTTCCTCACCGACGGCCAAACCTCCAACGAAGGATTTACCGAGCGCCAAATCACTGAAGCCAGTTATGAGCCGATTTTCTGGCAATTCATGGGCATCGGAAAGTCCAATAAATCGACCAAACAAGGTTTTTGGCAAAAACTCACGGCAACGGATTTTTCTTTCCTGGAAAAACTCGACACCATGAACAACCGCTTCATCGACAACGCCAGCTTTTTTTCGGTGGAAGCGCCCGACCAGGAAACGGACGAAGGCTTGTATGACTTGCTGCTGACCGAATACAAGGAATGGATACCCAAGGCCAAACAGCTTGGCCTGCTTTCTTAAATACCTTATTGCCGGAGCACATCACCCATGACCACCTTCAGCGTTCTCGGTGACGACGATCCTTTTCTGCATGTTTCGATGGAGCATGGCGACAGGATTTATTGCGAATCCGACGCGATGGTGATGATGGAATCCAACCTTGAACTCAAGGGGCGCATGACCGGTGGACTCGGTTCCGCACTGTTGCGCCAGTTTGCCAACGGTGAAAATTTCTTCCAGCAACATATTGAAGCCGTAAAGGGCGGCGGTGACTGCCTGCTTGCGCCCACCCTGCCTGGTGCCATCGAAGTGCTGGAGATTGGCTCAGGCAGCGGGCAAGGCCAATACATTCTCGCCGATGGAGCCTTCGTCGCCGCCACTTCAGGCGTGGAAATGAAAGTCAAAATGCAGAGTATCGGCAACGCGCTCTTCGCAAGCTCAGGTGGTTTTGTGGTCATGACCAGCAGTGGCCAGGGTCAGCTCGTGGTATCCGGCTTTGGCTCTATCTTCACACTGGATGTGCTTGAGGGCAAAGAAATTGTGATTGACAACGGCCACGTCGTCGCCTGGGATGCCCGCTTGAGTTATACCCTCGGCATGGCCACCTCAAAGACGGGCTTTTTAAGTGGTGTGGTGAATGCCGCCACCTCCGGTGAAGGTATTGTCCTGCGTTTCTCCGGGCGCGGCAAAGTCTTGATTTGTTCACGGAACCGTGAGAATTTCTTGCGCTGGGCATCCTCCAAATCCAACTAGCGAATCACGCTATCGCGCTCATAACCCCTATTTTTTCCAACGAGGCCATCACCATGTCTGTAATGAACTGGATCAAGCAGCAAACCAGCAATATGCAAACCGAAATTGGCAAATTTCGTAACAAAGACATGATGGAAGCCATTGTGGCTGGCTGCGCGCTGGTCGCCTATGCCGACGGCAGTGCTTCGAGCGCCGAGAAACAAAAAATGCTTGGTTTCATCAAGCAATCGGAAACGTTAAAGGTTTTTGATACGGACGATGTCATCAAAACCTTTGAGAAATACATCGGCAAGTTTGAATTCGATCATAGCATCGGACGCGGTGAGGCATTGGCCGCCGTCGTCAAAATGAAAAACAAACCCGACCAGGCTCAATTACTGGTGCGCGTATGTATGGCCATCGGTAGCTCGGATGGCAATTTCGATGAGCTTGAGCGCCAGGCAGTGACCACGATTTGCCATGAGCTTGGCCTGAATCCGAAAAACTTTGATCTTTAACTTTTATTTTTAATTCACGCATCAAAAGGTAAAAAAACCATGGGCATTAATCTTGAAAAAGGCCAGAAAATCTCCCTGAGCAAAGAAGGCGGAGCCGCCCTCACCCGCGTGGCGATGGGATTGGGTTGGGATGGGGTCAAAACCAAGGGTATGTTTGGTTTTGGCGGCGGCAAGGCGGATATTGATCTGGATGCAACCTGCATTATGTTTGCCGGGCAAAATGTCGCCGACGTGGTCTGGTTTCGCCAGCTTAAATCACGCGACGGCAGTATTGTTCACTCCGGCGATAACCGCACCGGCGCGGGGGAAGGCGACGATGAAACCATTAGCGTGGATTTAAGCCGCGTGCCAGAAAATATCACGGCGCTGGTTTTCACCGTGAACAGCTTTACCGGTCAGAGTTTCCAGCAGGTTGAAAACGCCTATTGCCGTCTGCTTGACCAAAGCAATAATCAGGAAATCGCCAGATACAATCTCAGCGGACAAGGCGCGCATACCGCACAAATCATGGCCAAACTATACCGCCACAACGGCGCATGGAAAATGCACGCCATTGGCGAAAATAGTCGTGGCGCAACCTTTGACGACCTCGTTCCGCTCATTATTCCCAACCTGTGATTTTTATGCCTCTGCGAATCTGGTTTAACAAGAGTTTTTCCGTTACCTACAATCTTCTAAGCCTGGTTCGCCAAGGTGATACTGCACGACAACTGCATTTGGTGGCCTCACACTCGGTTGACAACGCCATGGCGCGCTTGGCGGCCGACACCTGGCAGCTTGAGCCGGAGCTGAGTGGTCAGGATTATGTGGACTGGTGTTTAGGCTTTTGCCGTGAACACGCCATTGACCTGTTCATTCCCGGCAAAGCGGCCATCAATATTGCCCGTCGGGTGGACGAATTTCGTACCCAAGGGACGCGCGTGCTGCTCTGCGCAGATGTCGACACTCTGGTTCTGCTTGACCAGAAGGCGCGCTTTAGCGCTGCGGTGAATGTGAGCCTGACACCGACCGCCGAAACCGTGGAAGTCAAGAATCTGGCGGAATTCGACGCTGCGTATGCCCAGCTCAAAACTCGTCATGCCCGACTTTGTCTCAAACCCTCGGTGTCCGTTTTTGGTCTGGGTTTTCGTATGCTCGACGAAGAACGTGACGCATTGCAACACGTTCTGGCCGGTGAGGAGCAAATGCTCAACATCTCTGAATTGCGCCGCGCCATGCAGGATAAGCCCGAGTTCAAACCCAGTCTTTTGCTGATGGAATTTCTTGGCGGCGATGAATGGAGCGTGGACTGTCTGGCCGAACACGGCACGTTGCTTCATGCCGTGCAGCGGCGTAAAACCAACGTCCTCAGCGCGCCGCAGCAACTGGATAACCATGCCCAAATCGCGGCCATGAGCACGCATCTTGTCGAACAGTTCAAGCTCAATGGCCTGTTCAATATCCAGTTCAGGGAAGGCGCGCACGGCATTCGTGTGCTGGAGATCAACGCCCGACCTTCCGGCGGCGTGCCGCTGGCCTGTGCTGTGGGCATCAATCTGCCCTATCAGGCGGTGGTTCGCGCTCTGAGCGAAGATGATCGCGCAGGCTTCGATTTGCCCGATGCAGCAAGCTGCCCTCTGCCCTATGGCATTTTTCTGCACCAGACGATGCAGCCCGGCCTGCTGGATGCGCCCGGATGAGTGGCTGGCAAAACATCGAGCTGCCGACGGGAACCCTGTCGGTTCAGGAAAGCGCAGGCAACCCCTTCCCCTTGCACGAGCTGATCCAGTACGGCGCGCGCAATAACCCGAAGCGCGGTTTTTTATTTGTCAGCACGGTACTGGGCAAACACCTTCCCACCCGCCCCTCACGTATGGCGGCCATGCACCGTTTTCTGGCGGGTCGCATTCAGGCCGCGCCCGCCGCGCCGGTGGTGCTGATCGGCATGGCGGAAACGGCGGTGGGCTTGGGGTATGGCGTGTTTGAAGCATGGAAACAGGCGCAACCCCGGGGTGAAGCCCTGTTTCTGCACAGCACGCGCTACCCGCTGGCGCAGGAAGAGGCACTGAGCTTTGAAGAGTCGCACTGCCATGCACCCAACCAGTTCCTGCACCTACCAAGGCATGGCGCGCAACGGGCGATGTTGCAGCGCGCCAAAACCCTGGTACTGATCGACGACGAGGCGAGCACCGGCCAGACCTTCGGCCACCTTTGGCAGGCCTTGCACGCGCACATGCCGCAGGTCGAGCGCATCATCATCCTCACCCTGACCGACTTCATGCACGATACTGCGCGCCAGACGCTGTGCCAGCGCCTGGGCATGGGCGAGTCGCTTGCGGTGGACTTTGTCAGCGCGGCCAGAGCACAGTGGCGCTTCAGCCCCAAGGACTGGACAGCGGATGCCAACGGCGCGTGTGCGCCCGCCATGAGCGCCCCGCCGCAGGTGCTCACCCATTTGGGGCGCAGCGGCCTGAGCCAGCCCATCACCCTGCCGTCCAGCTTGCGCACCCAGCTTGAACGCCTGCTGGCCGATCACCCGCGCCACGCCCCCTTGCGTATTTTGGGCTGCGGTGAGTTCATGCACGCGCCCTATGCGCTGGCGCACTGGCTGGAGCAACAGGGTTACAACGTGAATTACCAGTCCAGCACCCGCTCGCCGATTCTGCATTTTGGCGCGATCAACCACCGTCAAACCCTGCCCGACCCTTATGGACGGGGCGATGCCTATTTCATCTACAACGCTGCGCCCGGTGCGGAGCTGACCCTGATGATCCATGAAACGCCACCCCATGCTGCTATCGAAGCGAGCGCGCGCCAACTCCATGCCCACCCACTCGCCTGGCCTGCCGCCGATGAAGACCCTGTTATTTCTTGATCTGGATGACACCGTGCTGCAAACACGCCACAAAGCCCTGCGTCATCATGGCATGGACGATGCGGCACTGACGGCGAGCGCCTATCTGGCGGATGGGCAGGCGCATGGTTTCACCACCCCGGCGCAGCGCCATTTCCTGCATCTGATGCGCGGCTGCAGCATTATTCCCACCACAGCGCGCAGTCTGGACAGCTACCAGCGGGTGCAGCTCGGCATGGCTGCGCCGGAATGGATCATCCTCAATCATGGCGGCACTCTGCTTGATGCCGCTCAACACCCTCACCCGGACTGGCAGGCGCACATGCAGGGCGTGATGCAGCCCTGGCTGCCCGTGCTGGAAGATTTGCGCCAGACAATGGAACCCTGGCTTGCACAGCATGTGCCGAGCCTGTATGTCCGCCTGATCGGCGATATGGGGCAGACGTTTTATGTCCTGGTCAAGGATCGTCTCAAGCAGCACGCCAGCACCCTGCCGCAACTGATCGAAGATTTTTTGCACACCTGGCTCGCCCCCTATCCTGAGCTTATCGTGCACCATAACGGCAACAACCTGACCGTGATGCCCAAAGCCCTGGACAAGGCGCACGCAGTCGCCTTTCTGATCGAGCACTACCGCCGCAATCACGATGAACTGCTGATTCTCGGCGCAGGAGACAGCCACAGCGACGCCGATTTTCTCAAGCACTGCGACTACGCCCTGATTCCCAAGCACTCACAATTAATGCACAGACTCTAAAGACCGCGCCATCATGCCCTCCCCGAGTTTTCACGGCAGTTATCCGCCAGACGATGTCACCTTTCTGCTCCAGCCGCTGACGCACGCCCTCATGGTGGATGTGCAGGAAAAAGAGCGCCTGATCCAAAGTGGTGAGCGTCATTACAGCGAAATGATCTCGCCTGAGCGCCAACCCTCCGCCGCCTACATGCAGCTGTTCGAACGCGCATGGAACAGCAACGCCGAACGCACCGCAGAGGATACGCTCAGGCTGGCCACCATGCTGCATCAAAGCCGCCAGAGTGAGATCGTACTGGTTTCACTGGCACGGGGAGGCACTCCCTTTGGCATCATCCTCAAACGCCTGCTCAGCACACTGTTTCAACGCCAGGTCACACATTATTCTGTTTCAATCATCCGCGACCGAGGCATTGATACCTGCGCCCTGGATCGCATCCTGCAAGCCCATGCTCCCGAGTCCATCGCCTTTATCGACGGCTGGACGGGCAAGGGCATTATCAATGGCGAACTACAACGTTCCATCAGCCTCTACAACGCGCAGCACAACACCGACATCGACCCCAGCCTGTGGGTGATCGCCGATCTGGCCGGGGTCGCCGCCCACAGCGCCAGCACAAGCGACTACCTTATCCCCTCCAGCATTCTCAACGCCACCATTTCCGGTCTAGTCAGTCGCTCGATCATGCCTGCCGACAACCATCCAAAAACACTGCACGGCTGTCTTTATTATCAACACCTCGAAGAGGTTGATCTCTCGCTGCGTTATGTTGACGACCTTTACCAGCGAGCACAAAACATGTATCAAAACGAGCCACCTCCCCTCCTTGCGGAAGAGCCATCCCGGCGCAAGGCTCGCGTCGATGAACTCATGCAGCAGCTCATGCAGCAACACAAGGTCAGCCACATCAACTACATCAAACCCGGCCTGGGCGAAGCCACCCGCGTTTTGTTACGGCGCGCTCCCGGTGTGCTACTGCTCAGCGAACAGGCCAAAGATGCAGACATCGCCCACCTGCACGCCCTTGCCGAAGAAAAAAACGTGCCGATCATCTCCATGCCCGATCTATTCCCCTACCAAAGCATTGCCATTATTCAGGACATCCACCATGGCCACGCATGAAGCCCCTCATCTTGCTGAACGTCTCGGCGCATCCCTGTACGTCCCCAGTCACCACCCCGACCTTGCCCTGATCGCCGAAGGTCGCAAATACCCCTTCCTGCGCTCCGTTATCTTCTGCACCGAAGATGCCGTCAGTGCGCAAGAACTTGAGGCGGCACTGGACAATCTGCGCCACACGCTGGCACGAATGCCCGCAGCCAGCCCCACCCTGCGCTTCGTGCGCGTACGCAATCTCGATACCATGCAGCGCATTTTGCACATGCCCGGGCAAGACAAACTCGATGGCTTTGTCATTCCCAAAGCCACGCGCCACAACCTCGACGACTATCTGGCGTTGCTGACTCATACCCGACATTGGCTCATGCCCACCCTGGAAACCGCTGAGGTCTTCTGCGAACAGGAAATGCGCCTGTTGCGCGACAAATTACGCGAACCCCATATCCAATCGCGCATTCTCGCCCTGCGCATCGGCGGTAACGATCTGCTCGCCCTGCTGGGCATTCGCCGCCCGCGCCATGTCAGCATTTACCGCACCCCGCTGGGCGGCATCATCGCCCGTCTGGTCACCACCCTGCGGCCACATGGTTTTCATCTTACCGCTCCAGTGTTCGAGCACCTCAACATTCCCGAACTTTTAAGCGCCGAGGTCGAAGAAGACCTGCTGCACGGACTGGTCGGCAAAACCGCCATTCACCCAAGCCAGGTTCCCCTGATTGAAAAACACTACCGCGTCTGCCCGCATGATGTGGATGCTGCGCAAAAAATCCTGGATAGTCACAGCCCGGCGGTATTTCAGCACGGCGGCAGCATGTGCGAAGTCAGCACCCATCAAAGCTGGGCCAAAAACATCCTCACCCGCGTTCAAGCCTTCGGAGCCATCCCCCCCCCTCATGATCTCCCCTCACCTCGCGGCACAAACTTTTAGCCACAAAAACCCCTGTAGCCATTGATTCGGCTCCTTGAGGTTTTATTGATGCGGCCTGAATATATCTTGAAGCACAGGAGCGGGCTTGCCCGCGAAAAAACGTATGTTGAAGGCTTCGCGGGCAAGCCCGCTCCTACCGTCCATTCAAGGTTCATTCAGGCCATATCAATCATCAGCCCTTTCCTGTGAACGGTTGTCTATTGCCCTTCAGCCCGTGAAAGCATAGATTCAACAGCCCGTAGACAAGATTGACCCAAAGGAGTTTGCCCCATGCACAAGCGCCATTTTCTGCAACTAAGCGCATCACTGCTTATCGGCTCACTGTTGAATTCGCCCCTCGTTATCGCCAACGAAGCTGAACCGTTTCCGTTGCGCAAAAACTTCCCTGAAATCAAAGTAATTGAAACGGCTGAGCTGACGGGAAAAACAGGTGCATACGTTGTGGTTGACGTGCGCTCACCGTTTGAATACTCCATCATGCACATTCAAGACTCGATCAACCTGCCTATTGCGGACAAAAAATTCGTGGCCAATGCCAAGCAGGCTGCCGCAGACAGCGGCAAGACCCTGGTGTTTTATTGCAATGGTCATCGCTGCGCAAAAAGCTATGAAGCGGCCATGGCCTTAATCAAGGCAGGCTCCAGCAACGTCCTTGCTTACGATGGCGGGATTACGGACTGGGCAAAAATCAACCCGCAGCTCACCATCCTGCTCGACAAGCCGCTTGACCCCAAGATGCTGATCGGTGATGCGCAATTCAAGGCACATGCGCTGCCCCCCAAGGATTTCGTGGGACGTATTCAGGCGCAACCAGGCGCTTATGTGGTCGATGTGCGTGATGCGTTTCAGGTTGACGGGGTTTCATTATTTCCGGGACGCGAAACCCGCACGGGACTGGATATTCCCAAGCTGAAAAAGCAGATCGAAGCCGCTAAAACCGCTAACCAGCCGATCTATTTTTATGATGCCACCGGCTTGCAGGTGAAGCCCTTGCAATACCAGCTCGAAGACCAGGGCATGAAAGATTATTACTTCCTGCAAGGCGGTATCGCGGCCTATTTCGATATGTTGCAAGGCAAGTAACCCAGATATCAGGTTGTCATTAAAAAAGCCCGGGTGTTCCGGGCTTTTTTCTTGGAACCTGTTTACGATCTTTTCAGTTATTCCGATCACCGTCGTAGCCCGGATGTCAATCCGGGGCAAACCTCACCCTCGGCACGGCACACCCCGGATTCCGCTTCGCTTCATCCGGGCTACTCAAGCCCTTGAGCCAGATTTTTACGCCGCTATTTGCCATTCAGCGAGATCGTGAACAGCTTCTTGGCAAGACGAAAACCGCGCTACACCTGCTGAATCGCCAGACCCAAGGCTTCAGCCTCCGCTCTCGCGCCTGCATGGGTCACTACGCCGATGCTGGCCGTATCCGGCACAAGATAGGCGTTAGCTACGCGACGCAGGTCGTTTAGCGTCACATCCAGCAAGCGTGCGCGATAGGCCATGCGGCGCTCGGGTGTCACGCCATGCAGCGCGCTGTAAAACGCCTTTTTCGCTTCGCCTGCCGGTGAACTGGGCTTGTCGATACTGGAAATCACCGACAACAGGGCTTCTTCCAAAGCCTGCGCCGTGTGCCCATCGCTATGCAACCAGTCCAGGGCGCGGTCGAAGTCGTTGAGCGTTTCCATCAGGCGCGGATCGCGGTAGGAGTAGAAACGGAAGCTGGCCGACTCGGCATCGTAGCTTGCGCCGCCGCCATACGCCCCGCCCTGTTCACGAATCGCACGATGCAGGAAGCCATTGCGCAGATAAGCGCCGAGCAGCGCCAGCGCGCCGGCATCGGCATGATCCAGCGGCACGGCGGCATACGCCTTGGCACAAAAATGCACCTGGGTATTGGTCAGCCAGGCCTCGCGGGTCTGGGCGCGCGTCGCGGACAAGGCCATATTCCACGACGATGCCGCAGCGGACTCGCCCCAAGCCTCGGCCTGCGCCTTGGCCAGCGCCTCAAAATTGCGCGCCTCGGCCACATATAACCACTCGCGTGGAGCCTTGCTCAGCTTTTCATGCAACACGCTCAAACAGGCGGCAAAACCCGCCAGTTCCACTTCGTCATCCAGCGCATCGTCCAGTTTTTTCAAACGCTGCAAGCCCAGCAAACCGCCCCAGCGATGCGATAGCGCCGCCGACGGCGACAGCGCCGACGCGGCAATGCCCATGGCATGACCATGCCCTGCCGAAGTCACGCCCTGTTCGCGTGCGGCGCGGGTTTGTGCCACCAGTTCACGCAGACGCGGCAATTCGTCGAAGCGCACATCTTCCAGCACTTCGCGCATCAAGCCCTGCACATCCGCGCCGTGCCGCGCCAAAGCCTTGCCGGAGAGCACAAGATGCGCATTCGTTTGCTGCTCGTCGTCCACCCTGGCGCGCACCGAGGCATAGGCATGAATGCCGCCAGTGACCGCCGACATGCGTTGCTGCATGGTCAGGTAATCGTGCTCGCCCGCACCCAGCTCGGAGATCATGCCGGTGACGAAGGGCAACAGCTCGATTTCATCCTCCGACAAGGCGGGCAGCGGCATCACCACCTGGCTGTAGACCAGACCGTTGGTGCTGGCATCGAACCAGGTACTGCGACGCGGCGCAGCATCCACATGATGCGCCGCCGGGGTGCGCAGGCTGGCAGGAATATCGGCGCGGGTGACTTCAGGCAGGATATCCGGGTCATCCTGCTGCGCCTGGCGCGCAAGCAGAGCCTGCGCCAGCTCGACCGTGGCCTGCTTGTCCGCAGCACTCATCGCCGCCTTCATTGCGGCCAGGCGCTCGGCCTCCGCCGCCACCTTGCCCGCCGCAAGCCCGGTGTCAGGCACCAGGGACAAGCGCACGCGGTGCGGGTTATCCAGCAACAAACGACGCACCAGAGCTTTGATGTAGTCGGGGTCTTGCACGCGCTCACGCAGGCTCGCCAATACCGGCTCCAGATCAAGCAAGGCCACCGGGTCGCCGCCATGAATCGCCGCAGGCAGGGCATGCAAAATCAGTTGCAAGCCATACGGATATGAACTACCGCTGATTTCGCGCTGCGACAGCTCCAGTTGATGCAACACCGCCTCGACCATGTCCAGTGGCACGCCGTGTTCGGCAACATTGGCCAACACATCCAGAATCATCTGCTCAACCGCCCCGGCGTGTTCGGGATTCGAACCCTCCACCCCGGCGGCAAACAGCATTTCGCGCTGTGAATCTTCCAGCCCGCACAGGGGCGAAGGCGCATTGCCAAGCTTGGTGGTTTCCAAAGCCAGCATGAGCGGCGAGGCGCTATTTGACATCAACACGCCGGAGAGCAGTTGCGCCTCCAGCACATCCTGCAAGTCAGCGTTCTCGCCCAGCAACCAGCCAACCACGATGTGCGTCTTGTCCGCAGTTTCGCCTTCCGCCACATACGGCTCGCTGACCGCCTTGGGCGCAGTGAAACGCTGCTCGGCAGGTACTTCGGTATGCGGGTCAATGCGGCCAAAGCGGGACAAGGCGCGCTCGTGAATCATCGCCTGCACCTCCGCCAGCGACATATCGCCATAGGTCATAAAGACCGCATTCGACGGGTGATAATGTCGCTTGTAAAACGCCACAAGTTGCTCATGGGTTAAATCGGGAATCGCCTCAGGCTCGCCGCCGGAGTTATGGTGATACGTCACCGTGGGGTAAACATGCCGGGTCAACGATTGCCACAATACACTGACCGGGTTGCTCATCGCCCCTTTCATCTCATTGAATACCACCCCTTTGAATAGCAGATCACTCTCTGGATTTTCGGCTTCAGCAAACTCCACCCGATGGCCTTCCTGCGCAAAATCCAAAGCATCCAGACGCGCAAAAAACACCGCATCCAGATATACATCCAGCAAATTGAAGAAATCCTTTTTGTTTTGGCTGGCAAAGGGATAGGCCGTCCAATCGCTGGAAGTAAAGGCATTCATAAAGGTATTCAAGGATCGGCGCGTCATCATGAAAAACGGGTCGCGCACCGGGAAACGTTCACTGCCACATAACACCGTGTGCTCAAGAATATGGGCTACACCCGTCGAATCCTGCGGCACCGTGCGCAAACCCACGAGAAACACATTATTATCATCCTGTGCCGCCATATGAAAATGCCGCGCCCCGGTCGCCGGATGCTCAAACTCATCCACATGCAGCTGCAAAGCTTCAATCCATTGACGACGTTTGAAAACAAAGGCGGAATGATGTTCTGGATGGGTGGTCATTAAATAATCTCGATGGATGGATTCAGGATGATGCAAGGGCGAGGATGCTACCATGCGCGCCTGCCGCACAGCGTCAAACCGTGAGGCAGTCTATGGACATTTCCAGGCTTTCCAAGCCATCACTTACGCAGCATTTGAGTCATGAACACAGCCCCTCAGACATCCGGCGAACACGCCATTTCACTTCATACCCTGCGTCAAGGCGGCCTGGATGAGGCTGCACAGCGAGCGCTTTTCAGCCACGCAATCACACTCCATGCCGAGGCAAATGACCAGGCGAGCGCCACCGATACCCTGTTTGAAATCGCCGACCAGTTGAGCTACACCCTGCTCAATGAGCAACGCTACGCCGAGGCACGCGAAATTGCCGCACAGGCTTTGCGTATGGGCGAAGACAGCGCGCTTTTGCACACCCTGGCGCTCTGCGAACATGCGCTTGGTGAAAGCAGCACGGCAATCAGCCATCTCGAACAGGCCGTGCGTCATTTTGACGGCGTTATGGATAACGAAAGCCTGGCCATGCGCGGCGATATGTTGGAACACCTTGCTCAAATGCAGCAAAGCATGGGGCAACATTTGCGCGCCCTGCAAAATCTGGAACGCGCCGCCGAACAACTACGCAGCCTCAACGATTACTTGGGATATATCCGCTGCAAGACTCTGCTGGCTAAATGGGCGCATGAATTGGGCGACACGATACAGGCCAGCGAACACTGGCTGGACATTCTGGCTCTGACGCGCAGCCACGCAGCAGGAACGACCCTCAGCAGGGAGACGGCGCGCGCTCTGCTACAACTTGCTGATCTGGCAAGAGAAGGCGAAAACACGGAGATGGAAATAAGCCTGCGGCGTGAAGCGCTTGAGGTGCTAGCCGAAGCCGGCATGACGGGCGAACTTGCGCACACCCTGTTTCAACTTGCGCGAATCGAGAATCAGCGCGACATCATGTGGCAAGCCGTGTGGCTCATGCTCGCCGTCACCTGGAATATTGAAGGCTTAATCAACGCACACGCCTGGCTTTTTATGCGTGAAGAACAAAAAACCGACCCCGATGCGAGCCTTTTGGCTGCCGCAGTATGGGCTCTGATTGAAAGTCTTCCTGACGAAAAAATATCCAGAGATATTGCCCAACAGGCGCGCACCAAACGCCTGGCCTTATCCCATTTATTTAGCTGCGCACGTATACAAGGTATCCATGAAACCGAAATAAGCGCGTGGATGCAGCATGAAAAACTGCGCAAGGAAGATGCGGTCATGCAAACCATGCTCACACGTATTGAAACCATGCTGGAACCATCAACATGGCGATTCGAACGCCGTGCTTTTCAGTTAATGCCTGCACAGCAGGCAGATTAATAGGACTTACACACCACAAAGCCCCCGCTGCTTCATCAGGTTAAAACCTAACCTGCGAAGCAAGTTTGCAGCAAGCAAATTACCCTGCGTAAATTCAGCGTTAAACCCGAATGAAAAACTTTTATTTAGATTCATACTCGACTAGAATCCATAGGCCTTGAAACCAAGCCACAACGAGCGCATTAGGAAAACATCATGAACATTGAATCCCTTGATCTAAATCAATACTCCATCGAACAACTGGACGCTCTGATTTCTCGTGCTGAAGCGACTATTCGTCACAAAAAAGCTGAAACCGCCGACAGCCTGCGCAAACAGGTTGAGCAAACGGCTGCTGCGCTGGGCATCAGCGTCAATGAACTGCTGGGTTTGGACAAACCCGCCAAGCGTAGTGCCACTCCTGGCAACAAAAGCGCAAACAAGGTTGCGCCAAAATACCGTGACGCAAACGGCAATACCTGGACGGGGCGTGGGCAAAAACCCGTGTGGCTGCGTGATGCCATTGAGCAGGGAGCCAAGCAGGACGATTTCCTGATCGGTTAATTGCAGATTTTATAAATACCCCAAACCCCATCGCCCCCGCTTTTGCGGGGGTTTTTGGTGTCCGGCGTTTGAATATCGAGCACGCGAAAATTTGCTGGATACGCCGAAGAATCGTCGTGCCTACTCAACATTCCCCTCACGCCAAGAGGCCTGTGCCTCCAGCGCGTATTGGTAATAGGCCTTTTTACGCCCGCCCAAAACATCTTCAGCAATCAGTGCCGCTGTTTTCACCGAAACGCCATGTTTAAGCAAGCTATCCAGCAAGGATGCCGCACTTACCCCACTCTGCTCTGGCTGGTTTTCAGCCTCATCCCCTCGCAGCAACACCACGCTCTCGCCACGTTGTTGATCCTTGTCCGCCTCAACCCAGGCCATTAATTCATCCAAAGGTGCCATGCGCACCGTTTCAAAGGTCTTGGTCAGTTCCCGCGCAAGCGCTGCTTCGCGTGCGCCACCCATCACCTGCGCCATGTCATGCAAAGACTCCAGCAAACGATGTGGTGCCTCGAAAAAAATCAGCGTGCGCGTTTCGCTTTTAAGCTCCAGTAAACGTGCGCGCCGTTGAGATGCTCTGGCCGGTAAAAAGCCTTCAAAGACAAAACGATCACTCGGTAAACCACAGGCGGACAACGCCGCCATCGCCGCGCTTGCACCAGGAATCGGCGATACGCGCACGCCAGCCAACAAGGCAGCGCGTACCAGCGGAAAACCCGGATCACTCACCAACGGCGTGCCCGCATCACTAATCAGGGCGATCGATTGCCCCTGACACATACGTTGCACCAGCTCATCCACGCGCTCGTTTTCATTGTGAGCATGGAGCGCCAGCAAGGGGGTCGCAATGCCAAAGTGCTGCAACAGGGGGCGGCTATGCCGCGTATCCTCAGCCGCGATCACATCCACCACCGTCAGAACCTCACGGGCGCGCGGACTCC
The DNA here is from genome assembly GCA_964618025.1 of uncultured Halothiobacillus sp. Lineage (GTDB taxonomy): Bacteria > Pseudomonadota > Gammaproteobacteria > Halothiobacillales > Halothiobacillaceae > Thiofaba. The sequence goes on along the minus strand of CAZTYJ010000005.1, from coordinate 68,526 downwards.
AGTCGCCCAGATTGCCAATCGGTGTGGCCACGACATATAAAACACCGCGTGTGGGGGATGATGTGACTGGATGTGGGGTTGTTTTCATAACACGGCGTTTTTCGTTTGTAGGGTGCAGAATGGCTATACTCTAGCAGCTCAATCCAGCGGACACCCCTGCTTCAGGTATGAACACCCTTTACCCCAACTTTTTTACCCTTCATTTGCGCCCACTCTGGCTGATGAGCCTGCTCAGTCTGGCTCTACTGCTCAACGGCTGCGCGCCAAGCGCCTCGCGCCCTGACCCACAGCTTGATCTGGCGATTACCCAGGCGGAAAAAGCCCACGATGCAGGCCGTCTGGCGAATGCACTGTGGGCGAAATCGAGCGCCACGCACGGCAAAGAAGCGGCTGATCTGCAACTGAGGGCGATTGAAGCCCTGATCGACAGCCCTAAACAGGGTGATTCGACGGCGGCCATGGGCTGGATCAAGGATCCGCGCGCCAATCCCGTCGAGTGGCGACAATTTTTCCCACACCGCGCCATGCTGCTGCAAGCCTTTGAGCTGCTACAACGCGGACAGCCCGCCGAGGCTACCCGTGTTCTGAATCATATTCCCGCGCCGCTTGAACCCGCCGAGGCTGCGCGTCGCCTGGAATTGCTCGCCCAGGCCAGCGCCATGGAAACGCAAACCATTCTGGCGCTACAACAACGTATCGCCCTTGATGCCATGCTCGTCGATGCCCAGCGCATGAACAATCAGGAAAAGCTCTTGGGCTTGTTGCGTAGCATGGACACCTCCAGCCTGAACGATGCGCGTCGGGCATCCCAGGATGCCGCCTTGAGTGGCTGGATGGATTTAAGTCTGGCCGAACGCAAGGGCACCAAGGCGCTGGATCAGTGGCGGCTTTCGCATGCCAGCATCCCGCTGCTGCCCGCTCTGTTTGAGCAACTCAAACGTGATGTCGCCCTGCGTAAACCGGCCAATGCGCCGCATATCGCCCTGATTCTGCCCAACGATGTCAACCTGGAAGCCGCCGCCCGCGCCATTCAGGCAGGCGTGATGCGTGCGCATAATGAAGCGGGCGAAGCCTCGCCCGAAGTGCGTGAGTATCCCTACAACGCGCAAATGAAGGATTTCCGTAGCCAGTTGGATACTGCCGTGCAGGCGGGTGCCATTGCGGCGATCGGCCCGCTGGATCGCCCTGGCCTGCAAGAGCTGGCGACGCTATCGCCTGCTGTGCCGCTGGTCGCACTCAATACCCTGGATACGGGGAGCGCATCGCCCAAACTGGTGCAATTCGGCCTCCCCCCGGAGGATGAAGCCGCCGCGATTGCCAGCCGCATGATGACACAGGGTCAGAAACGCGCCTTGGTGCTGGCACCTGCCGATGCTCTGGGCGAGCGCATGACCAAGGCCTTTGCAGATCGCCTCGGTGCAGAAGGTGGGGTGGTGGTCGCTGTTGAGAAGTACGCGCCAAGCAGCGGACGAGCGAATGATTGGAACGTTCGTGTACAACAACTCCTGCAACCCCAACCCCACCCGATGAGCGGCAAGCCCAGTATGCGCGAGGATGCGGATGCCCTGTTCCTGATTGCGCGTGCGGCCGATGCACGCCAGGCTTTACCTTATCTGCGCGCCCAGGGCGGAGGCGATCTGGCCATTTTCGCAAGCTCGCATGTGTATGAAGGCGCACCCAAAGCGGATGCCGACCGCTCACTGGATGGCGTGGTGTTCAGCGATATGCCCTTGATGCTGGCTTATGTGCGCCGCCCCGGCCAAACGGAACCCAGCCGTTTTGAAAGCGCGGTGCATAGCGGGCAACCCCGTCTGTACGCCCTTGGCTTTGATGCCTACCAACTGGCGCAACAGCTTGCCAGCGGTAAAAGCGTGCAGGATTTCAAGGGTCAAACCGGCCTGCTCAAGCTGGGTGCCGATGGACGCATTCAGCGTGCGCCAAGCTGGGGAGTCTTCCGCAGCGGCCTGGCCAATCCGCTAGGAACGCCAGCAGAGAGCGCACAACCCTGATGGCGCTAAAAACGCCACGTCAACTCGCGGGCAGCGCCGCCGAACAGATGGCGCTTGAGCATCTTCAGCGCCACAAGCTGAGTCTGGTCGCCCGCAACTTTAACGTGCGCGGCGGTGAACTGGATCTGGTGATGCTGGACAAAAACACCCTCGTGTTTGTTGAAGTTCGTCAGCGCGCCGCCCATGCCCTGGTAAGCGCCACAGAGAGCGTAAACATCAGCAAGCAACGCCGTTTGATTCATGCAGCACAGTGTTTTCTGGCCAAACATCCTGAGCACGCCAGTCGCCCGTGTCGTTTTGATGTCATAGGCATACAAAACACGCTGGACAACAACACGCTGGATTGGCAAAAAAATGCTTTTGAAAGCCAGGCTTATTAGATTTCAACCCATTGAACACCATGATGAACCAAGCCCTCGCCCAACACATTGAAGACCGCACCGAAGAGCGTCTTGAGCACATCCGGCGCAGCCTGCATAGCAGCTCAACCATGCTGGCTCGCGCCGCTGACACCCTTTTGGACAGCATCATGCAGGGACACCGCATCGTGTTGTGCGCGCGCCGTGAAACCCTGTTCAGCGCCCAGATCGCCTGTGGTTTACTGCAACGCGGCATGGTGCAGCCCCGTCCGGCATTACCGGCCATTCTGTGCGCGCCCCTGCCGGATGATGCCACGCATTTTCCAGCCCATTTTTCCAGTCTGGTCAGCGCGGGAGACGTGCTATGGATTTTCGCGCAGCACGATCATGCAGAACTCAGCGGCATGATCGACACCGCGCATGAGCTTGAGCTTAGGCTTATTCTGTTGAGCACCCTCCTGCCTCATGCGCTCAAGCAGCAACTGGATGAAAACGATGTTCTGATCCAACTAGCCGCCCCGAACCCACACAGCCTGATCGAGTGTGCGCTGAGCGCCGTCCACGCCATCGGTGATGCGCTGGATCATCGCCTGCTGGGAATGATTTGATGCTCACGCCCGCTCAGCTGGAGGCGCTGCGCCAGGCCGCCGGGGGCAGCAACCTTTGCATCGAGTCTGCGACGTTATGGGCTTACGGCATGGATAACAGCCGCCGTCATGCCCTACCTGATGCAGTGATTTTTGCCTGTCGCCATGAGCAGGTGCAGGCAGTGGTGCGAGTTTGCCATGCTGAACGCATCCCGCTCACCGCACGCGGGCGCGGCACGGGAACCACCGGTGCCACCGTGCCAATTCATGGCGGTGTGGTTCTAAGTTTCGAGCGCATGAACCGCGTGCTGGAAGTCAATCCAGATGACCGTTTAATCGTGGTCGAACCCGGTGTGACCAATGCCGAAGTCCAGGCGGCGGTGCGCGAGCATGGTTTTTTCTGGCCGCCTGACCCCACCAGTTCCGCCTTTTGCAGCGTCGGCGGCAACCTGGCCTACAACTCCGCCGGGCCGCGCGCAGTCAAATACGGTACGGTGCGCGACAACGTGCTGGCCTTGCGCGCGGTCAGCGGAACCGGTGAAGACCTGCGCAGCGGCACGCGCACCACCAAGGGCGTGGTCGGCTATGACCTTACCCGCCTGCTGATCGGCTCGGAAGGCACCTTGGCGCTCATCACCGAAGCCACGCTCAAGCTAACGCCCCTGCCTGAAGCCATTCGCACCGCTCGCGCCCTGTATCGGGATATGCAAAGCGCCGCCCACGCGGTCGCAAGGCTCATGGCACAGCCCGTCACCCCCTGTGCGCTGGAATTTATCGACGGCGCAGCCATGGATATGATTCGCGGTCATACGGCGGCTGACTTACCGCCCCATGCCCGCGCCATGCTGATGCTTGAAGTGGATGGCTCAGCCGCCTGTCTGGAGGCTGCGCTCGCCTCCGTGCGTCAGGCCGCTGAAGTTGAAGGCTTGCTCGAATGGCGCGAAGCCATCGATAAAAGCGAAGTGGAAACGCTATGGGTCACGCGCAAGGCTCTCTCCCCGGCGCTGCGCAAAGTGGCACCGAAAAAAATCAATGAAGACGTGGTCGTGCCAGTATCGCGCATCCCTGAATTGATCGCCGCACTGGAGCAGCTCTCCGCGCAGCATGACATTCCCATTATCAATTTTGGCCACGCGGGCAATGGCAATATCCATGTCAATCTACTGCTCGATCCGGACGCGCCCGGCGCATGGGAACGCGCCCATGCCTGCCTGGACGAGGTCTTTGCCAAGGTGCTGATGCTTGGCGGCACGCTCTCCGGCGAGCACGGGGTCGGTCTGGAAAAGCGCGATTTTATTGAGCGTGAATTAGGCGCAACGGCGATCAAACTCATGCGTGGCATCAAACAGCTCTTCGATCCGGCAGGCATTCTCAATGCCGACAAGACATTACCATTGTGAGCACCCTAAACCTGCGCCTAACAGGCCGTTGAAAAACGTAGCGAGGATGGCCAGATGCAAGGCGCACGGAGCGCAGCGACCGAGACATATCAAATATAGGACTTACGCAAGATGGCGGTTTTCACCCCCTCCCCCTTGATGGGGGAGAGGCCGTGCCGAGGGGGCTGTTGGGGAGAGGGTGGTGAAGTTGGCACAAGTCTATGTTTTGGCAAAGGTTGCCCCCCTCTCCCCAGCCCTTTGATGCCGGGCTATCCTGCCCGCCCCCCTTCGGGTTCGCTGCGCAATCCAGCGCTATTCCAGACAGCGCTTGTCCCGCGAGGGGCGAGGGGGCTAGACCCGGGTTTTGCGTAAGTCCTGAAATAGATAGGCGAGGGAGCGAGCACCACGCAACGCAGCAGATGGCCACCGCAGTAGTTTTTCAACGGCCTGTTAAACTGAGCGCCATACTCAAGCAACACTCAAGGATTCACCCCATGCCTCTCTCCCTTGCTCTTGGTCTTGCTGCGCTGGCAAGCTACGGCATCGCCCTTCTGCTTTTATGGCAAAGGTTACCCGGGCTGCGCCTGGGCAAAACCCCCGGCAAGATGCCCGCGCTGCTGCTCACCCTGCTTGCCGTCGCACTACATATTGGCGCACTGGGCTTGTGCGCCTGCGAACCGGGCGCAATGGACATCGGCGTACTCAAGGCGCTCTCCATGTCCGGCGTGATCACCGTACTGATCGTGCTCGCCTCCAGCCTGCGCCAGCCACTGGAAAATCTGCTCTTGCCGGTCATTCCACTTTCAGCATTCAGCCTGCTCGCCCAGCTTGCCTGGCCGAGTGCGCCCCAAACCCTGGTTGCACACAATCTGGCGCTGGACATACACATTCTGCTCTCCATTCTGGCCTACAGCCTGTTCACCCTGGCGGCGTTGCAGGCTCTGCTGTTGGCCAACCAGCACCGCGCCCTGCACACCCGCCGCCCAAGCGGCTTCGCCCACATTCTTCCTCCGCTGGAAGACATGGAAACCCTGTTATTCCGCATGATTAGCGCCGGATTTGTACTCTTGACCCTCGCCCTTGCGACCGGCTTCATGTATCTGGAAAACATCTTTGCGCAACACCTGGCGCATAAAACTGTGTTGAGCATGATTTCCTGGGCGGTCTTCGCCGCCCTGCTGATCGGTCGCTACTCCGTGGGCTGGCGCGGCCAAACCGCCGTGCGCTGGACGCTGAGCGGCTATGCCGTGCTGCTTTTGGCCTTTATCGGCAGCAAAATCGTGCTCGAATGGGTCTTGGGCGTTCAGCGTTAATGACCTATTATCCGTACATCTCAATTACCGCCACCATCTTTTGGACGACATCTCCCTTAGCGTACTGGTCAGCACGCTCATCGTTTTAATTTTGCTTTCAGCCTTTTTTTCCGGCTCGGAAACCGGGCTGATGACACTCAACCGCTATCGACTCCGACACCTCGCCTCACAGGGACACCGGGGCGCACGCCTCGCGCAAAAGTTGCTGGAGCGCCCGGACAAGCTGATCGGCTTGATCCTGCTGGGCAATAATTTTGTCAACGTCATGGCCTCCACCCTGGCCACCGTCATTTTCATGCGTCTGTTTGGTGAAGCCGGAATTGCCGTCGCCGCCGGCATACTGACCCTTGCCCTGCTGGTTTTTGGCGAAGTCGCGCCCAAGACCCTGGCCGCCCTGTACCCGGAGCGCATTGCCTGGCCTGCGGCCTATGTTTACACCGTGCTGCAAAAAATTCTCGGCTCGCTGGTGTGGGCGGTGGGATTATTTTCCAATGGTTTGCTGCGCCTGTTCGGTGTCAAAATCACCGCCAACAGCGGGCACGACCTTTCCCGCGACGAATTGCGCACGATCTTAGGCGAAACCGGCGGCCTGATTTCCGAGCGTTACCGCACCATGCTCACCGGCATTCTCGACCTCGAAGAAGCGCTGGTAGAAGACATCATGGTGCCGCGTCAGGACATGATAGGCATTGACCTGGAAGCCGACTGGGAAGAAATCCTGCACGGCATCAGCTCCTCAACCTATGCCCGCCTGCCGGTATATCGCGGCACGCCGGACAGCATCGTCGGCACGATCAATTTGCGCCATCTGTTGCCCATTGCGCAAAAAGGCGAACTGAGTTTAAAGACCTTCGTGCGCTCCATCCAGGAGCCGTATTACGTGCCCGAAGGCACCTCGCTGCACACCCAGCTGATGAATTTTCAGCGTGAAAAGAAAAATCTTGGACTGGTGGTGGATGAGTATGGCGACATATTAGGCTTGGTCACTCTGGAAGATATTCTTGAAGAAATTGTCGGGGAGTTCACCTCCCAGCCTGATGATGATTACCCGGAAATACAGCCGCAGGACGATGGCAGTTTTCTAATCGAAGGCCAGACCCCCTTGCGTGAAATCAACAAGCGCATCGGTACGCAATTACCCGCCGACACCGCCAATACCTTGAGCGGCCTGATTCTTGAGCACCTGCAATGCCTGCCCGAAGTCGGCATGAAACTTGAAATGGCAGGGTGCAAAGTCGAAGTGACGCTTATTGCGCGTAAAGTGGTCGAACAGGCGCGTTTATGGCCAAACAACGATCAAAATGACAAGACTGAACACTAAATCCAGTTTTAGCCACAGGGGACACAGAGAGCACCGCGTTAAAGCCGTGCTCAAAGCGAAGATCGCCAATAGCGTTTGAGTGGTGAATCAAGCATAGGACTTACGCAAAACCCGGATCTAGCCCCCTCGCCCCTCGCGGGAGAGGGGGGCAACCTTTGCCAAAACATAGACTTGTGCCAACTTCACCACCCTCTCCCCAACAGCCCCCTCGGCACGGCCCCACCCCCGTCAAGGGGGAGGGGGTGAAAACCGCTATTTTGCGTAAGTCCTATCCTAAATAAATTGGCGTTACCCCACCGTTAAACTCACGCTTGCAACCCCTTTGACCTTACCCTGTGCTCTCCGTGTCCTCTGTGGCTCATCAGGCTTTCCCAACAATGGCGCTCAAACCCAAAACCCAATACATCTGCGCCGAATGCGGCGCGACCAGCCCCAAATGGGCGGGACAATGCGGCGAATGCGGCGCATGGAATAGCCTGTCTGAACAAATTGCACCCAGCGCCGCCGCAAGCTCCAAGCGCGCCGTGATGCAATATGCCGGAGCGCAAGAAGCCAAGCGCCTGGGCGATGTCAGCTTATCCGACACCCCAAGGCAAACCACCGGCATGGACGAACTTGACCGCGTGCTCGGCGGCGGTCTGGTACCAGGATCGGTGATTCTTTTGGGCGGCGACCCAGGCATCGGCAAATCCACCCTGCTGCTGCAAACCCTAGTCGCGCTTCAGCCCAGCCTGCCCGGCCTGTACGTCACCGGCGAGGAATCCCTCGCGCAAGTCGCCCTGCGTGCGCAGCGGCTTGGACTGGAAGCCGCTGAGTTGCAACTGCTGGCCGAAACCTCGGTGGAGCGCATTGTGCAGCAAGCCGAAATCCTCAACCCCGGCGTGCTGGTGGTGGATTCGATTCAAACCCTGTTTTCCGACCAGCTTACCGCCGCACCCGGCTCGGTGTCGCAAGTGCGCGAAGCCGCCGCCCTGCTCACCCGCATGGCCAAACAGCGCGGCATCTGCGTGTTCATCATCGGCCATGTCACCAAGGAAGGCGCGATTGCCGGCCCGCGTCTGCTCGAACATATCGTCGATACCGTGCTGTATTTCGAGGGCGAGGCGGGCAGCCGCTACCGCGTGATTCGTGCGGTGAAAAACCGCTTCGGCGCGGCGAATGAACTCGGCGTATTCGCCATGACCGAACACGGCCTCAAGCCGGTGAGCAACCCCTCCGCCATTTTTCTTTCACGCCACGAAGAACCTGTGTCCGGCAGCGTCATCATGGTCACGCGCGAAGGCACGCGCCCGCTGCTGGTCGAAGTGCAGGCGCTGGTGTCCGAAAGCCCGTTCGGCCAGCCGCGCCGCGTCACGCTCGGGCTGGAACAAAACCGCCTGGCCATGTTGCTGGCCGTGATGCACCGCCACGGCGGCATTGCCATGTTCGATCAGGATGTGTTCATCAACGTAGTCGGCGGCGTGAAGATATCTGAGACCGCCGCCGACCTGCCCCTACTCTGCGCCGCGCTCTCCAGCCTGCGCAACCGCCCCCTGCCCGTGGACACGGTGATTTTCGGCGAAGTCGGCCTGGCGGGTGAATTGCGCCCGGTACCGAACGGTCTGGAGCGCCTGCGCGAAGCGCATAAACACGGCTTCAAACGCGCCATCGTGCCCAAGGCCAATCTGCAAGGCAACCCGCCCAAGGGCATGGAGCTGCACGGCGTAACGCGGCTGACCGAGGCTTTGGGGCTGCTGTAGCGGGCGATGTTTAGCCACAGAGCGCACAGAGCGCACGGAGAGAAATCGGTTATAAAGACTTGGATTTAGCTCCCTCTCCCCTCGCGGGAAAGGGCTGGGGAGAGGGGGTGAAACGTTCGTAAGAACATTTGCTTGTGCCACAACCTCTCTCTTCAAGAGGGAGGTGGAAATCCGCCATTCTGCGCTAGTCCCGGGTTAGAATCTCGCCAACCCCCCCGGAGTCGCCCCCATGTCTCATGTTTTCAAGATCAAACCGCCGCACTACACCTTTGATGATTACAAACTCTGGGAAGGCCGCTGGGAGCTTATTCACGGCACAGCCTATGCCATGTCGCCCGCACCGTCCTTCAGCCATCAAAGAACAAGCAACAAAATCGCCTGGGTACTGGAAAGCGCGCTTAACTCGCAAACAAACTGCCAAAAATGCCAAGCCCTGCTTCCCGTGGACTGGCGCATCGACGAGGACACCGTGGTGCAGCCGGACAATCTGGTAGTCTGCCATCCCGTCAGCGGTGCCTACCTTACCCGTGCCCCGGCGCTGATTTTTGAAGTGCTCTCCAAGTCCACCGCGCTCAAGGATCAGAACCTCAAGTTCAGTCTTTACGAGCGTGAAGGTGTGAAGTATTACGTCATGATCAACGCCGAAGATCGCGTGGCCAAAATCTACCAAATCCACGAAGGCCGCTATATCAAGCTGTGCGATGTCGCCGACGAATCCGTGGACTTCGAGCTGGGCGAATGCAGCATCCATTTTGATTTTTCGCTGATTTGGGCGCAGCAGGTATGAAACAAGAGCGCCTTCCTTGGCTGCCATTTCTGTCGAACGAAGCGCTTTGTGATGCTGTGCAACACTTGCAAGAAGTTGCAAACTCGGCACGCGTAAAAGCAGAAAAAAGCGGCGGACGCAATGTGATTGACCCGTTTACCGCGCTATTTCAAATGCAGTTGCTCGGCATCCAACCCGAAGACTGGCCGTTGATCGAGCAAAACCGCCAGATTGAAAAATCCTTGCAGAATGAAATCGGCAAATTTCACCAGCGCATTCTTGGCGAGATTTCGGGTTGGAAAAACCTGCATACCGGCTCCGTGGTGGATTTGGTGTGTGAGCAGCGGCGCATCGTGGCTGAGGTGAAAAACAAGCACAACACGCTCAAAGCCTCCGACCAGGCCGGTCTCTACGACAAACTGCATGACCTGGTGCGTAAAAAGGGGCAGAGTTTTGCAGGTTTCACTGCGTACTACGTTGAAATCATTCCCAAAACGACGACACGCTACGACACGCCATTCACTCCGCCCGACAACACCACGGGAACGCGCAAGGCCGAAGACATGTTGATTCGACGCATCGACGGTGCAAGTTTTTACGCTTTGGTCACAGGCCAACACGACGCGCTGCAACAACTTTTCCACGCCCTGCCCAAGGCGTTCGCCGCGCTGGGCTTGCCCGCCGTGGAGCATTCCCTGCTCGAAACCTACTTTTCTGCGGCCTTTGGCGACAACTGATCCAACATCCGCCGCAAGCTCATGCCCAAATGGAAACCGAGATTGACCGGCACGGCGTTGCCGATCTGGCGGTATTGCGCCGCCACGGAGCCTGTAAACTGCCAGTCATCGGGAAAAGACTGGATACGCGCATACTCGCGCACCGTCAGCGGGCGGGTCTCAGAGGGATGACAGCGTTCCGTCTGCTTTTGCGCGGGGTTGCAGGTCAGGGTCAACGAGGGTTCATCCCAAGCCAAGCGTCGCGCCATGCCGGTTTTGCCGCCGCCCATGAAAAAACTTGCGCCCATGTATTCGCGCTGCATGTCTTCCGGCAAATCGCGCCAGCAACCGCCTTCGGGGATCTGGTGCATCACCGCAAGCTTGCGCTCGGTATAGCTTTGCCCCGGCGAGGGCGGTACTTCGGCCAGCGCATCGCGCAGACTGATGGTGTAGGGGCGCTCCTCTGGAAAAACATGCTCTAAGCCCAAGTCCTTGCGCACGCCGATCATCACCAGGCGCTCGCGCTTTTGTGCCACATCCAGATATTGCGCACGCAGCACGCGCCATTGCACGGCATAGCCCAATTCATCGAGCACGCCCAACATAGTCTGCAAGGTGCGCCCTTGATCGTGATTGACCAGCCCGCGCACGTTTTCCGCCAAAATCAGCCCGGGGCGGACATCGTTCACGATACGCGCATATTCGAAAAACAGCGTGCCTCGCGTGTCCTCAAAGCCAAGTTTCTTGCCCGCGTAGCTGAATGCCTGACAAGGAAAACCGCCAGTGACGATCTCCGCCGCACCTTGGGTGAAAGCCACCTTGGCCACATCCTCAGTACGCACATCCCAATGCGGGCGATTGAGCCTGAGCGTATCGGCGGCGCGCACATCAATCTCCACCAGCGTTGCGGCTTTCAGTCCGGCGTTTTCCAGCCCCAAGGCCAAACCGCCAGCTCCGGCGAATAATTCGATCACACGGTAAACGCTGGGCGTTTCCGCCTTGAGCACCTGAAAACCGCTACTTGCGCGTGTATTCAGTTTGTTTTGCAACAAACGCACTTCGTGCAGATTGAACACGCGCTGTCCTCGGGTGTCACGCCGCCCGCGAATCAAACCCTTCTTTTCCCAACGGCGGATCGTATCGACCGACACATCCAGCGTGCGCGCCACCTCGCCCACCAGCATGGACGAAACATCAGGAAAAAGAGGGAAATTGAACACGGCGCACACCTTTGATAGTAACCCTTGCCTAGGCTCAGGTTATCACATTGAGTTATCGCTCGCCCCGCGAACGTACCTTGACCCATTCGCGCATGGCATCGTTCACCCGCGTTTGCCAGCCCTTGCCCGTGGCGCGCAGTGCGGCCAAAACGTCGGCATCAAAGCGGATGGTGGTGGACACCTTGGGTTCAGCCTTGGGCGGGCGACCGATACGGCGCATGGCGGCAAATTGTGCGTTCGTAGGCTCAAAAGTGTCCGGGTCAGCCGCAATGCCTGCGGCAATGGCGGCATCTTCTTCGTCCGTTGGAAGGTGGACTTTCCGGCCTGATTTAGTTGTCAGCAGCATAACGTTTAACCTCCCTTGGGTTCGCCTTTCTCAGAACCTGTTCACGATCTCGCTATTGGACGGAAAAAGGGACACCAAAAAATGCAGGTGCGAATGGATTTGCACGCAACATAGGCCATATGCGAATGAATTAACGCGAAGCTGGCGTGAGCCCGCACCTGCACCAAGATGGCTGTTCATGTGGTTTGCGCAATCCTCAGCTGCACCTTGCCGCAAGCCACCTGATGCCGCCTAAAAACCCCAGAATCAACCAAGTCACCAGACACTCCCCCTGCATGCTAGAATCGCGCACTTTACCTTAGCTCCAGCTCCGATCATGGCGACCCGTCCGCGTAAAACCGCTCTGCCCGATATTCCTGTCACCCACGATGTGGCGCAGTTTGAAGCCTCGCTCAAGGAGCTTGAGGCACTCGTGATGCGCATGGAGCAAGGCGAACAAACCCTTGAAGACGCGCTGCGTGACTTTGAGCGCGGCGTACAACTCACGCGTGTATGCCAAAACATGCTGAGCCATGCCCAGCAGCGCGTGGAAATACTGACGCGCGAAGGTCAACTGGAAACCTTCAGCGTCGATGATGCCAATAACCATGCAGACTGAAGCCCTCCTCCTCGCCATGCGTCAGTACGCGGCGCGTGTCGAACAAATGCTGGAGCGCGTCCTGCCCGCCGCTGATGCGCCACCGCTGCGCTTGCACAGCGCCATGCGCTACTCCGCCCTGGGCGCGGGCAAGCGTGTGCGTCCTTTTTTGGTCTATGGTGTCGGCAGCATGCTGGGCGCAGATGAAGCACGGCTGGACGCGCCCGCCGCTGCGGTGGAGCTGGTTCATGCCTACTCACTCGTCCACGACGATTTGCCCGCCATGGACGATGACGATCTACGCCGGGGTCGCCCGACCTGTCACCGCGCCTTTGATGAGGCCACGGCGATTTTGACGGGCGATGCGCTGCAAACCCTGGCGTTTGAGGTGTTGAGCAACGATGCGCAAAACCATGCCGAGACGCGCCTGGCCATGTTGCAAACCCTGGCGCAGGCCAGCGGCTCAAAGGGCATGGCCGGGGGGCAGGCGCTGGATCTTGCTGCTGTGGGTTACAACCTTGATCTTGCCGCATTGGAGCAGATGCACCGCCTGAAAACCGGCGCGCTGATTGCGGCCAGTGTACAACTCGGCGCTTTGGCCGCAGGTGTCGATGCCCGCACACAACGCCAGCTTGCCCAATACGCCCGCGCCATCGGTCTGGCGTTTCAGGTGCGCGACGACATTCTCGATGTCATCAGCCCCAGTCACACCCTGGGCAAAACTCAAGGCAAGGATGCCGCCCAGGACAAGCCGACCTATGTCAGTCTGCTTGGACTTAAGGGCGCGCAAGCCTTGGCCTTGCAGTTGCTGGACGAGGCGCAAAGCGCGCTGCACGGCCTGCCCAAGTCCGATCTTTTGGGCGAACTGGCGCGTTATGTCGTCATGCGGGAAAACTGAACCATGTCCCTGCTTGAAAGCATCCAGCGCCCCTTTGATCTGAAAAACCTGGGCACGCCGCAGCTCAACCAGCTTGCGGACGAATTGCGCCGGTTCATCATCGACAGCGTATCGAATACCGGCGGACATCTGGCCGCCAACCTGGGCACGGTGGAACTCACCATCGCCTTGCACCGCACCTTGAATCTGCCGCACGACAAACTCATCTGGGATGTGGGACACCAGGCCTATGCGCACAAAATCCTCAGTGGTCGCCGCGAAGCCATGTCCACACTAAGAACGTTTGGCGGACTTTCGGGCTTTACCAAACGCAGTGAGAGCGAATACGACCCCTTCGGCGCCGGGCATTCCAGCACCTCGATCAGCGCCGCACTGGGCTTTGCCAAGGCCTTCAAAATGCGTGGCGAATCCCATCAGGCCGTAGCGGTGATCGGCGATGGCGCACTGACCGCAGGCCAGGCCTTTGAGGCGCTGAACCATGCCGGCGCGGGTAAAAGCAACCTGCTCGTTGTACTCAATGACAACGCCATGTCGATTTCGCCGAATGTCGGCGCGCTGAACAAGCATCTGGCACGCCTGATGACCAGCCGCAGCTACCAGCGCGCGCGCAAGGATGGCAAGCAGGTGTTCGACCTGCTGGGCATGGCGCATCTGGCGCGGCGCGCCAAGGATCAGGTCAAGGACATCCTCACCCCCGCCGACACGCCACGCGCCCTGTTTGAAGAGCTGGGCTTCCGTTACGTGGGGCCTGTGGATGGACATGATCTGGAAACGCTAAGTGATGTGCTGGATAACCTCAGTACGCAACACGGCCCGCGCCTGCTGCATGTCCTCACCCAAAAAGGGCGCGGTTACGCCCCTGCCGAAGAAGACCCGGTGCGTTACCACGGCGTAAGCACGTTTAATCCTTACAAGCTGGAAGCCGAAGCAACGCCCCAGAAACCGACTCAGCGCACTGCGGATAAAGCGCCGATAAAACAGTCCTTTACCCAGGCTTTTGGCGATTGGTTATGCGCCGCCGCCGCACGCGAGCCCAAACTCATAGGCGTAACCCCGGCCATGTGCGAAGGTTCGGGTATGGTGGATTTTTCCATGCGTTTCCCTGAACGTTATTTTGATGTGGGCATTGCCGAGCAACATGCCGTGACCTTTGCCGGCGGCCTGGCTGCGGCGGGCATGAAGCCTGTCATGGCTATCTACTCCACTTTTTTGCAACGCGGTTACGATCAGGCGGTGCATGATATTGCGCTGCAAAACCTGCCGGTACTGTTCGCCATCGACCGCGCTGGCCTCGTCGGCGCGGACGGCGCGACCCATGCGGGGCTTTATGACATTGCCTTCCTGCGCTGTGTGCCGAATATCGTTCTTTTCACCCCTGCGGATGAAAGCGAGCTGGTACGCATGTTGAACACCGGTTTGAAGCATGACGGCCCGCTCGCCGTGCGCTACCCGCGTGGTGGCAGCGCGGGTCGCGCCGCGCCGCTGGCGGCTGTCGATGAATCCTGCCCGCTCGGCCAGGCCATCTGGCATAAACGTGGTCAGGATTGCGCCATTCTGGCCTTTGGCCCCTTGTTGCACGAGGCGCTTAAAGCCGCCGAGTCGCTGAATTGCAGCGTGATCGACATGCGCTGCGTCAAACCGCTGGATCTCGACACCCTACGCGAAGCCGCCGCAACGCACACCCGCCTGGTCACGCTGGAAGATCACGCGCTGATGGGCGGCGCGGGCAGCGCAGTCCTCGAAGCCCTGAGCGACATGGGGCTGCAAACGCCCGTACTGCGCCTTGGCCTGCCCGATGTCATCACCCTGCAAGGCACACAGTCCGAGCTGTACCGGCATTATGGGCTGGATGCTGCAGGGATTGTGCAGCACATCACTCAAGGCGCGCACGGCGCAGCCTGCAATCCCCTGATAAATCATGGCATTCCTTGTTAAGCCGGAATGCCACCCTTACCATTAACGCCTATAGCAACTCTCAGAACATCATGGCCGCTCAATACACCCTTAAAATCCTCACTGAATTTGCGGCTGCACACCAGCTCCACAACTATCCCGGCAACTGTGCGCGGATGCACGGCCACAACTGGAAGGTTGAAGTCGAAGTCACCGGCAGCCAGCTTGACCAGGTGGGCATGGTGACCGATTTCAAAAATATGAAAAAAGCGGCCAAGGCGGTCGCTGACCGGCTGGATCATTTCTATCTCAACGATATTCCGCCGTTCGATACGATCAACCCCACCGCCGAAAACCTCGCCGCCTGGTTTTACCGCGAAGTGGGCTTGCTCCTGAACAACGAACACGCCCATGTAAGCGCGCTCACCCTGTGGGAAACCGACCGTGCTTGCGTCACCTACCGAGAGACATCCGCCTGATGAACTGTGCTATTCCCGACATCCAGAGCCAGATTGACACCCGCCGTATTGCCATTGATGCCGTCGGCATCAAGGGTTTGCGTCATCCTGTCGTGATTCATGATTTCAATCAGGCTCCGCAGGCGAGCATTGCCAATCTGAGCTTTACCGTCAGCCTGCCGCATGAACGCAAGGGTACGCATATGTCACGCTTTATCGCGCTTTTGGGTGATGCGCCGCGTGATATTTCCGTACCGGGTCTTGTGGATTTACACCGTGAAATGCTGGCCTTGCTGGAAGCGGATGCCGGGCAGATCGAACTCAGTTTCCCGTTTTTTGTACGCAAAACGGCTCCCATGTCGGGGGTGTCCAGCCTGATGGATTACCTGGCGCACTTCAGCGTGCAAGGCGAGATCGAACAATGCGACATCATTATGGGCGTTGAAGTCCCGGTCACCAGCCTTTGTCCTTGCTCCAAGGAAATTTCCCAATATGGCGCGCACAACCAGCGTTCGCATATCCGCGTGGATGTGCAGGCCGAAGCCAGCCTGTCGCTCACCGAGCTTATCCGTATCCTCGAAGCCCAGGCCTCATGCGAGCTGTACGGTCTGCTCAAGCGCGCGGATGAAAAGTACATCACCGAAAAAGCCTACGAAAACCCCAAGTTTGTCGAAGACATGATTCGTGATGTCGCTCACGCACTTGACGAAGATGAGCGTATTCATGGCTTTTCCGTCGAGGTGGAAAATTTTGAATCCATCCACAACCATTCGGCGTATGCTCGCCTGAGTCGTTAAAACAGATTGAGCCACAGAGATCACAGGGCACACGGAGAAAAAACCTCTGTAAACTCTGAGAACTCAGCGTTCTCTGTGGCTCAATCCGCTTTCTGATTCCAAGTCCCAAACCCCCATGCCCAAGCCTTCCCTGATTCAACGCGCCCAAACGGTTCTCAATATCGAAGCCGAAGCCATTGGGCGGCTGGCCGCGCGCCTGGATGCGAATTTTGAACGCGCATGTGAGCGCATCCTCGCCTGCACGGGTCGGGTCATCGTCAGCGGCATGGGCAAGTCCGGGCATATCGGCGGCAAAATCGCCGCGACGCTGGCCAGCACCGGCACTCCGGCGTTTTTCCTGCACCCCGGCGAGGCCAGCCACGGTGACCTGGGCATGGTCACGCGCCAGGATGTGCTGCTTTTACTCTCCAACTCCGGCGAAACACCTGAACTGCTGGCTATTCTGCCCCTGCTCAAGCGCATGGCGATTCCCATCATCGCCATGACCGGGCGCTGCGAATCGACCCTGGCGCGTGAGGCCACGGTGCATCTGGATGCAAGCGTAGCGCAAGAAGCCTGTCCGCTTGGACTTGCGCCGACCGCCAGTACCACGACCGCATTGGCACTGGGGGATGCTCTGGCTGTAAGCCTGTTGGAGGCACGGGGTTTTACCGCAGAAGACTTTGCCCTGTCCCATCCCGGCGGCGCGCTGGGGCGGCGCTTGCTTATCAAGGTCAGCGACATCATGCACAGCGGCGACAAGCTGCCCGTGGTGAGCCTTGGCGCACCGCTGCGCGATGCCTTGATGGAAATGACCCGCAAAGGCTTGGGCATGACCGCCGTGGTCGATACGCAGGGACTGCTGGCCGGCGTATTCACCGATGGCGATTTGCGCCGCGCCCTGGATCACGATGCGCTCGATCTGCGCAACGCACGGGTGGACGATCTCTACACGCCGGGCGGTAAAACCTGCGCCGCGCAAATACTGGCCGCCGAGGCGCTGGGACTAATGGAACAAAGCCGGGTCAACGCCCTGATTGTGCTGGACGATACACAGCGTCCTATCGGTGCCTTCAATACGCACGACTTATTGCGTGCAGGAGTGATTTGAACCATGTCCAGCCTGATTGAACGCGCCCGCCCGATACGCCTGGTGATTTTTGATGTGGACGGCGTGCTGACCGAAGGCCGCCTAAGCTATTCCTCCCACCCCGCTGCCCCGGATAAGGAAGAAAACAAGGTGTTCCATGTACGTGACGGCCTGGGCATGAAGCTTCTCATGCAGGCCGGACTTGCGATTGGCATCATCACCGCACGCAGCTCCCTGGCCGTGACGCGACGTATGGCCGATCTGGGCGTGCCGCATGTTTATCAGGGACAACACGACAAACGTGCCAGCTATGAACACTTACGAGCACAACTCAAGCTGACGCACGCACAAATCGCCTATATGGGCGATGACATTATCGACCTGCCTGTCCTGCGCCGCGTAGGTCTGGCCGCCACGGTCAGCGATGCCACGCCCTTTATGCAAAGTCACTGCCATTGGGTTGCGCAACAACGCGGCGGTCTGGGCGCAGCACGCGAATTGTGCGAATTCATCCTCAGCGCACAGGGACGCTGGGAGGAAACGCTTGCCTACTACCTGCGCGAGTGAACCCCCAGCATGAGTCAATGGCTTCCCTGGTTGAGTTTGGTGGCACTGGTCGCGCTGAGCAGCTGGGCGAGCATCGCCTTGCAGCAGCCGCTACCCGGCGCGCAAAAACGCAGCGTAGGCGCCGATCACGCTTTTATCCAACCTGAAGCGCGTGTTTTTAACGCAGCGGGTCATGCCGCCTACGATATTCGTGGCGCACAACTCGAACACCGCGCAGAAAGTGGCGAGCACATCCTGACGCAAGCCGAGATGCGCATTTACCCCCACGACGAGCGCGCGTTACAGCCTGCGACTCAGGAACGTGAGCACTGGCTTATCCAGGCCGAACGCGCGCGGGTGATGCCCGATCGTGAGCATGTACAGCTTGAAGGCCAGGTTTACGCCGAACGCCAAGGCGTTCCCCTGGAAAATCGCATCACCCTGCACGCGCAAGATGTTACCCTCGCCCACCAGGCGCAAACGGCGCAAAGCGCCCAGCCCGTAACCGTCAATGGCATCAACTGGCAGAGCCAGTCGAGCGCATTTCACGCTAATCTATCCACCGAACAGCTCGAACAAACAGGCCGCGTGCATGACCGTTATCAACCGACACACCCTTGAGCATCCCCGGACAAGACCGCTGCTCATCCTTCTGCTGAGCTGCGTGTTCTTCAGCGCCCACCCCCTGAGCGCATGGGCCGCAAGCAGCGACCGCAAACAAGCGCTGGAAGTTGAGTCCGACCGCAAACACACCGACTACCCCGCAGGTACCGCCGTGTACGAAGGCAAGGTCATCATCCGTCAGGGGCGTATGCTGATTCATGCGGACAAGGCCATCCTCACCCTGCGTGAAGGCCAGCTTGACCGTCTCCAGCTCGAAGGTAAACCGGTCACCTATCAGGATGTGGACGAACAAGGACTCCCCTTGAGCGGGCAAGCTCTGCACATGAATTATCAGGTCAACAGTAAAACAGGCGACGTTCTGACGCTTAGCCAGCAAGCCAGAATTGAGCGCAACAAAGACAGCCTGAGCAGCGAGCGCATTATTTACAACCTGAAAAGCGAAGTGATGGACGCAGGTGCAGGCAATGGCGATCGTGTGCGCATGATTCTGCAACCACGCCAGAAAGATGACGGCAAAGCCGCACCATGAGCAGCGCCCAACATCAGCTCATCGCCGAAAACCTGAGCAAACGCTATGGCAAGCGCGACGTAGTGCGCGCCATGAACCTGAGTGTGCGCAGCGGGGAAATCGTCGGCCTGCTCGGCCCGAATGGCGCGGGCAAAACCACCAGCTTTTACATGATGACCGGGCTGATCCAGGCCGATGGTGGCCGTATCACCCTGAATGGACAGGATATTTCCCGTCTTCCCATCCATGCCCGCGCACGCCTGGGCATGGGCTACTTACCGCAAGAACCCTCCATCTTTCGCAAATTGAGTGTGGAAGACAACCTGCTCGCCGTACTGGAGCTGCGCCCTGATCTTGAACGCCACAGCGCACGCCAGGCGGTGTGTGATGCCCTGCTTGAAGAGCTGCATGTCACCCATGTGCGTCACAGCCTGGGCATGAGCCTGTCGGGAGGCGAGCGCCGCCGGGTGGAAATTGCCCGCGCCCTGGCCGCAGAACCACGTTTTCTGCTGCTGGATGAACCCTTCGCCGGGGTTGACCCGATCAGCGTGCTCGACATTCAGCGCCTGATTCGCCACCTCGCCGAACGCGGTATCGGCATTCTGATGACCGACCACAATGTGCGCGAAACCCTGCGCATCTGCGCTCACGCCACCATCATGCACGATGGCCAGGTGCTGACCGAAGGCAGTCCTGATGAGATTCTCGCCAATGAGCATGTGCGCCGGGTTTATCTGGGCGAGAGTTTCAGTCTATAGGGCTTGCCGCCAAGGCAGAGTAGAATGCCGCCCCATGCACCATTCATACCCAACCCAACACGCATGAAACTTGGTTTTGAACTTCGCCAGGGGCAAAGCCTTGCCATGACCCCTCAGTTGCAGCAATCCATCCGCTTGCTGCAACTCTCCACGCTTGAACTGCAAACCGAGATCCAAAACGTCATCGAAAGCAACCCGATGCTGGAAATCGACGAGAACCACACCCAAGACTCCGACGAAGACTACGCAGATGATGGCAGCAACGCGCCGCGCAACAACGATACGCTCGATCAGGCGCTGGCGCGCAACTCGCCGGATTTTGAGCCCGGCAGCGATTTCACCTCCCCATCCCCCCAGGATAGCCAGACCGAGCACAGCCTTGATCTGGAAGCGCCGAGTCAGTCCTTGCCCGAGGAACTCGCGCTGGACAGCCGGTGGGATGACATTTACGAAGCAGACGGCAGCACCAGCTTCAGCCGGGGCGAGTCCGACAACGAAGATTATGACTTCATCGGCAGTCGCAGCAGCGGCGGCGATAATCTGCTCGACCATCTGCTCTCGCAACTTCTGCTCTTCCCGCTGTCCAGCCGCGACCAGCTGATTGCCACGGCAATCATTGAATCCATCAATGACAATGGCCTGCTGGACGACACACTGGACGAAATCGTGCGTGGCCTGCAACAACAGGATCTCCCTGATCTGGAACTGGATGAGGCTCAAGCCATGCTGCATCTGGTGCAAACCTTCGATCCTCCGGGGGTTGGCGCGCGCAACCTGCACGAAAGCCTGAACATCCAGCTTGCTCAACTTGAACCCACACCCGAGCAGAGTGAAGCGCACCGGCACGCCGCGAAGTTGCTGGAACATCTCGACCTGCTCGGCAGCCACGACTACCCCCGCCTGCGCCGCCTGCTCAACATCAATGAAGAACAGCTCAAGGCCGCGCTGCACATCGTGCAAAGCCTCAGTCCCCACCCTGGCGATCGTATGCGCAGCAGCGAGGTGGACTATGTCGTGCCGGATGTCTTTGTGCGCCGCATAGGCCATACTTGGCGCGCCGAAATGAACAGCGCCATTCTGCCCAAGTTGCGCATCAACCAAACCTATGCCGGCTACATTCAACGCGGCCAGCGCTCGGATGACATGAGCTACATGCGTAATGCGCTCAACGATGCGCGCTGGTTCATCAAATGCGTACACAGCCGTCATGACACCCTGTTTGCCGTCGCCGAAGCCATCGTGCGCCGTCAACAAGGCTTTTTTGAGCACGGCGAAACCGCCATGCGCCCGCTGGTCTTGCGCGAAATCGCCGAAGAGCTTGAACTGCACGAGTCCACCATTTCGCGCATCACCAGCAATAAATACATGCACACCCCCAAGGGCGTGGTGGAATTCCGTTACTTCTTCTCCAGTCATGTCGCAACATCCGACGGCCATGATGCGTCATCCACCGCGATTCGCGCCATGCTCAAACGCATCGTCGCCGCCGAGAACCCGCAAAAGCCGCTCAGTGACAACCGCATTGCCGAAATGCTGGAAGCCGAAGGCATTCATGTCGCCCGCCGTACCCTGGCCAAATATCGCGAAGCCTTGGGCATCCCGCCGTCCAATGAACGTAAACGCCCCGCCTGACCACGGAACACCATCATCATGAAACAACTCACGATTGCCGACATACTGACCCTGGAGCGCGTCAAACTGCACGCAGACTGCGCCAGCAAGAAGCGGGCACTGGAGCTGGCAAGCCAGATACTGGCCAGTGCGCAGGAAGGGCTGGAGGCATGGGAGATTTTTGACCTCCTGCTCGCGCGCGAACGCCTGGGCAGTACCGGCGTAGGACGCGGCGTTGCGATTCCGCACGGCAAACTCGCCGCGCTTCACGCCCCCATCGGCTGCTTCCTGCGCTTGCGCGAACCATTGGACTTCAACAGCCCGGATGGCCAGGAAGTCGGCATGATTTTCGCCATTCTGGTTCCCGAAGGTGATGAAGACAGCCATCTGGCAATTTTGGGACAACTCGCACGGCGCTTCAGCGACCCTGAATTTTGCAGCGCCATGCGCACCACGGAAAACAGCGAAGTCGCCTTCAGCCTGCTGACGCGCAATCTGAACGCCCCTTCAACGGAAACGGCGACTGAAGACGAGGGCGCTCGCGAGCCGCAAGCGAATCGCAACTCACCCCCCAGTCTGGCGGCCTGATATGCCCGCCTTGGCGCATAACCTGCATGGCACGTTCATCGCGCTTGATCCCTCCTCGCCGGATCATCCAGCTTGCGGCGTATTGCTACAAGGTGAACCTGGAATCGGCAAAAGCCACGCAGCCCTCGCCCTGCTGGATCGTGGCCACGCTCTGGTTGCAGATGACGCAGCACTCTTCACTCGCCGGGAAAATGGCGAAATTTATGGAGCTTGCCCTGCCAGCATTCAGGATCACATGGAGGTGCGTGGACTTGGGATCATTAACGTTCGATCACTGTTTGGCGCACCCGCCCTACGCACGGAGCAGCGCCTCGACCTTATGATCCAATTGGTCGCCAAGCCAGATGAACATATCCCTCTTGCGCAAGCCAGCGCACAGCGTCTCCACGGGCAATGGCAGAGCGTAGCCTTTCTGGGACGGGCTATTCCCCTGCTTATCCTGCGCCAACAGCCCGCCGCATCGCTTGCGCTATTGGTTGAAACGGCGGCTCGCACCTTGGGCTTCAGGCAAAGGCGCGTATAATCCGCATGTTCAAGCGCAAGTGACATCAAACCCATGAGGTTCAAGTGAAACTGGTGATCGTCAGCGGCCTGTCTGGCTCGGGCAAAACCATAGCCCTGCATACCCTGGAAGATGCCGGCTACATGTGCGTTGATAACCTGCCGCTTGCCCTGCTGACACCTTTTGTCGAAGCCCGCCTGAAACCTCTTGATCGCGCCAGTGAATACGCCGCGATCGGCATTGATATTCGCGGCGGCATCGACGAACTCAACGAACTTCATCGCCAGCTTGCCCAATTACGCCAAAGCACGAAAAGTTTGCATATTCATGTCATTTTTCTCTACGCCGAGCCTGGCGTATTGCTGCGTCGTTTTAACGAGACGCGTCGCCCACATCCACTCACACGCAAGGGCCTTCCCCTGGATGAGGCGCTCAGCACGGAAGCGCGCCTACTCGCGCCGCTGCGCGAAGAGGCCGACCTGGTGATTGACACCTCATACAGCAACCTGCATGAATTACGCGCCTTACTGCGAAGCCGCCTGCTGGACAAGCCGCAGGCAAGAATCAATCTGTTATTACAATCCTTCGGCTACAAACACGGCACACCCACAGACAGCGATTTCATTTTCGATGTACGCTGCCTGCCCAATCCGCACTGGTATGCTCACTTGCGCCCGCTTACCGGGCGAGACCCTGAAGTGATACAGTTTCTCTCCAATCAGGCCGAGGCAAAAAGTATGCTGGAGCAGCTGGAACATTTATTAAAAAACTGGCTCCCCCTGTTTGAGCGTGAACAACGCCAATTCTTATCGCTCTCACTAGGCTGCACCGGCGGCCAGCACCGTTCCGTTTTCATGGTGGAACAGCTTGCTGAGCGCATGCGCAGCCACTACCCCAACCCTGCCATACGTCATCGGGAACTGCATTGAACAGTCAACGCGTCGGAATTCTCATCATCGCCCACAACAATATTGGTCTACAGCTACTGGAGACCGCCACGGATATGCTTGATCGCGCCTACCCACAGCTGCGCAGCCTGGAGGTCAAGCAAGACGATGACCCCGTCCACCTCCTCACCCGCGCCCGCCGCCTCATCGCTGAAATCCAGCAAGGCAAGGGGGTGCTGGTACTGACCGACATGTACGGCTCCACCCCAAGCAATATCGCCCATCGTCTGAGCGAGAGTCCTAGCAACACCTCCGGCACAAGCCACGCAGAACCCCCCTTGAGCGAATCCCCGACCGGGATTCGGGTGATTGCCGGCATCAATCTTCCCATGCTGGTGCGCGCGCTCAACTACGCCCACCTGACGCTCGACGAACTGGCGCTCAAGGCGCTGAGCGGTGGCAAGGATGGCATCCTCGATGCCCATGCGCTTGAGAGCAGAACATGAGCGAAGCAAACAGCAAACTGGAATCATCGGTCATCATTATCAACAAGCGCGGCCTGCATGCGCGCGCAGCCGCGCGCTTTGCCACCCTGTCCTCCGGCTTTCAAAGCCATATCGTCGTCAAGCACGGCCATCTACAGGCCAACGGAAAAAGCATCATGAGCCTGATGATGCTGGCAGCTCCCCTGGGCAGCACGCTGCTCATACAGGCACACGGACAAGACGCGCACACTGCACTCTCCAGCCTGAAAAATCTGGTAGATGCGCGCTTTGATGAGATGGAGTAAAAGCCTGTGCCCATCCCCGCTGAAATGGAGAGCAAGCAGTGCGCCATCAGCATTGACTTATTGAACCTTGCCTGAATGAGCCGTGAATGGACGGCAAGAACGGGCTTGCCCGCGAAGCCTTCAACATACGCTTTTTCGCTTCAAGATATATTCGTGCCGCATCAATAGTGACAAATTCTGCCTATATCACCCGTTTTGTCATATCATTCACCCCTCCCATAGGACACGTCTATACCCTGCTGTCTAGACCTTAAACAAGGTGGCGTGCGCCGTAACCACAGCGCATCACCCATGAGAACCATGAAAAAATCAGCCTTTAGCTTTGAAGATCTTATCCAGTGTGGCCGTGGCGAAATGTTTGGCCCAGGCAACGCCCAGCTCCCCCTTCCCCCGATGCTGATGTTCGATCGCATCGAACGGATTAGCGATACGGGCGGCAACTTCGGCAAGGGCGAGATCATCGCTGAAATGGACATTCGTCCTGACCTATGGTTTTTCCAGTGTCATTTTGAAGGGGATCCGGTCATGCCGGGCTGCCTCGGCCTGGATGCCATGTGGCAGCTCGTAGGCTTCTATCTGGGCTGGATTGGCGGCCTGGGGCACGGAAGGGCGCTGGGCGTCGGCGATGTCAAATTCTCCGGTCAAGTCCTGCCTGCTGCGAAGAAAATCACCTACCACGTACACATGAAGCGCACCATCAACCGCAAGCTGGTCATGGGCATTGCCGATGCGGTCATGATGATTGATGGTCGTGAAATTTATCATGCGACCGACCTGCGCGTCGGTCTGTTTACATCCACCAGTGGATTTTGAGGAATCAAGAACATGCGCCGCGTCGTCGTTACCGGAATGGGCATTGTCTCCAGTATTGGCAATAATCAACATGAAGTTCTGCAAAGCCTGCGCGAAGGACGCTCGGGTATTGAATCTGTCGCGGAAATGGCCGACCTCGGCTTCCGCTCGCAGGTCGCCGGCACACTCAAACTCAAGCCTGAAGAGATGATTGATCGCAAACTCTATCGTTTTATGGGCGATGCTGCGGCCTATACCTACCTTGCCATGGCCGAAGCGGTGGCTGATTCGGGCTTAACGCCCGAGCAAGTATCCAATCCGCGCGCCGGTTTGATCGTGGGCTCAGGCGGCTCATCAACCGCCAATATCGTAGAAACCGCCGAAATTGCCAAAAGCCGTGGCATCAAGCGCGTCGGCCCCTACATGGTCACGCGCACCATGAGCTCCACCGTCTCCGCCTGTCTGGCCACCCCATTCGCCATCAAGGGCGTGAATTACACCATAAGCTCGGCCTGCGCGACTTCGGCGCACTGCATTGGAAACGCCATGGAGCTGATCCAGCTGGGCAAACAGGATGTGATGTTCGCGGGCGGCGGTGAAGAACTGCACTGGACGCAATCCGCCATGTTCGATGCCATGGGCGCATTATCATCCAAATACAACGACACCCCCACCACCGCCTCGCGCCCGTATGACGAGTTCCGTGATGGCTTCGTCATTTCCGGCGGCGGCGGTGTCGTCGTGCTTGAATCGCTGGAACATGCCCAGGCGCGCGGCGCACGTATTTACGCTGAACTGGTCGGTTATGGTGCCACTTCAGACGGCTACGACATGGTACAACCCTCGGGGGAAGGTGCCATTCGCTGCATGAAAATGGCGCTTGAAGGCGTAAACGTCCCCATCGACTACGTTAACACCCACGGCACCAGCACCCCTGTCGGCGACATGCGTGAACTGGAAGCCATGACCCAGGTTTTTGGCGAAGCGGCACCAGTGGTCACATCCACCAAGTCCCTCAGCGGTCACGCGCTGGGCGCTGCCGGAGTGCATGAAGCCATTTACTCTCTGCTGATGATGCAGCACAACTTTATCGCAGCCTCGGCGAATATCGAGACGCTTGACCCCGCCGCCCGGAGCATCAATATCGCGCAAGAGCGCATCGACAACGCCAGACTGGACACCGTGCTCTCCAATAGCTTCGGCTTTGGCGGCACCAATGCCAGCCTGGTATTTAGCCGATTCAAAGACTAAAACACCTCTAGCGAATCGGCGCCACACTGGCATCATTACACAGGAGCGCGTATGCCCCAACGCATGAGTCTTGAGGAATTCGTCAATTTCGCCCGCTCAAAACCGATTCATGAGCTGGTCGAGCTGCCCGTCGAACGCTTGCCGGACAGCATTCCTGCAGAAATGATTCGTAACACGGCGCAACCTTTGCGCGGTGTTCTGGAGAAAATGGCCTTTGATCTTGGTGTACGCGAGTTACGCGAACAGCAGCTTTTTGAACAGATGTTTGGCGCGACGGCTGCGCGTGCGATTGATTTGGCGCATGACAACGAAGCGGAAATTGCACGCCAACTGCTCCGACAAAAAATCCAGGATCTCGCCCCCACGCTGGCAAGCTGGCGGCAAAAAAAGATGACCAACTACGCCATGGGACAAGCCCTTGTGCCATTGCGCGAGTCCGTCACGCAAATTCACTCCCTGCGCTCCCGCCTGGCGCGCGCCACACTGGTGTTGGCCGATTGCCAAAAAAATCCGGCGCAATTTGCGGAAAAGCTCCAGCTCAACATGACGCTTCTTAATCAACAGGCGCGTGAAATTGATGCCGCACTGGGCGACTTTCATCGCCTGCAACTGGAAGTCGTCGCTGCCGAGATGCACGAAAAACACCAGCAAATTAACGCCTCTGACAACAATAAAAAGGAACTCTTCGAACAACTCCAGGCGCTGGAAGAACTCATTCGCCGCCCCGTCTCCCTCGCCAACAAGCTCATGCCTTGGGTCAACCGCAAACAGGTCGAAGAAAACAAGGAACGTTTAAGCGAGCTCCATCAGCGCATTCTGAGTGAAGACTGGGTCATGAGTGAAACCCAGCTCATGCGTTGGCTGGACGTTTTGGTCGATGCCAACCTTTATGCCGCCGAACAAACCCAATCTCTGGATAGCGCGCGCGAAGATATGTACTTTCTTCTAACCTCGTTCTGTGAACAACAGGAAGCCGCTGCACGTAACGTGGCGCGCAATCCCTTTGTTCAGGCCGACCCCCAACAGGCGATTCAATTCATGCTCATGTCGGAGCGCATGATTCTGGATTATTTCGCCCGTAAACGCGCCGAGGTTAACGAATGGCTAGGCTCTGCCGCCAGCGAGCGCCTGCAATCCCTCGATGACCTGGAAAAAGAGTTGATTCATGAAATGCGCCAAAATATGAACCTTGACCAGCACCCCCATTAAGGGCAACACCATGTCTTATCTTTTGTCTTTGCTTCTACTCCTGGCAAGCTCATCGGCTTTTGCCCTCCCCACAGCCAGCAACCTGGGCGTGTTCACGCAGAATACGACCCCGCAAGACCTGCAAAGCGAACCTCTGGAACCCGAACAGGCCTTTCAGCTTGCCAGCCAGATCGACGGCAACAGCGTGCGCCTGCGCTGGACAATTGCCCCGCATCATTACCTCTACCGTGACAAGGTAAGCGTCCAGGTTTTAGAACCAAGTGGCACGCAAGCGCAATTCACCTTGGCGACGGGTGAAGAAAAAAATGATGCCTTTCTCGGCAAGGTACGCATTTTTCACGATGTGTTGGAACTGGATGTCGTTCTGCCCGAGCTGCAATCCGGACAACACATCAAGCTCAAAATCGGCTTCCAGGGCTGCGCCGAAGCGGGAATTTGCTACCCGCCGATGGAAGAAATCATCGAATTTGCGGCTGGAAATCTGGCATCGACGACTGCATCCAGCCCAGCCAGCAAGGCCGTTGCAGTGCCACCTCCCTCCACCGCTCCGCCACTCGCCGAACAGGATGCCATTGCCGAAAAACTCAAAAGCGGCAACACCTGGCTGGCGATAGGCCTGTTTTTCCTCGCGGGGCTTGGCCTGGCACTGACCCCGTGTATTTTCCCGATGATCCCCATCCTCTCCGGGATTATTGCGGGGCAGGGCAAACATCTCTCAACGCGCCGCGCCTTTATGCTCTCACTGGTCTACGTACTGGCCATGTCGCTCGCGTACACCGTCGCTGGCGTATTGGCCGGGTTGTTTGGCAGCAACTTGCAAGCGGCCTTCCAGAATCCGTGGATTCTTGGCAGCTTTGCCCTGGTGTTTGTCGCCCTCGCCTTCTCCATGTTTGGCTTCTACGAGTTGCAAGTTCCCTCCAGCCTGCAAAGCAAGATCGCCGAGCTTTCCGGCAAGCAAAAAAGTGGCAGCTATATCGGCGTGATCGTGATGGGGCTGCTTTCGGCCTTGATCGTTGGCCCCTGTGTCGCGCCGCCGCTTGCAGGTGCCCTGATTTACATCGGGCAAACAGGCGATGCCATCCTCGGTGGCGCGGCACTGTTTGCCCTATCCATGGGCATGGGCTTACCGCTTATCATCGTAGGTACCCTAGGCGGCAAGGTTCTGCCGCGCGCCGGAGCCTGGATGGACAAGGTCAAGGCGGTATTCGGCGTATTGATGCTGGGCATCGCCATCTGGCTGCTGTCACGCATCCTGCCGGATAGCGTCACGCTGGCACTCTGGGCGCTCCTGTTCATCACCTCCGGGGTCTATCTTGGCGCACTTGAGGACACGGCGCACCCCAGCTACAAAACCTATCACGCAACCCGCGAACTCACCGGGCACATGGAGCCTGTAGGTCAGGAAAAAAGCGGCTGGACACGCCTATGGAAAGCCCTCGGGCTGACCCTCATGTTCTGGGGCGCACTAATGCTGATCGGTGTCGCCACAGGTCAGGGTACGCCGCTGCAACCGCTCAAAGGCATGGTCTCCAGCGTCGGCGCGACCTCCAGCCCCCAATCCGCAGGTCTGCAATTCCAGCGTGTCAGTGACCTTGCCGCGCTGGATCGCGCCCTGAGCGCGGCTCAGGCGAACGGCAAACCGATCATGCTGGATTTTTATGCCGACTGGTGCGTCAGTTGCAAGGAAATGGAACACAACACCTTCACCGATCCCGCCGTGCAACAGGCGGTTGCCGGAGCGCTGCTCTTGCAAGCTGATGTCACGCGCAATAGCGCAGAGGACAAAGCCCTGCTCAAACGCTTCGGCCTGATCGGCCCGCCTGCCATTCTGTTTTTCGCCGCCGATGGCACGGAACGCAAAGCCAGCCGCCTGGTCGGCTACAAAGCGCCGGAGGCTTTTGCACCCCATGCCTCGCTGGCTTTAAGTCGATGAATCCAAGCGTTTTTCGTGAAGCTGGCTATCGCTTTTTCTTCATTCTCACGCGAAGAGCCTCGAATGCACGTTCATGTGCAAGCACAATCAGGCGAAGCCAAATTTTGGCTGGAGCCGGATATTGAACTCGCCGTATCATTCGGCCTGTCCGCAAGAGAGATTAAAGAGATACTTAACCTTGTTCAGGTGCATCAAAATGAAATCCTTAGCGCGTGGCGACGTCATTTCCCTGTCTGAATTTCCCCCCGAAATCACCCATATTTCACAACATGGTTTTTGGTTATTGCTCGAAAACGAAGAGCTATACCTTCCATTCACCGCCTTTCCCTGGTTTCGTGATGCCGCCGTCGGAAAAATCATGTGCGTTGAACATCCGTCGCCCAAGCACCTCTACTGGCCCGAGCTGCATATTGACCTTAACGTGGACTCAATACGTCACCCTGAACGCTACCCCCTCTTGAGTCAGCCTCTCACCTAAAACGTCGCTATTCGCCACCTTTTTACGCCGTTCTGGACAATTCACAACCGTAGCCGCACAATTCACCTACTTCACCAAGGCGGATGCGCATGGCCAAACTACTGCTCCTTAACGGCCCCAACCTTAACCTGCTCGGCACACGCGAACCGGAGAAATACGGCTCGACCACGCTTGCCCATATCGTAAGCCGACTGCAAACCCAGGCGAGCGTATCGGGTCACACGCTCGATCATCTGCAAAGCAATGCCGAACACCTCTTGATTGAGCGCATCCATGCCGCCCGCCTTGATGACACCGCTTTCATCATCATCAACCCCGCCGCCTTCACTCACACCAGTGTCGCTTTGCGTGATGCCCTGCTGGGCGTAGCCTTGCCCTTTATCGAAATTCACATCAGCAATGTCCACGCGCGGGAAAGCTTTCGCCAGCACTCTTATTTCTCTGACATTGCGCTTGGCGTGATCGCAGGCCTGGGCGCGCAGGGCTATGAGCTCGCCTTGCAAGCCGCCATCTCACGACTGACTTCATCCTAAATCCACCATCTCTACGGGAACCTCTCATGGATATTCGCACCATCAAAAAACTGATCGAACTTCTGGACAGTTCAGGCGTGGCCGAAATCGAAGTCAAGGAAGGCGATACCGCCGTGCGTATCAGTCGTATGCCCAGCACCATGCCGGTCATGCAGCAACCCATGGCACACCCGATGATGAGCGCTGCGCCCGTGACCGCGCCCGCACAGGCTCCCACCGCAACACCAGCAACCAACGCCGTGAGCGGACACGCCGTCACTTCGCCCATGGTCGGCACCTTCTACCGCTCGGCCTCACCGGACTCCAAACCGTTTATTGAAGTCGGTCAGAGCGTCAAGGAAGGCGACACCATCTGCATTATCGAAGCGATGAAAATGTTCAACCAGATCGAAGCCGACAAGGCCGGTGTAGTCAAGGCCATCCTCTGCGAAAACGGCCAGCCGGTCGAATTTGACCAGCCGCTTGTCATCATCGAATAAGGCGAACCTCATGCTGAACAAAGTTCTAATCGCCAACCGTGGTGAAATCGCGCTGCGCATCCTGCGCGCTTGCCGCGAACTCGGCATCAAGACCGTCGCCGTCCACTCCACCGCCGACCGCGACCTCAAGCATGTGCGCCTGGCCGACGAATCGGTGTGCATCGGCCCGCCCAAATCGGCGGACAGCTACCTCAACGTGCCGGCACTGATCGCCGCTGCCGAAGTCACCGATGCCGACGCGATTCACCCAGGTTACGGCTTTCTCTCCGAAAATGCCGACTTTGCCGAGCGCGTGGAGCAGAGCGGCTTTATCTTTATCGGCCCGCATCCGGCCAATATCCGCATGATGGGTGACAAGGTCGCCGCCAAAGATGCCATGAAAGCGGCAGGCGTACCCTGCGTGCCGGGTTCGGACGGCGCGCTTTGTGACAACGCCGAAGAGAATCTGCGCCTGGGTCGCGAAATCGGCTACCCGGTCATCATCAAGGCCGCAGGCGGCGGTGGCGGACGCGGGATGCGCGTGGTGCATACCGAATCCAATCTGCTGGCCGCCATCGACATGACCAAGGCCGAAGCCAGTGCTGCCTTTGGCAACCCGCAGGTGTATATGGAAAAATTCCTTGAACACCCGCGCCATATCGAAATCCAGGTGCTGGCCGACGAACACGGCAACGCCATTCATCTCGGCGAGCGCGACTGCTCCATGCAGCGCCGCCATCAAAAAGTGCTGGAAGAAGCGCCCGCCCCCGGCTTGAGTGCGGATAAGCGCAACGCGATAGGCTTACGCTGCGCCCAGGCCTGTATCGACATTGGCTATCGCGGCGCGGGCACGTTCGAGTTTCTCTACGAAAACGGCCAGTTTTACTTCATCGAAATGAACACCCGTGTACAGGTCGAACACCCGGTGACGGAAATGATTACCGGCGTGGACATTGTCAGGGAGCAACTGCGCATTGCGGCGGGCTTGCCGCTTTCCTTGCGTCAGGACGAGGTACAGATTCGCGGCCATGCCATCGAATGCCGCATCAATGCCGAAGATGCCGCCACATTTGTTCCCAATCCCGGCAAGATCAGCGTTTTTCACGCCCCGGGCGGCCTGGGCGTGCGCTGGGATTCGCACATTTACGCAGGTTACAGCGTGCCGCCCTACTATGACTCGATGATCGGCAAGCTGATCTGTCACGCGGACACCCGCGAAACGACGATTGCACGCATGAATGGCGCGCTGTCCGAGTTGGTGGTTGAGGGCATCAAGACCAATACCGATCTGCATCGTAACCTGATGAATGATGCGGCTTTCCAGCAAGGCAGTACGGATATTCATTATCTGCACAAGAAATTGGGGCTTTAAGGGATAGCTCTGTTTCACCTGCCCATCCAACGAAAGTTGGGTGGAGACAGGCATCCGCACACAGTGCGCGGATTTCGGCTCTGGATTTCAGGTTTTGGATTTAACTCCCCCGTGACAAGCGCACCGTGAGACGTGTGCTCAGGAAAGGGTCAAACCGCATGGATGCGGTTTGAGGTCTGTCGGGGCATGGATGCCCCGTTCAGACCGACCCTTGGATGAGTGCGCGGCTCACGGTTCCCCGCAGGGGTGCGCTTGTGGGGGCGTGTTCTTTTGGTGACTTTTCTTACACGAGTAAGAAAAGTTACTCGCCCGTTGCCCGTGTGAGTTGATCGAAGTGCTGCTGTCAAGGCGGGCGAAATAACCCACTGACACTTCAACAAAATGATTGCACACAGGGTGGTTATTTGAAAACAGACCCTGGCAAAGGTTGGTGGCATCATTTCGCCCGTTTTGACGTTGGCACGTTGCACAAGGCGTTAGTGGCTACGGGCGAGTGACTTTCTTTGCTTGCACAAAGAAAGTCACCAAAGAAATGCACCCCAGATGAAGCCGCCCTACGGGCAAGCCGTGGACTGCCCTGCTCCAGCCGGGGCGCCCCAACGCGACATCCATGTCGCGAAGGGGCTAAATGCGCCATCCATGGCGCTTTTACCCGGCCTCCACAGGCCAGTCCACGGCGGCTTCAAAAGGGGAATGAAAACCTGAAGCCGAAATCCGCCGCCTTTGGCGGCAATCCTCCATCAAACCACCCTTAAACAGACAAAAATCCATGCCCTGGCACCAAATCACCCTCTCCGCCCCCCGCGACGACACCGCAACCATCGAAGATACCCTGCTCGAACTCGGCGCAGTCTCCGTCACCATGCAGGATGCCGCCGATGTCCCCGTATTGGAGCCGCTGCCCGGCGAGACCCCGCTATGGCCCGAAGTGAATATCGTCGGCCTGTTTGAGCACGATGCCAACACCGATCTTGTGAACCTCCAGCTCGCCGCAGGCGGCATCACCTCCGGCGCATGGATCTACATTGAAGACCAGGACTGGGAACGCGCCTGGATGGATCAATTCCATCCGCTGCCATTTGGCGCACGGCTGTGGATTGTGCCGAGCTGGCTGGAGGCTCCCGACCCGCAGGCAGTAAATATCCTGCTCGACCCTGGCCTTGCCTTCGGCACGGGCACGCATCCGACCACCGCGCTGTGTATGCAGTGGCTGGATGGCGCGGACATGCAGGACAAGAATGTGCTCGATTACGGTTGTGGTTCCGGCATTCTGGCGATTGCCGCGCTCAAGCTTGGTGCCGCGCAGGCCTGGGGCATCGACATCGACCCGCAGGCCCTGAGCGCCACCCGCGATAACGCAGCACGCAATGGCATCGAAGCGGCCAGACTTCCCACGGGATTACCCCATGCGCTGCCCGCCGAGGCAAGCTTCGACCTATTGCTGGCCAATATCCTGATGGGGCCATTGATCGAACTTGCGCCCACCCTGACCCAGCATGTGAAACCCGGCGGTCAACTGGTGCTGTCAGGATTATTGGCCGAACAAGCCGAAGGCGTAATGGCGGCTTATGCAGCCGATTTCGACTTTGAACCACCCGCAATTCAAGACGGCTGGGTCAGATTGAGCGCCGTGCGTCATTATTGATCCTTGCCTGAATGAACCTTGAATGGACGGTAGGAGCGGGCTTGCCCGCGAAAAAGCGCATGTTGAAGGCTTCGCGGGCAAGCCCGCTCCTGCGCTTCAAGATATATGCGTGCCGCATCAATAAGCGAATGCACTTTTGCAGACTGAACAAGCGCAGCGCCTATTCAGCCTACGATCTACCAGCGTGTAAAACTTACCCTGTCGGCGGTACTGGTATGGCTGCGCTCAAGGGTCAAAAAGCTGTACGCTGCGCGATTGACTTCATCAGCAGGATGATGCTCTTCGTGAATGATGCCAAAATCACGCCGGTCATAAGCCGGAAAATAGGCATCCCCGCTGTACGTACCGTGTACCAGGGTAAGGTACATACGATCCACCCAGGGCAGGCTCTGGTAGTAGATGTCCGCGCCGCCCACGATCATCGCCTCATACGCGCCCATGCCCAGAGCGCTATCACGCGCCGCATCCAGCGCATCGTTAAGTGTATGCACCAGAATCACGTCCTCATGCAACGCCATGCCCGTATCGCGGCTCAAAACAATGGTGGTACGTCCCGGCAAAGGCCGACCGATGGAAGCATAGGTTTTGCGCCCCATAATCATCGGCTTGCCCATGGTGAGCGCTTTGAAATGCTTGAGGTCGGCAGGCAAATGCCAGGGCAGTTGGTTGTTATTTCCAATCAGGTTTTGCCGATCCATGGCGGCGACAATGGCGTAACGCATGGGCTTATTCCGTGGGCGGGTTACTTGGGTAGCGATTGGAGGAATATTTAAGCACAAGTACGGCAATGGTCAGCATTAAAATCGCCCCGGTAAAGGCCAAAATTTCCGTTTGTTCCATGGTTTTAACATCGACGACCAGAATGCGCGTAAGTGCGGTAATGGCGATGTACACCAGATAGCGCACGGGCAGGCGGTGGGTGCGAAAGTAGATACCCACCATGGCCAGAATTTCAAGGTAGATGAACAACAGCAGGATGTCTTTCAGGGTTGGGGCTGCGGCTCCGGCAAAAATATGCCCAAACTCACCGAGCGCCGACCAAACTGTGGCGATAGCAATGGCAAACAACATGAGGTTATGCAGGATGGCGGTCAGCACGTTACCGGCACGATCAACCAATTTACTGTTATGGATGCGGTTTGAAGTGGCTTCGCTCATGGGATACTCGATGGTGTGGGTGATATAGAAGCAAACTTGCTCCCATAAATTGCAATGATGAATGCACAGTATTACACCGCAACCGCCGCTTTGATATGCGGGTGTGCCTGATAATGCTCCAAGGTGAAATCCTCGAAGGTGAAGGCGAAAATATCATCGACCGCAGGGTTCAGGCGCATGGTTGGCAACGCATGGGGTTCGCGCGCAAGCTGCACCTCGACCTGCTCCAGATGATTGTTATAAAGGTGCGCATCCCCCAAGGTATGAATGAACTCGCCGGGTTTCAGCCCGCACACCTGCGCCAGCATCATGGTCAGCAGCGCGTAGCTTGCGATATTGAACGGTACGCCAAGAAAAATATCCGCGCTGCGCTGGTAGAGCTGGCAGGACAAGCGCCCCTCCGCCACATAAAACTGCATGAACGCATGGCAGGGGGGCAAAGCCATGTTTTCGATTTCGCCGACGTTCCATGCGGAAACAAGCAGACGGCGTGAATCTGGGTTGGTCTTGAGTTGTTGTACCAACTGCGCCATCTGGTCGATGTGCCTGCCGTCAGGCGTAGGCCACGAGCGCCATTGCACGCCGTACACCGGCCCGAGTTCGCCTTGTTCGTCCGCCCACTCGTCCCAGATACGCACACCATGCGCCTTGAGGTAGGCGATATTGCTCTCGCCGCGCAAAAACCACAGCAGCTCGTGAATAATCGACTTGAGGTGCAGCTTCTTGGTGGTGACCAGCGGAAAGCCCTGCGCCAAGTCAAAGCGCATCTGATAGCCGAACACGCTGCGCGTACCGGTGCCGGTGCGGTCGCTTTTTTGGATGCCGTGGTCACGCACATGGCGCATCAGGTCAAGGTATTGCTTCATTTTGTTCCCTTCTCGTCGCGTGCATAGGCGACCCAGATAAACGCAATGCCGATCATAATCATCGGCAACGACAACAGCATCCCCATGCTTAACCAGTTGGCGGCGATAAAGCCCAGGTGCGCATCCGGCTCACGCACCTGTTCGACCAAAAAGCGAAACACGCCATACAGCAGCAGGAACATGCCGGAGATGGCCATGCGTGGGCGCGGTTTGACTGAAAACCACCACAACAGGACGAACATCACCACACCTTCCAGCAAGGCTTCGTACAGCATGGACGGATGGCGCGCCAGTTGATCGACATGCGGAAACACCATACCCCAAGGCAAGTCGGTCGGCCTGCCCCACAATTCACCGTTGATAAAATTGCCGATACGCCCGGCAAACAGCGCAGGCGGCACCAGCGGCGCGATAAAATCGGCCACAGTAAAAAAGTTACGCCGGGTTTTGTGCGCATACCAGGCCATCGCCAGAATCACGCCGATCAAGCCACCGTGGAAGGACATACCACCCTCCCACACCCGCGCCAGCATCAGCGGATCGGCCAGAAAACTCTGAAACTTATAGAACAGCACATAACCGATACGCCCGCCCAGAATGACACCAAGCGCGCCGTAAAACAGGATGTCACCCGGCTCTTCCTTCTTGAAGCCCTTGGCCTCGGCGCGCAGCCTGCCCAAAAACCAGACCAGCGCAAAGCCGATCATGTACATCAGGCCATACCAATGCACCTTGAGCGGGCCTAATTGCAGGGCAACGGGGTCGATATGGGGGTAAATGAGCATAAATGCGCCTTAAGTGTGCTGTAATAAAGTATGCCACAGAGAACACAGAGGTCTCGGAGAATTAAAGCCCAGGTCAAGCTCTCTAGCCTTTGTCCTCACGCACATCCAAGGAAAGAACACTTCTCCCTCGGTGCGCTCTGTGACCTCTGTGGCTAGAATTCGCAGTCAAGTCGGCAAAATACGCGCCACCACGGCTTTCAGATAATCCGTTTCCGGAATCGCCGCATGAACCGGGTGGTCGGCGGACTGGTGACCAAACTCCAGAATCTGCATATTGCGATCCACGTGCCGCGCCGCCGCCCACATCAGCTCGGGCAGTTTATCGCGCTGAAGATGATGCGAGCATGAACAGGAAATCAGAATGCCATCATTGGCCATCACCTGCATGGCCATCTGATTGACGCGGCGATAAGCCTCCAGCCCGGCGGTCACATCCTTGCGCCGCTTGATAAAGGCGGGCGGGTCGCAGATCACCACATCGAAGCGCTCGCGTTCTTCACGCAGCCGTTTCAATACCTCGAACACATCCCCTTCAAGGGTTTGCAAACCCTCACCCACGCCATTCAAATCGGCATTGATGCGGCATTGCTCCAAGGCCAGCGCCGAGGCATCGACACACACCGCCTCTGCCGCGCCATGCCGCAGAGCCTGCACCCCCCAACCGCCCATGTAGCTGAACAGATCGAGTACGCGCTTGCCCTGCACATAACGCGGCAAGCGCGCGCGGTTGTCGGCCTGGTCGTAAAACCAGCCAGTCTTCTGGCCATCCCAGGGACGCACCCTAAAACGTGCGCCATTTTCCACCAGCTCAACCTGTTGCGGCACCTCGCCGTAGGCCAACTCAACCCCGCGCTCCAAGCCCTCAAGCTCGCGGCTGGAGCTGTCATTGCGCAGCAACACGCCCGCTGGTTTGAACACCTTGACCAAGGCTTCCACCACCGCCTCGCGCACGCTGTCCATGCCCGCCGTGGTGAGCTGTGCCACCAAAATATCGCCATAACGATCTACCACCAGCCCCGGCAGGCCATCCGCTTCGCCATGCACCACGCGGTAATGCGGCGTGGGAAATAGCCGCTCGCGCAAGGATAGGGCGATATTCAAGCGATGAATCAACAGCGAACGATCCAGCGGGTGTTCCTCGCGGTTAAACACCCGCGCCGCAATCAGCGAGTGCGGATTGACATACGCCATACCCAGCACCTTGCCGCCATGCGCCACCACCTGCGCCTGTTGCCCTGGCGTGAACGCGCTCAGCGGCGTGGCCGTGGTATCGACCTCGTTGCTGTAAATCCAGGGATGCCCCAAGCGCAAGCGGCGATCTTCATTCTTTTTTAATAGCAGTACGGACACGGACTATGACTCTTTAAATTGGCTCATCAAAACGGCTTGCATGATACTCCATCAACACAAACTAACGCGCCCTATCGCTACGCTGCGAATGAGCCGGGAAAGCGGGGCGATATGCGATTACAGACAAAGCAAGTTAGATAAGTCGTCATCAAGTCTTCATCAAGCTGCAACAGGCAAGCAATAGATACTCCCTAGGATGCGTCAAATCACTCACGCCCATAACTCCCATGCTCTCCACACTCATGCAAGCCAATGATTGCCGCTATCGCGTGCAACTCGCCCAAGACCCAGCGGATATTCAACGTAGCCAACGTCTGCGTTATCAAGTATTCGTGCAAGAAATGGGAGCACAGGCGCAGGTTGATGAACACGGGCTTGAGCACGATCACTACGATGCCTTCTGCCAGCATCTTTTAGTCATCGACCAGCACAACGACCAACTGCTCGCCAGCACACGCATTCTTACCCGTGCCCATGCACAGGCCGCCGGTGGCTTTTACTCGGAAAATGAGTTTGACCTGACCATGCTCGCGCAGTTGCACGGCGAGGTGATGGAAATTGGCCGCACCTGTGTCCACCCGGAACACCGCAACGGCTCCACCATTGGCATCCTCTGGCAGGGGCTGGCCAGCTTTATGGAACAAAATCACATCAGCCACCTGTTTGGCAGCGCCAGCATTCCGATGCAAGACGGCGGCCTCGCGGCGCGCAGCATCATGCAGGAATTGCGCGATGACTTTATGAGCGACGACACACTGCGCGTAACCCCCAAACTCGCCCTGCCCGAGCTGACTGTGGAAGTACCTGCCGCCAAAAAAGTGCGGATGCCTCCCCTGCTCAAGGCTTACATGCGTCTCGGCGCGCAAATCTGCGGTGAGCCGTGCTGGGATCCGGCCTTTGCCTGTGCCGATATTTTCATTTTGCTTGACGTTCAGCATTTACAAGCGCGTTATCATCGCCACTTCATCCAACGCCAAATGCCCGTCACTGCAACCGTTCATCATGCCGACATCCCCCTCCACAGCCACGCCCCCGACACGGGCACGCCGACACGCCGTCTGGCGTAAACAACTCGCCCTCGCTGCGCGCGTACTGTTAGGTCTGTTGCAAACACCGTTCTACGGTTCGCCCTTCGCCGCGCGCGGTATGCGCACCATTCGCCACTGGCATGGTCAAGTGTGCCGATCTCTCGCGGTGGAGGTTAAGACCCAGGGCGAAGCCCAAGCCGGCGTGCTGTATATCTGCAACCATATTTCCTGGCTGGACATTCCCGTACTGGGCAGCCAGCTTCCCGGCGTGCGCTTTCTGGCCAAGTCGGAGGTACGCGCCTGGCCGATGATCGGCTGGCTGGCCGCTCGTGCAGGCAGCCTGTTTATCGAACGCGGCAACAGTCAGAATAGCGTGCAACACATCAGCCACGCACTGCGACAAGGTCACAGCGTATTGATTTTCCCGGAAGGCACCACCACCGACGGCTTAAGCCTGCGCCGCTTTCATCCGCGCCTGTTGCAGGCTGCACACGAAGCCGAGGCCGCGATTCAACCGATTGCCCTACGCTATCTGGATGCCTACAACAGCGTGAACCCGCGTGTCGCCTACATCAATGACGACAGTTTTAATGACACCCTGCAACGCATCGTCAACGAACCCGGCCTGCGCGCCGAACTGCACTTTCTGCCCTTGCTCCATCCCGAAGCCATCCCGCGCAGTCAACTTGCCGCCCTGGCTCACGCACGTATCAGTGAGGCGCTGCCCCATGTGCCCTCAGCCAAGACTCCCACCTGAGCGACAAGCCTCTCGCCTGTGATAAAGTTACACGCAACCACCCTAGCGTTACCCAAGGTTTGTCCCCATGTCATCGACCCCCTCTCGTCGCCGCTTTATGCAATCCATGCCCGCTTTGGGCGCGCTGTTCGGCCTGGGCGCTGTTCAAGCCGCTGAACCCGCCAAACCCGCTGCGGCCACGCCAGCCGTCAAGAAAGAGCGCTTCCCCGGCGACCCGCCCGAGCATCATGTGGTCTATCAGATCAATCATGCCGAATGGGAATATATCGAACATATTCTCAACTCGATCAGCGCCATGCTGACCAAATACGAAGACAATGTGGCCATTGCCGTGGTGGTTTTCGGGCCCGGCATTCATCTGTTGGCCAAAAAACCCAAACGCGATATTCCCGAACTTTTGCGCCAGCGCGTCAAGGCGCAGGCCAGCGATTACGGCGTGAAATACATCGCCTGCGGCAACACCATGAAGACCCTCGGCTGGGAGAAAAAAGACATGGTGGACTTCGCCCTGGTGGAAGAAGTCGGTGCCGCCGCCCTGATGGAGCTGCAAGAAAAAGGCTACGCCTACATTGCCTGGTAACCGGAAAAACATCATGCACATCACCCTCACCCGCCCCGACGACTGGCACATCCACCTGCGCGACCACGCCATGCTCAAGCGCGTGGTTCCCGATGTGGCACGCGAATTTGCCCGCGCCATCGTCATGCCCAACCTGGTACCGCCGGTGCTTACCACCGAGGATGCTGCGGCCTATCGTGAGCGCATCCTCGCTGCCGTGCCTGCGGGCATGAGCTTTGAGCCCTTGATGACGCTGTATCTGACCGGGCAAACGCCCCCGGAAGAAATCAGCCGCGCCAAGGCCAGTGGCATCGTACATGCGGTCAAGCTCTACCCGGCGGGCGCGACCACCAATTCCGACCGTGGCGTGACCGACATCAAGGCGGTGTACCCGGTGTTCGAGGCCATGCAAAAGGAAGGCATGGTGCTGTGCGTACATGGTGAGGTCGTGGACAACGACATCGACATTTTTGACCGTGAAAAGGTGTTCATCGCGCGCGTGCTCATGCCTTTGCAGCGTGAATTTCCCGCGCTGAAAATCGTGATGGAGCACATTACGACCAAAGATGCCGCTGATTTTGTCAGCGCCATGCCCGCGAATATCGCTGCGACCATCACCGTGCATCACCTGCTCTACAATCGCAACGCCATGCTGGTCGGTGGCATTCGTCCGCATTTCTACTGCCTGCCGATTCTCAAGCGTGAAACCCATCGCCAGGCCTTGCTGACCGCCGCCACCAGTGGCAATCCCAAGTTCTTTCTTGGCACTGATAGCGCCCCGCATCCCAAGGGTGCCAAGGAATCCAGTTGCGGCTGCGCAGGCTGCTACACCGCCCATGCCGCCATTGAGCTGTATGCCGAAGCCTTTGAGCAGGCAGGCGCACTGGACAAGCTGGAAGGCTTCGCCAGCCATTTCGGCGCCGACTTCTACGCCCTGCCGCGCAATGCCGAGCGTATCACCCTGGTCAAAGAAAACTGGATGGCTCCAGCACTGATGAACATCGAACCCGGCGTGGAGGTGGTTCCTTTACGTGGCGGTGAAACCCTGCGCTGGCGCATCGCGTGAGCCTGAAGTGAGCGCCAGCAAAAGCCTGATGGCCAGCCGTTTCCGGGGCTTTCTCCCGGTGGTGGTGGACATGGAAATGGGCGGTTTCGACTGCACCACCGATGCTGTGCTGGAAATCGGCGCGGTGATCCTCGGCTTTGACGAGGCGGGCAACCTGGGCACGGGTGAGCGTATCGGCCTGCATGTCGCCGCCTTTCCCGGCGCGCGTATTCTCGATGAAGCGCTCAAGGTGAATAAAATCGACCCCTACAATCCGCTGCGTCATACGGTGGAAGAGCGCGAGGCGCTGGATCTGCTCTTTGCGCCCATTCGCCGTGCCATGAAAGACAGCGGTTGCAAGCGCGCGGTGCTGGTCGGGCATAACGCGCATTTCGATCTGGGCTTTCTCAATGCCATGGTGACGCGCAGCGGGCACAAGAAAAACCCCTTCCACCCGTTTAGCGTATTCGATACCGCCACCCTAGGCGGCCTCGCCTATGGCCAAACCGTGTTGGCCAAAGCCTGCAAGGAAGCCGGGCTGGATTTTGATGGCAAGCAGGCGCACGGCGCGCTCTACGATGCGGAAATGACCGCGCTGCTGTTTTGCAGCATTGTGAATCTGTGGAGCGAACATATTCGACCCGCGCAGGGCTTCATCCAGTCTGCGTCTTCAGCCGACGAGGGCGCGGCTCAATAACACCGCATCTTCGCGCCCGCCGCTGGCCGGGTAATAGCCCTTGCGCACGCCATCTTGCTGAAAACCCAAGCTTCGATACAAGGCCAAGGCTGGCGCATTCGAGGCGCGCACTTCCAGCAACATGCGCTGCATCTCGCGCCCGGCGCATTGTTGCATCACAAAGCTCAACATGCCGCGTCCGATGCCCTGCCCTTGCCAGCCCGGCGCGCTGCATATGTTCAACAGGTGAGCTTCATCCAGTACGGCCTGCACCACAGCATAGGCCACCAGTTCGCCGCGTGATTTGGCCGTCCAGCCCCAGTGTCCGGCCAGAAAACAATCACGCATAATCCCCGCCGACCACGGGAAGGCATAGGCTTCCTGCTCGATGAGCGCCATAGCGGCAATATCGTCTTCGCTCCATGCGCGCAGTTTCAGGCTGGAAAATTGGCTCATTGAAAATTCACAAGAAAAAGTTAGCCACAGAGGGCACAGAGTTCGCGGAGAAAAAATAGCGCTCCGGTGGATGCGCTACGCTTGTCCACCCTACAAAACTCTGAGAACTCCGTGCTCTCTGTGGCAAAAAAGGCTTTAAGACAAACGCGCCACAGCCTCTTGCAAGGCCTGCCAGAGCACACGTTTTGCAGAGGGATGCGCCAACATGCTCGCCGGGCTGGGAAAACTCACATCATCCAGACGCAGATGCGCCTGGGCGGGTTGTTGGGGCGCATCCAGCCCCAGGCTTTCGATGCGCAAAGCGCCGCGCAAACCATGCACGGCCTGAATGATACGCGCCAATAATTCCGCCTCGGCCTCGGAGGCAGTGTTGGCATAAAGACACAGATCCAAGGCTGGCTCAACGCCAGGTTGAACCGCGCTTACATCAGGCGGAGCAGCTGACGGCTCTGTCTCAACTTCGGGCACAACACACATCCCTGCTCCCGGAAACGCCTGCCCTGGGCGCGCCCGCCATTGCACAATGCCCAGTTCAGCCAACAACGCGGCTTGTCTGGATTGTGGAATGCTCATGGACATATGCTTAGACATCCGCCCCAAATTGCGGATGCTGCCGCTGTTCCGGCTGACGCAAGCGGTTGAGCGCGTTCAAATAGGCCTTGGCCGAAGCGATCACAATATCGGTATCCGCGCCCTGGCCGTTGATAATGCGCCCGTCCTTTTCCACACGCACCGTGACTTCACCCTGGGCATCCGTACCGCCGGTGATGTTGTTCACCGAGTACAAGGTCAGCGCGCTATCGCTCTTGACGATCATTTCAATACCCTTGAACACGGCATCCACCGGCCCGCCGCCCTGCGCATCGACCGTGTGCTCAATACCATCCACGTTCAGCACAAGATGTGCGTGCGGCACTTCGCCGGTTTCGGAGCACACCTTGAGCGCCACCAGACGCAGGGTTTCCTCGGCCTCTTCGACCACACCGGACACCAGCGCCTGCAAGTCTTCGTCATAGATTTCGCGCTTCTTGTCGGCCAACTCCTTGAACTTGGCGAAGGTGGCATTCAGCACTTCCTCGCTTTCAAGCTGGATACCCAACTCCTGCAAACGGGTACGGAAAGCGTTGCGCCCGGAGAGTTTGCCCAAAGTGAGCTTGTTCGCCCCCCAGCCCACATCTTCGGCGCGCATGATTTCGTAGGTTTCGC
Organism: uncultured Halothiobacillus sp.; assembly: GCA_964618025.1. Taxonomy (GTDB): domain Bacteria; phylum Pseudomonadota; class Gammaproteobacteria; order Halothiobacillales; family Halothiobacillaceae; genus Thiofaba. Next base: position 24,708 of record CAZTYJ010000005.1, on the reverse strand, counting down.
GGTGTTTGAGCACGCCATCCTGATGAATGCCGGACTCATGCGCAAAAGCGTTTGCGCCGACAATCGCCTTGTTCGGCTGCACCGGGTAGCCGGTAATGCTCGACACCAGCTTGGAGGTCGGCACCAACTGGGTCGCATCAATGCCAATCTCCAACGGATAGGCATCGCGGCGGGTGCGCACCGCCATCACCACCTCTTCCAGCGAGGCATTGCCCGCACGCTCGCCCAAACCGTTGATGGTGCACTCCACCTGGCGCGCACCATGACGCACGGCAGCCAGCGAATTGGCCACCGCCATACCCAAATCGTTGTGGCAGTGCGTCGACCAAATCACCTGATCGCTATTCGGCACGCGCTCAATCAGCTCACGGAAACGTGCGCCCCATTGCTCGGGTACAGCATAGCCGACCGTGTCTGGCACGTTGAGCGTAGTCGCCCCGGCCTGAATGACCGCATCGAAAATACGGCAGAGAAAATCCATCTCCGAACGCACCGCATCCTCAGCGGAAAACTCCACATCATCGGTGTATTCACGCGCCATTTTCACCGCGCGCACGGCAGCCTCGACCACCTGATCGGGCGACATACGCAGCTTTTTTTCCATATGAATCGGGCTGGTGGCGATAAAGGTATGAATCCGCCCGCGCGCAGCCGGACGAATCGCCTCACCCGCCGCGCGAATATCCTTTTCGCTGGCACGCGCCAAGGAACACACGGTGGATTCCTTGACCGTTTCGGCAATCGCCCTGATCGACTCAAAATCGCCCAGACTGGCGGCGGCAAAACCGGCTTCAATCACATCCACCCTCATGCGCTCCAGCGCGCGGGCGATACGGATTTTTTCCTCACGGGTCATCGCAGCGCCGGGGCTTTGTTCGCCATCGCGCAAGGTGGTATCAAAAATAATAAGTTTGGAGTTGCTCATGAGCTTGCGTCCTAATGTTTCGCCTCCCGCGTACAGCCCGTGTCGCACAGGCTGTATCAGCAGGAGGCTGAAGAATATCGAATGGGTAGGGTCATTGCGTATTTGGCCTCGCCAGGCGTGGGAAATTATTTGCCGCCAGGCAGCAGCAGTCGCAGGGCAAGCAGCACAGCGCCCCGGACGAAGAATTCAGCATAAAGACGAGATTGAGCGTTCATGGGCTGAATATAAGGGCAACAGCCCTCTTATATCAAGCAGAAGGGTCAAGCGGGAGTCACGCGCAGCATACGCCGCGCCAGCACATACAACGGCGCGGACACGCCATACAGCAGGAAAATCCCCCACAGGGTGAGCGCAAAATCACGCATAGCCAAAGCGAATACCACGATAATCAACGGCACGCTCAAATACGACACCCGCTTGCGCAGATCAAAACTCTTGAAGCTGTAATACGGCAAGCTGCTAACCATCAACAGCCCCGCGCTGACCGTCATCACCCACGCCCAACCGGCAAAATCCGCCGCAGGAATCGTGTGTTCTTCGCCAAACCACACCATACCCATGACTAAAGCCGCTGCGGCGGGGCTGGCCAGACCGACAAAGAAATTTTTATCCGTGGTATCCACCTGCACATTGAAACGCGCCAGACGAATCGCCGCGCCCGCTACATACACGAACGCGCCTATCCAACCCCAGCGCCCCTCAATCCCGGACAGCGCCCACAGGTAAACCACCAGGGCGGGCGCAACCCCAAAGGCAATCACATCAGACAACGAATCATATTGCACGCCAAAGGCGCTCTGGGTGTTGGTCATGCGCGCCACACGTCCGTCCAGGGCATCGAAGACCATCGCCAGAAACACCGCCATGGCGGCCTGCTCAAACTTGCCTTGTATGGCGGCGATAATGGCGTAAAAGCCGCAAAATAATCCGGCGGTGGTCAAGAGGTTAGGCAGTAAAAAAATCGCCTTGCTACGCGGGTGGTCGGGGTATTCGTTGTCTTCGTGGTTCATGCTGGTACCGCATCATGGAATTGTTGTGGGAGTTTAACCCGGAATCATTTTTGCCACAGAGATCACAGAGATCGTCGAGAAAAATACTGCCCCATGAGCCACGGACATTATTAAAGCAGGTTAAAACCTGCATGAAAAAAATACACAAACGCCATGAACCCGGTGTCCTCTGTGGCTATTTTTTCCATACAGCCACAAAAAAGGCCGCACAAGGCGGCCTTCTTCAATCAAAAAAACGTCAATCAGTTTTTGGTCTGGTCAACGATCTTGTTCTTCATGATCCACGGCATCATGCCGCGCAGCTTGCCGCCAGTGACTTCAATGGCGTGCTCGGCGTTCTGACGACGACGGGCGGTCATGGACGGGTAGTTCAGGCGGCCTTCCTGGATGAACATCTTGGCATATTCACCGTTCTGGATGCGCTTGAGTGCGTTGCGCATGGCGGCGCGGGACTGCTCGTTGATAACCTCGGGGCCGGTCACGTACTCGCCATACTCCGCGTTGTTGGAGATGGAGTAGTTCATGTTGGCGATACCGCCTTCGTACATCAAATCCACAATCAGCTTCAGCTCGTGCAGGCACTCGAAATAGGCCATTTCCGGTGCATAACCCGCTTCGGTCAGGGTCTCGAAGCCCATTTTCACCAGTTCAACCGCACCGCCGCACAGTACGGCCTGCTCGCCGAACAGGTCGGTCTCGGTCTCGTCCTTGAAAGTGGTTTCGATAATGCCGGTACGACCGCCGCCCACGCCGGAGGCATAAGACAGCGCAGTGGCCTTGGCCTTGCCGGAAGCATCCTGGTGAATGGCGATCAAATCAGGAATACCGCCGCCTTTGACAAACTCGGAACGCACGGTATGACCCGGAGCCTTGGGCGCAACCATGATGACATCCAGATCCTTGCGCGGCACGATCTGGTTGTAGAGGATGTTAAAGCCGTGAGCAAAGGCCAGGGTGGCACCTTGCTTGAGGTTCGGCTCGACATCGTGCGCGTAAATCGCCGCCTGATGCTCATCGGGTGCCAGAATCATCACCACGTCTGCCGCAGCAACCGCGTCCGGCACGCTTTTCACCGCCAGACCTTCGTTCTGCGCCTTGATGGCCGAGGCAGAACCGGGGCGCAGGCCGACAATCACGCTCACGCCGGAGTCACGCAGGTTCAGCGCATGGGCGTGGCCTTGTGAGCCATAACCGATGATGGCCACGCTTTTGCCTTGAATGATGGAAAGATCACAGTCTTTGTCGTAATACACTTGCATGAAAAATCTCCTTAAAAATCAAATCTAAAACAAGATACAGAGGGCACTGGGGACATGGAGCGAAAAAGCCTTGTGTCCAGGACTTGCGCAGAATGGCGGGCTTAACCCCTCCCCCCGCCCTCTCCCGCGAGAGGAGAGAGAGCCAAATCCAAGTCCTGCACAAGCCCTAAAACTCAAACCGTCATGCCGCGCGCGCCGCGCGACAAGCCCAAAGCACCCGTGCGCGCCATTTCAATCACCGGGATACTGCCTACCGCTTCAATAAAGGCATCCAGACGTGCCCCAGGCCCGGTAATCTGCACCACATAACTTGAATCGGTGACATCCACGATCTGCCCACGGAAAATCTCGGCCAGACGGAACACCTCATCACGCTGCTCACCGCTCGCCTGCAATTTAATCAGCATCAGCTCGCGTTCAATGTGCGGCGAATCCTGAATATCCTGCACCTTGACCACATCAATCAGCTTGTTGAGCTGCTTGATGATCTGTTCAATGATCTGGTCATCGCCACGAGTGACGATGGTCATGCGCGAGAGGGTGGCATCGTGGGTCGGCGCAACCGTCAGCGACTCGATATTGTAACCGCGCGCTGAAAACAACCCGGCGACACGCGAGAGCGCACCTGCTTCGTTTTCCATCAAAAGGGAGATGATATGCCGCATGTCGTTACACCAAAATCATTTCGTTAAGCCCGGCACCCGCAGGCACCATCGGGTAGACGTTTTCCGTCGGATCGGTGCGGAAATCCATAAACACCAGCCGATCCTTGAGCTTGAAGGCCTCAATCAACGCGCCCTCCACATCGCAAGGCTTGTCAATCAACATGCCCACATGCCCGTAGGCTTCAGCCAGTTTAACGAAATCCGGCAGGGCTTCCATGTAACTCATGGCGTAACGGCCTGAATAAAAGAACTCCTGCCACTGGCGCACCATGCCAAGGTAGCGGTTGTTCAGGCTGATAACCTTGACCGGAAGCTGGTATTGCAAGGCGGTGGACAGTTCCTGGATATTCATCTGGATACTGCCCTCGCCGGTGACGCAGGCCACTTCGGCCTCGGGATAGGCCATTTTCACGCCGAGCGCAGCGGGCAGGCCAAAGCCCATCGTGCCCAGCCCGCCAGAGTTAATCCAGCGATTCGGCTTGTCGAAGGGATAATACTGCGCCGCCCACATCTGGTGTTGACCAACATCGGAGGTGACATAAGCGTCGCCGCCGGTCACTTCCCAGAGCTTTTGCACCACGTATTGCGGTTTAATGACCTCGTCGCTCCACTTGAATTTCATGCACTCCAGGCTGCGCCATTCTTCGATCTGGCTCCACCAAGCGGCCAGCGCCTCGTCATCCGGCCTGCGCCCTTCATGCTCCATCAGGCGCATCATTTCGTTGAGCACATCACCGACCTGGCCGACAATCGGCACATCGACCTTGACGTTTTTGGAAATCGAAGCCGGATCGACGTCGATATGCACAATCTTTGCCGTGGGGCAGAACTTGGCCAGATTACCGGTCACGCGGTCATCAAAACGCGAACCAATGGCAATCAGCACATCGCAGTGGTGCATCCCCATATTGGCTTCGTAGGTGCCGTGCATCCCCAACATGCCAACAAACTGACGATCCGAGGCCGGGTATGCGCCCAGTCCCATCAAGGTTTGCGTAATCGGATAATTCAACCGACGGGTAAAGCGCGTGAGTTGCTCCGAGGCACGCCCAAGAATCACGCCCCCGCCGGTGTACAGCATCGGTCGCCTGGCGGAAAGAATCAGATCGAGCGCTTTTTTGATCTGACCGCCATGCCCTTTCACTGTCGGGTTATAGGAGCGCAAGGCCACGTCTTTGGGATAGTCGAACGGCACCTTGACCTTGGGATCAGTCACATCCTTGGGAATATCCACCAATACAGGGCCAGGACGACCGGTACGCGCAATAAAAAAGGCTTTTTTGATCGTTTCCGCCATGTCGCGCACATCTTTCACCAGGAAGTTGTGCTTCACACAGGGACGGGTGATGCCGACATTATCCACTTCCTGGAAAGCGTCGTTGCCGATCAGATGCGTTGGCACCTGGCCTGTGAACACCACCATCGGAATGGAGTCCATATTCGCCGTAGCAATACCGGTCACGGCATTGGTCGCGCCAGGCCCTGAGGTGACCAGCACGACACCGGCCTTACCCGTCGCACGCGCGTAGCCATCCGCCATGTGCGTTGCGCCTTGTTCATGGCGCACCAGCACATGCTTCACCTGATCTTGCTGAAAAATCGCATCGTAAATATGCAGCACCGCGCCACCGGGATAGCCGAAGACGACATCAACCCCCTCTTCCTGCAAGCAGCGGACAAAAATCTCTCCACCGGACAACAATTCCACGAACGGAAACTCCCTCAGAAATGACAGGACAGCGCGACAGACACCGCCTGTTTATGCCAGAGCCTATGCCCCAACATGAAATACACGAAAAGAGGCAGCATTCTACGCATCTGTCACGGAACTGTCAGCTTTCCTGCACAACAGGACAGAAAAGCCGTATCAAATCAAAGGATGTTCTGTTCATCCCCTGCCGGGCACGCTTACTGAGCCGTCTTGGACGCAACAACAGCCGTCAGAACTTCGCCGATTGCATCCGGCGAGGCTTGCAGCTTAAAGAAGCTTGCCCCATCACCCAGCATCGGCAACTGAGGAAAATGCACCGCCGCACGATAGCGCATGTGCAAGGCTTCGACCTTGTTATTGTTCACCAGAATCTCATACGGCAAATAAGCCAGGCGATTTTTATCGCCATGCTCCAGAACATTCATGATAAAACCATCATCGGCATCTTTATTCGTAGCCTTGGTATTCAGCGCCACACCATACACCACCTGGTTTTTCCCAGGAATTTCAACACGGTAAATTTTCTTGACCCCAAGCTTATTGGATTCAAGACCTGCTTCAACCGCCTTTTTGGCCTCATCAAAACTCGCAAACTCGCCCAAGGCATACACATCATCCAAGTATTCCATACCAATCGCATAGCGATAACCGGCAACATCCGCCGCGCTCATCTCACCCGCGCCAAAAGGTTGATTACAGCCGACAGCGGTCTCCAACCCTTTTTTAATCTCTGCCACGTTATTGCCCATGTGGTAGGCGGCTGAGAAATACTCTGGATTGGTGCAGCTCAGGGTCACTTTGCCATCTTTTTCCGCCAGCGAAACACGCATGGCCGCACCATAAGCGCTACGCTCGCCCTTGGCTGCAGCCTTTTTCAGCGCATCATTACTCACCGCGAAAACACGCGATTTTCCCGAAGGCGAAAACTCACCCACCACCAAAAACCCGGCATCCTTGAGCTTTGCCTTCACCTGCTCACCAACGTCCTTGAGTGTGCCTTCCTGCGCGGGCGCGGCAAGAAAAGGTTTAAGAGCGTCTGCGGCCATAACGGAAAACGAGAGTGAAGCCAAAAAACAAGAGCTCACAACAAATTTGGATACATTCATTAGTTTTTTTCCTCAAGTCTACAGAAATAAAAAAGAGTGGCCAAAGCCACTCTTTGATCGTGTCATTCAACTCATTCGCTATGATGAATCATCGCTTTACAATCACCCATGCTCATTTGAAGACACAGACCATTGTCTTCAACTTAGAAGTTGTAAGCATAATTCAAGCGCCACAGTGTCTGGCTGTGTGACATTTCGATCGGCATCATCGGATTCGCCATGGTCTGGGTGACTTCCGGCGCGTAGGTGAAGGCAATCGCCAAGCTGTTGGACTTATCGACCTGCCAGCCGGCACCGAAGGTGAAGTGGCTTTCGGTAATCGCCGGGAACAACGGGTTCAGCGTGTTATCTGGCACTGGGTTTTTGCCATAGTTATAACCCATGCGCAGCGCAACCGCCGGGTCGATCTTGTATTGTGCGCCGATAGAGAACACCGTCTGGTCATCCCAGTTTTGCGGCATCACCTGGGTTTGCGACATGCCAAATGCTGGAATTTCAGTGGTCATAGTGAAGTCTTGCATGACCTTTGACCACATCAGCTGCTTGATGTCCGCCACCAGCATGAACTCAGGCGTAACATTCCACGCCATACCAATACCGAAGGTTTCCGGCCACTGGAAGTCCACGACGGTGTAGTTTGCCGGTATAGCGCCGGGAGTCATCCCGCCCATGAATGGTGTCAACGTGCCGCTGCCATTCAGATCGCCAATATTGGTTTTGCTGTGATAGGTCGCGCCCATGGTGAAATCCTTGTTGAGCTTGTACACCGCGCCCAACTTGAAGGCAAAACCATCGCCGGTCATGGCACCGCCAAAATCGTTATCATCGCTGACATTGACGTAACCGCCATTGCCCTTGGAGTCCATCTGTAACATCTTCAGATCCATGGTCGCCCAGACGTAATCAAGCTGACCTGCGACGATCAGCTCGTCGGTCACCTGGTAGGCCAATGGGAACATCAGGCGGCCGAAACCGACTTCAGAGCGTTGTTCCAGACCTGTGCCACCGGAAAGGAAGCTGTTGCCTGAGTATTCAGTCCCCATACCACCCTGCGCGAACACGCCCACACCATAGGTAAAGGCACCATCCTTGCGGACAAAGGAAATGGACGGCATCAAATAGGAGTCGCCACCGGACTCAGCACTCAGGCCATAAGCCGGGATACTGGCTTTCACATCCGGCTGTAGCCAGGTTACGCCAATACCAAAGTTATTGCCGTCCTTACGCAGACCCAAGGTTGCCGGGTTGCCCATCATGCCGGAGTTACCGATGTCATACGCCATGGATGTTCCGCCCATCGCAGCGGATTTTGCCCCATAACCCTCCAGGTTCATGCCATTGCTCGCATACGCCGGGCTTGCCAGAATGGCTGCAACACCCATAGAAACCATCGAACGTTTCATAACTACCATCATGCCGTGTACTCCTTGGGATCATTCGTTTTACCAGTCGCCAACGTTTGCATCTTGAAAGCAAGATAAGCGCGTTTAACGAAGCAGCTTGGATTTTGCGCCCTTACAAGAAAAATTCAAAGCCTGTGTGGACAAAATAAAACACTTTGTAAATAAAAACCTCACATTTGTTTTAATTTTATTCATGTATAGATACTTTTATATTTCTCGGAACTTACGCATACAGCTTCAGCGGACTTTATAGAGCGTACATAAAAAAACCCGCACAGGGCATAATCTGTGCGGGGCTTTAAAGTATATTGCAACCCCGCGCGTCACCGCAGTGAGCGCCGGGTGCAAACACATGGGCTTACATCATGCCCATACCGCCCATGTCGCCGCCGCCCGCCGGAGCAGGTGCATTCTTGCTTGGCAGCTCAGCGACCATGCACTCGGTGGTCAGCAACAGACCGGCGACAGAAGCCGCGTTTTGCAGCGCAGAACGGGTCACCTTGGTGGGGTCAAGAATCCCCATTTCGATCATGTCGCCGTATTCGCTGGTGGCTGCGTTATAACCAAAATTGCCTGAACCCTCGGCGACCTTGTTCAGAATGACGGACGGTTCGTCACCCGCGTTGGCAACGATGGTGCGCAGCGGCTCTTCCATGGCGCGCATGGCGATGCTGATACCCACGTCCTGATCGTGGTTGGAGCCTTTGACCGCCTTGACCGCATTGATGGCACGTACCAGAGCCACGCCGCCGCCGGGAACCACGCCCTCTTCAACCGCTGCACGGGTGGCGTGCAGGGCATCGTCCACACGATCCTTCTTCTCTTTCATTTCCACTTCGGTAGCCGCGCCGACCTTGATGACCGCCACGCCGCCTGCCAGTTTGGCCACGCGCTCTTGCAGCTTTTCCTTGTCGTAGTCAGAGGTGGTGGTTTCGATTTGCGCACGAATCTGTGCCACGCGACCGTCAATTTCGTCCTTGGCACCCGCGCCATCCACCACAGTGGTGTGATCCTTGGTGACCACGACTTTCTTCGCCTGACCCAGTTCGGTCAGGGTGACTTTTTCCAGCGTCAGACCGACTTCCTCGGAAATCACCATACCGCCGGTCAGTACGGCCAGGTCTTGCAGCATGGCCTTGCGGCGGTCGCCGAAGCCCGGAGCCTTGACCGCAGTGACTTTCAGAATGCCGCGCATATTGTTGATGACCAGGGTGGCCAGGGCTTCGCCCTCGATGTCTTCAGCCACGATCAGCAGCGGGCGACCCGCTTTGGCCACGGCTTCCAATGCAGGCAGCAAGTCACGGATGTTGGAGATTTTTTTGTCGCACAACAGGATGAAGGGGTTTTCGAGCGCGGCCTGCATGTTTTGCTGGTCATTGACGAAGTAGGGAGACAGGTAGCCACGGTCGAACTGCATACCCTCAACCACATCCAGCTCATTTTCCAGACCAGAACCTTCTTCCACGGTAATCACGCCTTCGGTGCTCACGCGCTTCATCGCATCGGCAATGATGGTGCCGATCGCATCGTCCGAGTTGGCGGAAATGGTCGCAACCTGAGCAATCGCCTTGTCATCGGTGCAGGGCACAGAAACAGACTTGAGTTCGGCCACCGCCGCTGATACGGCCTTGTCGATACCTCGCTTCAGATCCATCGGGTTCATGCCCGCAGCAACGGCTTTCATACCTTCGCGCACAATGGCCTGTGCCAGCACGGTAGCCGTAGTGGTGCCATCACCGGCAATATCCGCCGTTTGTGAGGCGACTTCTTTCACCATCTGTGCGCCCATGTTCTCGAACTTGTCTTCCAGTTCGATTTCCTTGGCCACGGATACGCCATCCTTGGTCACGGTCGGTGCGCCGAAGGATTTTTCCAGTACCACATTACGGCCTTTCGGGCCGAGGGTCACTTTAACTGCGTTGGCAAGAATATTGATGCCGTTAACCATCTTGAAGCGTGCATCTGCACCGAAACGAACGTCTTTAGCTCCCATGGGGAATCTCCTGAATTAAGGGTGTATTGATTGTAAATACGGGAAAATTATTCGATGACCGCAAGAATGTCGTCTTCGCCCATCATCAGCAGCTCTTCGCCATCCACCTTGACCTTGGTGCCCGCGTATTGGCCGAACAGAACCTGCTCACCCACTTTGACACCGATGGGGCGGATCTCGCCTTTTTCATTGGACTTGCCAGGGCCTGCGGCAATGATTTCGCCACGGTTAGGCTTTTCAGCCGCACTGCCCGGCAGCACGATACCGCTGGCCGTGGTGAGTTCTTCTTCAACGCGCTTAATCAATACGCGGTCATGCAAAGGACGAATCTTCATGGTTTTATCTCCACCTACTCTTGGGTTCAGGAACGCAATGTACCAAGAATTAGCACTCAGCACATTCGAGTGCCAAGCATAGGGTGAGAAAATTGGATTTCAAGCCCCCTCGCGGAAACAGGCGAAGGGCGCGGCAAAGACACACCAATCCCCCCGCCCGCCCTTTTACAAAGATGGAGAGAAATCAGCGATTGAGGGGGCGTGAGGTCAGCTTTTGCGTAAATCCTGTTTTTGTGGAGCAAACTCGCTTCTGCGGTTCAAACATTTTCAGAGCGGATCAATAACGACTTCACTCTGGCGTTCAAGCATACGCAAGGCGCGGGCAAACAGGTGATCGAAGTCGCTATCTTTCTGCGCATCAAACGCCGCTACGCCAATGCGAACACCCAATGGCATTCCAAAAGGCCTTTGTCCACTCAGCACACGACGGTAGCGCTCACCCACGCCTGGCACGTCCACAGCGGCGCAATAAGGCAAGGACACCGCAAAACGCGCATCTCCCACCCGCGCCACAATATCGCTGGAACGCGCCACCTGACGCATGGAGCGTGCGCAATCGCTCAACACGCTATCACCTGCGTCCGTACCATATTGCGCAATGACATCATCAAGCCCCTGCATTTCAACCAGCACCAGACTGAACACCCCCTTGCTGCGCCTTGCCGTCGCCAGATATTTATCGCTCATGGTAAACAGCATACGGCGATTGCAAACCCCGGTCAGGGCATCGCTGGACTCCAGCAGCTTGATGCGCGAATGTTGCGCTTCAACCCGAATGGCCAAGCGGTTGGCAATAATCAAATTGCGCGTGCGCACAACCAATTCTTCTTCCAGTACAGGCTTGACCACATAGTCATTCACCCCAAGACGAAACAATTCACGCCGCCGCGAGCGCTCATCAAAACCGGTCATGGCAAGAATCGGCAAGGCATATTCGGAGAAACCCTGCTGGCGCAAGGAGCTCACAAGCGCCACGCCGCTCATCTCCCCCTCCAGCACCAAATCGGTAATCAGCAGATCGTAATTTTTGTGTTTGATCGCATCCAGGGCATCCTCGGCGCTGCGCTCCCAGTCCACCATAAGCCCGTGCTCCAGCAGGGTTTTGCGCACCACAAACGCCACCGTGGTCGAATCTTCAACCAGCAGCACCTGTTTGCCATAAATATGCTGCCCATGCGGCCCGGCACGCTCGGCATCCCGATTGGTCAGATAACGACTCAAAATATCCGGCGATGTCGGTGAAAAAACCTCGGTCACGCCACACAAAAACAGCGATTCAACCTGCTGCGGAATATCACTCATCGCCGACATCATCAAAATGGGCGCGCCATCCACCAAGACTTCACGCAACTCTTTGATGAGCTGGCAAAGCCCCGGATTGGTTGCCGAGGCGGCGATGCAGCACACCGTAACGCCAATTTCGCCCGCCATGGACACCGCATCAGCAAAATTGGGGCAGTCCAGCGACTGATACCCAGCTTCACGACAGGCGGCACGCATCACATCACGCGCCCCCCGATCCAGCGATACAAGCAAGGCGAATTGCTGGCTGCTTACAGGAAGTGCGTTCGCAGCGCTAATCAAGTTTTGAGATGCCGTCACGTTACATACCCCACACCATTTTTATTTTTCACCACGGGTGGGAGCATCGTACATTTTTCATCAAGCCGAAATACCCACCGAAAAAAAAATTCCAGACCTTTGTGCATTGACGCAGCCTCGCAAGTAAAGCTACGGTTCACCTCATGGCAAGCAAACGGACAATCCATTGAAGCTGCACTACGAAATTCTCGGGCAAGGCGAACCACTCATCATCCTGCATGGCCTGTTTGGCTCAGCCGCAAACTGGCGTTCCATCGCCGCTGCGCTGGCTCATCCTGAGCATTCCGCCCATGGGCGCTGGCAGGTGATTCTTCCCGACCTGCGCAATCATGGCGCATCGCTCCACACGCCGACCCACCACTATGCGGACATGCTGAATGACGTTTTGGGACTGATGGATCATCTCAAACTTGCGCGCGCCCACATTCTCGGTCATTCCATGGGGGGAAAAACCGCCATGCTCATGGCCAGCCGTGCTGCCGAGCGAGTTCTCAGCCTGAGCGTGGTCGATATTGCGCCGCGCGCCTACGCACCGCTACACCTTGAATTGTTTGCCGTAATGAATGCCTTGCCATTGAAGGACATGCGTTCACGCGCCCAGGCCGCCGAATGGATGTGCCCTCGCCTGCCTAATCCACAAGTGCGCGAGTTTTTACTCACCAATCTGACGCGCGATGCGGACGGACAACTACACTGGCGGATCAACCTGCCCACTCTGGAAATGGCGTATGACGATCTCAATGCCATGCCCTTCCTCGACCGCCTCTACGACGGGCCGGCACTGTTTATTCGCGGCGGGCATTCCGATTATGTGCGTGATGCCGATCTTGGTCTGATCCGCAAGAGCTTCCCGCAAGCCTGCGTCTACAGCCTGCCGCTGGCGCACCACTGGCCGCATATCGAAACTCCGCATGCCTTTCTCAAGGCGCTGCGCAACTTCCTGCAAACCCGGCGCGAACACCTGCCCTGTGAAGTTTGAAGCTGTCGTACTGCCCGTGCTCGCCCAAGCGCCGCTGGGCGCTTACACCCGCTTGAGCCTGGGCTGGCCGGATACTCTGCCCTCCCCCCTGCCGGGGCAACGTCTGCGTCTGCATAATGGCCGCGAACTTTGGCCGATGCGCACAGCGCACGCGGGTCAACTCGAAGCCCTCACAAGCGCCCCCGTTCCCGATAACGCAATCCGCCTCGCGGAACGCGTCGGTGATGCCATCCGTCTGGCGGCCGATCAAGCCTGCGTCGTACTGGCTGAAGGTCTGGCGCTGGCCACCTTGATCCATCTATGCAGCACGCGGCGCAAGGCTTCTGCCAACACACTGGCGCTGTATCAAATAAGCGAACCCGCCCCCTTCCGCCCGCGACCTTCGCGTTTTTTTCTGCCTGCAATGCCAGCGGGCATCATTGCCGCCATTCCCTTGCTGGAAGACTGGGACATCCCCTCGCGCCTTTGCACAGAAGACGAACGCCCAGGATGCTTCAGCGGCAGCCTGGATGAATTGGCCGCGCTTTTGCCGCAAAACACTGAACGGTGCGTGCTGCGCCTGCCATAAAAAAGGCCGCCTGAAGCGACCTCTGTATCACGGAGTATGGAACGATTACGCCGTCAACATGGCGTAAAGCTCGTCCTTCAGCATCAGACGCCGCTTTTTCAGCTCTCCCAAGGTTTCATCCGTCACGGGCGATTCGTTATTTTCCAGCACTTCGATTTCATTGTTGACGCTGTGGTAAGCCTCAAACTGCCTGGCGAAGTGCGCGTTTTCCATTTTCATCTGATGAATCTTTTCCTTGTGCTCAGGAAATTCGTGGACGAGATCGTGATGATCGACGGTCATGCTGTACTCCTCATGTCATGTTTTTGATTTGAATCTGCAGGCCGGGCACAGTACACGGCCTGCGCCCGGCTTTCAATCACCGATCAGGCTGCCAGACTGCGCTCGACCACTTCGCGCAGCTCGGACGACAGCGCGGAATGTGCCGACAACTCCTGCAACGTGGCCCGCATCAGGCCACGACGATGCGCTTCAAAGCGCCGCCACTGCTGGAAGGCACCCGCCATGCGGGAAGCCACCTGCGGGTTGAGCGCGTCCAGCGCCAGCACCTGCTCGGCGATAAAACGGTAGCCCGAACCATCCGCCGCGTGGAAATTGACCGCATTACCGCGCGCAAAACCGCCGATCAGCGCACGCGCCTTGTTGGGGTTGGTCAAATGGAACGCCGGGTGTTTGAGCAGGGCGCGCACTTCGTCCAGCGTACCAGGCAAGGGGCTGCTGGCCTGGACTCCGAACCATTTGTCCATCACCAGTGCCTCGTGCGCCCAGCGTTGTTCAAACGCCAACAACACCTCACGGCGGTCGGCGCAATCAGTGTGCGCCAGACTCAACAGCGCAGCCATTTCGTCGGTCATATTGCCGCCCACACGGAACTGGTGCGTGGCCAGCGCATGATGGGCGCTGTTGTCCAGCGTCATCAAAAAGCCCAGCGCCAGATTTTTCAGCCGACGCTTGCCCACCGCCTCGGGCGTGACCTGATACTCGCCACTCTCCTGTTGCGCGTAATAAATGGCAAGCCAGCTTTCTTCCCAGGCTTCGGCCAGCGCACGGCGCAAAAAGCGGCGCGCCTGATGAATCGCCAGCGGATCAACCTCATTCATTTGTTCCGCCAGCCAGGCTTCGCTCGGCACCATAAGCAGGTCAGCCTTCATGCGGGCGCTCAGGTTTTTATCATGCAGGGCATGAGCAAAGGCTGCGCTCAAGCCTTCATCCAGCACCAGCTCGTTTTCCGCCTGTACATCGGCCACCAGACGCAACAGCACCTGGGTCATCAGGCGCTGCCCGGCATCCCAGCGGTTGAAGTCATCGCCGTCATGCGCCATCAAAAACGCCAGCTCGGCATCGCTGTAGGCGAATTCCAGACGCACCGGTGCGGAAAAGCCGCGCAACAGGGACGGCACGGGCACTGTGGCAATACCCTCGAACACAAAGCTCTGCGCCTGCTGATTCAATTCCAGCACCTGCGCTGTTATCTCCTTGCCACTGGCATCCAGCAAGGCCATGTCCACAGGAATGAGCATTGGCAGCTTTTCCGCCTGTCCCGGCGTGGGCGGGGTGGACTGGCGCAGATGCAGGGTATAACGCTGCGCCGTGGCATCGTACTCGCCGGATGCGTTAATCAGCGGCGTACCCGCCTGGCGATACCACAAGCGGAACTGAGTCAAATCACGCCCGGAGGCATCTTCCATTGCCTTGACGAATTCCTCGATGGTCACCGCCTGCCCATCATGGCGGGCAAAATACAGATCACAGCCCTTGCGGAAGCTCGGCTGGCCGAGCAGGTTTTTCAACATGCGCACCACTTCCGCGCCCTTGTTGTACACCGTACTGGTGTAGAAATTGCTGATGGCTTGGTACTCGGCGGGCTGCACCGGATGCGCCAGGGGACCTGCATCTTCGGCGAACTGCCAAGTGCGCAGACCGTTGACATCCTTGATGCGCTGCGTAGCGCGTGCGCCCATATCGGCGGAAAACTCCTGGTCGCGGAATACGGTGAAGCCCTCTTTCAAGGAAAGCTGGAACCAGTCACGGCAGGTGACGCGATCGCCCGACCAATTGTGGAAGTATTCGTGCGCAATCACGCTTTCAATGCCTTCGTAATCCAGGTCGGTCGCCACTTCCGGGCGCGCCAGCACGTAGCTGGCATTGAAAATGTTCAGCCCCTTGTTTTCCATCGCCCCGGCATTGAAGTCCTCCACCGCCACCACCATAAAGCGCTCCAGGTCGTACTCACGGCCATAGCTGTCCTCGTCCCAGCGCATGGCCTTGTGGATGGATTGCATGGCATGGCCAAGCTTGTCCACATTGCGCGCTTCGGCGTAAATCTCCAAAGCCACATTCTTGCCGCTCATGGTGACAAAGCGATCCGTCAGTACACCCAACTCCCCGGCCACCAGCGCATACAAATAGGTCGGCTTGGGAAAAGGGTCGAACCAGGTCGCCTGGGTGCGCCCATCCTCCAAAGCCTTTTCCTCGACAAAATTGCCGTTGGAGAGCAGCACGGGATAACGCGCCTTGTCGGCAATCAAATGCGTGGTGTACTTTGAGAGCACATCCGGGCGATCCAGGCTGTACATCATGCGGCGGAAGCCTTCGGCCTCGCATTGGGTAACGAGAATCCCCTTGGACAGATACAGCCCCATGCCGGTGGTATTGGCTGCCGGGTGGATACGCGTGCTCATGCTCAGGGTAAAGCGAGCAGGCGGACGATGCAGGGTCAGACCGCTGTCATGCACGCTGAACTCATGCGGCTCAAGCGGCACATCGTTCAGCGCAATGCGCAGTAGCTCCAGGCATTCACCCTGCAACTCCAGCGCGCTTTCCGCCTCGCCCACCCGTTCGCAGTGCATAACGGCATGAACATGCGTGCTTTCAGCATCCAGCTCGAAGGTCAAGACAATCGTCGGAATACGCCAGGCAGGCGGCTGATAATCCACAAGGCGGGTGGTGTGAACGGAGGTACTCATTGGGTATGACTCACGGCTGAAAAAGGCGGCATCAGTATAGTTGCAAAAAATCGAAATTTAGCCACAGAGGGCGCAGAGCACACGGAGAGTTATTGATCCAGCCAGATGAAGTTTGCATAGCGCCGTTCAGGCTGAGCCTGTCGAAGCGCACCCTAATGCCCTTCGACGGGTTCAGAGCGAAGGGAGATTGAAAACACTCTCAGAAGGGCACTTCTATAAATTTCGTCATGCCCGCGAAGGCGGGCATCCAGTGCCTTGATTTAACTGGGTTCCCGCTTTCGCGGGAACGACAAAAAGTGAATTAATAGAAGTGCCCAGAAGCAAATTTTTCACCAAGCTTTTTATCTCGGTGCACTCTGTGTCCTCTGTGGCTAAAAAATTCATGAGCTCACGTTTGCACCACCCGCCGCCGCCGCTGATAATCGCCGCCCTTCTGATCAATACGACAATATCGCCATGTGGTTTCGCTCACTTTCTCTCTTCCCGCTAAATGCCCCCCTGCCCTTTGACCTGGATGCACTGGAAAGCGCCCTTGCTGCCAAGCCATTCCGTCCCTGCGGCACGCTGGAACTCGCCAGTCATGGCTTTGAGCCCGTGCTCGGCCACAAGGCACAGGCTTACGTCCATGCCTTTGATGACGTATGGACGCTGCGTTGGGTACAGGAAGAAAAAAAACTGCCCGGCGGCTATGTGCGTGACCAGTTGGCCGAGCAGATGCGCGAATTTGAACAGCGCGAAGGCCACGCCCCCGGCTCGAAAGAAAAGAAAGAACTGCGCGAAGGCATAGAACACGCACTTTTGCCACGCCTGATTCCGCGCCGCCGCCGCCTGTTCGCCAGCATCGACAGCCAGAGCGGCTGGGTGATCGTCGATTCGGCCTCGGAGAAAAGCGCCGAAGCGCTGATGAGCGCCGTGCGCGAAGCCACCGGCTCCCTGCCCGTCACCCGGTGGAAAACCAGTGGCGACTGGGCTGGCCTGATGACTCACTGGTTGCAAAGCCATGAATTGCCGGAAGGGTTTGAGTTCGACCAAACCTGCCAGCTTGCCGCTCCCGACGACGAAGGCGGCACCGCCACCCTGCGCAAACACGACCTCACCTGCGAGGAAGTCAAAAGCCACCTCGCCTCAGGCAAACAAGTCACCCGCCTCGGCCTGATCTGGCGCGAGCGCATGAGTTTTGTGCTCGATGCCCAAGGTGTCCTGCGCAGCCTGCGCCCTACCGACACCCTCACCGAGACTCTGAAAGACGACCACGACGATGCCATGGAACAAATGGATCAGACCCTTGCCCTGCAAAACCTGACGCTGCGAGCCTTGGTACTTGATCTTAACCTCGCGCTTGGAGTCTCCCCTCCATCCGCGTGAAGCCATAAAAAAGGGAGCGCAAGCACCCCCCTTGAAAGCATCCCGGCTGAGCACAGCCGGTCATATCAGCGCAGCATCACCCCACGATGTGATGCTTGCCTACAAGCTGCACCGAGCTCGCCTTGGGACCTTTCTCACCCTCGACTTCATCAAAGCGCACTTCCGCGCCTTGTGGCAGTGCGTCAAATTCAACATTCAGCAAGCTATTGCGGTGAAAATAAATTTCACGCCCATCCGAAGTAAGGATCGTGCCCGAGTCCGGCGTAACCTCAACCACGCGGCCATGCGCTGGCACTTCATGCGCTTTGACTTCTCCGCGCATTTTGCCGACATAACTTTCCAGCTGACGCTGGGCTGCGGCAAAGGCATCGCGCAGCGTGACATAAAAATCCTCATGTGAGTGCTGGTCATGCTTGTCATGGCTGACCACGATCTCTTGGCCTGGCACTGTAATATCAATATTCACATCGTAAAGATTGCCCTTTTGGTGGCTCTTGTGCGGTGCGGAAACGGTCACGCGCATCGACGTGATGCGGTCAAAATAGCGTTCCAGTTTCATGGCCTTGTCACGGATCGCCGTTTCAATGGCCTCAGACGGCGGAATATCCCTGAAGGTAATTTGCAGTGGAAGTCTCATCATCATCTCCTCGTCATGCCCGAACATCGGGCGAAGCTTGTGTGAACGCCGTGTGACATTGATACCACCAGATTCCACGAAAGCCAAGCGCGAGTTATCCATCCGCGCGCCGGGGTTGATTCGCCCGATAGGAAAATGCAGCTCATTCACGCATAATCGAAAAAACCGCCCATGCCGTGATGGCAAACAACTTGCTTAATCCGCTGGGGAAAACCAACTTACTTTCAAGATGTATCTGGAGTGTTTGCCGCATGACAACGAATTATCAGGACATGGATCCGCAAGAATCACAAGAATGGCTGGACGCTCTGGCCGCAGTCATCGAATTTGAAGGTAGCGAAAAAGCCCAGCACCTGATTGCCTCGCTCATCGAGGCGGCACGCAAACATGGCATCGACACACCCTATAGCGCCAACACGCCCTACATCAACACCATTCCCAAAGAAGACCAGCCGTCCTACCCGGGAGATCTACGTCTTGAACAACGCCTGCGCGCCCTGATTCGCTGGAACGCCATGGCCATGGTGGTGAAAGCCAACAAGGCGCATGACGGCATTGGCGGGCATATCGGCAGTTATGCCTCCTCGTCTACCCTGTACGAAGTCGGTTACAACCACTTTTTCAAAGGTCCGGATCACCCGGAAGGCGCGGATATGGTGTTCTTCCAGGGTCACGTCGCGCCCGGCATGTACGCCCGCGCCTTTCTTGAAGGTCGTCTGGATGAGGAACATTTGCTGAATTTCCGTCAGGAAGTCGATGGCAAGGGCATTTCCTCCTATCCGCACCCTTGGACGATGCGCGATTTCTGGCAATTTCCCACCGTCTCCATGGGCTTGGGGCCGTTGATGGCGATCTACCAGGCACGCTTCATGAAGTACATGGACGCACGCGGCCTGTCTTCTGCCAACACTCGCAAGGTCTGGGCTTTCCTCGGTGATGGCGAAATGGATGAACCCGAATCCCTCGGCGCGATTGGCTTGGCGGTGCGCGAAAAACTCGACAACCTGGTGTTTGTGATTAACTGCAACTTGCAACGTCTGGACGGCCCTGTACGCGGCAACGGCAAGGTCATTCAAGAACTCGAATCGCACTTCCGTGGCGTCGGCTGGAATGTTTACAAGGTGATCTGGGGTTCGGATTGGGATGAACTGCTTGCCCGCGACACTTCCGGCAAGCTGATTCAACTCATGATGGAAACCGTGGACGGTGAATATCAGGCCTTCCGTGGCAAGGATGGCGCGCATGTCCGCGCCAATTTCTTCGGCAAGTATCCGGAAACGCTCAAGCTTGTGGAAGACATGAGCGATGACGAAGTCTTCGGCCTGACGCGCGGTGGTCATAGCCCGCGCAAACTGTATGCGGCCTACAAGCGTGCCTCCGAAAGCCAGGGTAAACCCACCGTCATCCTGGCCAAAACCGTCAAGGGTTACGGCATGGGCCCATATGGCGAAGCGTCCATGGCGGTGCATTCGCAGAAAAAACTCGATCTGGATGGCCTGAAATATTTCCGCGACCGCTTCAGCGTGCCGATTTCCGATGAGCAACTGGACAAGAACATCCCGTTCTACCGCCCGTCCGAAGATAGCGAGGTCATGCAGTACATGCAGGCACGTCGTCAGGCTTTAGGCGGCTATTTGCCCAGCCGTCGCGATCATGCCGCTGCCTTGACGATCCCGCCCCTCAGCACCTTCGAAACCTTGCTGCAATCCACCGGCGACCGCGAAATATCCACCACCATGGTGTTTGGCCGTTTGCTCGCCCTGCTGTTGCGCGACAAGGCGCTGGGCAAGCGCGTGGTGCCGATTATTCCCGACGAAGCCCGCACCTTTGGCCTGGAAGGGTTATTCCGCCAGGTGGGGATCTACGATCCTGCCGGCCAGATGTATGAGCCGATCGATGCTGACCAGGTGATGTGGTACAAGCAATCCTCCAACGGCCAGGTGTTGCAGGAAGGCATTAACGAAGCCGGCTCCATGTCCAGCTGGATTGCCGCCGCCACCGCTTACGCCAACCACAACGTGGCCATGATACCGTTTTACATCTACTACTCGATGTTCGGCTACCAGCGCATTGGCGATCTGGTGTGGGCGGCAGGAGACATGCAGGCGCGCGGCTTCATCATTGGCGCTACCGCCGGGCGCACCACGCTGGCAGGCGAAGGCTTGCAACACCAGGACGGCCACAACCTGCTGGCCTTCGGCCAGGTGCCCAACTGCATCAGCTACGACCCGACCTTCGCCTATGAATTCGCCGTGATCGTGCAGGATGGACTCAAGCGCATGTTCGAAGCGCATGAGCATGTGTTCTATTACGTCACCGCCATGAACGAAAACTACGCGCACCCGGCCATGCCGGAGGGCGCTGAAGAGGGTATTCTCAAAGGCTTGTACAGCCTGTCGCGCAGCGACAGCGAGCATAAGGCACGCGCACAACTGATGGGCTCCGGCACCATCCTGCGCGAAGTCATCGCCGCAGCCGCCATGCTGGAGGGCGAGTGGAATGTCAGCGTGGACATCTGGTCGGCCACAAGCTTCAACCTGCTGCACCGTGAAGGCGTGGATTGCGAGCGCTGGAATACGCGCCATCCGCAAGACAGCGCACGCCTGCCCTACGTCACCCAAACCCTGGCGGCGACGCAAGGGCCGATCATTGCTGCAACCGATTATGTGCGCGCCATTCCCGAACAGATCCGCGCCTTTATCCCCGGCAAGCGTTACGTCACGCTGGGTACCGACGGTTTCGGGCGTTCGGATACCCGCGAAGCCCTGCGCCGCTTCTTTGAGGTTGACCGCTGGAATATCGTGGTGACCACGCTCAAGGCGCTGGCAGATGAAGGCGCCATTCCCGCCAGCACGGTAAGTAATGCCATCAAAAACTACGGACTGGATACGGAAAAACCCAACCCGATGACGGTTTAACACCTTCCCATGACACGCATCAAACGCATGAATCAACGAGGCTCAAACATATGGGTATGCTGAAATTTTTACTGCCCGACATTGGCAATCACAAAAATATCCCGGTGATTGAAATTCTGGTGAACGAGGGCGATAACGTTGAAAAGGATCAGTCGATCCTCACCCTTGAGTCCGACAAGGCCACCATGGAGATTCCCGCGCCGTTGAGCGGCGTGGTACGCAATATCCAGGTCAAGCTGGAGCAGAAAATCAATCAGGGCGAGTGGATTTGCGATATTGAGAGTGCAGGTGAAATCGCCGCGCCTGCACCTGTTGCCACGGCAAGCCCAACCGCCGCGCCCGAAGCGCCCAAACCCGCGCAGCAAGCAGCGCCTGTGCAAACGCCTGTGGTGAGTGCAGAAAAGCCCGTCAACGCGCCTTCGCTTGGCGCGAAATATCACGCTTCGCCCTCGGTACGCGTCTATGCGCGTCAGTTGGGTGTCGAATTGCAACACCTCGTGGGTACGGGGCCTAAAGGTCGCATCCAGACCACGGATGTTGAAGCCTATGTCAAAGCCGTGATGCAAGGCGACAAACCTGCACCCAAGGCAACAGCCGTAGTTACGGCAGGCTCGGGCATCCCACCTGTTCCTGTGATCGACTTCAGTCAGTTTGGCGAAACGGAGCGCGTCGAACTTTCGCGCATCAAAAAAATCTCCGGCAAGCATCTCACCGCCTGCTGGCTGAATATCCCGCACGTCACCCAATTCGATGAAGCCGACATCACTGAACTGGAAGCCTTCCGCGCCAGCCTCAAAGCCCGCGCGGACAAGGCCGGAGTCAAAATGACCCCGTTGCCATTCGTGATGAAAGCCGTGGTGCAGGCGCTCAAGGAGTTCCCCCACTTTAATGCCTCAATGGACGCTGACGGCAACGCCCTACTGCTGAAAAAATACTTCAACCTGGGTGTGGCCGTGGATACCCCCAACGGCCTGGTGGTTCCGGTGGTACGTGACGTGGACAAGAAAGGCTTGTTTGAGCTTGCGCGGGAACTGGCGGAAATCAGCCAGCGCGCACGGGATGGCAAACTCTCGCCCAGCGATATGTCCGGCGGCACATTCAGCATCTCCAGCCTGGGCGGCATTGGCGGCACGCAGTTCACCCCGATTGTGAATGCACCGGAAGTCGCCATTCTTGGGCTGTCCAAGGCCAAAATGGCACCCGTGTGGAATGGTGCAAGCTTCGAGCCACGCCTGATGATGCCGTTCTCGGTGTCCTACGACCATCGTGTGATCGACGGCGCACAGGGCGTGCGCTTCACCACACGTTTGAGCCAGTTGCTGCGCGATTTGCGCGAAATCCTGATTTAACGCTGATTTAAGGAGCACGATTATGGCGACCATTGAAACCATCCTGCTGCCCGATGTCGGCAACTTCAAGCAGATTCCGGTGATTGAAATCCTCGCCCAACCCGGCGATACGCTTGAAAAAGATCAATCCCTGCTCACTCTGGAAACCGACAAGGCCACCATGGAAATCCCCGTCCCCGTGGCCGGGGTTTTAGTGGAGTGGCTGGTCAAGTTGGGTGACAAGGTGAGCAAGGGCACGCCGATTGCCAAGTTTGAACGCGCAGCAACTGACGCGGAAAGCGCGCCGGCTCCCGCCGATAAGCAAACCACGGCCTCTGCGCCTGTCGCTGAAAAAACAGCGCCCGCTGCCGCTGCGGAGGCTCCCCTGCCTGCCGCCGACATCAGCTGCGAGGTTCTGGTTCTTGGTGCAGGCCCTGGCGGTTACACGGCGGCCTTCCGTGCCGCCGACCTGGGCAAAAACGTCATTCTGGTGGAAAAAGAATCCGTCCTCGGCGGCGTGTGCCTGAATGTCGGTTGCATTCCCTCCAAGGCGCTGCTGCATGTCGCGCAGGTGATGAACGAAACCCGCGAAATGGCCGAGCATGGCGTGAGCTTCACCGAGTCCACGGTTGATCTGGACAAGCTGCGCGGCTTCAAAAACAGCGTCATCAAAAAGCTCACGGGCGGTCTGGTGCAACTGGCCAAGCAGCGCAAGGTTCAGGTCGTGACCGGTGAAGGACGTTTCACCTCAGCGCATACTGTGGCCGTGACCACGGCGGACGGAACCAAAACCATCGCCTTCCAACATGCCATTATCGCGGCGGGCTCGCGCCCGGTGCACCTGCCTTTTATTCCGCATGATGACCCGCGCGTAATCGACTCCACCGGCGCACTTGAGCTGACTGACATTCCCAAGCGCATGCTGGTGATCGGCGGCGGCATTATCGGCCTGGAAATGGCACAGGTTTACGATGCGCTGGGTACGAAAATCACCATGGTCGAACTGGCGGACAGCATCATTCCCGGCGCGGACAAAGACATCGTGCAACCGCTGCTCAAGCGCATCAAAAAACGCTACGAAGCGATTTACCTGGGCGCGAAAGTCACCGCCGTACAGGCCACCGAGGCCGGTCTGGTCGTCAACTTTGAAGGCAAGGGTGCACCGGAATCCGACACCTTCGACAAGGTGCTGGTCGCGGTCGGTCGCATCCCGAATGGCAAGTTAATTGATGCGCACAAGGCCGGTGTTGAAGTCACCGATCGCGGCTTTATCCCCGCCGATGCGCGCCTGCGCACCAACGTGGCGCATATTCATGCCATTGGCGACATAATTGGTCAGCCCATGTTGGCACACAAAGCCGTGCACGAAGGTAAAGTTGCCGCCGAAGTGATTTGCGGCATGGCATCTGCCTTTACCCCGATCGCCATCCCCGGCGTGGCCTACACCGACCCCGAAGTGGCATGGGTGGGCAAAACCGAAGACGAGCTCAAGCGCGACGGCGTGGCCTATGAAAAAGGCGCGTTCCCGTGGATGGCTTCCGGGCGCTCACTCTCCATTGGCCGCGACGAGGGTGTGACCAAGGCGCTGTTCTGTGCCGAAACTCATCGTCTGCTCGGCGTGGGCATCGTCGGCACCAATGCGGGCGAGCTGATTGCCGAGGCCACCCTGGCGCTGGAAATGGGCGCGGATATGGCCGACATCGGCCTGACCATTCATCCGCACCCCACACTGTCCGAGACCCTGGGGCTTGCAGCAGAAATGGCCGAAGGCAGCATCACCGACTTGTTGCCACCGAAAAAACGTGCCAAATAAGCGACTGATGAGCGTGCTCTAACATGCCGACATAGAAAACCTCGTCTTAGAATAAAACGAGGTTTTCTTTTACATAGGACTTACGCAAGATGGCGGTTTTCACCCCCTCCCCCTTGATGGGGGAG
>CAZTYJ010000004.1:0-95309 GCA_964618025.1 uncultured Halothiobacillus sp. | reverse complement strand
GGCTGTTGGGGAGAGGGTGGTGAAGTTGGCACAAGTCTATGTTTTGGCAAAGGTTTCCCCCCTCTCCCCAGCGGCTTCGCCCCCCTCGCTTCGCTCTCCCCGCGAGGGGCGAGGGGGCTAGATCCGGGTTTTGCGTAAGTCCTACTAAAGAAAGATGGGAGGGAGTCATGTCTGAGCAGATTGCAAATTTAGAACAGCGGCGGAGTTTTCTGCGTACCGTGGCCAGCGCCACAGCGGTAGGTGTGTTGAGTCTGCCGACGCTGGCACCGTTGCAGGCGTTTGCCAAGGAAATGGAAATGGTCGTTAAAGGCGCGCCAGTGCCGGATATTCCTGCCAGGAAAATCGGTGAGCATACTTATGTAGTCATTGCGCCGGATGGTTTTCCGAATGCCAAAAATCAGGGGCTGATGAGTAATGTCAGCTTTGTGGTTACGCAAAAAGGTGTGGTGATTTTGGATTCTGGTGCATCGACTCAGATTGGCGAAATGGCGTTGCGCCAAATTAAAAAAGTGACCGACAAACCGGTTATCGCAGTGTTCAATACGCATTATCACGGTGACCACTGGCTAGGAAATCATGCCTTTGTCGAGGCGAATAAGGATGTGCCGATTTATGCACACCCGCTCACCATGTCGGCGATCAAGTCGGGGCAGGGCGAGTACTGGGTCAAGCTGATGGAGCGTTCGACCGATAACGCCACGGCAGGTACGGTCGTAACACCACCGAGTAAAGAGGTGAAGCATGGCGATGTATTCAAGTATGGCGATGTGACCCTTCGCTGCCACCATCACGGTACCGCGCATACGCCAGCGGATGTGTGTTTTGAAGTTGTCGAAGATGGCATCGTGCATGTGGGCGATGTAGCCATGGATCGGCGCATTGCCTTTATGGACGATGGCTCGTACCTTGGCACCTTCAAGACCATGGATGCGTTGGCCGCCATTCAGCCCAAGGTCAAGGTCTGGTTGCCGGGGCATGGTATTCCCGGGCCGGATGTGCTGAAGAATAATCGCGAGCTGTTTGAGGGCATTTATGGCGCTTGCGTGCAGGCGGTGAAGCAGGGTAAACCGCTAGAACAAGCCAAAATCATGGTGTTAGCCGAGCCGCGTGTGAAGAAGTGGGCTCCGGTCACCAAGGGCTTTGCAGAAAATATCGGAAGTTATACCGTTCTGGCCTATACCGAAGCGGAGCAGGCGAACTTCTGATTGTGCCTGATTTCAGCTTGGAGCTGCGCCGCGTGATTGCGGCGCTTTTTGTTTGCGTCTTGGGTATGGAGTCTCTGTTAGACTTTGCAGTCAGTTTTTGCCTTCAACGAATAAAATCATACCGTTATGACTACTGCTGAGCTTGTGATTCGCTGTCTTGAGGCTGAAGGTGTTACAACCATTTTTGGCGTGCCGGGCGAGGAAAATCTGGATTTACTCGATGTGCTGCTCGATAGCACGATTCGCTTTATTCCCACGCGCCATGAACAAGGTGCAGCCTTTATGGCGGATGTGCATGGGCGACTGACCGGGCGGGCAGGTGTATGTCTTGCGACCCTAGGACCTGGGGCGACCAATCTGATTACCGGCGTGGCCGATGCGAACATGGATCATGCGCCGTTGGTGGCGATAGCCGGGCAGGCATCGACCGAGCGGCTGCATAAAGAGTCGCATCAGGTGCTGGATCTGGTGGAAATGTTTCGCCCGATTAGCAAATACTCGACGCGCGTTTTAACCCCATCCACTGTGCCAGAAACCATCCGCAAGGCCTTCAAGCTGGCGCAGGCATCCAAACCGGGTGCGGCATTTATCGAGCTGCCGGAAAATATCGCCGAGATGCCCGCCGAGGGCGCGCCGTTGCACGCGGGCGAGGAGCATCGTCCGGAGCCTGCTGAGTACACGGTGAATGCTGCAGCCAAACTGATTTCGCAGGCAAAAAACCCGATCATTCTGGCGGGGAACGGCGTGATCCGTGCCGGTGCGCATGAGGCGCTGGCAGCGTTCGCTGGTCAGATGAACATTCCGGTGGCCAATACTTTTATGGCCAAGGGGGTCATCCCGTTCAAGCATCCGATGGCGCTGGGCAGCGTGGGTTTGCAGGCCAAGGATTATGTCGGTGTGGGTTTCGATCACGCGGATCTGATTATTGCGATTGGCTATGACATTGTGGAATACCACCCGCATTTGTGGCACCCGACCCGGGATCGCGCCATTCTGCATATCGACGATGCGCCCGCTGAGGTTGATGCGCATTATGGCATCACGCTGGAAGTGCTGGGCGATATTGGCCTGTCGCTGGAGCGTATTGCCTTACGCGCCAAGCCGCATGAAGGCCAGGCGATGCGCCCCTTGCGTGAGATGCTGAAAAAAGACATGGGCGAACATGCTCGCGACATGGACTGGCCGATGAAGCCGCAAAAACTGATCTGGGATTTACGCACCGCGCTGGATTTGCATGACATTGTGATTTCCGATGTGGGCGCACACAAAATGTGGCTGGCGCGCATGTTTCGCTGTGAATATCCGAATACCTGCCTGATTTCCAACGGTTTTGCCAGCATGGGCATTGCCCTGCCGGGTGCGATAGCCGCCAAGTTGGCTTGTCCTGAACGCACGGTGGTAGCGGCGACGGGCGATGGCGGATTTTTGATGAACGTGCAGGAGCTGGAGACGGCGGTACGTCTGAAAACGCCGATGATCGTGCTGATCTGGAATGACAGTGGCTATGGACTGATCGAGTGGAAGCAGATGGCACAGTTTGGTCGCCCCGCTTTCGTCAAATTCGGCAACCCGGATTTCGTCAAGCTGGCCGAGTCGTTCGGAGCGCGTGGCTATCGCATCAACCCGGGCGATTCCTTGCAGGAGGTGCTGCGCGAGGCGATGGCTAGCGGTGAGGTGTGCGTGATCGACGTGCCGGTGGATTACAGCGAAAACCTCAAGTTCACGGCGCGACTGGGCGAAATGGTGTCACCGATGTGATGCACGCGGCACCGGGGCATGGCCAGCGCTTGCGCGTGCTGAGCTACAACATCCAGGTCGGTATTTCCAGTCGTGCCTACCATGATTATCTGGGCAATAGCTGGAAACATTTCTTGCCCTCACCCTGTCGCACGGGGAACCTGGACAGAATTGCCAGCGCCTTGAGCGATTACGACATCGTCGGCTTGCAGGAGGTCGATGCGGGCAGTTTGCGCAGCCAATATATCAATCAAACCGAATACCTGGCCATGCGTGCAGGTCTGCCATTCTGGCGGCATCAAACCAATCGTGATTTTGGGCATCTGGCCAAACACAGTCTTGGCCTTTTGGCGCGCTACACACCCTGCGTGGTTGAGCATCACGCTCTTCCTGGGCTGGTTCCTGGTCGTGGCGTGATGCTGGCCTATTTTGGTACCGGTTCGGTGCGCCTGGCCGTGGCCGTGATGCACCTGGCCTTGGGGCGAGGGGCGCGTTTCAAGCAAATGGCCTTCGTTGCGGAATTACTGCGTGATGAACCGCATGCTGTGTTGATGGGCGATTTCAACTGCCTGCCGCGCGCGCCTGAGCTGCGTATGCTGCAACAACGCTCCGGCCTGCTGCTCCCGGAACAAGAGCTCCATACCTTCCCCAGTTGGCGCCCCAGTCGCATGATTGACTATATTTTGCTCAGCCCAAGCTTGCGGGTGCATCATGCCCAGGCACTGCCTTTGCTGCATTCGGATCATCTGCCCTTGGCCATGGACATCGAGTGCCCGCCCGATTTGCATTTATGAGGCATAAGCGCGGCGACATCACCTTGCAATCACGGCAAGATCGCAGCACAATCGCCAAACTTCGCATACCCGCAAGGCATGCAGAGCATGGTTCCGACATTTTTCCTTCCCTACCCAGGAGATACCGCGTGAGCGAGAATATTGTTTATCTGACTGATGCCGGTTTTGAAGCCGACGTACTGCAAAGCGACATGCCCGTACTGGTTGATTACTGGGCGGAATGGTGTGGCCCCTGCCGCATGATCGCACCCATCTTAGAAGATATTGCCAAGGATTATGCGGGGCGAGTGAAAGTGGCCAAACTGAACATCGACGAAAATCCAGGAACGCCACCCAAGTACGGTATTCGCGGTATTCCTACCCTGATGCTATTCAAAAACGGAGCTGTTGCGGCGACCAAAGTGGGCGCGCTGTCCAAATCGCAGCTTGCCAGCTTCCTTGACGGCCAGCTTTAAGTCTTCATGTTGAGCAGGGCGCACCGCGCCAGCTCTTGTTTTTCTGTTGCGCTGGGGATTTCTCTGGACGCAGCGGCGCGCGCGTGCTACTTTCCGAAAACTTCAATTCCATGAAGTTTGGCTCATTCGGGGCTCGCGCCCGCTTTCTACGAACAGCCAATATCCACTGTCACTGATCCGAGCTTAGGCTATTGCTTGAGTTTTGATTGCTCCCAGCCTGTTTTGATCTTTCTATCGAAACAAAACCAAGGCGCGGTGTGAAAAATACCCTCCTCTCAGACGCTTTGACCTCATCGGGTCATTCGCGTTTTTTGTTATTCAAATCCCATCTCGCATGAATCTTACTGAACTCAAGAAAAAACCCGCCGCCGAACTGTTTGCGTTGGCTGAATCCATGGGCATTGAAAATATTGCCCGCGCCCGCAAGCAGGATCTGCTCTTCGTCGTCCTCAAAGCCTACGCCAAAACAGGTGAAGCCATTCACAGCGAAGGCGTACTGGAAATTCTCTCTGACGGCTTTGGTTTTCTGCGCACGCCGGACGATTCTTACCTGGCAGGGCCGGATGATATTTACGTTTCCCCCAGCCAGATTCGCCGCTTCGGCCTGCAAACCGGTGATACCGTCTCCGGCACCATTCGTCCGCCCAAGGACGGCGAGCGCTATTTCGCCCTGCTCAAGGTCGATACCATCAACTTCGAGCCACCGGAAAATACCAAAGGCAAGGTGTTATTCGAAAACCTCACCCCGCTGCACCCGGAAAAGCGCCTGCGCATGGAACGCGGCAATGGCAGCACCGAAGACCTGACCGCGCGCGTGATTGACATCGTCGCGCCGATGGGCAAAGGCCAGCGCGCCCTCATCATCGCCCCGCCCAAAGCGGGCAAGACCATGATGTTGCAGAACATTGCACAAAGCATCACCGCCAACCACCCCGAGTGCTACCTGATCGTCCTCTTGATCGACGAGCGCCCGGAAGAAGTCACCGAAATGCAGCGCACCGTGCGCGGCGAAGTGATCGCCTCCACCTTTGACGAGCCTGCCACCCGCCATGTGCAGGTCGCTGAAATGGTGATCGACAAGGCCAAGCGCCTGGTTGAGCACAAGCGCGATGTCGTGATCCTGCTCGACTCCATTACCCGCTTGGCGCGCGCCTATAACATCGTACAACCCTCATCCGGCAAGGTCTTGACCGGCGGTGTGGATGCCAACGCCCTGCAAAAGCCCAAGCGCTTTTTCGGCGCGGCGCGCAACGTGGAAGAGGGCGGCTCGCTGACCATTATCGCCACCGCGCTGATCGACACCGGCTCGAAAATGGACGAAGTGATCTACGAAGAATTCAAGGGCACAGGCAACAGCGAAGTCCACCTCAACCGCAAGATCGCGGAAAAGCGTGTGTACCCCGCGATTGACATCAACCGTTCCGGCACGCGCCGCGAGGAGCTGCTCACCGACAGCGAAGAAATGCAGAAAATGTGGATTCTGCGCAAA
Source organism: uncultured Halothiobacillus sp. (assembly GCA_964618025.1). Lineage (GTDB taxonomy): Bacteria > Pseudomonadota > Gammaproteobacteria > Halothiobacillales > Halothiobacillaceae > Thiofaba. Next base: position 89,629 of record CAZTYJ010000004.1, on the reverse strand, counting down.
TTCCTGCACAACATGGGCGAGCTTGAAGCGATGGAATTCCTGCTCGACCGCCTGAGCAAAACCAAGGCCAATGGCGAGTTTTGGGATGCCATGAAGCGTTAGCTGGTGTTTTTGGGATTCTTGTTGTTAACTAATTGAAAAAGATGGCGGTTTTTACCCCCTCCCCCCTTGATGGGGGGTGATGAAGTTGGCACAAGTCTATGCTTTGGCAAAGGTTGCCCCTCTCCCCAGCGCCTTCGCCCCCCCTCGCTTCGCTCTTCCCGCGAGGGGGCTAGATCCGGGGTTTGCGTAAGTCTTGTAGCTCTAAGCGGAGAGTCGTAAATCGGCCTGCCGTCAAGTCGGCGCAGGGTTCCGCCAAGGCCGCATCCAGCTCGCATTCGCGCAGATAGTGGTGGTGCGCCAAATCCATCACCACGAACCGATCCTTGCCGCGCACCGACACAATGGCTTCGGGGATGCTTGGCGAGCATGGCCTCGATAGCCGCTACGCCTTTGATCTTTAAGTCATTGGCACGGATGTGAGCTATGCTGAATTCCTGTTTGAATGCGATAGGTGGTTCATTCAATCACTTGATTTATCGCACTGTAAAGAACGCTATTAAACCAGCGAGGTTCTTCTGGACGTTCTCGCCTTGAATGGGGCTAAGCGGGGGTTGTTCGATTCAATGCTTCCAGCCGTTCCGGTGTGCCGATGTCGTGCCATTGGCCTTGATGGTGTTCGCCGCTGATTTGTCCTCGGTCGGCGGCGTGGCGCAGGATGGGGGCGAGGGGATGTTTGCCCGGCGGGAGGTCGTGAAACAGTTGAGGATGCAGGCGGGCAATGCCGGAGTAGGTGAGTGTGGGGTGGTGGTGCGTCGTGGTGTGCAGGTTGCGCACCATGTGATTGTTTTGGCCGTACTCAAGGTGGAAGTCGCCCTTGGGGTGTTGCGGCGGGTTGCTGACTAGCACGAGGTGCGCCGGGGTCTGGCTGGGTGTTTTGAGTTGGCGGTAGTCGTAGTCGGTGTAGATGTCGGCGTTGACCAGGATGAAGGGGTTACGACCCAGCAGGGGCAGGGCGCGGCGGATGCCGCCGGCGGTTTCCAGTCCGCTGGCACCTTCGTGCGAGTAGCGGATGCTTGCGCCGAGGGCGCGGCCATCGCCGAGGGCGGCGTGGATCTGTGCGCCCAGGTAGGCGGTATTGATGATGATCTCGGTGATGCCTGCGGCGACCAGACGCTGGATGTGGTGCACGATCAGTGGCGTGCCGTGGACGCAGAGCAGCGGCTTGGGCGTGGTCAGGGTGAGCGGGCGCATTCTTTGGCCTTCGCCTGCGGCGAGGATCATGGCTTTCATAGGATGACTTTCTGTAGGTTAGGGCTTACGCACGTTATGGATTTAGCTCCCTCTTCCCTCGCGGGAGAGGGTAGGGGAGGGGGGGGTAGGCACCTACTGAAGCATAGACTTCAGCCAGATTCATCACCCTCTCTCCCGCCCCTCCTCCGTCGAGGGGGGAGGGGAGTAAAGGCGGTATTCATGGGCGGGCGCATCCGTGGCTGTTGAGCCAGTCGATGAATTCGGCAAATTCGGGGTAGGGCGCAAGCGAGCGGTGCAGGTTGCGCAGGGTGAGCGGCAGGTCTTTGATGTAGCCGCTTTTGCCGTCGCGGTGGTGCAGGCGGGCGAAGATGCCGAGTACCTTGAGGTGGCGTTGCGCACTCATCCAGTCGAAGTCGGTTTTGAATTGTGGCCAAGCGGAGGTGATCTGCTGGCTTTGCAGCAGGGTTTGATGCTGTTGGTGCAGCCAGCGTTCGACGGTCTCATCCGGCCATTCGATGTAGCTGTCGCGCAAGAGTGAGGCAATATCGTAGGTGATCGGGCCATGCACGGCATCTTGAAAGTCGATAATGCCGGGCGGGTTGGCGGCGGTGAGCATGAGATTGCGGCTGTGGTAGTCGCGGTGAACGCAGCCTTGCGGCTGGGCAAGGGCGCGTTCAGCGAGTTGGGCGTAGGTGGCGTGGAGTAACGCGAGGTCGTCGTCGTGAAGGTTCAGGCTGAGGTGCTGGCGCAGGTACCAGGTCTCAAAAAGCTGCATTTCGCTGCTGAGCTTGGCGCGGTCGTAGTGGGGCAGGTCGTGGCTGGGGCAGGTTTGCAGGTGAGCGAGGGCGCGCAGCGCGTCGTTGTACAGGCGCTCGGCCTCGTCAGACGTGGCCTGTTGCAGCGCGGGTAACAGGGGGGTCGAACCGAAGTCGTCGAGCAGCATCAGGCCAAGTTCCAGGCTGTGGGCGTGGATGGCGGGGACATGCACGCCATGCGCTGCGAGCTTTTGCGCCACATGCAGGAAGGGGCGGATGTCTTCATGTTGTGGGGGGGCATCCATCACGATGCGCGTGTTCCCATCGGCAAGGCGGGCGCGGAAATAGCGGCGGAAGCTGGCATCCGCCGAGGCGGGTTCGAGGCTTTGGATGTCGAGCTGGAGTTCATGCTGTAGCCAGGTATGGATCAGGTCGCGGCGTGGGTCGGAGGTGTGGGACATGGGTTTTTATAGGGTGAGGCTAAGGGTGGCGAGGAGGATGGCAGTGAGGACGACCGCGCCAACGCGCAGCCCCAGCGCAAGGCCGCCGATAATGTAGGCGAGCAGCAGCTTGATGCCGGTGTTGGTGAAGGTGGCGATCAGAATGGTGTTGCGTGCCGTGTCGGCGGCGAGGCTGTCCAGGCTCATGCGCGCGGTGGAGAGGGTGAGCGCATCGACATCGGCCAGCCCGCTGACAAATGCCAGAATATACAAGCCGGTATCGCCGAACCATTCGCGTGCGCCGATGGATAGCACAAGAATGGCGCTTAACAGCAGGCCGAATTTCAGGGCGCTGGCCAGTTCAAAGGGGTTGTTGAGTGTCGAACCGTCGGCGTTGAGCGGGGAGAGGGCGGCGGTTTTGCTTTGCTGCCACAGCCAGAAGGCGCCTGCGAGGTGGGTTAGGCTCATGATGAGCAAAGGGGGCAGAAGGCTCGTTAGGAGCTTTGGATTGACCACGCCGGCCTCAATCGCCACGCGGATAAACATGATGCTGGAGGCTGCGAGTATCCCGGCGGCGAGCAAGGCCGGGGTAAAGCGCTTGGCGCGGGCGTGCTGTGCGAGGTTGAGGGTGGTGGCGGTTGATGATACAAGACCGCCGAGCAGGCTGCCGAGCATAATGCCCTGGCGTTCGCCGAGCAGTTTGATGGCGATGTAACCGGCGAAGGATAGCCCGGACACCAGGACGACCAGCCACCCTGTGAGATAGGGGTTGAAGGCCTGCCACGGGCCGAACCCCTGATTGGGGAGCAGTGGCAACAAGACGACGGAAATCAACAGGAACTTGAGGCTGGCGTTGATCTCCTTGGCGGACAGTCGGTTGAGCCAGGCGTGCAAGAGCGGTTTAAGACCCAGCAGGGTGGTAACAATGACCGCGCTGATGGCGGCAATCAGCGGTTGGCCAAGGGTCGCGCTCATACCGAGGATAAAGCTGGTCAGCAGAGCAAGCTCGGTGGTCATGCCGCGATCGGGTTCGCGCGCGACGGGATGGGTATCCAGCCAGTAGCCCAGTACCACCAGCGCGGCAAAACCAAGCAGACCCAGCCCGGCAAAAACAGCCCCGAGCGAAGCGGCGAGTAGCCCCACCAAACCGCCGGTCAGAGCGGCCAGGCCGAAGGTGCGGATACCGGCCACACGCGAGCCCTCGGTCTCCATACGCGCATGCCAGCCGCGTTCCGTGCCAATCAACAGGCCGATGGCAAGCGCAAGCCCAAGGTTTTGGAGCAGGGTGAGCGAGGTGATGGCGTGATCCTCAATCCGTCAGCAGAGCATGGGCAGGGATTCTGTCAGTATGACAACGGGATTTCCAGAGGCATGTTGAGCAAGCAGAATGGTGATTTTATCTCCCTCGTCTCCACTAATTAGGACTTACGCAAGATGGCGGTTTTCACCCCCTCCCCCTTGACGGGGGAGAGGCCGTGCCGAGGGGGCTGTTGGGGAGAGGGTGGTGAAGTTGGCATAAGTCTGTGTTCTGGCAAAGGTTTCGCCCCCTCTCCAGCCCTTTGATGTCGGGCTATCCTGCCCGCCCCCTTCGGGTTCGCTGCGCGATCCAGCGTTTGTCCCGCGAGGGGAGAGGGGGCTAAATCCAGTTTTTGCGTAAGCTCTAATAACAACGGATATGCTAACTCTGTCAGGGCATTTAGCCATCCTTCATTCAAGCGCCCATGCCCGCCATTCAGCGCGCCAGTACATCGAAGCGCGCGCCGGTTAGGCATGATCGTGGGCTGGTGTATGATTGGCGCGGGTAAATTTATTAGTCGCTGAGGGTGTGTGCCATGATTCTGTTTCGTCAGTTGTTTGATCCGCGAACCTGGACGTATAGCTATGTGTTGGCCGATCCGATCACGCGCGATGCGTTGATGATTGACCCGGTGCTGGAGCAGGTTGAGCGTGACTTGGCGGTGCTGGCCGAGATGCGGGTGAATTTGCGTTACATCCTTGAAACACATGTCCATGCCGATCATGTAACAGGCGGAGGCAAGCTGCGCCATGCCACGGGGGCGAAGTTTGTTGCAGGCGTTGGAACGCAGCTGGATTGCGCCGATGTATTAATGGCAGAGGGCGATGTGCTGGCCTTTGGCAATGAGGTGATTCGCGCCATTTGCACGCCGGGGCATACCGATGGTTGTACCAGTTATCACTGGCGCAACTGTCTGTTTACCGGCGATACCCTGTTGATTGATGCCTGCGGGCGCACGGATTTCCAGCAGGGTTGCGCGAAGAAAATGTACGACAGTCTGCAAAAGCTCTTGGCCTACCCGGATGAGACGCTGGTTTATCCGGCGCATGATTACAACGGTCGGCATGTCAGTTCGGTGGCGCAGGAGAAGGCGATTAACCCCTATGTGGTCGGTCTGGATCGTGCGGCGTTTGAGCAGAAGATGCGTGAATTGAATTTGCCGCACCCGCGTTTTATTGATGTGGCGGTGCCGGGTAACCTGAAGTGCGGTGAAGTGGATTAAGTTTTCGCTTGCTGTGGCTTTTCGTCATAATCACGCCCTGTTCGATAAACGAGCAGGGCGTTTTTATTGCGCTCTTTGCAAGAGAAATGTTGATTTATTCAGCGTTTCCCGCTTGGGGCAGGATGCCCCAATACGAACAATGGCGTAAGCCATTGATACGTGAAGATACGTTGCGGGTGTGTGCCGCAACGAGGCTTGCGGATGTATTCCATGGATGGAATACATCCGTGTTTACCAAGGGCTTGGAGCGTGGGATGGGTTTGTTGCGTCAGTTAATTCAGCTTTGCCTGTTGCGTATCGGGCCGGAGGATTTGCCGGGTGATGCTCGTCTGCCGTGGGTTTTGGCGGCGGGGTATGTGCTGAGCGGCGGTTTGCTGTTTATGGCGAAAGAGGGTTTTGCCAGCGGCATGATGCGGGCGGCGTTGGATGCGGCCTTGCTGGCGGGGTTTGTTTGGGGGGCGCTCAAAATGCGTGAATATCCCGAGCGGTTCAACCAAACCTATGCGGCTCTGCTGGGCATTAGTCTGGTGATGACCTTGTTGTCGTGGCCGGTGTTTAACGCAGTGCCGGACGAAATGGTGGCGGATAAGCTGCATCCGGCGCAGATCGGGATGTTGGCGTTGTTGTTGTGGAGTTTGATCGCTCAGGGGCAGGTTGTGCGTCGGGCTTTGGATGTGAACGCGGGAATGGGGCTATTGCTGGTTTTTGTCTATTTCATGCTGTCGAGTCTGACGATTGCAGTCATTTTTTCCGGGAGTGCGCCGACATGAGTTCTGCAATTCATATTTTAGGTATTGCCGGAACCTTTATGGGTGGGCTGGCGCAACTGGCCAAAGCGGCGGGATTTGAGGTTTCCGGCACCGATCAGGCGGTGTATTCGCCGATGCGCGAGCAGCTTGAAGCGGCGCAGATTCCTTGGGTGGAGGGCTACGACGCGGCGCAACTCGATGATTTCGAGGGGGAGGTCGTTGTCGGTAATGTCATGCGACGCGGGATGCCGATTGCCGAGGCCATGCTTGATCGCGGCATGCGTTACACCTCCGGGCCGGAATGGCTGGGGCGCAATGTTCTGCATGGCAAGTGGGTGCTGGCGGTGGCCGGGACGCATGGCAAGACCACGACCAGTTCGATGCTGGCTTGGATTCTGGAGTATGCGGGGCTGAATCCCGGCTTTTTGATTGGCGGCGTGCCGGATAATTTTGGCTGTTCGGCGCGCTTGGGCGGCGGTACGTTTTTTGTCATCGAAGCGGATGAGTACGACACGGCGTTTTTCGATAAGCGTTCCAAGTTTGTGCATTACCGTCCGCGCACGCTGGTGCTGAATAATCTTGAGTACGATCATGCCGACATCTTTCCTGATCTTGCGGCGATTCAGACGCAATTTCACCACTTGTTGCGCATGATTCCTTCCAGTGGGCTGGTGGTGAAGCCCACACAGGATGCCGCGTTGGATGCGGTGCTGGAGCGCGGCTGCTGGACACCGGTGGAGGCTTTTGGCGCGGGCGGCGCATGGGCGCTGGGTGAGGCCGCTGTGGATGGTTCGCGCTTTGAGGTGCTGCTGGAGGGCGTGACGCAGGGGGTGGTGCAGTGGTCGCAACTGGGGGCGCATAACATGAGCAATGCGCTGGCGGCGCTGGCGGCGGCGCGTCATGCCGGGGTGCCGGTGGCGCTGGGCATTGAGGCGCTGGCGCAGTTTGCCGGGGTGAAGCGGCGGCTGGAGGTGCGCGGCAAGGTCAATGAGGTGACGGTGTACGATGATTTCGCGCATCATCCGACCGCCATTCGTACCACGCTCGAAGGCTTGCGTGCGCGCATTGGCGCAAGCCGTCTGCTGGTCTTGCTCGATCCGCGCTCCAACACCATGCGCATGGGCGTTCATGCCGATACCCTCGCGCCCGCACTGGCGGCGGCGGATGCGGTGTGGCTGTTTCAACCCGCCGACGCGGGCTGGGATGTGCGCCGGGTGACGGAGGCCTTGGCTTGCCCAAGCTGGAGCGGCGCTGATGTGGCGGTGATGGTGGAGGATGTATTGACGCAGCTTCGCCCGGGTGACCATCTGGTGTTGATGAGCAATGGCAGTTTTGGCGGGGCGCATGAACGTCTGCTGGCGGCCTTGCGCGAGCGTGCGGCATGAGCGAGGTGCGGCATTTTGATGAAGTTGGTTTGATCCCGATCTTGGCGGCGCATGAGCTGGTGTTGCTGGCCTTTTGGGCGCCGTGGTGCGGGCCCTGTCAGGCGTTTGCACCGGTGTTTGCCGAGGTGGCCGAGGATTATGATGATGTGGTGTTTGGCAAGGTGAATGTGGATGCCGAACCGGGTTTGGCGGCGCAGTTTGCCGTGCGTTCCATCCCCATGTTGATGGCGATCCGCGAAGGCGTGGTGTTGTATGCCCAGCCGGGCGGAGTCTCGGCGAGCGCCTTGCACGAGTTGCTGGCGCATGTGCAGGCGGTGGATATGCAGGCGGTGCGCGCGGCCTTGGCTGGGGAGAAGGATGAGCCAGATGTTTGACTTCTGGTGGGTGGTCGATGGCTTTAACCCCCTCTCCCCAGCCCTCCCCCGCGAGGGGGGAGGGAGCCAAACCTTAACGCAGAAGCTGGTTTTCACGCTCGCCCCAGACTTCCCCCGCGAAGGGGCAGGGAGCCAAACCCCATGACCCTGGTCATTGCGCAAATGGCGGCCATGGTGCTGCTTGGCCTGTGGTGGCAATGGGCGAAACCGGGCGGCTGGGAGGCGGCGCAGGCGCGTGGCGCGCTGACGACGCTGGTGTATTACATCCTGCTGCCCGCTCTGGTATTGGCGGTGTTGTGGCGTGCGCCGCTGGGGGTGGAAAGCCTGCATATCGCGGCTCTGGCGGCGCTGGGCGTATTGGCCAGCATGGGGTTGATGGCGCTGATTGCGCGCTTCATGCCGCTGACGCGCGGGCAGAAAGGGGCGCTGTTGCTGGCAGCCTCGTTTCCGAATGCGACTTATTTGGGGCTGCCGGTGCTGGAGTCGCTGTACGGCGACTATGGCCGTGCGGTGGCAGTGCAATATGATTTGTTCGCCTGCACGCCCCTGCTGTTGAGTTTGGGCATTGCGCTGGCGGTGTATTACGGTCAGCCGGAAGAGGGTAAGCCGGGAGAGGTCAACGCAGGTGCGCCGTGGTGGCATGGTGTGCTCAAGGTTCCGGCGCTGTGGGCGGCGATTCTGGCGATGGCGCTGAATTTTTCCGGCACGCCTTTTCCCGAGGTCTTGCGTGGCGTGCTTGACCGCTTGGGGGCGGGGGTGGTGCCGTTGATGCTGATTGCGCTCGGCATGGGCTTGCGTCTGGATGCACTCAAGCCTGCCGCTCTGTTGCGCGTCACTCCGGTGCTGTTGATTCAGTTGGTCTTTGCGCCCGCGTTGATTTTGGCGGCGGGGCTGGGCTTGGGGCTGCAAGCGCCGTTGCTGACCGCGCTGGTGCTGGAAGCCGGAATGCCGGTGATGGTGCTGGGGCTGGTGTTGTGCGACCGTTATGGCCTGGATACCGGTTTGTATGCAGCGGCGGCGACGCTTTCGACGCTGTTGAGTTTGCTGACCCTGCCGTTTTGGCATGGGCTGGCGGGGTAGTGCATGGGGGTGGGGCGTGAATTTTGGGTTGCGTGTGGGGCTGGGTGTGCTTTTGGCCGGAAGTGTGTCTATGGCGTATGCCGAGTGCGCGCCGGGTGGGAGGCTGTTGTTTGCCTGTACGACGCTGAATGCAAAGCAGATTGAATTATGTGATTACGCCAAAACGCTGGGCTACACCTTTGGGGCGACATTGGATAAGCCTGAAATGGCGTTGCGCGTGCCGCGTGAACAAGCCTCGACATGGCAATGGCCGGGCGTGGGGCGCGACGAGAGTTATGCGGTGGATGTGCCAAATGGCCATACCACCTACAGCGTGTTTTGGAGCCGTGATCGTATGATGGAAAATGCAGCTCCCGAAGCGGGGGTGTATGTTTTGGTGAAGCAAAAACTCACGGCTACAGTGAAGTGTCGGCCAGAGTCTGTGCAAAGTCATTTGCAGGGTGTGGAGCTCAAGCCTACGCCCTAGCCGCCAGATGGGCTTGATTTGTATTTTTTCGTTACGAGGTTTGCTATGGCGGTCAGTCAAGACAAGGTGGTTTTTATTCATTACACCCTGCGTGATACGGGTGGACAGGTGCTGGATTCAACAGTGAATGATGAGGCGCTGGCCTATTTGCATGGGCATGGCAATTTGATCGTGGGTCTGGAGCGTGCGCTGGAGGGGCGCGAGGAAGGTGATGCCTTTGCGGTGGTGATTGCGCCTGAGGAAGCCTACGGTGCGCATGACCCGGGCGGGTTGATTGATGTACCGCGTTCCAGTCTGAGCGACGAGGTTGAAATCGAAATCGGCAATCGGGTACAGGCGCAAGGGCCGGAAGGGCGGATCGAGTTCACCATCGTGAATTTTGATGATGAGATGGTGACGCTGGACGGCAATCATCCGCTGGCTGGGCAAACCTTGCATTTCGAGATTGAAATCGGCGCGATTCGTGACGCGCATCCCGATGAAATCAAGCACCATCGTGTGCATCCGGCGGGGCATCATTTGATGGTGACGGACTCTTCATTCGATGAGTCGATGCTGGATGATGCTGCGGCGGATGACGATATCGTCGATGCCCGTTTTCCAAACGCCAAAGCATGATGCTGCATTACCGCCTTGCGGAGCTTGACCCGGCGGCGCGTGAGTTTGCGCTGGAGTTGACGATTCCCAAGCCATGCCCGGATGGGCAGAAGCTTGCGATGGCGGCTTGGACACCGGGCAGTTATATGCTGCGCGACCATGCGCGGCATGTGAGCTGGATCGAGGCGGAAGATGCTTGCGGACAGGCGGTCAAGCTGGAATGGCTGGACAAGCAGACGTGGCAAGCCGCGCCTTGCTCAGGGGCATTGACCGTGCGCTGGCGCATCCATGCGCATGAGCTGTCGGTGCGCACGGCGCATCTGGATAGCTTGTGGGGCTTTGCGGATGCAGCCGCCCTGTGGCTGCGCCCCTTGGGGTTGGAGCATCTGCCCTGCCAGCTTGAGTTAAAGCGTTCAGGCAGTCATTGGGCGCAGGACTGGCAGGCTGCGGTGATGCTTGCGCCTGAGGTGGTGGATGCGCAGGGATACGGGCGGTATGTCGCTGAAAATGTCGAAGCGCTGCTGGATGCGCCGCTGGCACTGGGAGCGCTGCGTGAGTTGCGCTTTAGCGTGCGCGGCGTGGAGCATCGTTTTGCCTGGTTGGGGCGAGCGGATTTTAATGAACAGCAGCTTGCGCGCGACCTGGCGCAAGCCTGTGAGTCGGTGCTGGCGTTGTTGGGTGAGGCTCCGCCGCCGTTTACGCGCTACCTGTTTCTTGCGCTGGTCACGGCGGATGGTTACGGCGGGCTGGAACACCGCGAAGGCGCAGCACTGTTATGTCGGCGTGAGCATTTTCCGGGGCAAGAGGATGAGGCGCGCTCGGCGGCTTACCGCGAGTTTCTCGGCTTGTGTGCGCATGAATATTTGCACGCCTGGCTGGTGAAGCGCATTCGTCCGGCGGCCTTGATGCCGCGTGCGGATGGCTCGTTGCCATTGGAGAGCGAGGCTTACACGCGCCTGTTGTGGTTGTTTGAGGGGGTGACCAGTTATTACGACGATCTGTTGTTGCTGCGCGCCGGTTTGATTTCGCTGGCGGAGTATCTGGAGACGTTGGCCAGTACCATTGGCCGTGTGCAGCGTGCGCCGGGGCGTGAGCGCCTGACGCTGGAGCAGGCCAGCCTGACGGCGTGGACGCGCCTCTACAAGGCGGATGAGAATACGCCGAATGTCAGTATCAGTTACTACACCAAGGGCGCGCTGTTCGCCTGGGTGCTGGATGTTGAGCTGCGGCGACGCAGTGCGGATCGAGTCTCGCTGGATGATGTTCTGCGCGCGCTGTGGCGTGATTTTGGCCAGTGCGGGCGCGGCGTGCCGGAGCATGTGGATGACTGGCTGGTGGCGATAAGCGGGGTGGATGTGCAAGATGTCTTGGAGGCGGGGTTGCGCTCCTGTGCTGAATTGCCATTGGAGCAAAGCGCGCAGATGCTGGGTTTGGAGTTGTGCTGGGCGAGCGCGCAGGGCGAATCCTGGTTGGGTGTGGAGTTGAGATCGGATGCTCAGGGCAGGGCGATGGTCACCACGGTTTATCGTGGCGGCGCGGGTGAGCGCGCCGGGCTTGCGCCGCAGGATGTTTTGCTGGCGCTTGATGGCCTGAGTGTAAATCTTGTGAATCTGGCCGTGCATGTACAGCGCCGTGAGCCCGGTGATGAGATCGAATGGCTGGTTTTGCGTCGTGACGAGCTATTGCGGTTGCGCTTGAAAATACAACAAGCGCCCAAAACCGAAGCCCAACTCAGGCTGGCGACAGCCGCAGGCGCGATAGAGCGTTTACGTTTGCAGCGTTGGGCGGGGATGGCGCACCCCTGATGCGTCTTGCACAACAAGCGCAGATATGGCACGCCATGTTGCGCCATCTAGTGAGTGGCCGTTGGTATGCGTTGCGCGATGCCGCGAGCCTGGTGGGCGTGCGTGTGCAGGCCTTACGTGCAGCGCTGCGCGAATTTGAGCGAGTGCAGGCTCCGATTGAGCGGGATGCGTATCGAGGATTGCGCTTTGTGCGTCCGCTCACGGCGTTGGACTGCGCGTCGCAGCGCCTTCCTTTGGCCGTGGATGAGCAGTTTTTGCTCGATTCGACCAATACGCGAGCCTTGCGGGCTTTGGGTGCGGGTTTGGCGCAGCGTAAGGTTTTTGTGGCGGATTATCAGACCCAGGGGCGCGGTCGCGCGCAGCGGCAATGGATACAAGGTTTGGGCTGCGGTTTGAGCCTGTCTTTGGCGATTCCGACATCATTCTCTGTGGCGCTGGATGCCTTGTCCTTGCGTGTTGGTGTGGCGCTGGCACAGGCGGTGCGAGACCTGGGTGTGAATGGCGTTGGCATCAAATGGCCGAATGATGTGTTGTGGCAAGGTAAAAAGCTGGGTGGAATTTTGATTGAGGCGCGCCGGGCAGGCATCGTGATCGGCATTGGGTTGAATCATCTGCGCCCACGACGTAGCGCGCTGCACATTCAGCAGGCAGCGGTGAGCCTGCACGATATTTTGCGTGCGCGCTTGCCTGCGCGCGCGCGCGTATTGGCGCGCGTGATACGTGCTGTACTGACGGGGCTTGACGCGCATGACTGGCAGACTCGCTTTGCCCGTTTTGATGCCCTGCGCGGGCGTGAGATTCGCGTTCTGGAGCATGATGGTCGCAGCTGGTGTGGTCGGGCGGATGGCATTGATGGCCGAGGGTATTTGCGCGTGCAGACAGCTCAAGGCGTGCGTTTTTGTCAATCTGCCGAGGTTAGTGTGCGCTTGGATGGTGGAGGATGTAACGCATGATTTTGCTGGTGGACGCGGGCAATACCCGCATCAAGTGGCGCATGGCAGATGCGCAAGGTGTCGAGGAGCACGCGCATCCGTTGGCGTGGGAGCGTCTTGCGGCGACATGGCGCATTCAGCGCGCACCAGAAGAGATTGCCATCGGTAGTGTGGCCAAAGACGCGCTCAACGATCAGCTTGCCGGAGTTGTGCGCGATCTTTGGCCGGGTGTTCAGGTCATCTGGCTGCGCAGCCGTGCTGCGTGTTGTGGTGTGCGTATCCAATATGCCGAACCCGAGCGCTTTGGCGTGGATCGTTTTGCTGCGCTGGTTGGGGCGCGGGCGTTGCTGGGTGCGCGCCCGCTGGTGGTGGTGGATGTTGGTACGGCGTTGACCGTGGATGTGCTGGATGACACAGGCTTGCACCGTGGTGGGTGGATTATGCCGGGGGTGCGCCTGATGGCGGCAAGTCTGGGGGCAGGGGCGGCACAGCTGGCGCAGGTGGAGTGGAGCGAAACGAAAATCTCATCTGCGCCGCAACATGCCAGTGTGCCGGCAGTTCTGGCAGGCGTGCGCTGCATGGCACAAGGCGGGGTTCGCCAGGCATTGCATCGTGCGGCTCGCGTCTTGGGTGCGCAGCCTGAAATCGTCATCTGCGGTGGCGATGGTGCAGTTGTATTCGAGGCATTGGTCGAGTACACGCCACACTCCCGGGAAACTTTGGTGTTGGATGGGCTGGCGATTATGGCGGAGCAGGGCGGATAGGTGTTTTTTCCGGATCGTTTTGCGCAGCAGGTGATGTCCGAAAATTGCGTGATAAATATCCGCATGGCTCTGGCTTGTCTGTGTGGTGGGGTGGAACTGGCGGCGGGCTTGTTGTAGCGTGCTGCGCAATCCTGTTTGACGGAATTTTGTCGAATGCACGCGCTGCTTGCCGCCACACCGATCATCGTTATCCTCAGTCTGATGCTCATGCTGCGCTGGTCAGCGGCGCGTGCCGGGATGGTTGGACTTGCCCTCGCGCTTGGGCTTGCTTTTACGCTGTTTACTTTTCCGGCAGGTATTGCGCCAGCACAGGGGGTATTCGGGGTAGGCACCGAGGCGATATTCATTGCATTGAGCGTGCTGTGGATCATCTTTCCCGCACTGTGTATTCATTACTATCAAATGCTTACCGGCGCGGTCGATCATATTCGCGCTGCCCTGGCGCACATTTCAGATGATCCGCGCATTGTCGCACTGGTCATTGCCTGGTTTTTCGCCCTGTTTATGGAGGGCGTTGCCGGTTTTGGCACACCGATCGCGCTCGCTGCGCCCTTGCTGGTGAGCGCGGGTTTTTCGCCAGTGAGCGCTGTGACCCTCGTGCTGATCGGTCACGCGGCAGGCGTTTCATTTGGTGCGGTGGGTACGCCCATCATGCCGCAGGTCGCATCGAGCGGATTGAGCGCAGATGCCCTCGCGGCAGCCACAGCCGCATACCATGCCCCACTCGGCTGGATCATGCTGGCAGCGATGATGTTGATAGTTAGGCGTGAACGTCGTGACGAACGGGCAGAGCGCAAGCCGATTTGGGGCTGGGTGGTTCTGGCGGGGGTACTGTTTTTATTGCCATACTGGCTGATTGCCCGCTGGATTGGTCCGGAACTGCCCACCATTGGCGGGGCGCTGATTGGCGGTATGACCTTCATCGCACTCTATCGTCACTGGCACAAATGCCACGAAGCGGGGGGTAGAGCCAGCTTTCGTGTGCGCGACATCCTGCTTGCGTCTACACCTTATCTTGTGGTGCTGGGGCTTATTCTCGCCACCCGACTTATTCCGCCGGTGCAGGAAAGCCTGTCGGGCATCACGCTTGGCTGGCAGGCATGGGGTGTGTTTCATGGGCGCATTCAGCCTTTCTATCACCCGGGTACATTGTTGATGGTGGGGTTCCTGATAGCCGCCCTGGCGCGCGGTGGCGGCGCGGCGGTGATCCTTGAGTCCATGCGCCAGGCCGCCATGATGCTAGGTGGGGTTGTGCTCGCCTTGGTTATCATGCTTGCCCTGGCGCGAGTGATGCTCCATGCCGGGCTTATTGCAACCCTGGCTGATGCAGCAGCCAGTGGAGCTGGAGGGTTTTGGCCGTTTTTGGCGCCGTTTATCGGAATGCTGGGTTCCTTCGTCACCGGGTCGGCGACGGCCTCGAACATCCTGTTCACTGATTTCCAACTTGCGACGGCAACTGCACTTGGGCTGACTGCGTTGCCCCTGGTGGCTGCGCAGGGCTTTGGTGCGGCAGTGGGGAACATGATCTGTCCGCATAACGTCATTGCCGGTTGTGCAACGGTCGGGCTGAAAAACCAAGAGGGAGAAATTCTCGCACGTACCGTTATCGTTGCCCTGATCTACGCGAGCGCCGGAGGATTACTTGCCTGGGGGTATGTATCGCTTGGCTGGTAAGGGTGTTGCTCTCGTCAATGAACTGTCATAGAATGCGCGCCCTGTTGCCGGCATAGCACAGCGGTAGTGCAACCGCCTTGTAAGCGGTAGGTCGTGAGTTCGATTCCCACTGCCGGCACCATAACTTGACGCTCATGCTGTATTCACGCAGAATGCGCGACTTGTATTTTTGCTGGTGGGATTCCCGAGCGGCCAAAGGGGGCAGACTGTAAATCTGCTGGCACTGCCTTCGAAGGTTCGAATCCTTCTCCCACCACCATCTCATTTATATCTTTTGTGAGTGATGGGTTTGTTCCCATAAGCTTATGCGGGTGTAGTTCAATGGTAGAACCTCAGCCTTCCAAGCTGATGGCGTGGGTTCGATTCCCATCACCCGCTCCAGATTTGCTCCTGTAGCTCAGGCGGTAGAGCGCGTCCTTGGTAAGGACGAGGTCACCAGTTCGACTCTGGTCAGGAGCTCCACTTTCAAGTGGTTTGTTGTCCCGAAGGTTTTGTTAGTCAACTTTGATTCAGTCTGGGGTGTATTCATGGCCAAGAGTAAATTCGAGCGTACCAAACCGCACGTCAACGTAGGCACCATTGGTCACGTTGACCACGGCAAAACCACATTGACTGCCGCCTTGACCAAGGTTGCAGCGGAAACCTACGGCGGCGAGCTGCGCGCCTTTGACGAAATCGACAAGGCACCGGAAGAAAAAGCGCGCGGCATCACCATTTCAACCGCTCACGTTGAATACGAATCCGCCAAGCGCCACTACGCCCACGTTGACTGCCCGGGGCACGCTGACTACGTCAAAAACATGATTACCGGCGCAGCGCAAATGGACGGCGCGATCCTGGTGTGCTCAGCGGCGGACGGCCCCATGCCCCAGACCCGTGAGCACATCCTGCTCTCCCGTCAGGTAGGCGTGCCCTACATCGTGGTCTTCCTGAACAAGGCTGACATGGTGGACGATGCCGAACTGCTCGAACTGGTCGAAATGGAACTGCGCGAACTGCTTGACAAGTACGACTTCCCGGGCGATGACACCCCGATCGTCATCGGCTCAGCCCTCAAGGCACTGCAAGGCGAAGACAGCGAAGTTGGCGTCAAATCCGTATTGCGACTGCTCGAAGCCCTGGACAGCTACATTCCCGAGCCCGAGCGCGCCATTGACGGCACCTTCCTCATGCCGGTTGAAGACGTATTCTCCATCTCCGGTCGTGGTACTGTCGTTACCGGGCGTGTCGAACGCGGCATCATCAAAGTGGGCGACGCCATCGAAATCGTCGGCATCCGCGACACCCAAAGCAGCACCGTTACCGGCGTGGAAATGTTCCGTAAACTGCTGGATCAAGGTCAGGCGGGCGACAACGTTGGCCTGCTGCTACGTGGCACCAAGCGTGATGACGTTGAACGTGGCCAGGTGCTCTGCAAGCCGGGCACCATCAAGCCACACACCAAGTTCGAATGCGAAGTGTACATTCTGAGCAAGGAAGAAGGCGGTCGTCACACCCCGTTCTTCAACAACTACCGTCCCCAATTCTACTTCCGTACCACCGACGTGACCGGCGCCTGCCAGTTGCCGGAAGGCGTTGAAATGGTGATGCCAGGTGACAACGTCGCCATGACCATCACCCTCATCAACCCGATTGCCATGGAAGAAGGTCTACGCTTCGCGATTCGTGAAGGCGGTCGTACCGTAGGTGCGGGTGTGGTTGCCAAGATTCTTGTGTGATTGATTTGTTGCGTCATTTATGTGGCGCAATGTCTTTCATCGGTTGAATTTAAGTCTTGCCATTCGGCGCGTAATCCTCTAGGATTCCGCGCCTTGTTGTTAGAGTGCCCATGAGGGTATAAGAGTTTTAGGGCAGTAGCTCAATTGGCAGAGCGACGGTCTCCAAAACCGTAGGTTGGGGGTTCGATTCCCTCCTGCCCTGCCATATTCGATGGCGGGGAAACCCGCCACATTTATTTTTTAAGAAAGCAATTACCGATGGTTCCCAAGGCTACAGCTCCCTCGTCCACGCTTGATACCGTCAAACTCAGTCTCGCTCTTGTTGTGCTTGTGGCGGGTATGTTTGGTTTTTACTGGTTTGATCAGGTTGCGTTGACGTGGCGTGTGATTGCCATGTTTGCTGTGGCAGGTGTGGCGGTAGGCTTGGTGTTGCTGACCGATTTGGGTCGGCGCTTCATGTCCTTCTCGCGCGAGTCGCGTGTTGAGTTGCGCAAGGTGGTGTGGCCGACGCGCAAGGAAACCACGCAGATCACATTGATCGTCTTGGTGCTGGTCTTTTTGATCGGTTTGTTTTTGTGGTTGGTTGATTCGCTTCTTTTCTGGGGTGTGCAAATGATTACTGGGCAGGGAGCTTGATTTATGGCCATGCGCTGGTATGTGGTTCAGGTTTTTTCCCAGTTTGAAAATACGGTCAAGCGTGCGCTTGAAGAGCGAATTGAGCGTGAAGGTCTGCAAGAGTCCTTTGGTGAAATCCTTGTGCCATCAGAAGAGGTGGTTGAGGTCAAGGAAGGTGTGCGCCGCCGTAGTGAGCGCAAGTTTTTCCCTGGGTATGTCCTGATGCAGATCGACATGAGCGACGATGCTTGGCACTTGGTTCGCTCTATTCCCCGGGTGCTGGGTTTTATTGGTGGCAAGGCCGATCGTCCTGCGCCCATCAGTGAAAAAGAAGCGGCAGTCATTCTTGATCGTATGCGTGAGGGTGTGGAAAAGCCGCGTCCGAAGTTTCTGTTCGAGGTTGGGGAAACAGTGCGTATCGCTGAAGGGCCGTTTAATGACTTCAATGGCGTTGTTGAAGCGGTGGATTACGAGAAAAGCCGCCTGAATGTTGCGGTAAGTATTTTTGGTCGCTCCACTCCGGTGGAGCTTGAGTTTGGTCAGGTCGAAAAGGTCTGACTGTTAAAACGGGGAGCTGAAAGGCGTTTGACCCAAGTGAGAGTGCTAAATGGCTAAGAAAGTCTCGGCTTATATTAAATTACAGGTGAAAGCCGGTCAGGCCAATCCAAGTCCGCCCATTGGTCCGGCGCTGGGGCAGCATGGTGTGAATATCATGGGCTTCTGTAAGGAGTTCAATGCGGCGACCCAAGGGGTGGAGCCTGGTTTGCCGTTGCCTGTGGTGATTACGGTTTATAGCGACAAAAGCTTTACCTTTATTACCAAAACCCCGCCCGCCTCGGTTTTGATTAAAAAGGCAATGGGTTTGAAGAGCGGTTCAAGCAATCCGAATACCAAGAAGGTTGGCACAATTACCCGTGCCCAGCTGGAGGATATTGCCAAGGCCAAGATGCCGGATCTGACGGCCTCTGACATGGATGCTGCAGTGCGCACCATTGCGGGAAGCGCAAGAAGTATCGGTCTTAATGTGGAGGGTGTGTGATGGCGAAGCTCACTAAGCGTCAGCAGCTGGCGCGTGAAAAAATTAATCCAACGCGCAATTACCCGGTCAAGGAGGCATTCTCTCTGCTCAAGGAATTGGCGAGTGCCAAGTTTGTTGAGTCGGTCGATGTTGCGGTGAATCTGGGTGTTGATCCACGTCGTTCGGATCAGGTTGTGCGTGGCTCAACCGTGCTGCCGCGCGGCACGGGTAAGACTGTGCGTGTTGCGGTGTTTGCGCAGGGTGCTAATGCCGAAACGGCCAAGGCTGCGGGTGCTGAAATCGTTGGTTTTGAAGATTTGGCCGACAGCATCAAGCGCGGCGAGATGGATTTTGACATCGTGATCGCGACCCCGGACGCGATGCGTGTCGTGGGGCAGTTGGGTCAGATTCTTGGGCCGCGTGGTTTGATGCCAAACCCAAAGGTGGGTACGGTCACCATGGATGTGGCAACCGCTGTTAAGAATGCCAAGGCAGGTCAGGTGCGTTACCGCACGGACAAGGCCGGTATCATTCACTGCACTTTAGGTAAGGTCAACTTTGACGAAGATGCCCTGCTGGAAAACCTGAACGCACTGATGAGTGACTTGAATCGTGCCAAGCCATCAGGTGCCAAGGGTGTCTACGTCAAACGTATTACTGTATCGACGACCATGGGCTCGGGTGTGCAAGTCGATCAGTCTTCGTTGGTGAGTGCGGCTTAAAGTTTTAATTCGGAGTGGGGCTTTGTTTCCGCTCTGTATTGGTTTGGGCTTCCTGGGCATTTGGCAAGCAAGTCAAGTTGCCTTGGTTGCGTCCAAGACCGCAGGCGCTCATGGTGACATGCGCTTAATCTCCTGCGTAGACGGTAAGCCCCAGGATTTTTGCCTGGTGTGATTCCGTAAGGGACAGGGTGTTCGCGCCCTGATTTGAGGCGAAGCGTAATCCCTTGGGGTTGCGCATTGATAGGTTATTTCAATGGCACTGACGTTTGATCAGAAACAGGTTGTCGTCGCTGAAGTAGCTGAAGTTGCCGCCGCTGCTTACTCCGCTGTTGCGGCGGAGTATCGCGGTATTACAGTCGAAAAATTGACTACATTGCGTGTTAAAGCCCGTCAACAGGGTGTTTATCTGCGTGTGGTCAAAAACACTTTGGCTCGTATTGCTGTGCGCGGGACGGAATTCGAGTGTATGTCAGAAGGAATGGTCGGCCCACTCGTTCTGGCATTTTCGATGGAAGACCCCGGTGCAGCGGCTCGCCTGATGCGTGACGCGGCTAAAGAGAATGACAAGCTGAATATCAAGCTTGTTGCGCTCGGCGGTCAGCTTGTTGCGGCATCTGAAATTGATCGTGTGGCGAATCTGCCAACCCGTGACCAGGCGATTAGCATGCTCATGTCGGTGATGCAGGCTCCGGTGGCCAAGTTCGTTCGTACCCTCAACGAGGTTCCGGGCAAGCTGGTGCGCACGGTGGCCGCTATCCGCGATCAAAAAGAAGCGGCTTAAGACTTACAGCTTTTTATCAATTTTTTAGCTTATTAGGTTACAACCATGGCAATGAACAAAGAAGATATCCTTGAGGCTATCTCCAATATGACCGTCCTTGAGATCGTTGATCTGATCTCTGCGATGGAAGAAAAATTCGGCGTATCTGCCGCTGCTGCGACTGTGGCTGTGGCTGCAGGCCCTGCTGCCGCTGCTGCTCCCGTTGAAGAAAAGACTGAATTTGACGTTGTGATGACAAGCTTCGGTGAAAACAAGGTCGGCGTGATTAAGGCCGTGCGTGAAGCGACTGGCCTTGGCTTGAAAGAAGCCAAGGATCTGGTTGAAAGCGCGCCCGTGACTGTGAAGGAAGGCGTGGCCAAGGCCGATGCTGAAGCTTTGAAGAAGAAGCTTGAAGAAGCTGGTGCCAAGGTCGATATCAAGTAATTCGCAATGCTGCACCTGGACATACCTTGGGTATGCACAGGTCAATGGCTGGTGGCTTTGTGTCGCCGGCCTTTTT
Source organism: uncultured Halothiobacillus sp. (assembly GCA_964618025.1). Taxonomy (GTDB): domain Bacteria; phylum Pseudomonadota; class Gammaproteobacteria; order Halothiobacillales; family Halothiobacillaceae; genus Thiofaba. Next base: position 69,443 of record CAZTYJ010000004.1, on the reverse strand, counting down.
TGCTTCCTTGAATCCATGTTTTAGGGCATTTGTTGAAATGACTTGCTCGCGAGTTATTTCAAGAAGCATCCATGACGGCAAACCTATGGTTGCTGTCAGTTCGAAACCCCATACGAAACTGTGAACGCAGAGGTAATCGATGTCGTACTCCATCACCGAAAAGAAGCGTATCCGCAAGGATTTCGGTAAGCGCATTTCCATTCTGGCCGTGCCGAATCTGTTAGCGACGCAGGTTAACTCCTATCGTGAATTTTTGCAGCACGATGCTGGAAACCCTAATACGCTGGGTTTACATGCCGCGCTCAGCTCGGTTTTTCCTTTGTCCAGTCATTCTGGCAGCGCCTCGATCGACTATGTAAATTTCCGCTTGGGTGAGCCGGCCTTTGACGTTAAGGAGTGTCAGATCCGTGGCTTGACTTACGCGGCTCCTTTGCGTGTGAAGATGCGCCTGATGATTCACAATCGCGAGGCACCAGCGGGTTCCCCGAGCGTGAAGGATGTGCGTGAGCAAGAAGTTTACATGGGTGAGCTGCCGTTGATGACGGACACCGGTACGTTTGTCATCAACGGCACCGAGCGCGTGGTGGTGTCTCAGCTGCATCGTTCGCCCGGTGTGTTCTTCGACTCCGATCGCGGCAAGACGCACTCTTCCGGCAAGATTTTGTTCTCTGCGCGTATTATTCCTTACCGTGGCTCCTGGTTGGACTTCGAGTTCGACCACAAAGACATTCTGTATGCGCGTATCGACCGTCGTCGCAAGTTGCCGGTGACTATCATCATGCGCGCGATGGGCATGAGTAACGAAGAAATGCTCGCTACATTCTTTGAGACCACGCACTTCACCCTGCTTTCGCCATCTGAAGTCAAGGTTGAGCTGTTGGTTGATCGTTTGAAAGGTGAAAACGCGCCTTTTGACATCAAGCTCGGGGATAGCATTCTGGTCGAAGCCGGGCGTCGCGTGACCACGAAGCATTTGCGTGAACTGAAAAAAGCCGATGTCGGCGCGCAGATTGCTCCGGTTGACTTTCTTTTGGGGCAAACCTTGGCGCACGACGTGGTGGATACCCGTAGCGGAGAGCTGTTGGCCAGTGCCAATGATCTGGTGACTTCGGAGTTGCTGGCCAATATGCGCGAGGCAGGAATCCATGAATTGCGCACGATTTATTTCAACGAAATCGATCATGGTCCGTTTATTTCCACCACCATGCGCAGCGATTCAACGACCTCTCAACTGGAGGCATTGATCGAGATCTACCGCATGATGCGCCCGGGTGAGCCGCCAACCAAGGATTCGGCTGAATCGCTGTTCCATAGTCTGTTTTTTACCGAGGAGCGTTACGACCTGTCGGCTGTTGGGCGGATGAAGTTCAATCGCCGCGTCGGTCGCGAGGAGGTCACCGGTGCCGGTATTCTCAGCAAGGAAGATATTCTTGAAGTCATCAAGGTGTTGGTGGGAATCCGTAATGGCAACGGTACTGTGGATGACATCGACCACTTGGGCAACCGTCGCATCCGTTCAGTAGGCGAGATGGCGGAAAATGTGTTCCGCATTGGCCTGGTGCGCGTTGAGCGTGCGGTGAAAGATCGTCTGGCGCTCGCTGAAAGCGAAGGGCTGATGCCGCAGGATTTGATTAACGCCAAGCCTGTGGCCGCAGCGATCAAGGAGTTCTTCGGTTCCTCGCAGCTTTCGCAGTTTATGGATCAAAACAACCCGCTGTCGGAGGTGACGCACAAGCGTCGTATCTCTGCACTGGGGCCGGGGGGCTTGACCCGTGAGCGCGCCGGTTTTGAGGTGCGCGACGTGCACCCGACCCATTATGGCCGTGTTTGCCCGATTGAAACACCGGAAGGCCCGAACATCGGTTTGATTAACTCGATGGCGGTGTATGCGCGTACCAACCACTATGGTTTTATCGAAACCCCCTATCGCCGGGTGGTGGATGGTCGAGCGACGGATGATGTGGATTATCTGTCGGCCATTGAAGAGGCTCAGTACATTATCGCCCAGGCCAACGCACGCCTTGATGCACAAGGCAATCTGCTGGATGAGCTGGTCGCTTGCCGCAAGGACGGGGATTTCTCGCTGACACCTCCGCAGCAGGTTCAATACATGGATATTTCCCCCAAGCAGGTGGTGTCCGTGGCGGCTTCGCTGATTCCTTTCCTTGAGCACGACGATGCCAACCGTGCCTTGATGGGAGCCAACATGCAGCGTCAGGCGGTGCCTTGCCTGCGTTCGGACAAGCCGCTGGTCGGCACCGGTATGGAGCGCGTGGTAGCGGTGGACTCCGGCGCGTCCGTGGTCGCGCGTCGTGGTGGCGTGGTCGAGCGTGTGGATGCTACGCGTATCGTGGTGCGGGTGAATGACGATGAAACCGTGTCCGGCGAAATCGGTGTGGATATTTACAACCTGACCAAGTACACCCGCTCCAACCAGAATACCTGCATGAACCAGCGCCCGATCGTGCATGACGGCGAAGTGATCGCCAAGGGTGATGTTCTGGCCGACGGCGCTTCGGTGGATCTGGGCGAGCTGGCCATTGGCCAGAACATGTTGGTCGCGTTTATGCCGTGGAACGGCTACAACTTCGAAGACTCCATCCTGTTATCCGAGCGAGTGCTAAAAGAAGATCGCTTCACTTCGATTCATATTGAAGAAATGACCTGTGTAGCGCGTGATACCAAGCTTGGGCCAGAAGACATTACTTCAGACATTCCCAATGTGGCCGAAAGCCTGCTCAACAAGTTGGACGCGTCCGGTGTGGTTTATGTTGGCGCTGAAGTGCGCCCCGGCGATATTCTGGTCGGCAAGGTCACGCCCAAGGGCGAGTCGCAGCTGACTCCAGAGGAGAAGCTTTTGCGCGCCATTTTCGGCGAGAAGGCCTCCGACGTGAAGGATACCTCGCTGCGTGTGGGCGCGGGCATGGAAGGCACAGTGATTGATGTGCGTGTCTTTACCCGCGATGGCGTGGAAAAGGATGACCGTGCCAAGGCGATTGAAGAGGCTGATCTCAACCAGGTGCGTAAAAACATCAAGGATCGGATGCGTATTATCGAAAACGATATTTACCAGCGTGTCGAGTCCTTGTTGATCGGTAAGATTGCGGATGGCGGGGCAGGTCTGGAGGGCGGTAAAAAAGTCACTCAAGCCGGGCTGAACAAGATCAAGCGTGAGCAGTGGTTCGATATTCGTCTGGCGGATGATGGCGCGGCAGCCGAGCTGGAAATCTACAAGACCCAGCTCGAAGAACAGCAGAAAGAAGCCGAGCGCATGTTTGCCGACAAGAAGGCGAAGATTCAGCAAGGCGATGATCTGGCACCTGGCGTGCTGAAGATGGTCAAGGTGTATGTGGCGGTCAAGCGTCGCATCCAGCCGGGCGACAAGATGGCCGGTCGTCACGGTAACAAGGGCGTGGTCTCGATGATCGTGCCTGAAGAAGATATGCCGTACATGGAAAATGGTACGCCGGTGGACATCTGTCTGAACCCGCTGGGCGTACCTTCGCGTATGAACATCGGTCAGATTCTCGAGGTGCACCTTGGTTGGGCTGCGCGTGGGCTGGGCGATAAAATCAATGCCATGTTGCAGTTGGAGCGCGAGAAGCAGCTAAGCGAGATTCGCGCTTTCTTGGAACAGGTGTACAACCACCGTGGCGATAAGGAAGTGGATCTGGACGCGCTGTCCGACGACGAGCTCATCACCCTGGCGCAAAATCTGCGCAAGGGCATTCCGATGGCGACCCCGGTGTTTGAGGGTGCCAACGAAGCCGAGATCAAGGGTATGTTGAAGCTGGCCGGTCGTCCGGAAAGTGGTCAGATGCAGCTCTATGATGGACGTACCGGGATGCCGTTCGAGCGCACCACCACCGTGGGTTATATGTACATGCTCAAACTCAACCACCTGGTCGATGACAAGATGCACGCCCGCTCGACAGGGCCGTACAGCCTTGTGACCCAGCAACCCTTGGGCGGCAAGGCGCAGTTCGGTGGCCAGCGCTTCGGGGAGATGGAAGTGTGGGCGCTGGAAGCTTATGGCGCAGCGTATACCTTGCAGGAAATGCTTACGGTGAAGTCGGATGACGTGAATGGCCGTAACAAGATGTACAAGAACATTGTGGACGGCAACCACCACATGGAAGCGAGTATGCCGGAGTCGTTCAACGTGTTGTTGCGCGAAATTCGTTCACTGGGTCTGAATATCGAACTGGAACAAGACAACTAAGCCGTCCTGCCGGATTGGGGTGCGCCTGTGGCGCATCCGCCGCATGTTGCATGGGTTGTATAGCTGAGAATACGTTATGAAAGAATTGCTTAGTTTGATGAAGCCGCAGGCTGCGGAAGATGATTTTGACTTTATCAAGGTTTCCTTGCCGTCACCGGACATGATTCGCTCATGGTCGTATGGCGAAGTTAAAAAGCCTGAGACCATCAACTACCGTACCTTCAAGCCGGAACGTGATGGCCTGTTTTGCGCCAAGATCTTCGGGCCGGTCAAGGATTACGAGTGTCTGTGCGGCAAGTACAAGCGTCTCAAGCATCGTGGTGTGGTCTGTGAGAAGTGCGGCGTGGAAGTCACCCTCTCCAAGGTGCGCCGCGAGCGCATGGGGCATATCGAACTTGCCGCACCCTGTGCGCATATCTGGTTCCTCAAGTCCTTGCCTTCGCGTATCGGCCTGATGCTGGACATGACCCTGCGCGACATCGAAAAAGTATTGTATTTCGAGTCCTTTATGGTGACTGAGCCGGGCTTGACCCCGCTGCAAAAAGGCCAGTTGCTGAATGACGATGAATACCTGGACGCGATGGATCAGTACGGCGATGAGTTCGAAGCCAAGATGGGTGCCGAAGCGTTGTACGATATTCTGGCCAAGCGCGACCTGGAAGCTGAAGCACGTCGTTTGCGCGAAGAACTGGCGGAAACCGGCTCGGAAACCAAGATCAAGCGCATCTCCAAGCGCCTGAAGCTGATCGAATCCTTCGTTGACTCGGGCAACAAGCCAGAGTGGATGATTATGACCGTATTGCCGGTGTTGCCGCCGGATCTGCGCCCGCTGGTGCCGCTGGATGGCGGTCGCTTCGCGACGTCCGATCTGAACGACTTGTATCGTCGCGTCATCAACCGTAACAACCGCCTCAAGCGCCTGCTGGAGCTGAACGCGCCAGACATCATTGTGCGCAATGAAAAGCGCATGTTGCAGGAATCGGTGGATTCGCTGTTGGATAACGGTCGTCGTGGTCGTGCGATTACCGGTAATAACAAGCGTCCGCTGAAGTCGCTGGCCGACATGATTAAGGGTAAGCAAGGACGCTTCCGTCAAAACCTGCTCGGTAAGCGTGTGGACTATTCCGGTCGTTCGGTGATCGTGGTGGGGCCGACCCTGCGTCTGCATCAGTGCGGCCTGCCGAAGAAAATGGCGTTGGAACTGTTCAAGCCCTTCATCTTCTCCAAGCTGGTGCGTCGTGGCTTGGCGACCACCATCAAGGCGGCGAAGAAGCTGGTCGAGCGCGAAGGCCCGGAGGTTTGGGACGTACTGGACGAAGTGATCCGTGAGCATCCGGTGATGCTTAACCGTGCGCCGACGCTGCACCGTCTGGGGATTCAGGCCTTCGAGCCCATCCTGATTGAAGGTAAGGCCATTCAGTTGCACCCACTGGTGTGTTCGGCGTTCAACGCCGACTTCGACGGTGACCAGATGGCGGTGCATGTGCCGCTGTCGCTGGAGGCACAACTTGAAGCGCGCACCTTGATGCTTTCGACCAACAATGTGCTCTCGCCGGCCAACGGGGATCCGATCATCGTGCCCTCACAGGACATTGTGCTTGGTATTTACTACATGACCCGCGCCCGTATCAATGGCAAGGGCGAGGGCTTGGTGTTGGCGGACCTGGATGAGGTGCAACGTGCCTATGACACCGATCAGGTTCAGCTTGGAACGCGCGTCAAGGTGCGTATTACCGAGTACAAGCGTAATGAAGCGGGCGATCTGCTTCCTGTGCGCTCCCTGATTGATACGTCCGTGGGACGTGCTCTGCTGTATCGCATCGTCCCTGCGGGCGTGCCTTACGAGCTGGTCAACAAAGACATGGGCAAGAAAGCGATTTCCGGCCTGTTGAACTATGTGTACCGCCATCTTGGCATCAAGGAAACCGTCGTGTTTGCCGACCAGCTGATGTACACCGGCTTCCGCTTTGCGACGCGCTCCGGTATTTCCATCTGCTCGGATGACATGCGGGTGCCTGCGCAAAAAATCGGCATTCTGGCTGAAGCCGAGGACGAGGTGAAGGGCATCCAGAAGCAGTACAACGATGGTCTGGTGACGCAGGGTGAGCGCTACAACAAAGTCGTGGACATCTGGTCGCGCGCCAACGATCAGCTCACCAAGGCCATGATGAGTGGCCTGAGCGTCGAACAAGTCATTGACGCGAAGGGCAATGAGGTGACGCAAAACTCATTCAATGCCATTTACATGATGGCGGACTCCGGCGCGCGGGGCTCAGTGGCGCAGATTCGTCAGTTGGCGGGAATGCGCGGACTGATGGCCAAGCCGGACGGCTCGATCATCGAAACGCCGATTACGGCCAATTTCCGTGAAGGTCTGAACGTGATTCAGTACTTCATTTCCACCCACGGCGCGCGTAAAGGCCTGGCGGATACCGCGTTGAAGACCGCGAACTCCGGTTACCTGACGCGCCGTCTGGTGGACGTGGCGCAGGACATGGTGATTACCATCGACGATTGCGGCACGACGCATGACGGCCTGCACATGACTGCGCTGATTGAAGGCGGGGATGTGAAGGAAACCCTGGCGGAGCGTATTCTGGGGCGCGTGGCATCGAAAGACATTCTCGTGCCGGGGAGCGGGGCGACCCTGCTTGCGGCCAACACCCTGCTGGACGAGCAAGCCGTGCGCAAGATCGAAGCCGCAGGCGTGGATGAGGTATGGGTGCGCTCGACGATTACCTGTGAAGCGCGTTATGGTGTCTGCGCCAAGTGCTACGGGCGTGATCTGGCGCGTGGTCACATGGTCAACGTTGGCGAGGCCGTGGGAGTCATGGCCGCTCAGTCCATCGGTGAGCCGGGGACTCAGCTCACCATGCGCACGTTCCATATCGGTGGTGCCGCATCACGATCAGCGGCGATCAGTAGCGTGGAAAACAAGAGCGCGGGCTCGGCGCGTTTCCATAACTTCAAGACCATCACCAACCGTGACGGTTTCCTGGTTGCGGTATCGCGTTCAGGAGAAATTGGTCTGGTTGACGATAACGGGCGTGAGCGTGAGCGCTACAAAATTCCTTACGGCGCAGTCATTCGCGTCAAGGAAGGCGAGCACATCGCGGCGGGAAGCACCATGGCGGTATGGGATCCGCACACCCATCCGATTGTGACCGAAGTGGCCGGTTATGTGCGCTTTATCGACTTCGTGGAGGGCGTGACCGTCAACTCGCAGGTGGATGATATTACCGGTCTGTCGTCCAAGGAAATCACCGATCCGAAGCAGCGCGCCGGTTCCGCCAAGGAGTTGCGTCCTATCGTCAAGCTGGTGGATGAGCACGGCAAGGATCTCAAGCTTGCGGGTACCGACCTGCCTGCCAACTACTTCATGCCGGGGCGTGCGATTGTCAGTCTGAACGACGGTGACCGCGTGGATGTGGGCGACTTCATCGCGCGTATTCCACAGGAAAGTTCGAAGACCCGTGACATTACCGGGGGGCTGCCGCGTGTGGCCGACTTGTTTGAAGCGCGCAAGCCGAAAGAAGCCGCGATTCTTGCGGAAGTCAGCGGCATTATCAGCTTTGGCAAGGAAACCAAGGGCAAGCAACGTATCGTGATTACCATGGAAGGCGGTGATACGCATGAAGAGCTGATTCCAAAATGGCGTCAGGTCAACGTGTTCGAGGGCGAGCATGTCAACCGTGGTGAAGTGATCGTTGATGGCGAACTCAGTCCGCACGACATCCTGCGTTTGCGCGGCGTTGAGGCCATGGCCTCGTACCTGAGCAAGGAGGTGCAGGACGTTTACCGCTTGCAGGGTGTGAGGATCAACGACAAGCACATCGAGCTGATCGTGCGCCAGATGCTGCGCAAGGTGGAGATCAGCGATGCGGGTGATTCCAACTACATTGCGGGCGATCAGGTGGACAAGGCGCGTTTGATGGAAGAAAACCGTCACCTGATGGAAAAAGGCAAGATGCCTGCGCAATACCAGCCGATGCTGCTCGGTATTACCAAGGCTTCATTGGTCACCGAGTCCTTTGTTTCTGCGGCCTCGTTCCAGGAAACAACGCGCGTACTTACCGAGTCTTCGGTGCGTGGTGCGACCGACCCGTTGCGTGGTTTGAAGGAAAACGTGATTGTGGGACGCTTGATCCCTGCAGGTACGGGTTTGGCTCATCACCAAAGCCGTCGTGCGATGCGTCGAAGTGCCGAAACGGCACTGGGTCTAGATGGTTTCGCAATCGATGCCTCACAAAGCAGCGAGTCGGAGCCCCATTCCGTAGCAGATCGTGAAGCGTGATATTGACATTGACAAGGTTGTGCTTGCGCCCTAGAATGCGCACCCTTTCAATGCGGCTTTACGTCTGCTTTGCATAATTTTTGGTTGGAGTAATTTTTAATGGCGACAGTTAATCAGCTGGTGCGCAAGCCTCGGGAAGCTTTGACCGAGAAGTCCAAAGTCCCTGCGATGCAGGCTTGCCCCCAGCGTCGTGGTGTGTGTACGCGTGTTTACACCACTACGCCGAAAAAACCGAACTCAGCACTGCGTAAAGTTGCAAAAGTTCGTCTTACCAATGGCTTTGAAGTGATTGGTTACATTGGTGGCGAAGGTCACAACCTGCAAGAGCACAGCGTTGTGCTGATTCGCGGTGGCCGTGTGAAGGACTTGCCAGGTGTGCGTTATCACATCGTGCGCGGTTCCTTGGACTGCCAGGGTGTATCCAAGCGTCGTCAGGGTCGTTCCAAATACGGCGCGAAGCGTCCTAAGAAGTAATAGGTAATTTTGAGATGCCAAGAAGACGTGAAGTCCCGGTGCGTCAGGTTCTGCCTGACCCCAAATTCCACAACACCATGCTCACCAAGTTCGTGAACATGATTATGCTCGACGGTAAAAAATCAGTCGCCGAAGGCATTATGTACGGTGCCATCGACACCATGCTGGCCAAAGGCAAGGCCGATGCGGTTGAGTTGGTTAATCGTGCGCTGGATAACGTTGCTCCTGCGGTTGAGGTCAAGTCCCGTCGCGTGGGTGGTGCCAACTATCAGGTTCCGGTTGAAGTGCGTCCCGTGCGCCGCACCTCATTGGCGATGCGCTGGATTATCGAGGCTGCGCGCAAGCGTGGCGAGAAAGATATGAAAAACCGTTTGGCTGGCGAATTGATGGATGCCGCTGAGAATCGCGGTTCGGCTGTGAAGAAGCGTGAAGATACGCACCGCATGGCCGAGGCTAACAAGGCCTTTGCACATTTCCGTTGGTAACCCCTTGTTTTTGAGAAGTTTCTAAGTAAATGGCACGAGGTCTGATTTTATGGCGCGTACAACACCGCTAGAGCTGTATCGTAACTTTGGCATCATGGCGCACATTGATGCGGGTAAGACAACAACGTCCGAGCGCATCCTGTTCTACACGGGTCTTTCTCACAAGATTGGCGAAGTGCATGAAGGTGCGGCTACTACAGATTGGATGGAGCAGGAGCAGGAGCGTGGCATTACGATCACCTCGGCTGCGATTACCACCTTCTGGAGTGGTATGGACAAGCAGTTCCCGCAGCACCGTTTCAATATCATTGATACCCCTGGGCACGTGGATTTCACGATTGAGGTTGAGCGTTCCTTGCGCGTGCTTGATGGTGCGGTGTTTGTTCTATGTGCGGTCGGTGGTGTGCAGCCGCAGTCGGAGACCGTGTGGCGTCAGGCGAACAAGTACAAGGTTCCGCGTATTGCCTTCGTGAACAAGATGGATCGCTCGGGCGCGAACTTCCTGCGCGTGATGGAGCAGCTCAAGGCGCGTTTGGGTGGGAATCCGGTGCCTGTGGTTCTGCCTATCGGTGCCGAAGACAATTTCCAGGGCGTTGTGGATCTGTTGAAGATGCACGCCATTTACTGGAATGAAGAAGACAAGGGCATGACCTATGATGTTCGCCCAATCCCGGCGGATATGCAGGCTCAGTGCGAAGAATACCGCGAGAAAATGGTCGAGGCTGCGGCTGAGTCCAGCGAAGAGCTCATGGAGAAGTACCTTGAGGGTGCTGTGCTGACGGATGATGAAATCAAGGCGGGCTTGCGTGCACGTACGCTGAATAATGAAATCATCCCGGCGCTTTGTGGTTCGGCGTTCAAGAACAAAGGCGTTCAGCGTATGCTGGATGCGGTGGTTGAGTTCCTGCCGGGGCCGACCGATGTGCCTGCAATCAAGGGCGAGCTGGAAGACGGAACCCCAGCCGAGCGCCACGCGTCGGATGATGAGCCGTTCTCTGCGCTCGCGTTCAAAATCATGACCGACCCATTCGTGGGTACTTTGACCTTTATTCGTGTGTATTCAGGTGTTCTGAATGCGGGTGATGGCGTGTGCAACTCGGTCAAGCAATCGCGTGAGCGCATTGGTCGTCTGGTGCAGATGCACGCTAACTCGCGTGAAGAGATCAAGGAAGTGCGTGCGGGCGATATTGCTGCCGCAGTGGGTTTGAAGTCTGTGACGACGGGCGACACGCTTTGCGATCAGGCCAAGCAGATCGTGCTTGAGCGCATGGAGTTTCCTGAGCCAGTGATTTCTATCGCAGTTGAGCCAAAAACTAAAGGCGACCAGGAAAAAATGGGTATCGCGCTGTCCAAGCTGGCAGACGAGGATCCGTCTTTCCGTGTGCATACCGACGAAGAAACCGGTCAAACCATTATTTCCGGCATGGGTGAGCTGCATCTTGAAATTCTCGTGGATCGCATGAAGCGCGAGTTCAAGGTCGAGGCCAATACCGGCAAGCCGCAAGTTGCCTATCGCGAAACCATTCGTGGTACGGTGGAGCAGGAAGGCAAGTTTGTTCGTCAGTCAGGTGGGCGTGGTCAGTATGGTCATGTCTGGTTGAAAATCGAGCCGAACGAGGAAGGTAAGGGCTTTGAATTTGTCAATGCCATCGTGGGTGGTGTTGTTCCGCGTGAATACATTCCTGCGGTAAGCAAGGGTGTTGAAGAAGCGCTGACAAGTGGCGTTATCGCGGGCTTCCCGATGGTGGATGTCAAGGTGACCCTGTTCGACGGTTCCTACCATGATGTTGACTCGAACGAAATGGCGTTCAAGATTGCAGGCTCCATGGGTGTGAAAGAGGGTGCGGCTAAAGCCAAACCTGTGCTGCTTGAGCCTATCATGGCGGTCGAGGTTGAAACGCCTGAGGACTACATGGGTGATGTAATCGGTGATATTAACCGTCGTCGCGGCATGGTTCAGGGTATGGAAGATGCCTTCGGCGGAATCAAAAAGATCAAGTCGGAAGTTCCGCTTTCTGAAATGTTTGGTTACGCCACCGACTTGCGTTCTGCGACCCAGGGTCGTGCGAGTTACTCCATGACGTTCACCAAGTATTCTGAAGCCCCGCGCAACGTAACCGAAGCGGTTATTAAAAGCGTCAAGGGTTAATTTTTAATATTGTTTGAGGTTTTATAGATTATGGCCAAGAGTAAATTCGAGCGTACCAAACCGCACGTCAACGTAGGCACCATTGGTCACGTTGACCACGGCAAAACCACATTGACTGCCGCCTTGACCAAGGTTGCAGCGGAAACCTACGGCGGCGAGCTGCGCGCCTTTGACGAAATCGACAAGGCACCGGAAGAAAAAGCGCGCGGCATCACCATTTCAACCGCTCACGTTGAATACGAATCCGCCAAGCGCCACTACGCCCACGTTGACTGCCCGGGGCACGCTGACTACGTCAAAAACATGATTACCGGCGCAGCGCAAATGGACGGCGCGATCCTGGTGTGCTCAGCGGCGGACGGCCCCATGCCCCAGACCCGTGAGCACATCCTGCTCTCCCGTCAGGTAGGCGTGCCCTACATCGTGGTCTTCCTGAACAAGGCTGACATGGTGGACGATGCCGAACTGCTCGAACTGGTCGAAATGGAACTGCGCGAACTGCTTGACAAGTACGACTTCCCGGGCGATGACACCCCGATCGTCATCGGCTCAGCCCTCAAGGCACTGCAAGGCGAAGACAGCGAAGTTGGCGTCAAATCCGTATTGCGACTGCTCGAAGCCCTGGACAGCTACATTCCCGAGCCCGAGCGCGCCATTGACGGCACCTTCCTCATGCCGGTTGAAGACGTATTCTCCATCTCCGGTCGTGGTACTGTCGTTACCGGGCGTGTCGAACGCGGCATCATCAAAGTGGGCGACGCCATCGAAATCGTCGGCATCCGCGACACCCAAAGCAGCACCGTTACCGGCGTGGAAATGTTCCGTAAACTGCTGGATCAAGGTCAGGCGGGCGACAACGTTGGCCTGCTGCTACGTGGCACCAAGCGTGATGACGTTGAACGTGGCCAGGTGCTCTGCAAGCCGGGCACCATCAAGCCACACACCAAGTTCGAATGCGAAGTGTACATTCTGAGCAAGGAAGAAGGCGGTCGTCACACCCCGTTCTTCAACAACTACCGTCCCCAATTCTACTTCCGTACCACCGACGTGACCGGCGCCTGCCAGTTGCCGGAAGGCGTTGAAATGGTGATGCCAGGTGACAACGTCGCCATGACCATCACCCTCATCAACCCGATTGCCATGGAAGAAGGTCTACGCTTCGCGATTCGTGAAGGCGGTCGTACCGTAGGTGCGGGTGTGGTTGCCAAGATTCTTGTGTAAGACAAGATATTAAGTTCTTTTTTGAGTGTAGGTTTTTATGGCTAAGCAGACTATCCGTATTCGCTTAAAGTCTTTCGATCATCGTCTGATTGATCGTTCGGCAGGTGAAATTGTTGATTCAGCCAAGCGTAGTGGTGCTCGTGTGAAGGGGCCGATTCCTCTTCCAACCAAAATTGAGCGTTTTACGGTTCTTACTTCGCCGCATGTCAACAAGGATGCGCGTGACCAGTATGAGCTGTTGACCCATAAGCGCTTGCTGGAAATTGTTGACCCGACAGATAAAACGGTTGATGCCTTGATGAAGCTGGATCTCGCCGCTGGCGTGGATGTGCAGATCAAGCTTAACTAATTAAAAAAAGTCTGTTATAGTCCGCAACTTGCTCGACCCGGGGAGCTTTTATAAGTTCTCCGGGTCGGTGTTTTTGGTCGGTATCGACCGCGTTGGGTGATTTAATTATTTGGGGCGCTGGTCAATCGTAATTGGCGCTGTAACGAGGAAAAATCATGTCCTTAGGTGTGGTTGGTCGTAAGGTCGGCATGACTCGCGTTTTTGATGACGCAGGTCTGTCGGTGGCGGTCACTGTTATTGAAGTGTTGCCTAATCGCGTCACGCAGGTGAAAAGCCTTGATGTTGATGGTTATGAGGCGCTTCAGGTGACCACGGGGGTGCGTCGTGCATCCCGTGTTACTGCTGCGGCGGCTGGGCATTTCGCGAAGGCGGGTGTTGAGGCGGGTCGTGGAATGTGGGAATTTCGTGTGAGCGGTGATGTGCTGAGTCAGTATGTCCCGGGGGCTGAGATTTCTGTGGATTTCTTTGAGGCGGGTCAGGCTGTGGATGTTACCGGAACCAGTGTTGGTAAGGGTTTCCAGGGTACGGTCAAGCGCCATAACTTCCATATGCAGGATGCAACTCACGGTAACTCGCGCTCGCATCGCGTGCCGGGTTCTATCGGTCAGCGTCAGACACCGGGTCGCGTCTGGAAAGGTAAAAAGATGTCGGGTCATATGGGCGATGAGCGCGTGACTGCGCAAAATTTGACCGTGGTACGCATTGATGCTGAGCGTGGTCTGTTGCTTGTCAAGGGTGCTGTGCCGGGTTCTGAAGGTGGTGATCTGATCGTTCGTCCATCGATGAAGGCTAAGGTATCGAAGGCTGGGGGCGTTCAGTAATGGAAATTAAGCTTCAAGCAGGCGGTTCGCTTCAGCTTTGTGATGGCGTTTTCGGGCGTGAGTTTAATGAAGGTTTGGTGCATCAGGCGGTTGTTGCCTATATGGCGGCGGCGCGCTCGGGTACCAAGAAGCAGAAAACGCGTTCGGAAGTGAGCGGCGGCGGCATCAAGCCGTGGAAACAAAAAGGCACCGGACGTGCGCGTGCGGGTACGACGCGTAGCCCGATCTGGCGCACGGGTGGGCGTGCGTTTGCTGCGCAGCCGCGCAACTACGAGCAGAAAATCAATCGTAAGGCTTATCGCGTGGCGATGAGTTCGATTTTCTCCGAGTTGATCCGTCAAGGGCGTGTGTTGGTGGTGGACTCGATTGATGTCGAGGCGCCCAAGACCAAGCTTGTGGTCTCTATGTTGCTGGGTATGGGGTTGACAGGGGTGACTTTGTTGATTCCGGATGCGGTAAGTGAAAACTTGTATCTTGCTTCGCGCAATTTGGGTGATGTGGGGGTTCTTGATCCCTTGTCGCTTGATCCTGTGAGTCTTGTGGGCTCCGATCAGGTGGTTATTACCGCTGCGGCGTTGAAGATGGTTGAGGAGTGGCTGTCATGAATGCAGAGCGCATCCTACAAATTCTGCGTTCACCGCAGGTTACTGAAAAGGCCTCATTGGTGAATGCTGACTTCGGTCAGCATGTATTCAAGGTTGCAAATGATGCGACCAAGGAAGAAATCAAGTTGGCGGTTGAGTCTTTGTTCAAGGTGTCTGTTGAGCAGGTTCGTGTGTTGAACGTCAAGCCCAAGCTGAAGCGTTTCCGTGCGAAGGAGGGTGCTCGCAAAGCCTGGAAAAAGGCTTACGTGAAGCTGGCCTCTGGTCAGACCATTGATTATGGCGTTGGCGCCTAAGCACACGAGGTTCGAAAGTCATGGCTCTTAAAAAAGCAAAACCGACTTCACCGGGCCGCCGTGGCGCGGTGATGATCGATAAATCCCATCTGTGGAAAGGTGAGCCTTGGGCTCCCTTGATGGAAAAAAAGTCCAAGTCCGGCGGTCGTAACCACTACGGCCGTATTACCGTGCGCCATATCGGCGGCGGTCATAAGCAGCAGTATCGCATTGTTGACTTTAAGCGTGACAAGGATGGCATTCCTGCGGTGATTGAGCGTGTTGAGCACGATCCGAACCGCACGGCACATATCGCATTGTTGAAGTATGCGGATGGCGAGCGTCGTTACATTCTTGCGCCCAAGGGTAGCAAGGTGGGTGATGCCGTGCATTCGGGCTCGGACTCGCCGATCAAGCCGGGTAACTGCATGCCGCTGCGCAATATCCCTGTGGGTTCGACGATTCATGCGATTGAGTTGAAGCCGGGTCGTGGAGCGCAGATGGTGCGTAGTGCCGGAACATCTGCGCAGCTCGTTGCGCGTGAAGGCGCTTATGCAACCATTCGCCTGCGTTCAGGTGAAATGCGTAAGGTGCACGTGGAATGTCGCGCGACTCTTGGTGAAGTGAGTAATCACGAACACAACCTGCGTAACTACGGTAAGGCAGGTGCCAAGCGTTGGTTGGGTATCCGCCCAACGGTGCGTGGCGTGGTGATGAACCCGGTCGATCACCCGCATGGTGGTGGTGAAGGGCGTACTTCAGGTGGCCGTCATCCGGTGACTCCGTGGGGTGTGCCGACCAAGGGCTATAAAACGCGTAATAACAAGCGTACTGATAAATTCATCGTGCGTCGTCGCACGAAGTAATCGAGGGAATTTAAGGTGCCACGTTCATTGAAAAAAGGTCCATTCGTGGATCACCATCTTTTCAAGAAGGTTGAGGATGCTATCCAGGCGGGTAACAAGCGTCCCATTAAAACCTGGTCGCGTCGCTCTATGATCCTGCCGAATATGGTGGGTTTGACGTTTGCCGTGCATAACGGCAAGCAACATGTCCCTGTTCTGGTTTCAGAGCAGATGGTGGGTCATAAGCTTGGCGAATTCTCCCCTACGCGTACCTTTAAGGGTCACGTAGCGGATAAGAAATCCAAGCGCTAAGGAGTGATGTGATGCAAGCTGTTGCTGTTCATAAATACGCACATATTTCACCGCAAAAGGTTCGTCTGGTGGCGGATCTTGTCCGTGGTAAGCATGTGGCTGATGCCCTTCAAATCCTGAAGTTCACCAATAAAAAGGCCGCTGGTCTGGTGAGCAAAGTGATTCAGTCGGCCATTGCCAATGCCGAACACAATGCAGGTGCCGATATCGACGCGCTGCACGTTGCTGTCATTCATGTGGACGAAGGTCCTGTGATGAAGCGTCTGCATGCGCGCGCTAAAGGTCGTGCAAACCGCATCGTGAAGCGTACAAGTCACATCAATGTGACGGTCGCTGAGAAATAAGGGAACATTCGCATGGGTCATAAAGTACATCCAACGGGTTTCCGTCTTGGGATCTCAACCGACTGGAATTCCACTTGGTTCGCAGATAGCAAGTCGTACGCCAAGTATCTGAATAACGACATTCAGGTGCGTAACTATTTGAAGAAGAAACTTGCCCACGCATCGGTGAGCAAAATTCGTATTGAGCGCCCGGCGCGTTCAGCCTTCATTACGATTCACACAGCTCGCCCGGGTATCGTTATCGGTAAAAAGGGTGAAGATATTGAGCGCCTGCGCGCTGAAGTCGCGCCGATGCTGGGGCTCGATGTGTCGAACATTAAGGTGAATGTTGAAGAAATTCGCAAGCCTGAACTCGATGCTCAGCTGATCGCTGAAAGCATTACCCAGCAGCTGGAAAAGCGCATCATGTTCCGCCGCGCGATGAAGCGCTCCGTGCAGAACACCATGCGTGCTGGCGCTCAAGGGGTCAAGATCACCATGTCGGGACGTCTTGGCGGTGCTGAGATCGCCCGTGTCGAATGGGTGCGTGAAGGTCGCGTGCCACTGCACACCCTGCGTGCTGACATCGACTTTGGTTTTGCTGAAGCAGCAACGACCTACGGCATCATCGGTGTGAAAGTGCTGGTCTACAAAGGCGAAGTCTTTGGCATCCAGGATGCAGCCGCTAAAAAGGCTAAGGTCTGAGGTCTAAACCATGTTATTGCCAAAAAGAACCAAATTCCGTAAGCAATTCAAGGGCAAGAACCGTGGCCTGGCTCAAGTCGGCAACGAAGTGAGCTTTGGTGAGTTCGGTCTCAAGTCTTTGGAGCGCGGCAATCTGACTTCGCGTCAGATTGAATCTGCACGTCGTGCAATTACCCGTAAGGTGCGTCGCGGCGGTAAGTTGTGGATTCGCGTATTCCCGGATACGCCGATCACCACCAAGCCTCTCGAAGTGCGTATGGGTAAAGGCAAGGGTAGTGTTGAGTACTGGGTGGCCAAGATCCAGCCTGGAAAGATGCTTTATGAAATCGAAGGTGTTTCTGAGGAAATTGCACGCGAAGCCTTCGGCTTGGCGGCGGCCAAGCTTCCGGTCAAGACCACCTTTGTGACCCGGACGATCATGTAATGAAAGCAAATGAACTTCGTGGCAAGTCTGTTGACGAGCTGAATCAGGAGCTGCTTGCCCTGCGCAAGGAGCAATTTAATTTACGTATGCAGGCGGGTCTCTCTCAGCCTGTCAAGCCCCACCAGATTCGTCTTGTACGCCGCAGTATTGCGCGCATCAAAATGGTTCTCGGTGAGAAGGCGGAGGGTTGATGATGCCAAATGAGACTAATTCAGAGCAAATCAAGAGTACCCTCATGGGGACTGTGGTGAGCGACAAGATGGACAAGTCCATCACCGTACTGATTGAACGTCGCGTCAAGCACCCGGTGTATGGCAAGTACATGACTCGCTCAACCAAACTGCATGTGCACGACGAAAATAATGAGTCGCGCGCAGGCGACAAGGTGGAGATCGTGGAATGTCGCCCGATGTCCAAAACTAAGGCCTGGAACTTGGTGCGCGTTGTTGAACGCGCCACCGCTGATTGAGGGTTAATCCATGATTCAGATGCAATCTGTGCTGGATGCCGCTGACAACAGCGGTGCCAAGAAAGTGCAATGTATCAAGGTGTTGGGTGGTTCGCACCGCCGTTACGCTGCCGTTGGCGACGTTATCAAGGTAAGCATCAAGGATGCGATCCCGCGTGGCAAGGTCAAGAAAGGCGACGTTTACAACGCCGTAGTTGTACGTACTGCAAAAGGAATCCGTCGCGCAGACGGTTCCGTCATTCGTTTTGATGGCAATGCAGCCGTATTGTTGAATAACAAGCTTGAGCCTATCGGTACACGTATTTTTGGACCAGTCACCCGTGAATTGCGCGGCGAGAAGTTCATGAAGATCGTGTCTCTTGCGCCCGAAGTGCTCTAAGGTTGGGGTGAGAGAAGATGCGTAAAATTCGTAAAGGCGACGAAATCGTCGTAATCACTGGTAAGGACAAGGGGCGTCGTGGCTCTGTCCTGAAAGTGGGTGCCGATAACCGCCTCGTGGTTCAGGGGATTAATTTGGTGAAAAAACACCAAAAGCCCAACCCGATGGCCGGTGTGGCAGGGGGTATTGTCACAAAGGAAATGGCGATTGATGTTTCCAATGTAATGTTATTTAATCCCGCGACCCAAAAAGGGGATCGCGTTGGCTTTCGTACGTTGGATGATGGGCGCAAAGTGCGTTTCTTCAAATCCAACGGCGAAGTCGTTGACGCCTAAGGTGCGCTAATGGCAAGACTACAAGATTTTTATCGTCAGACCGTTGTCAAGCAGCTGCAAGAAAAGCTGGGCATTAGCAACGTGATGGCTGTTCCTCGTTTGGAGAAAATCACTCTGAACATGGGGCTGGGGGATTCTGCGCGTGACAAAAAAGTCATCGAAAATGCAGTATCCGAGCTGTCTGCAATTACCGGTCAAAAGCCGGTTGTGACCTACGCTCGCAAGTCGATCGCGGGGTTCAAATTGCGCGAAGGTATGCCTTTGGGTGTCAAGGTGACTTTGCGTCGCCAGCAGATGTATGAGTTTCTTGATCGTTTAATCACGATTACAACGCCGCGTATTCGTGACTTCCGTGGTTTGAACCCGAAGTCATTTGATGGTCGTGGTAACTACAGCATGGGCGTGCGCGAGCAAATCATTTTTCCGGAAATTGATTACGACAAAATCGACATGTTGCGTGGTATGGATATCACAATCACCACCTCAGCACGCTCGGACGATCATGCCCGTGCCTTGCTTGAGGCGTTTGAATTTCCATTCCGTCGCTGAGGATCAAGAGATGGCAAAAACATCAATGCTGATGCGTGAGCAAAAGCGCGAAAAGCTCGTGGCGAAGTACGCAGCCAAGCGTGCCGAGTTAAAAAAAACCATCCTCGCGGTAGACATTTCGTTTGAAGAACTGCTCGCTGCCAACGCCAAGTTGAGTAAGCTGCCACGTGATTCAAGCAAGTGTCGTTTGCGTAATCGTTGCGCAATTACGGGACGTCCGAAGGGTGTTTATAGCAAATTCGGCTTGAGCCGCAACAAGTTGCGTGAACATACCATGCAGGGTGATGTGCCTGGTTTGCGTAAGGCCAGCTGGTAAGCTTGAGGTAATGTTATGAGTATGAGTGATCCCATTGCCGATATGCTGACCCGTGTGCGTAACGGTCAGATGGCAGGCAAGACTGAGGTGTCTTTGCCCTCATCAAAACTGAAGGTTTCTATTTGCCAAGTTTTGAAGGACGAAGGTTATATCAATGATTTTCTGGTGGTGGGCGAGGTTCGTCCGACCATGACCGTTAAGTTGAAGTACTTCGAAGGTCGTCCCGTGATCGAAAAGATCCAGCGTGTGAGCCGTCCTGGTCTGCGTATTTTCCGTGGCGCAAGTGAATTGCCCAAGGTTATGAATGGTCTGGGCGTGGCGATTGTGTCTACGTCTCAGGGTGTTATGACCGACCGTCAGGCTCGCGCAGCGGGTCACGGTGGCGAAGTGCTTTGCACGGTTAGCTAATTTTTAAGGTAATTAAAATGTCTCGAGTTGCTAAACAGCCAATCACAGTGCCCAAAGGCGTCGAAGCGGTGCTGGATGGTGAATTCCTGCGGGTCAAAGGCCCGAAGGGTGCACAGGACTTGCGTATCCATGCGCAAGTCAATGTGAAGATCACAGATGGTGTGATCCGCTTTGAGCCTAATCAGGAACTTCAATCGGCAGATGCTCTTGCCGGCACCATGCGTGCTGTTGCTCAGAATATGGTGACAGGCGTAACGACGGGTTTTGAGCGTCGCCTGCAGTTGGTTGGCGTAGGTTATCGTGCGCAAGCACAAGGTGCTGTACTGAACCTGTCTCTTGGTTATTCTCATCCGATCAATTATGCACTGCCTGGCGGTGTTACGGCTGAGACTCCAACTCAGACCGAGATCATCCTTAAAGGGGTTGATAAGCAGTTGGTTGGTCAGGTTGCGGCTGAGATTCGTGGCTATCGTCCGCCTGAGCCTTATAAGGGCAAGGGTGTGAAGTATGTCGGCGAAAATATCGTCCGTAAGGAAGCCAAGAAGAAGTAAGGCTAAGTAGCTAAGGGTTATCGTATGAATCTCAAGAAAGTACAGCGTCTGCGCCGCGCATTAAAGAGTCGCTCAAAAATTAGCGAACTCAATATGCCGCGCCTGTGCGTAAATCGCACTCCGCGCCATATCTACGCTCAAATTATTTCAGCGGATGGAGCAAGTGTTGTTGCGAGCGCATCAACGCTGGTTGCGGATGTTCGCTCAAGTGTCAAAGGCACAGGTAATGCCGATGCTGCCGTAGCGGTAGGGCGTGTGATTGCTGAGCGCGCCAAAGCAGCAGGTGTCGAAGTGGTTGCATTTGACCGTTCTGGCTTCAAGTATCATGGCCGAATCAAAGCCTTGGCTGATTCTGCGCGTGAACACGGGCTTAAATTCTAAAGGGTGTCACGATGAAGGTTGAAGCCAATAATGTAGTTAGCGACGGCATGATCGAAAAGCTTGTTTCGGTGGGTCGTGTTTCAAAAACGGTTAAGGGCGGTCGTATTTTTTCGTTCACCGCGTTGACCGTGGTGGGTGATGGGAACGGGCGCGTAGGTTTTGGTTATGGCAAGGCGCGTGAAGTGCCTGTGGCTGTGCAGAAATCCATGGAAAAAGCGCGTCGCAATATGTTCGATGTCGCCCTGAACGGCGGCACCTTGCAGTACGACGCTAAGGGTCGTCATGGCGCAGCTCATGTGTTCATGAAGCCAGCCAGTGAAGGTACAGGCTTGATTGCCGGCGGTGCGATGCGTGCTGTATTCGAGGCCGTGGGTGTGCGTAACGTTCTTGCCAAGTGCAATGGAACCCGTAACCAGATGAACATGATCCGCGCCACCATCAATGGCTTGCGTGAAATGAACTCTCCGGAGCGTGTTGCGGCCAAGCGCGGCAAGCGCGTTGAAGATATTCTGGGGTAATGTCATGTCAGAAGTAGCAAAAATTAAGGTGATGCTCGTCAAGAGTCCAGCCGGTCGTTTGCAGTCGCATAAAGCCTGTGTACGTGGTCTTGGTTTGCGTCGTATCAATCATACGGTTGAGGTGATTGATACTCCGGAAAATCGCGGCATGATTAACAAGGTGTCTTACCTTCTGAAAGTGGTGGGTGCTTAATTATGAAGCTTAATGATCTTAAACCTGCTGAAGGCAGTAAGTTCGCTCGCCGTCGTCTGGGGCGTGGTATCGGTTCAGGTCTGGGCAAGACCTCGGGTCGTGGCCACAAGGGGCAGCATTCGCGTGCGGGTCACTTCAAGGTCGGCTTTGAAGGCGGTCAAATGCCGATGCAGCGTCGTTTGCCGAAGTTCGGTTTTGTGACCATGAAGTCACTGATTAGTGCTGAAGTTCCGCTTTCAGCGCTCAACGTGCTTGATGATGTTGTTTCTTTGGAAACACTCAAGGGTGCGGGTCTGATTCGTCGTGATGTGCGCTTTGTCAAAATTGTCCTGTCTGGAGAAATCTCCAAAGCTGTTGTTGTCAATGGCGTGCGCGTGACCAAGGGTGCCGCAGCAGCAATTAGCCAAGCCGGCGGACGAGTGGAGTAATCTGTGTCTTCCCAAGCAACTCTCTCAGGCCTCGCGGGTTCCGGCAAGTTCACGGAACTTCGCCAGCGCCTTTTGTTCGTTGTTGGTGCGCTGATTGTTTATAGAATAGGGACATTCATCTCTTTGCCTGGGATTGATCTTAATGTCATGCAGGCATTGTTCGATCAATCTCGCGGTTCTATCCTGGAAATGTTTAACATGTTTTCAGGTGGCGCTTTGTCGCGGATGTCGATCTTTGCTTTGGGGGTTATGCCCTATATTTCGGCATCCATCATTGTCCAGCTTCTGACCGTCGTTGTTCCTAAATTCGAACAGCTCAAAAAGGAAGGGGATGCAGGTAAGCGCAAAATTACCCAATACACACGTTACGGCACCTTGGTGCTTGCCTTGTTTCAGGCAATAGGCGTGGCGATTGCCTTGCAAAGTCAGCAGGTAGGTTCCAATCCGTTGGTGATTAACCCGGGGATGGCGTTCCTGTTTACGGCAACACTATCCTTGGTGACCGGAACCATGCTTTTGGTGTGGCTGGGTGAGCAAATTACCGAGCGTGGTATTGGGAATGGTATTTCCCTGATTATTTTTGCCGGAATTGTCGCGGGCTTGCCTGCGGCTTTTGCGGGCACGTTTGAACTGGTGCGCACCGACCAAATGAGTATTCTGGTACTTCTTTTGCTCTTGGTGCTGGCGGTGGCGGTGATTGGTTTTGTTGTCTTTGTTGAGCGTGGTCAGCGTCGGATTACGGTTAATTATGCCAAGCGTCAGCATGGTGGCCAGATGTCGGGTGGTCAATCGTCCTTCCTGCCGTTGAAGCTCAATATGTCGGGTGTTATTCCGCCTATTTTTGCTTCAAGTATCATTCTTTTCCCAGCGACGATCGCGGATGTCTTTGGTCGCTCCGAAAATATGACTTGGCTCAAGGATATTGCGACAACAATCTCACCAGGACAGCCTCTCTATCTCTTGCTGTATGCTTCCGCGATTGTTTTCTTTGCCTTCTTTTATACGGCTCTGGTGTTCAATTCGCGTGAAACCGCTGATAACCTGAAGCGTTCAGGTGCGTTTATTCCGGGCATTCGTCCGGGTGAGCATACGGCTCGTTATGTTGATGGCGTTTTGACCCGATTGACCTTCTGGGGGGCGATATATATCACCTTGGTATGTTTGCTTCCTGAGTTCTTGATTCTGTATTGGAATGTTCCATTCTACTTTGGTGGTACATCCTTGCTGATTATCGTTGTGGTTATCATGGACTTTATCGCACAGGTTCAATCCCATTTGATGTCGCATCAATATGATGGGCTGATGCGTAAAGCTCACTTGCGCGGCCTGAGTGGTGGTCGGTAAGTTGATGACTGGGTTAATGTATTGATTTGAATCACGCTGGGGTGTACTATCCCCGGCTTTCCGTTTTAGTTGGGGGAGTTATGGCGCGTATCGCTGGTGTAAACATTCCGGTGAATAAGCATGTCGTGATTGCGCTTTCCGCAATCTACGGCATCGGGGCTACTCGTGCGAAGTCCATTTGTGCGAATGCCAATGTTCGTCCTGGGGCTAAGGTTAAGGATTTGGTGGAAAGCGAAGTTGAGGCGTTACGCGCTGAAGTCGCTAAATTTACCGTGGAAGGTGATCTTCGTCGCGAGGTCTCCATGAGCATCAAGCGTTTGATGGACATGGGGTGCTATCGTGGTCTTCGTCATCGTCGTGGGCTGCCTGTGCGCGGTCAACGTACGAAGACTAATGCGCGTACCCGCAAGGGGCCGCGCCGCTCAATCAAGAAGTGATTCGGGCTTAATGCTTCTGTTATCAGAGTAGGATTCAATGGCAAAACCATCTGCGCAAACGCGCAAAAAAGTTAAGAAGGTCGTCACTGACGGTCTCGCGCATGTTCATGCGTCATTCAATAACACCATCGTTACGATTACTGATCGTCAGGGTAATGCGCTTTCCTGGGCAACCTCCGGGGGCTCCGGCTTCCGTGGTTCGCGCAAGAGCACGCCTTTCGCAGCGCAGGTTGCGGCGGAGCGTGCGGGTGAAGCGGCCAAGGCTTATGGCCTGAAAAACCTCGATGTGCATGTCAAGGGGCCAGGGCCCGGTCGTGAATCTGCGATTCGTGCGTTGAATAACATCGGTTATAAGGTCAATAACATCATTGACGTGACACCGATCCCCCATAACGGTTGCCGCCCTCCCAAGCGTCGTCGTGTGTGATGGAGTAATAGAACATGGCACGTTATATCGGTCCTAAATGTAAGTTGAGCCGTCGCGAAGGCACGGATCTTTTTCTGAAGTCTGGCGTTCGCGCGCTGGATTCAAAGTGCAAGCTCGATCGTGCGCCTGGTCAACATGGCGCTTCAGGTCGTCGTCCAAAAATCTCCGACTACGCCTTGCAGTTGCGTGAAAAGCAGAAGCTGCGCCGTATCTATGGTGTTCTGGAGCGTCAGTTCCATAACTACTACACCAAGGCAAGTTCGCTGAAAGGCTCGACGGGTGAAAACCTGCTGCGTCTTCTTGAGTCGCGTCTGGATAATGTCGTGTATCGCATGGGCTTTGCCATGACGCGTGCCGAAGCCCGTCAATTGGTATCGCACAAGTCGATCATGGTGAATGGTCAATCCGTGAATATCCCGTCGTATCAGGTTCAGCCGGATGATGTGGTTGCCGTGCGTGAAAAGTCGCGTCAGCAGCAGCGCATCAAGGATTCGCTGGAGTTTTCAACTCGCCGCACTGAAATCAGCTGGATTGCTGTTGAGGCTTCCAAGTTTGAGGGCGTGTTCAAGCGTTTGCCTGATCGTGCCGACTTGCCGGCGGACATCAACGAATCGCTCGTTGTTGAACTTTACTCGAAGTAATTCTGGGGTTCCCTTTTGATGCAGGACAATATCAGTGAGCTGTTGAGCCCGCGCTCAATTCAGGTTCGTTCGCACAATGCGCGCTCTGCGCGTGTTGTTCTTGAGCCTTTGGAGCGTGGATTTGGCCACACCTTGGGGAATGCGCTGCGTCGGATTCTGTTGTCGTCCATACCGGGTACAGCGGTTGTTGAGGCTGAGATTGAAGGCGTGGTGCATGAATACACCGCCATCGAGGGGGTTCAGGAGGATGTGATTGAAATCCTTTTGAACCTTAAAGGTTTGTCGCTTGCCCTTCATGGTCGCGCGTCCTCCACGTTGAACCTTCGCAAGAAGGGGGCATGTGTGGTGACCGCAGCCGACTTGACCGGTGATCCTTCCGTTGAAGTTCTTAATCCCGAGCATGTTATCGCCCACCTTAACAAGGAAGGCGAGCTCAACATGAGTTTGAAGGTTGAGATCGGTCGTGGCTATGTGCCTGCTTCCTCGCGTCGTGAAGGTTTGGAGGAGATGTCGGCGGTAGGTCGTTTGCGCCTTGACGCATCGTTCTCGCCCGTGAGCAAGGTGGCTTATGCCGTTGAGCGTGCGCGTGTTGAACAACGTACTGATCTCGACTCTCTGGTTCTCGATATTGAGACCGATGGTTCGATTTCGCCCGAAAATGCGATTCGTAAGGCTGCGGCGATTCTGCGCGATCAGTTGGCCGTATTCGTTGATCTCAATACCGAGTCGATGGATCGTCCTGTGGTCAGGGAAAGTGGCGTGGCACCTATCCTTTTGCGTCCAGTGGATGATCTTGAGCTTACAGTGCGCTCCGCGAACTGTCTTAAGGCTGAAAATATCTATTTTATCGGTGATTTGGTTCAGCGCTCGGAGATGGAGTTGTTGAAGACGCCAAACCTTGGCAAGAAGTCATTGACTGAAATCAAGGATGTTTTGGCCAAGCATGGCTTGTCCTTGGGCGTTGCGCTCGAAAGCTGGCCACCCGTCGAACTTCAAAATTTGTCAGACAAGTCCGCCTGATTTGGGTGGGCAAGTTTAAGGAACGTTACTATGCGTCATCGTAATATCGGTCGCCAGTTGAG
The DNA here is from genome assembly GCA_964618025.1 of uncultured Halothiobacillus sp. GTDB lineage: Bacteria > Pseudomonadota > Gammaproteobacteria > Halothiobacillales > Halothiobacillaceae > Thiofaba. The sequence continues at coordinate 43,484 of CAZTYJ010000004.1, read as the reverse complement.
CCGCGATAGCTCGCATCGCAAGCTCATGCTGCGCAATCTGACCAACTCGCTTTTTTTGCATGAAATTATTCGCACTACAGTGCCCAAGGCCAAGGAGCTGCGCCGTCTGGCTGAGCCGTTGATTACCCTGGGTAAGGATGACAGCGTGGCTCATCGTCGTCAGGCATTTGCCAAGACGCGTGATGATGCGATTGTCGCCAAGCTGTTCACAGATTTGGGGCCACGCTTCAAGACCCGCCCCGGTGGTTATATTCGCATTATGCGTTGTGGTTTCCGCCCAGGTGACAATGCGCCGATGGCGTATGTTGAACTGGTTGAGCGCCCAGAAGCTGTTGCCGCTGTGGCAGAGTAATTCATTTATTGCTGCTAACGATCAGTGTGCTGCGTTAGCGCGTCTGTCGTGAAGACCGGGGAAATCCCCGGTTTTTTTATGCCTGTTTTATTCCGCTGATGGCGTGAGCGATTCAATACACACCTCGGAATAAAGCTTTGGTTCGTTCTGGTCAGCGCGCATGGCGCTCAGGCGACCGCCCCATAGGCAGCCTGAATCCATGGCGTAGGCTTCTACGCTGTTATTCGTCAAGCGTATTTTCCCTAAGGTTGACCAGTGGCCGAAAAATATTCGTGCGCCCAAGGGGGAGCGGGGTGCGTTAAACCAAGGCAGCAGGCCGGTGGGCGCTTTGTTGAGTGCGCACTTGTTTTTGAACTCCATGCGTCCGTCCAGGGTTAAGTACCTCATGCGGGTGAAGGCATTGATGCTGTAAATCAGGCGTTCGCTTTCGGAGAGTTGCTCATGCCAGCGGTCAGGCTGGTCGTTGTACATAAAGCTGAGCAGCTCTTTGACGCTATCGCCAGCCAATACGCGCTCAACCTCACGAGCATGGTGCAGGCTTTCTTCAATGCCCCAGCCGGGAGGAATCCCTGCGTGAACCAGTAGGGCTGCATTCTCGGGCGCATAGTGAACAAGTGGGCGCTTGCGTAGCCAGTCCAGGAGCTCATCGCGATCTTCGGCGCGCAGGATGTCTTCAAGCGTATCTTTATCCTTGCTTTTTTTGCCGGTCATGGCCACGGCGAGTAAATGCAAATCATGGTTGCCAAGCACGGTGATTGAGCAATGGTCGAGTTCGTGGACAAAACGCAAGGTTTCGAGCGATTGCGGGCCTCGGTTGACGATGTCGCCCACAAACCAGAGCTGATCGGTGCCAGGTTCAAAGTGCAGCTGATCCAGGAGGCGCTTCAGGGGGTCAAGGCAGCCTTGCAGGTCGCCGATGACGTAAATGGCCATAAATAATTACTCGCTTGGCGTGGTTGTTTTACATAGCACGATATGTCGAAACCAGCCACGCATCAGCGCGGGCTGGTTGCTTTGTAGTTTCAGCTCCGGGCATTGCATGAGTATGTCTTCAAACACGACATCGGTGCGGGTTGCCATGTTGCGCGTCAGAACATTCAGCGCCCTGCGCAAGGGGGCTTTCTGTCCAGGCTGCAAAAATTTGTCCAGAATCAGAATCTCGCCGCCGGGTTTGAGAACGCGCATGGCTTCGCTCAGGGCGCGCTCGGGTTCAGGGACGACTGCGAGGATCAGGTGCATGATGATGCGGTCAAATTCGGCATCATCGAACGCCAGCTGCATGGCGTTGCCGGGTAGAAGGTGAATCTTGCGGGCATGTTTTTTGGCACAGCTTTGCGCACGCTCCAGCATGGCTGGGGTGATGTCGATACCGGTGTAGTCAGCGCCTTCAGGGAGCAAGGGAATATCCAGGCCGCTGCCTATGCCTATCAATAAGACTTTTTTACCCGACCAGTCGTCCACAAGCTGCAAGCTGCGTTGGCGTGCGGCGGTGAAGGCTCTCACCCCGAGAAGCGCGTCATAAAACGGTGCCCACACGCTATAGGCGCGGCGTAATGGCTCTGTATTTCGTTGCATGGCTTTTAGTGTAGAACGCGCGGGATGGAGAGCGTAAAGCAGGGGATGGGCACGATAAAGCGCTCACCGCGAGAGCTGAGGAAAAGGTAATCGCCCTGCATGGTGCCGACCGGTGTGGGGATGACGGTTCCGCTGGAGTAGGTGTAGCTCGCACCCGGTTCCAGCAAGGGTTGGTCGCCGACGACGCCAGGCCCGCGCACCACCTCGGTCTGACCATCGGCATGGGTGATGATCCAATGCCGTTCCAGCAAGCGTGCAGGCTCGTTGCCACGGTTGTGCAAGGTAATCGTGTAGGCGAAAACATAACGGTTTTGTGTGGCATCCGAGTGCTGTTCAAGGAAGGTAGGCACAGGAGTGACATCAATTTCGGGTGTGGAGGCGGTTTTAGCCATGGTTGCTCTGATGGTCGAAAAAAGGGGGAATGTATGGCGACATCCCTGAATGATTGTTCAAAGGCTTATTTAAGCAATCTGTTCGGGGGCTGCGGCTTGGTCGAAATGCCATTCAAGTTCAGCTTGCCGTTGCAGGCGGGCGATCGGCAGGGATGAGTCTGGGTTGTGTAAAACCTCGTGCACCGTCGCGCGCTTGTCTTCGCCGCTGACCATGACCATGCGGCTGCGAGCTGCGGCAATCACCCGCCGCCCCAGTGAGATACGCCAGGCTTGAAGGTTTTCCACCCATAGCGGAATGACCAGGCTTTCGCGGTCTTCACTGGCCTTTGTGCCGGGAAACAGGGAGGCGTAATGCCCGTCAGCCCCCATGCCCAGCAGCACCAAATCAAAACAGGGCGGCGCATAGGCATCGTCTTCATTCAAGCGCTCGCGCAGAAGTTGTGCGTAATGCGCGGCATCCTGCATCGGATGTGCGGGATGTTGCACCATCGGGAAAAACAGCGGCGGCTGGGGCAGATGATTGAGCAGGGTTTCATGCACCATGCGCGCATTGCTATCACCATGATCGGCAGGCACGCAGCGCTCGTCCCCCAGGTAAAGCTCGGTGTTTGACCAGGGGAGGCGCTCGCGCCATGCCGGGCTTGCGAGCAGGCTGTAGAGCGCGCGCGGGGTGCGTCCGCCGGAGAGGGCGACAGTAAAGCGACCGCGTTCGGCAATCGCCTGTTCGGCCAGGCTAAGCCAGCGCTGTGCAAGCGCTTCGGCCAGTGCGGGGATATTGGGGTGAATGTATCGCTTTGACATGCTTGGCAATCTTCGGATTTAGCTGGTTTTGGCCTGGCGGCTGAGTGCGGCAAATTCGGCCAAACTCAAGGTTTCCGGACGGCGAGCCGGGTCGATGTCCGCAGCGGCGAAGCCGGTTTCATCCACCAGTCCTTTCAGTCCATTGCGTATGGTCTTACGGCGCATATTGAAGGCACGCGCCACCATGAGTGCAAATAATGCATGATCCCCGACCTCGACAGGAGGTGTGTGGTAGGGGGTGAGGCGCACGATGCCTGAATCAACCTTGGGCGGCGGATTAAATGCCTCCGGGGCGACATGGAACAAAAATTCAATGTCAGCGTGATATTGCGCCATGATGGACAGGCGACCGTAGTGCTCGCTATTGGGTGGAGCGGCCAGGCGTTCACACACTTCGAGTTGTAGCATAAAGGTCATGTCACAGAATAAGGGCTCTGTGCCAAGTCGTTGTTCAAACAAATGAAACATCAGTGGCGTGGAGATGTTGTAGGGCAGATTGCCGATCACGCGCAGCTTTTCGCCCTGCTGTGAGAGGCTGGCAAAATTGAATTGCAGCGCATCGGCCTGGTGCAGGATGATCTCGCCCTTGCCTTGGGCGGCTGCGAGAAGATGTGGAATCACATCCCGATCCAGCTCCACCACGTCCAATTGCCGACAGCGCTCCAGTACCGGAATGGTGAGCGCGCCCAGCCCCGGGCCGATTTCGACCAGGCGCTCGCCTGATACGCTCATCGGTTGGGGGGCAATGGCCTCGACGATGGCGGCAATCACGCCCTGATCGTGTAGAAAGTGCTGGCCGAAGCGTTTGCGAGGGATGTGCTGGTGCATGCTTGAGCTCAATGGGTGGCCATGCTGTGAGCCATCAAGACGGCCTGATACAGGCTGCTGACCTGGGCGCGCCCTGTGCCGGCGAGGTCGAGCGCAGTGCCATGATCGACCGACGTGCGGATCAGCGGCAAGCCAAGGGTGATGTTGACCGCTTCGCCAAAGCCCGCGTATTTGAGCACCGGCAGCCCCTGATCGTGGTACATGGCGAGTACCGCATCGGCGGTCTGCAGGCGTTCGCGGGTAAACAAGGTGTCGGCGGGAAGCGGTCCGATCAGATTCAGACCTTCGGCGCGCAGCGTGTTGAGCAGCGGCTCGATGATGTCGAGCTCCTCGCGTCCAAGATGTCCGCCTTCGCCCGCGTGGGGGTTGAGTCCGGCGACCAGGATGCGCGGAGCTGTCATGCCAAAGCGCGTGCGTAAATCATGTTCAAGAATGCGACAGACACGCTCCAGCGTTGGGGGGGTGATCGCATCAGCCACGGCGCGCAAAGGCAGGTGAGTGGTGGCCAAGGCCACGCGCAAATGCCCGGCAGCCAGCATCATCACCGGGTAGCCGCCGCTTAGCTCGGCGAGAAACTCGGTATGACCGGAAAACGCCACTCCGGCATCGTTGATAATGCCTTTGTGCACAGGGCCTGTGACCAAGGCCGCCATTTCAGCGCTTAGACAGGCACGGCTGGCTGTGCGCAGGCTGTCTAGCACATAAGCTGCGTTGGCGACATTCAATTGCCCGGGCTTGACCGGGCTGCGCAGCGGAATGGGAACATAGCTCAGTTCGCCTGCATTGCCGGGGCGTGCCGGACGATGGTGGTCATGTACACGTAAGCGCAAGGGCAGGCCGAGTTGGGATGCCCGCGCCTGCAACAACTTGGGGTCGGCGAAAACGACCAGCTCACAGGGCAAGGGCTTTTGTGCCAGCGCAATCGTGAGGTCAGGGCCGATTCCGGCGGGTTCCCCCGGGGTGAGCGCGAGCTTCAGGCATGGGGACGCGCTCATACGCTGGCGATCATGGCTGGGACTTGGCGGCTTGGCCGATCATGATTTCAACATACGCTTCATCACGGATGCGGCGCTGCCAGCGTTCCAGTTCTTCTTCGCCGCGACGGCGCATCAAGCCCTGGCGCGTGCGTTCACGCAGAAGCTCGATATTGCCGCTGGCATCGCGGGTTTCCAGCACTTGCAGGATGTGCCAGCCAAACTGACTGCGGAAGGGCGCGCTCACCTGGTTGAGCGGCGTGGTGTTCATCACGCGCTCGAATTCCTCCACCATCATGCCGGGGCGCGCCCAGCCAAGATCACCGCCGCGTTCGGCAGAACCCTTGTCGTTGGAGTAGGTTTTGGCCAGGGTGGCGAAGTCTTCGCCTTTGTTCAGGCGTTGGCGAAGGTCCTCAAGACGACGGCGCGCCTCGTCATCGCTAATCACATCACTGGTTTGAATCAGAATATGACGCGCATGGGTTTCGGTGAGCTTGATGTCCTGGGGGGCATTCGGCGTGCTCTCGCCTCCGCGCGTTTCGTCCAGTTTGACGATGTGAAAGCCGCTGGGACTGCGAATCAGCTGCGAAATCTGCCCTGGCTGCATGGCAAGAACCGCATCAAGGTAAATGCTGGGCAAATCGTCCGCGCTACGCCAGCCGAGGTCGCCGCCTTCGAGGGCATCGCGTGCGCCGGACACGCTGGCAGCCAGCGCGGCAAAGTCGCCGCCATCGCGCAGGGCTTGCAGGGTGTCTTCAGCCTTTTTACGTGCTTTGGTCACGTCGTCAGGGCTGGCGGCTTCGGGCAGAGCGATCAAAATCTGCCGCACATGGTATTGCACATTCGCCTTGCCGCTGGTTTGTTGTCCACGCTTCACATTGAGGGCATCGTCGATTTCCTTGTCGGAAATTTGAATGCGATCAACGACCTCGCGCTTTTGCAGACGGCTGATAATGATTTCCTTGCGGATTTGTTCGCGGAAGTCCGCCCAGCTTGTGCCCTCTTTGGCCAAGGCATCGCGGAATTGCTCAATGCTCATGCCGTTGTCGCTGGCGATACCGCGCAGGGTGTTGTCCAGACTGAGGTCATCCACGTTGATGCCCAGACGTTGTGCCAGCTGTAATTCGGCCTTTTGCGTGACCATTTGATCCAGCACTTGCGGCAGTAGGACATCGGTCGGCGGCAGAGGGCGCTGATTGCTGCGCAGCTGGTTACTGACCAAGGCCATCTGGCGCAGCAGTTCGCGCTCGGTAATCACATCATCGTTCACAATCGCCACAATACGATCCAGGGCAACCGGGCTGTTGCTGGCAGGGGGAGCTACGGGCGCAGTATTCTTGACAGCGCCTGTTTTACTGGGCGCTTTGGCTGGCGCGCTGGGTGTCTCTAGCGCCAGGGCGTGCGCGCTGGCCAAACTGAGAAGCAGGGTGGTAATGCGGAGTGTGAAACGAGGCATGTGAGCAACCAAAAGGGAAACAGGGAGTTAAGGGCTGTCGGGCTGGTAGCCAAGGATAGCACGTTCAAACCGTCTGTCGGCTTGCGAGCCCAGGCGGCCTAAACCCTTGAGTTCAAATTGCAATAAGGCGGCTGTGGAGTATTCCACCACATTGGGATTGGGGTTGCTGACGGCGTAGTATTCCGCGCCGAACTTGATGCGCCAGCAGCAGCTTTCATAGGCTAAACCTGCCAGAAGTTGCAGCGGCTTTTCCACATCAAGATCCTGGGCGACATGGCCGAGGACTTGCCATTGGCGGCTCAGTGGCCAGACAAAGGACAGGCCGATCTGGTTCACGCTGGGCAAGCCCACGGTTTCCGCCTGATTACCGTAGTACAGATTCAGCGCCTGCTGCTGGTGGGGCAAGGCATCTGCGCCGGGGGTGGGGCGATAGCTGAGCACGGCGTATGTCTGGCTTGCGGAGGCGGTGACGCGCGTGCTCCATTCGCGGCTGATGCCTGCGCCAAGTTCGGCGATCGTTTCACCTGCGCCGCGCGGGTTGATTGGGTCGCCGGGGTTTAACGTGACGCGCTCTTCGCTGAAGCGGTATTGCTGTCCGAGACCAAAGCTCAGGCGCTCAAAGCCTTCTGCGTTATCCATGGCGCGCCAAGTAAGCGCATAGCTCAGGGCATTGGCATCGCCCTGCCGGTCACGGCCAATGAAACGGTTGGAGCTGAACAGGCGTGACAGGCTGGGCAGGGGCAGGTCGGTATCAAACAAGGGGGTGTTTTGTGCGTGGTAGGGGACGTACAGGTAATAAAGGCGTGGTTCGAGCTGCTGGGTAAAACGCTCACCATAACGGTCAAAGAAAAAGCGCGCATCAATGCTGCTGACCGGGATATTTTGCGTCTGTGAGTTCTGGTCGTTGATTTGATAATGCAGGCTATGCAGGCTGACGCTGGGGGTGATGCGATACCAGCGTTCGTCGATGGGCAAAGAGAGCGTGGGCATCAAGGCGTAACGCTCGCCCTCCGGGTTGCTGTCGTACTCGCTTTTGAAGCTGACCGCTTCGGCCAGCAGGTTCAGGCGCAGCGCTCCGAGCGCCTGCTCACCATTGAGCAGAAGTTGTGGCATACGTTTGTAGGGCAGGTTTGTACCGCTCACGCTGAAACTCAGGTTCTGGTATTCCTGCGCCAGCAGTCCGAGTTGCCATGCGCCGGGCTGGTCGTTGAATGAGGTGTTAAATTGGCGTGAAGTACGGGCGTGCGACTCCAGGTAAGCGGTATTGCTCACCTGTGCGGAGTTGCCGAAATGACGGAAATAGTTGATGTCCGAGACGCGGCGCACGGCCAGCGAGTTATTCCAGCCGGCAAGCTGGTGTTGCGCCCGAATATCGTAGAAATAGCGCTGATCGTCGCTTTCGCGGTCATTGGGCAGCCAGTCGCCGCGCAGAATGCCTCCGCCCTCCTGCCAGATCTGGCGATATTCACCGCCGAGCATCACGCCGCGCTTGCTCATCGGGCGCAGGGTGAACGTGGCATCTTTATCCGGCGCGATATTCCAGTAGTAGGGGATGGTTGCGCTGATGCCTGCTGCGCTGTTGTAGTTGAAGTTCGGATAAAGAAAGCCGGTGGCGCGGCGATCATCGAGCGGGAAGTCGAAATAGGGGGCGTACATGAGCGGAACCCCCTTGAAGTGCAGCCAGGCATCATGCGCCACGCCGCGACCGGTGGCGTGATTCAAATCGACTTGGCGCGCATCCAGCGTCCAGTCGCGGGTTTCGCCTGCCGTAGGCATGGGACAGCTGCTCAGGCTGACCTGTTGCATCTGGTCTTGATTGGCGTTCAGGCGCGTGACATGCGCGCTTTCGCCGGAAAAATGCTGTGCCGTGAGCCAGAAGCGCACATTCTCGGCCTGACCTTGCTCTGTGCCTGGCTGAAAAACGCCGTGCTCGGCAAACAGGATGCGCGAGCTGTCCCAGTAGCGCAGATCACCTTGCGCTTCGATGCGCTCAGGGGTCAGCCGGTAGTCGATATGCTCGGCCAGGATGCGCTGATCCTGGTATTGCAGCTGCGCCGCGCCTTGCAGGGTGGCGAGATTGCCGTCAAAGCGAGCCTGGTCGGCTGTGGCGTGTGCGGGGGTGTTGAGCCCCAACGGTTTGAGGTCGGGCAGCTCGGGGGCAAAGGGCGGACACAACGCGAAGTGATTCGCGCCCCATGCCGGAAATATGGGCAGCAGCAGCAAGGCTGCGGTATGCAGAGAAATCCGGAAATTAGCCACAGGGATCACAGAGAAAAAACAGGGCGCAGGACTCAGCGCCAGGCGTTGAAGGCTCATGTGCAAAAGGCTTTCGCAAAGATTTCAAAGGCTGTGCCCTCTGTGGCTAAAATCGGTCGCTTAGGTTTGCAGCGGGTCAAGAATTGCACGGAAATCGTTGGAAATCTCATCCATGGCACGCTGGCCGTTGATGCGATGCAGTTTGCCTGCCTGCTCATAAAAGCCGAACAGCGGCGCAGTCTGTTCTTCAAAGGTTTTCAGGCGTTTGGCGACAGTCTCTTCGTTGTCATCGGCGCGCTGGATCAGTGTTTCACCCGACACATCGCACACCCCTTCCTGCTTGGGCGGGCTGGTGTAAATGTTGTAAATCATGCCGCTATTGACGGCGGTGCGACGCCCGGTCAGGCGGCGCATGAGGTCATCGAAGGGAACATCGAGCAGGATGGCGGCCTGTAATGGGCGTCCCATGCTGACCAGCATGGCATCCAGAGCCTTGGCCTGGGGGATATTGCGCGGGAAGCCGTCGAGGATGAAACCCTTGTGCGCGTCCGCTTCGCGCAGGCGGTCACGAATCATGCCGAGTACGATGTCATCGTTCACCAGTTGTCCGTTATCCATGGCTTTTTTCGCTTCCAGCCCCAGCGGCGTTTCCGCCTGCACCTGGGCACGCAACAGATCGCCCGTGGAAATTTGCGGGATGTTGTAACGCTCGACCAGGAACTTTGATTGCGTGCCTTTGCCTGAACCTGGGGCGCCGAGAAGGACGATGCGCATGTGATGACTCTCCAAAATGGGCAGGACATTTCAATGTGAAGCCGCCTGCATAAAGCGTTTATGATACACGCTCCATTTATTCTTGATGAGGTTTTAGCATGTTGCTCGACAATATCCCCGCAGGTAAGAGTTTGCCTGATGACATCAATGTGGTGATTGAAATTCCTGCGCAGGGTGCGCCGGTGAAATATGAAATTGATAAGGAAAGCGGCGCGTTGCTGGTGGATCGTTTCATGGCCACCGCCATGTTCTACCCCTGCAACTATGGCTTTATCCCGCATACCCTGTCGGATGATGGTGATCCTGTCGATGTGCTGGTGGTTACTCCGACCCCATTGCAGCCGGGTTCGGTGATTCGTTGCCGTCCGGTGGGGATGTTGAAGATGAGCGATGAGGCGGGCTTTGATGCCAAGCTGGTCGCCGTGCCGTTTGGCAAGCTGACCCCGCTGTATGACCATGTGCAGGAAGTGACCGATTTGCCGGAATTGCTGCGCGCGCAGATTGCGCATTTCTTTGAGCAGTACAAGGCGCTGGAAAAAGGCAAGTGGGTCAAGGTGGACGGCTGGGCGGATGCGGCGGCGGCGCGTGCTGAAATCGTGGCTTCGGTTGAGCGTCTGCAAGCCAGTATGGCGGACTAAGCCGGCACATTGTCCCGGCATATTCAGGCATGAAGCGTATATGGAGAGAGCCTAAAACAGCCTCCCGATCCATGGAGGATGATGCGCGGGTGCGCGGCATTCTCTTGCGTCGTGCCGTGTTTGCCGGGGTGGTGTGTTTTTTTGTGCTTGCTGGGGTCGTGGCGCGCGTGGTTTGGTTGCAGGTCACCGCGCATGAGCACTTTACCGCGCTGGCAGAAAAAAATCGCACCCGATCGGAACCTATCCCGCCCTCGCGCGGGTTGATTTACGACCGCAATGGCATCCTGTTGGCCGATAACACGCCCTCGTTTCAGGTGGAGTTGGTGCCTGAACAGGTCAAGGATATGGAGGCGACGCTGGCGCTTTTGAGCGAGATCCTGGCGCTGGATGAAGATGATCTGGAGCGCTTCCGCAAGGCGCTGAAAAATGGCCGTCCGTTTGACGGTATTCCGCTCAAGTTTAATTTGAGCGAGGAGGATATTGCGCGTCTGGCGGTTGAGCGACCGCGTTTACCCGGCGTTGAAGTGCAGGCGCGCCTTACCCGTATCTATCCGCAAGCTGCGCTGACGGCGCATGCGGTGGGGTATGTCGGGCGCATCAATGAACGCGAAATGGAGAACATTGACCGCGAAGCCTATGCCGGAACATCGCATATGGGTAAGACCGGTCTGGAGCGGTTTTACGAGGATCGTCTGCACGGCAAGGTGGGGTCGCGCAAGCTGGAGGTGGATGCGCATGGTCGCAGCCTACGTGTTCTGGAGGAGAGGCCGGCCACGCCGGGCGAGGATTTGCACCTCAGTTTGGATGTGCGTTTGCAGCAGGCGGCTGAGGCGGCGCTGGGTGATTTTCTTGGCGCGATTGTGGCGATTGATCCGCGTAATGGCGAGGTGCTGGCCTTTGTCAGCAAGCCGTCGTTTGATCCGAACCTGTTCGTTAACGGGATTCGCAGCAAGGATTATCGTGCGCTGATGGATAATCCGGATCGCCCACTGTTCAATCGCGCCTTGACCGCCGCCTATCCGCCTGGCTCGACGGTTAAGCCGATGATGGGGCTGGCTGGAATGGAGTACGGCCTGATAACGCCCGAATACCGCATGTTCGCGGGGCCGTATTATCAGTTGCCTAACGACGACCACCGTTATCGTGACTGGCGCAAGGGCGGGCATGGCTGGGTGGATTTGGATCATGCCATCGCCCAGTCTTGTGATGTGTATTTTTACGATCTTGCCTACCGCATGGGGATTGATCGCTTGCATGATTTTGCGTTGAACTTCGGTTTGGGGCGGGTGACGGGTGTTGATATGCCGGGCGAGGCCGCAGGGCTGGTGCCGTCGAAGGAGTGGAAACGCAAGACGAAAAAGCAGGTCTGGTATCCGGGGGAGACACTGATTGCCGGGATTGGGCAGGGCTATATGCTGTCCACGCCGCTGCAACTGGCGCAGATGACCGCGACCCTGGCGCAACGCGGCGCAGCGTTCCGGCCACGCTTGTGGCGGGATGCGCCCAAGGAGGCGTTGCCGCCGATCAAGCTGGCGCGTGAAGCCTATTGGAATGCAGCCTTGGGCGGGATGCTGCATGTGGTGCACGCCGACTACGGTACGGCAACAAAATATATCGGCAAAAATGCGCCGTATTTGATGGCGGGCAAGTCGGGTACGGCGCAAGTGTTTACCGTCAAGCAGAATGAAACCTATAACGCCAAAAATCTGAGCAAGAAGCTGCACGATCATGCCGTGTTCGTTGCTTTTGCGCCGTTTGATACGCCGCGTATTGCGGTGGCGGCTTTCGTTGAGCATGGCAGTAGTGGTTCGGGTATCGCGGCACCGATGGTGCGCAAGGTGATGGATGCCTGGCTTCTCGGTGAAGCGCAGGATAAGGGCGCGGTGAGTCTGGACGCGGTTACGGGAGGGCGGGAATGAGTGCATGGCGCGAAAAAATGGGCAGTGCCTTCTCTGCGCTGCGTGTGGACGAAGGCGCGCTGCTGCGTTGGTTGAAGCTCGATCCCTGGCTGGTCTCTGCCTTGTTGCTTTTACTGGGCGTGAGCGCGCTGACCGTGTATGGCGCATCGCATCAAAGTATGGCACAGATGGTGAACCTGGCGGTGCGCATGAGTATGGGCTTGGTGCTCATGTTGCTGATGGCGCGCATTCCGCCGACGGTGTATCAGTTCTGGTCGCCCTGGCTTTTTGCTTTTGGCGTACTGCTTTTGTTGGCGGTGGAGTTATTCGGGCATGTCGGCAAGGGAGCGCAACGCTGGCTGGATTTGGGCTTCATGCGTTTTCAGCCGTCAGAAATTCTCAAGCTTGCCGTACCCATGATGGCGGCCTGGTATCTTTCGCTGCGCCCGCTTCCCCCGAGGCCGCTGGATATTCTGGTGACTCTGCTGATTATCCTTGTGCCTATGGGTTTGATTATATTGCAGCCTGATCTTGGAACGTCCATTCTGGTGGCGGCAGCGGGGATGTTTGTGCTGTTTTTTGCCGGTTTGTCATGGAAATATATCGTCGGCTTTGTCGCGGCGCTGGCCGCCTTGATTCCCTTGATGTGGCGATTTGGGCTGCATGACTACCAGCGTCAGCGGGTGATGACCCTGCTTGACCCCGAGGCTGACCCGCTGGGGACGGGTTATCACATCATCCAGTCGAAAATCGCCATTGGTTCGGGCGGTGTATCCGGGAAGGGCTGGCTGAATAGCACCCAGTCGAATCTGGACTTTCTGCCCGAGGGGCATACGGACTTTATTTTTGCCGTCTTTGCGGAAGAATTCGGTCTGGTGGGTGTGGTGTTGCTGCTTCTGCTGTATCTGTTCATTATCCTGCGTGGCTTGTACATTGCGGTGCAGGCGCCGACCGTCTATGGCCGCCTGGTGGCGGGGAGTCTGAGTTTGAGTTTTTTTGTCTATGTTTTTGTCAATACGGGCATGGTGACCGGGCTGTTGCCTGTCGTCGGCGTTCCACTGCCTTTGGTGAGTTACGGTGGCACGGCGATGGTGACCCTCATGGCCGGTTTCGGTATGCTCATGTCCATTCATACTCATCGACCCTTTATGGCGACTTCCAAATGAATACATCGACCTCGCTGCGCCGTGTCGCGCTTATCGCTATGGTGCTTGCGCTCAGCCCCTTGCACATGGCATGTGCCAGTACGGGAGGGACAGACCTTGTCCAGCGTGATGATGTGCGCGCCTTTGCGCGCGAGGTAAGCGAGCGCAACGGGCTGGATGAGGCCGAGATCCTGGCTGTTTTGGGGCGGGCACAGATTCAGGAGTCGATCATTGCGGCCATGGATCGCCCGGCCGAGAGCAAGGCCTGGTATCAATACCGTCCCATTTTCCTCAATGAAAAGCGGATTGCCGATGGCGCGGCGTTCATGCGTGAACATGCAGCCAAACTGGCTGAGTTGGAACAAAAATATGGCGTTCCACCGGAAGTGTTGGTGGCGATTGTCGGCGTGGAGACCGGCTACGGACGCAACGTCGGCAAATACGATGTGCTGGATGCCTTGGTGACGCTGACCTTTGAATACCCACGGCGGGCGGCCTATTTCCGCAAGGAGTTGGAGCAGTTTTTGCTGCTGGCGCGCGAAGAGCATGTGCCGGTGGACACGGTCAAGGGTTCCTATGCCGGCGCGATGGGGATGCCGCAGTTTATGCCGACCAGTTATCGCGCCTGGGCGGTGGATGGGGACGGCAATGGAAAACGTGATTTATGGGGCAGTACGGACGATGTGTTGGCCAGTGTGGCGAACTATTTTGTACAACATGGATGGCAACGTGGCAGCAGCGTGATTGTGCCGGTCAAGCTTCCCGAAACCTTGCTGGAAACGCCCGGCAAACTTGAACCCATGCTGAATCGTGGGCGTGATCTTGCCGCCAAAACCACCTTGGGTGAGTTGCGCGCTCTGGGGGTGGAGATCCCGATTACTCAGGGGCGAGATGATTTGCCGCTTATGCTGATTCCTTTGCAGGAGGAGGGGGGGCAACGCTATATGGTCGGTTTGCCGAATTTCTTTGTGATTACCCGCTACAACCATAGCGCGCATTATGCCTTGGCGGTATGGGAGCTGGCGCAGGCCATTCGTCAAAGGAACAAGAGCGCATCATGAACACGATGCCCGTCACGCGGTTAGCGACGCTGCTTTGTCTGGCAGCGTTTGGCGTATGGCTGGCGGGATGCTCATCAACACCCAAGCCGCCGCCCAAGGGGGCGGATGGCTACAGTAAATATGGCAATCCAAACAGTTACGAGGTTTTTGGCAAGCGCTATGAGGTGATGCGCAATAACCGGGGCTACAAGGAAACGGGGATTGCCTCGTGGTACGGCCCAGGCTTTCATGGCAAGCGCGCTTCGGCAGGGGAAACTTACGATCAGAATGCCATGACAGCGGCGCACAAGACCCTGCGCATCCCCTGCTATGTTGAGGTGACCAATCTGGAAAATGGCCGCAAAGCGGTGCTGCGCGTGAATGACCGGGGACCTTTTCATGAGAATCGCGTGATTGATCTTTCCAAAGCAGCCGCTGAAAAACTGGGCGTGATTGGCAAGGGCACGGCAATGGTTGAAGTGCGGCATATTGATGGCGATATTCCCAGCGAGCCGCTCGATAGTACGTTACAAGCGATGGCGCAGCCTGTGGTGATCGCGCCTTCGGCAGCGACGCGGGCGCAAGGCAGCGCATCGGGCGAGTCAGCCAGTATGATCTTCAACACGATGCCGCAACCCACGCCCGAATGGGGGCGCAATATTTACGTTCAGCTTGGTGCGTTTGGTCTGCGTCCGAATGCGGAGCAATTGCGAAGTAAATTAGAAATGGCTAATATACGCAGCGTAAATGTGGTGCAGAAAGACGACGGACTGTTCCGGGTTCGCATAGGTCCCCTGGCCTCGGTGGATGACGCGGATGCTTTAGCCGCGAAACTCGATGCAGCAGGCATCTACGGTCGCCACATGGTGATCGAGTAGCGCGTGGTCTATTCGGTGATTCACGACAAACCATTTGGAAATGACTATGAAGCATGAAGTTTTGCGGCGACCGGGTTTGTGTGCCTTGAGGGTGGGGGTTTTATTGGCCATGTCATCCTTGGCGGTGGCGCAGACGCATGTTGCGCAAAAGCTGGATTTCCCCAGTTGCGTTGAGCGTGCCCTGGCGCAAAACCCGGACATGGAGATGAGCCGGGCGCAGATTGAACAGGCGGCGGCGGCGGTGCGTCAGGCAGAAGCGGGCTTTCTGCCACGCTTGAATCTGTCGATGACCGGCACCTATTCGAATGATGCCTTGAATGTCTTTGGCATGAAGCTTAATCAGCGTGATGCAACCTTCGGTGATTTTGGCTTTGGCCAGTTTGATGCCAGCAACCCGAATATCCTCAACGTTGCGCCGAATGATCTCAACTACCCCGGCGGCACGGGCAATGTGAACACGCGCATTGAATTGCTCGTGCCGGTGTACAACGGTGGTCTGGTGGACAGCTATGTGCGGCAGGCGCGCGCCATGGTCGCAGCCTCGCAAGAGGGGGATGCCGCTGCGCGTCAGACCTTGATCAAGCAGGTTGCCATGGCCTATGAAGGTATTCATGCCGCACGCGCCTTTGTCAAAGTCGCTGAGCAGGCGCGTCTGGCTTCCGAGGAATATGTGCGTATCGCCGAGAAAATGCTGGCGCAGGGCGTGTCACTGAAAAGCGACTATTTGCTGGCGCAGGTGCGTCTGGATGATGTGCGGGTGCAGCTTGCCCAGGCACGCAATCAGGAGGCTGTGGCACAGGATCAATTACGGCTCTTGCTCGGTATGCCGTTGGAGATGCCCATCGAGATGGGTCAGCCGGTGGAGATCCCCGGTGTGGAGGGGGCTCCTGAAGCCTTACAGCGCGAGGCGCTGGACAATAATCCGCAACTCAAGGCGGCGCGTCATCAGTTGAGCAGCATGAACGCCGGTGTCGAGGCTGCGCGCGCCGCAGGGCGGCCACAGGTGAATTTGATGGCGCGTCAGGACTGGAATGATGCGGGTCTTGAGTTTGGCGCAAATTCTTACACCGTAGCGGGGGTGTTGAGCTGGAGCGCCTTTGATGGCGGCGCGACCCATGCGGCGGTGGATAAGGCGCAGGCGGCGCGGATTGAAATGGATGCTAAGCTGCGTCAGGCCGAAGATGGCGTGCGTTTACAGGTGCGCGATGCGGCGCGCAAGGCGCAGGAAATTGAGAATCGCATCACCGCGCGCCAGCGCGCCTTGGCTCAGGCCGAGGAGGCGGTGCGCCTGATGAGAAAACGCTACGAAAATGGTTTGGCGACCATGCTGGAGTTACTCACAGCCCAGGCGCAACAGGATAAGGCGAATGCCGATTTGATTTCGGCGCGCTACGAACAGGTGGTGCAGCGTGTCGAGTGGATGCGTATTCTGGGGCGGCTCACGCCAGACAAATTAGGCGGCAAACCTGCCAACAGTGCAGGGGCTGCATCATGATGCGAGGACGCGATATGCAGGCTGTGAAATTACATCATAAAACAGGTTTGGCTTTGGTCTTTGGTCTGCTGACAGGCGTGGGCTTGCTTGGCTGTTCGCATGAAACCTCAAGCACGCCCAGTACGGCGACACCGGCGCGCGAAGTGAAGGCGCAGCTCGTCCAGGTGCAGGCTCAGAACGTGGCGCAAACCTTTCCTGTGGCGGGGGTGGTTGAGGCTGTGGACAGCGTGCAGCTCAGCTCACGGGTGATGGGGCATATCCGCGAGCTGAACGTGGTGCAAGGTCAGGCGGTGAAGAAGAATGAACTGCTGTTTGTGATTGACCCGGTGGATACCCAGGGGGCGGTGGATTTGGCCAGGCAGAATCTGGTGCAGGCTGAAGCGGCGTTGAGGGATGCAAGGCTGGACTATGAGCGCTTCAAAAATCTGTACCAGGATGAAGCGGTTAACAAGCAGCAGATGGAAAAGATGCGCATGAATTACGAGGTGAGTGCAAGCCGGGTGGCGCAGGCCAAAGCGGGCTTGAGCGTGGCGCAGGGGCAGATCAATTACACGCGCATCACCGCGCCGATGGATGCGATTGTGACCGCCAAACTGGCGAATGAAGGCGATATGGCCAATCCGGGGCATCCGGTGCTGACGCTTGAAGATCCAACGCGTATGCGAGTGCGTGCAGGTGTGCCCGAAGCGGTCTTTCGTGGCCTGAACATCGGTGATGAGGTGAGCGTTGAGGTAAACGGTTTGTCGCAGCCGCTGCCTGCGACAGTCACACGCATGACCCCGACGGCGGATGCGCAGGCGCATACCTATCCGGTGACGCTGGATCTCTCCTCCCCTGGTTTGAGAAGCGGAGCCTTTGCGCGTGTGTTGTTCCCGCAGGGCACGCGGCAAAGCTTGCTGATCCCACAGGCGGCATTGCTGGATCGTGCTGGCGTGCATGGCGTATTCGTGGTCGATAAGGATGGCATCGCGCATTACCGCATGGTGCGTAGCGGTGCTGTACAAGCCAATGGCATGATTGAGGCGCTGGCTGGGCTTGAGGCTGGCGAGCGCGTGGCCGTAAGTCTGGGCGATCGCCAGATTCGCAACGGCGACCGGATTGTGGAATAAGCCATGCAGGACACTTCATCACCTTCTGTGCAGGTTGACGCGCCGTTGAATATCGCGGGCAAACTGGCGCAAGCGTTTATCCATTCCAAAATTACCCTGCTGATTATTATCGCCATCACCTTGGTCGGTTTGCTTGCCCTGGCGATTACGCCGCGTGAGTACAACCCGAAGATCGTGGTGCCAGCGGCGAATATCATCGTCGCCAAGCCGGGCGCAAGTGCGGCGGAGGTGCGTGATCTGGTGGTGCGCCCGCTGGAGGCGATCATGCGCGCCCAGGCTGGCGTGGATCACACCTACGGTTATGCTGCGGATGATGTCGGTGTGGTGACCGTGCAGTTCAAGGTCGGGCAGGATCAGGAAGACAGCCTGGTCAAGCTGTACAACCAGCTGATGCAGAACATGGATCGTATGCCACCGGGGGCGATGCAGCCGATGGTCAAACCGATCAATGTGGATGATGTGCCGATCATGAGCATTGCGTTGGCGGCTTCTGCGACACAAAACATCGATGAGCAAAAGCTGCGCGAGGTGGGCCTGTTGCTGATGGAGCATCTGCGCAATGTGCCGGGCGTGTCATTGACCGAGGTGGTCGGCGGAAAGACGCGGGCGGTCAATGTCTGGCTGGATGCGCTGAAGATGCAGTCGCGTAGCGTGAGCCTGGAGCAGGTGGCGCAGATGTTGCGGGCGGGCAATGTCTCCGCGCCCCTGGGCGAAATAGTGGCAGCGGGTGAAGCCATTCCCTTGCGTCTGAGCGGCGCGCTGCATTCGGCGGCAGAGATTGGCGAAGTGATTGTCGGTGTCTCGCCGCCGGCACCTGGGCAAATGCAGGGCAAGCCGATTTATTTGCGCGATATTGCGCGCATCGAGGATGGCGTGCGTGAAGTCGAGAGCGTCAGCCGTCTGGGGTTTGGTGGCGCGGCCAGCAACCCGCCCTACCGTGGCGCGGAACCTGCGGTGACCTTGGTGCTGGCCAAACAGGCGGGCACCAATGCGGTGGTGGTGGCGGATGCGGTGCTGGCCAAGCTGGATGAGCTGAAAAAGCTGGCGCTGCCGCAGGGGATTGAAGTGGTCGTGACGCGCAATGACGGTGCCAAGGCGAACGAGGCGGTGAATACCCTGTTCGAGCATTTGGCGATTGCCATTGGCTCGGTGGTGCTGATTCTGATTTTCTTCCTGGGCTGGCGCGAGGCGGGTATCGTGACGCTCACCGTGCCACTGATTCTGTTCGTGGTGCTGGCAACGGGGCTGTTGATGGGGCAGACGATCAACCGCATTACCCTGTTCGCGCTGATTCTCTCGCTGGGGCTGTTGGTGGATGCAGCGATTGTGGTGATCGAGAACATTCACCGCCATATGCACCAGCATACCGGCGGCGATTTCAGCAAGATGCTGGTCACAGCAACCAATGAAATCGGCAACCCGACCAATGTAGCGACGGTGGCGGTGATTCTGGCCTTTATTCCGATGGCCTTCGTCAGCGGCATGATGGGGCCGTTCATGCGCCCGATTCCGTTGAACGTGCCGGTGGCGATGATTGCCTCGTTGCTGGTGGCCTATATCGTCGTGCCCTGGGCGGCGCGTATCTGGCTGTCGAACAAGGCGGCGGCACGCGCGCTGGTGAACTCCAGCACACTGGAGGAGTTGGGGTACGATAAGAAAGACATCCTGCACCGCGCCTATGTGGCGGTGATGCACCCTTTGCTGCGTTCGCGCTGGATGCGCTGGGTCACCATTTTGCTCGTGATCGGCCTGCTGGTGGCGGCGATGCTCATGCCCGCCTGGCAGTTTGTGCGCCCAGGCGGCATCGACGGCCCGCTCTCGCCCTTGGGCGTGGAGCTGAAAATGTTGCCCAATGACAATACCAACACCTTCCTTGTGCAGGTGGATATGCCCGAGGGCACGGCGTTGGCGGAGACTGATCGGGTCGTACAGGCGGTAAGCATCGTGTTGGCGGCGCACCCGCAGGTGCAGGATTACACCACCTACAGCGGCATGACCGCGCCGATTGATTTTGCCGCGCTGGTGCGCGGTGACTTGCTCAAGCGCGGGACGCAAATTGCGCAAATTCGCGTCAATTTGCGCGATAAACATGCGCGTAGCGTGAGTTCACACGAACTGGCCGAGCAGATCGACCAGGCGCTGGAGCCGTTGCGTGCGACCTTCCCGCAAGCCAAGCTGAAGATTTATGAAACCCCACCCGGGCCTCCGGTGCAGTCGCAGATTCTGGCTGAGTTGTACGGGCCGGATTACGCCAAACTGCGTGAGTCGGCGGCCTATGTCGATGCCGCCTTCAACAGGATCTACGGCATGATAAATGTCGATGATTCGGTGGGTGCGGATGTACTGACCTACCGCGTGGTGTTGGACAAGGAAAAGGCCATGCTCTCCGGCGTGGCCGACGGGCAGGTGGCGCAATGGCTGCGTGATATGATTTCCGGTATGCCAGCGGGAACCCTGCATGTAGTGGAAAATGCACCGCAGCCGCGTGAGCCGGTGGAGATCGTGCTGCGTCTGCCGCAGGATGAACGCGCCCTGCCGCAGCAACTGCTGAGCATGGGCGTGAAAAACGCCCAAGGCGTATTCGTGCCGCTGTCCAGTATCGCCAGGCTGGAAAAGGTTGCGGGCAACAAGCCTTACCTTGACCGCGACCAGCATCCGTTCGTGATGGTGGGCGGGGAGCTGCTGCGCTCAAGCCCGGTGTATGCGGTGCTGGCGCTGGACAAGGCGCTGGATCAACAGGCGCTGCCCAATGGCGTGCGTTTTACCACCGGTAATCTGGGTTTTGTGCAGGCTGAGCCAAAGGATATTGTCGATTACACCCTGCTCTGGGGCGGCGAGATGCGCCTCACGCTGGATGTATTCCGCGATCTTGGCTCGGCGTTTATCGTGGCGATTATCCTGATTTATCTGATGCTGGTGGCTTATTACAAGTCGTTCATGTTGCCGCTGATTGTGATGGGCGCGATTCCGCTCACCCTGGTCGGTATCTTTCCTGGGCATTGGGTCACTGGGCAGGCCTTTACCGCCACCTCGATGATTGGCGTGATTGCTCTGGCGGGTGTGGTGGTGCGTAACTCACTGTTGTTGATCGATTTTATTCTCGACTATCGCAAGCAGGGTTACAGCCTGGAGCAAGCGGTGATTGAAGCAGGTGCAGTGCGTTTCCGTCCGATTTTGCTCACGGCGCTCGCCATTATGCTCGGTTCAGTCATCATGGTGTCCGACCCGGTATTCGGCGGGCTGGCGGTATCGCTGATCTTTGGCACGCTGGCCTCCACCCTGCTGACCCTGGTGGTGATTCCGCTGGTGTATTGGCGTTGGCAGCGCAATGGGGTGGGTGCATAGGTTTTTGCGCTAAATGCCCCATTTTTTTGAGCTAAAAGCTCCTCATGCTTTATAAAAAAGCTAGATAGCAGATAGAATGGGGCAAATAAGCTATTTCTAATAGGGAGCGACACATGGCCGATCGCAGGCTCAAGGTTTTTTACACCGTGGCACGTTTACTCAGTTTTACCAAGGCAGCGGAGTCGCTACACATGACCCAGCCTGCGGTGACTTTTCAGGTACGCCAGCTGGAAGAGCATTTCGACACGCGTTTGTTTGACCGCACACATAACCGTGTGACGCTAACCGATGTAGGGCTTGTGGTGTACGAAGTCGCCGAGCGCATCTTCGAGCACTACGACGAGATGGAGCGGCGCGTGCGCGAAATGACCGGCGAGATGGGCGGCTCGTTGAATATTGGCGCGAGCATGACGGTGGCAGAAAACATGCTGCCTGCGCTACTTGGGCAGTTCAAGAAAAAGCATCCCGACCTGAATGTGCGCCTGAAGGTGGGCAATAGCGAGTCGATCGTCTCCATGGTGGAGCATAACGTGATTGATCTGGCCATCGTCGAGGGCAGTATCAACAACAAAAACCTGATGGTTGAGGCTTGCCGGGATGATGAGCTGGTGGTGATTATGCCGCCGGATCACCCGTTGGCGAAAAACCAAACGCTGACGCTCGATCAGTTGATGCCCTATCAGTTCATCTGCCGCGAAGAAGGCTCGGGCACGCGCGAGGCGATTTTCAGTTATCTGGTTGAGCAGGGTTACCCTGATGGCTGGACGGTGTGCATGGAGCTGGGAAGTCCAGAAGCGATCAAGGGCGCGGTCGAAGCCGGCATGGGGCTGTCCGTGATGTCCAAGTCGGGCATTACCAAGGAGATCAAGCTTGAGATGCTGACGAGCGTCCCGCTGGATCCGCCCTTGTTGCGCGGCTTCTCGTTTGTGCGTCAGCGTCACAAGTTCCGCCTGCCGGCCATGGAAGCTTTGTTGACCTTTGCACGGGCATTCTGTTCCAAGCAAGGCTAAAGATCTGTTTGCGTTCTCACCATTGACGGAAAAATCGTTGCTATTGATCCGGCCTGAAAGTGTTTGAATTGTAGGAGCAGGCTTGCCCGCGAAGCCTTCAACATACGCTTTTTCGCGGGCAAGCCCGCTTCCTTGCGCTTCAAGATATATGCGTGCCGTATCACTAAGGCGACTTGGGTCGCCTTTGTTTTGTCCGCCTTATTTTTCCAGTAAACGTGGCATGAGCTCGACCATATTGCAGGGGCGGGTGCGGTAGTCGAGTTGCGCCTGGATCAGCTTGTCCCAGCCGTCGCGGCAAGCACCGGAAGAGCCTGGCAGGACGAAAATGTAGGTTCCATTGGCGACACCTGCGGTGGCGCGCGATTGCAGGCTGGATGTGCCGATGTCGTTGAATGAAAGCAGGCGGAATAATTCGCCAAAGCCTTCGATTTCCTTGTCAAACAGGGGGCGCATGGCCTCGGGGGTGCCGTCACGTCCGGTGAGTCCGGTGCCCCCGGTGCTGATGACCACCTGCACTTCGCTATCGGCAATCCATTCTGAAACCACGGCGCGAATGGCGTATTTATCGTCCTTGACGATGCGGCGAGCGTGTAGCGCGTGTCCATGAGCTTCGATGCGATCAGCCAAAACCTGCCCTGAGGTGTCATTTTCCAGGCAACGGGTGTCAGACACGGTCAGAATGGCGATATTCAAGGGGATAAATGTGCGCTCATGGCTCATGGTCGGCTCGTTTGGGTCACTTGAGATGGGACGGATGTTATTGATTCGGTCAGGTGAAGCTTGAACTTGTGACCAAGGTTGAAGTTATGTCATGGTTTGAAAAAGCGTGGTAAGACCGAATCAATAATCAATTAAATGAATATGTTATTGATACGGCGCTCCGCGACTGACCGACTGCGATGATGCCTCTAACACATGTCGGATTCAAAGTTCTCCGTGCCGTATCAATAACTCAGGGCTCGCTTGTCGCGCATTATCCTGAACCATGCGCAGGACGTAGAACGAAAGAATGGCGGCGAAAAAGCACCACACGGAGGTGAAAGCGTGGTCAAAATACACCGCGCTGAGGATGAGAGAGAGCGCAATCAGTGTGCCGAACACGCGCAGTTTGGGCAAGCTTGCAGCCAAAAGGGGCAGGGTGACGACCAAAGCGTAGCCTGTGCGCGCAATCCAGTCATTCCAATGCCAGTCGAACAAGGGCTGATGTTGGTAGAAGACGGAATTTTGCATGATGCCAACGCGCAGCTCGGCCTCGCCCAAGTATAGCGAGACAAAAAGCAATCCCCCGAAAAGCCCCGCAACAAGCGCGATCAACAACAATACCTGGCGTTGCCGTGGGCGCTCTTCAAGTGCGCGTGCGGCGAGCGGCACAAGCACGGGCCAAATGAGATAAGCGAACAACAGAAAACCTAGCGCCGAGTTACGCGTGTATTCCGGATAAAAACCGCCCAGGTTGAGCCAGAGTATTCCTTCGATAAGTTGCTGAATGCCAAACAGTAAAGGGAAGAGCGCCAGCCCAAGCCAGCGTCGGTCGCTGAGCCATGCCCGCTGCAAGGCGTAGAGTCCGGTCGGTACCAGGAATATGGCCGCAGCGAAGCTCACGGGGGCGGAAAAACACATGAAAGCCTCGTGGTGGTCAGATGTGCGAGAGTATGCCCTCGTTTGCCGTTTTAAGGTTTGAGCACGCGACCCCAAAGATCGTGTTCACCAAATTCGGTGATTTCAACCTCGACAAACTGACCCGGCTTGAGGTTCATGGCACCGTCGATAAACACATTGCCGTCAATTTCAGGGGCATCGGCATAGGAGCGGGCGATAGCGCCTTCGGTGTCTATTTCATCCACTAGCACGGTCATGCGCTGGCCGAGTTTGTCTTCCAGGCGTGAGGTGCTGATCTCTGTTTGATGTGCCATGAAACGATGCCAACGTTCTTCCTTGACTTCTTCCGCTACGGCTCCGGGCAAGTCATTGGCCGGAGCACCATCCACCGGGGAATATTTGAAACAACCGGCGCGGTCAATCTGCGCTTCGTCGATAAACGCCAGCAGTTGTTCAAAGTCGTCTTCGGTTTCGCCGGGGAAGCCGACGATAAAGGTCGAGCGAATTGCCAGTTCAGGACAAATATCGCGCCAGGCTTTGATACGTGCCAGAGCATTTTCACTGGAGGCCGGGCGCTTCATGGCCTTGAGGATATTTTGGCTGCCATGCTGAAAAGGAACGTCCAGATACGGCAGAATCTTGCCCTCCGCCATCAGAGGGATCACATCGTCCACATGCGGGTAAGGGTAGACGTAGTGCATACGTACCCATACGCCGAGCTCGCCCAAGGCTTGCGCCAGGTCGTAGAATCTGCTTCTCAGTGGGCGACCGCCCCAGAAATCGGTTTTGTATTTCAGATCCAGGCCGTAGGCGCTGGTGTCTTGCGAAACCACGAGCAGCTCCTTCACCCCGGCTTTAACCAGGTTTTCAGCCTCGCTCATGACATCGCCAATCGGGCGGCTGAGCAAATCGCCGCGCAGCTGCGGGATAATGCAAAAACTGCAACGGTGATTACAGCCTTCGGAAATTTTCAGATAGGCGTAATGCGCCGGGGTGAGCTTGATGCCTTGTGCGGGGATCAGATCCAAAAACGGGTCATGCAGCGGCGGCAGGTGGTCGTGTACCGCGTGCATCACTTCTTCGTAGGCGTGCGGCCCGGTAATGGCCAGCACGCTGGGGTGCGCCTGACGTACCAGCGCGCCGTCTTCGCGCGCGCCCAGGCAGCCGGTGACAATGACCTTGCCGTTTTCTGCCAGCGCTTCGCCGATGGTGTCCAGCGACTCCTCCGTGGCCGAGTCAATAAAGCCGCAGGTATTGACCACCACGAGATCAGCATCCTGATAGCTGGGAGAAATGGCGTAACCTTCGGCGCGCAGCTGGGTGAGAATACGCTCAGAGTCCACGAGCGCCTTGGGGCAGCCCAGGCTGACAAAGCCAACCTTGGGGGCGCGTAGCTTCGGGCTGTTAGAGGTCATCAAGCGGCACTTCAGTCATCACGCCATCTTCGGTCTGGCGGTGGGCTTTGAGATTGTTGGCGCGGGCAAAGCCGAGAATTTGCTCATACATGGCCGGAGCCTGCTCTTTGAGTAGCGGTTCAATCGCCAGGCATTTCTCGCCCTTGATGTTGACCGGGTGGAGGCGTTCGGAGAATACCAGGCGGTGCTGTGCGAATGTTGCATCCCAACTGGATAAACGATCAATCCAGTCGCTGGGACGGAAGCGTTTGCCATCGGTGGTCACGCTTTCGATGATGTAACGGAAGGACGGAGCCTGTTCCATGGATATACTCTGCGGTCTGATAAAAATTGGGCATCATTCTATGCGAAACGCAGGGCGCTGGCACTTGGAGATGGGGCAGTGAAACAACAGTCAAGAACGGAAGCTGGGAATGGGGTCTTGGTGCTCAATACCGGTGGTACCTTTAACAAACGCTATGATCCGATTCGCGGTGAGCTGTTTGTGCCCAAGGACGACCTTGCGGTCGAATCGGTTCTTGCGGATTTTCGTGGCAATCTTGCATGCCGTGTGCAGGGGGTGTTCTACAAGGATAGCCTGGAGATGACGGAGGATGACCGCGCTTTGCTGGCGCAGATAATTCATGCGGCAGCCGAAACCAGGGTGTTGGTGGTGCATGGGACGGATACCATGCACTTGAGCGCCGCGTTTCTTGCGAGCGCGTGCCCCGCGAAGCGGATTGTTCTGAGCGGTGCCATGTCGCCCTATGCCTTGGGGGGGCAGGAGGCGGCGATGAATTTTGCCTTGAGCATGGGCTGGTTGCTCGCCGGGGATGCGCCAGGTATTTATATGGGGATGCACGGTTTGGTTTTACCCTATACACAGATTGTTAAAGACCGTCAGAATGGCGTGTTCAGGCCAGTATGATCCATTTTTCGCGCGGAGTTTTTCGATGAGTATTCAATCAGATCACTGGATTCGGCGCATGGCGCAGCAGCATGGCATGATCGAGCCGTTCGAGCCTAGGCAGGTGCGCGAGGCCGACGGCCAGCGCATTATTTCCTATGGCACATCAAGCTACGGCTATGATGTGCGTTGTGCGGATGAGTTTCGGATTTTTACCAACATCAACAGCACGATTGTCGATCCGAAAAACTTTGATGAAAAAAGTTTTGTCGAGGTCAAGTCCGATGTGTGCATTATCCCGCCCAACTCGTTTGCCTTGGCGCGCACGGTGGAGTATTTCCGTATTCCGCGCTCAGTGCTCACGATTTGCCTGGGTAAAAGTACCTATGCACGTTGTGGAATTATCGTGAACGTTACCCCGCTGGAGCCGGAATGGGAGGGACACGTCACTCTGGAGTTTTCCAATACCACACCGCTGCCCGCGAAAATTTATGCCAACGAGGGCGTGGCGCAAATGTTGTTCCTTGAATCCGACGAAGTCTGTGATGTGTCGTACAAGGATCGTGGTGGCAAGTACATGGGGCAAACGGGCGTGACCTTGCCCAAAGCGTGAATAAAGTTAGCCACAGAGGGCACAGAGGTCTCAGGAGCTGTTTACGATCTTGCTATTGCACGGTTAATTTAGGCCGGATCAATAAGAATAGGACTTACGCAAGATGGCGGTTTTCACCCCCTCCCCCTTGATGGGGGAGAGGCCGTGCCGAGGGGGCTGTTGGGGAGAGGGTGGTGAAGTTGGCACAAGTCTATGTTTTGGCAAAGCTTGCCCCCCTCTTCCCAGCGGCTTTGCCCCCCTCGCTCCGCTATCCCCGCGAGGGGCGAGGGGGCTAGATCCGGGTTTTGCGTAAGTCCTAAAAAAGAGTTTCTCGGTGAACTCGGTGTTCTCTGTGGCTAACATTTAAGATCACTAACGCAAGGAGATCTGCGGCCATCCGCGTCTTTCGGCTTCGGCGGCGAGAATGGGGTCGGCATCCACGGCGACGGGGTGGCTGACTTGCTCCAACAGCGGCAAGTCGTTACGCGAGTCGCTGTAAAACCACGTCTTTTCAAAGGGCTTGGGCTGGGTGCGTGTCCAGTCGTGCAGCGCTTTTATCTTGCCTTGCTGGAAGGTCGGTGTGCCGAGGTAGTGTCCGGTGTAGCGCCCATCCTGCATTTCGGGTCGGGTGGCGAGAATGTCGGCGACTCCGAGGCGCTTGGCGATCGGTTCGGTGACGAACGCATTGGTGGCGGTGATGATAATGGGATGGTCGCCTTGGGTGCGGTGTCGTTCGATTAATTCCAGCGCCTTGGGCAGGATGATCGGTTCGATCATCTCCTGCATGAAGGCGTTATGCCAGGCGATGAGCTGTTCGACGCTGTGGCGAGCGAGCGGCGCGAGCGAAAAGCGCAGAAAAGCATCAATGTTCAGTGTGCCTTGTTTGTAATCTTCATAAAAATGTTGATTGGCGGCTTCATAATGCGCTGCATCCACAATGCCGCGTTCGCATAAAAAACGTCCCCACAAATAGTCGGAGTCGCCGGCAAGCAGGGTGTTATCGAGGTCGAATATGGCGAGGTTCATGGTGTTGGCTGTTTTGGGTCAGAATGCGTCATTGTAAACGCAGGCGCTTTTTTGCGCCTGCGCAACACTTGTGGAACAATCCCTTCCAATTCTAAATTTCCTGTGTTTAACCATGATCGACTCAGAAGGTTATCGCCCCAATGTGGGCATCATTCTGGTGAACGCCGAAGGTCGAGTGTTTTGGGCGCGCCGTTTGGGGCATGATTCCTGGCAATTTCCACAGGGCGGTATCCACTGCGAAGAATCTCCTCTGGAGGCGATGTTCCGCGAGTTGCGCGAAGAGACCGGGTTATTGCCGGAGCATGTGCGTCTTTTGGGTTGTACGCGCGATTGGTTGCGTTATCGGTTGCCGGGCAATCTGGTGCGTAAACGCGCTTTCCCTGTGTGTATTGGTCAGAAGCAAAAATGGTTTCTTTTGCGCATGATGGTGGAAGATCAGGCTGTGCATCTGAATGCAACGCAACACCCGGAGTTTGATGACTGGCGCTGGGTGGATTTCTGGCAGCCCTTGCGTGAGGTCGTTTCGTTCAAGAGGGATGTTTATCGTCGTGCCTTGCACGAGTTGGCTCCTCTGATGGATGGGCATGGAACCGTGTTGCCTGCCGTGCTGGAGACCCCGATGACCGGGCGTTTGGGGGAGGGATGATTCTCGATACCTTGCGACATATCGTCGGGCAGGTCGGGCGAGCGCGTGATCTGGACGGGGCGCTGAACGCCATTGTGCTGGGTGTGCGCAACACGCTTGAGGTCGCTGTGTGTTCGGTTTATCTGCTGCCCTACACGCAGGTGGGACAGGCGGATGCCCGGTTGGTGTTGATGGCCAACGAGGGCTTGGCCGAGGATGCGGTCGGGCGGGTGAGTATGGCGCTGGATGAGGGCTTGGTCGGTCTGGTTGCGCAGCGCGCCGAGCCGATCAACCTTGACGATGCGCCGACGCACCCGCGCTATAAGCATATCGCCAATATCGGCGAGGAGGCTTACCGCGCTTTTCTGGGTGCGCCGATTTTGCTGCGTGGCGAAGTGTTGGGTGTTCTGGTGGTGCAGGATCGCGAGCCCCGGCATTTTTCTGATGACCAGGAGTCCTTTCTTGTCACGCTGGCGGCGCAACTGGCGAGCAGTATTGTGCAGGCGGAAATCAGTGAGGCGGTGGCGCAATCACCGACAACTTCCGGGCGTGGCGCGTTTATGGCGAATGAGCCTTTGCGCGGCGTGGCCGGAGCCAGTGGGGTGGCTTTTGGTACGGCGGTGGTGGTCTATCCGCAAGCTGATCTGGACGGGGTGCCGAATCGTCAGTGTGATGATCCTGAGCTTGAGCTGGAGCGGCTGCGCACAGCGCGCGAAGCGGTGCGCCATGATTTTGCCGTGTTGCGCCAAGGGATGGCTTCGCGGGTGACCGAGGAGGAGTGCGCGCTGTTTGATGCCTTTGCCATGATGCTCGATAGTGAGAGTCTGTTGCAGGGCATGGAAAAACGCATTCGCGCCGGGCAGTGGGCGCCGTCAGCCTTGCGCGACACGGTGCGTGAATATGCGGCGGTGTTCGCGGGCATGGATGACGACTATCTGCGTCAACGTGGCGATGATGTGCGTGATCTCGGGCAACGCATTCTGGAGCATTTGCAGGATGTCGAAGGCTTGGTGCGTGAGTATCCGCCGCGCACGATTCTAGTGGGGCGTGAAATCACCGTGACGCATCTGGCCAGCGTGCCGGAGGGGCGTTTGGCGGGGATTGTGTCGGCTCGCGGCTCAAGTTCGTCACATGTGGCCTTGCTGGCGCGCGCTCTGGGTGTGCCTGCGGTGATGGGGGCGAGCGATTTACCGGTTGAGCGCCTGGATGCGCGCGAATTATTTCTGGATGGTTATCGCGGCGCGGTGCATGTCGATCCGCAGGGGGTGTTGCGCGAGGCTCTGGAGCGTCTGGTGGGTGAGGAGGCGCAACTTTCCGCCGAGCTTGCCACCCTGCGCGATGAGCCGGCGATTACGCCCGATGGCGCGTGTGTGCACTTGTATGTCAACGTCGGCCTGCTGGCGGATATGGCACCTGCGGATCATGTCGGTGCGGAAGGCATCGGTTTGTATCGCACGGAAATTCCCTTCCAGGTGCGTGAGAATTTCCCGGGTGAAGACGAGCAGGCGCGCGTGTATCGCGAGGTGCTCAGCGCTTACGCGCCACGTCCGGCGATCTTGCGTACCCTTGATGTAGGCGGTGACAAGCCGCTGAGTTATTTCCCGATTGAAGAAGATAACCCCTTCCTCGGCTGGCGTGGAATGCGCCTGACGCTGGATCACCCGGATATTTTCCTCACTCAGGTGCGAGCCATGTTAACGGCCAATATCGGGCTGGGTAACTTGCGCATTCTTTTGCCGATGATTAGTGGCGTGGGCGAGCTGGATGAGGCGCTGGGGCTGATTCAACGGGCAAGGTTGGAGTTGCGTGAGGAGGGGCTGGCCGTTACGGAGGTTCCGGTAGGCTTGATGATCGAGGTTCCTTCGGCGGTGTATCAGATCGATGTTCTGGCCAGACGGGTCGATTTTTTGTCCGTGGGGACGAATGATCTGACTCAGTATTTATTGGCGGTAGATCGTAATAACGCACGAGTGGCACCACTGTATGACAGCCTGCATCCTGCCGTGCTGCGCGCCATTGCCGAAATTGTCGCGGGCGGGCGGCGTTCGGCGCGTCCCGTGAGCGTGTGTGGAGAGTTGGCGGGAGACCCCTTGGGCGCGCTGATATTGCTCGGTTTTGGCATTGACTCTTTGAGCATGAGCGCGGGTAGCCTGCCTCGAATTAAGCGCGTGATTCGTAGCGTGCCCCTGAAATATGCGCAGAGACTGGCTCAAGAGGCGATAGAGTGTGAACGGGGGGAGGATGTACGCAACCTGTTGCGCGGCGCGTTGCGCAGTTACGGTTTGGGCGGGCTGGTGCGCAGTGATGTGGATATTTGAGCAAAGCTGGGGTTATCGGCTTGAAAGGCTACGCACGGGGAAACGCTGAATACATTGGCGTTTCCCTGAGTTCTGCATCGACGTATTCTCGGTGGTTGGCGATTATTTCTCGGCTTTGATGCGTTTTTTCAGCTCGTCGCACACGGTGTTCAAAATTTGCAGCCTGCCATAATTTTTGTCCTCGTTGGCGATGATGTACCAGCGCGCATATTCGGTATCGTTGCGTAACAGCATCTCATTAATGGCAAGTTCGTAGCTGGGGCGTTTTTCACGGTTACGCCAATCATCCGGGGTGATCTTGTAATTTTTCCATGGAGTGTTTTGCCGATCCTCAAAACGGCGGAGCTGTTCCTCGGGGGAGATGTGCAACCAGAACTTGAGCAACAGGTTTTTACCATCGACCAGTTGTTGCTCGAAGTCGTTGATTTCGTGGTAGGCACGCTGCCATTCGGCGGTGGTGCAGAGATTTTCAACGCGCTCGACCAGTACTCGTCCATACCAGGATCGATCGAAGATGGCGACCCGGCCAGCACGGGGAACCTGGCGCCAGAAGCGCCAGAGGTAATGATGTTGGAGCTCGTGTGAGCTCGGCGCGCCGTAGGGGATGACCCGGTGGAGACGCGCATCTATGCCGCTCGTCAAGCGCCGGATGCTACCGCCCTTGCCGGCTGCATCCCAGCCCTCGAATACCAGATAGGTGCTGATCCCTTGCGCATAGGCCTGCCAGCTAAGCTCGCGCAATTCGATCTGGCGCTTGAGGATTTGTTCTTCGTATAGCGCTTTGTTGATGGTCTGATTTAAATCCACGCGGTCGAGCAGGGTCACGCGCGCGCTCGCTGCGAGGGGGAGTGAAGGCTCGTGAGGAGGAATCGGCTCGCTGCGTTGGTCTTTCTGCTCGGCAAGTCGTTTTTCACAGGCGGCCAGCAGGCTGTAACCTGTGGCCAGGTCACGATAACGAGGATCCTCGGCTTCGATCACAAACCAGGGGGCGTGCGCCATGTCGGTGTTGCGCAAAATACGCTCCGCCCAGATCGAGAGGCTTTCTCGCCCTTTAAGCGCCTCCTTGGCGTTGGCATAGCGGTCATCCGGGGTGGATTTTTCGATTTTCAGGCGCTCTTCCTGCACGCTTTGTGGCAGTTGGTACCAGAACTTGAGAATCAGGGTGCGGTCATAAGCCAGCAAACGCTCGATGTCATTCACAGGGGTGAGGCGCGCATCGAGATGGTTTTCCTTGAATTTCCCCTGGATGGCATCGGTGATGATGTCTCTGTACCAGCCGCCGAGAAAGATTGCAATTTCGCCTGAGGCTGGCATTTCGCGCCAGTAGCGCCAATAGAGCGGGCGTTCGCGTTCCTCGTCCGAGGGCTTCCAGAAGGTATGGGTCTGGATGCCGCGTGGATCCAGCCATTCGTGCAGTTTGTTGACAACCTGCGCACGTCCCGAGCCATCAATCCCTTCGATGATAATCAGCACGCTGATATTCGCCGTGCGCAAGGCGCGTTGCGCATCCAGCAGGCGCGCGCGCAGCTCAGGCAGTTCTTTTTTGTAGTCATCCTTGCTGACACTGCGGCCTAGTTCGAGGGTGTTAAGCATGGCGGGGTCTCTTGATTGTCGTGTTTATGACATTTGTACCGGGGGTATCGGTTTTTTTGCTGCGCTGGCTTCGGCCAAAATCTTACATCAAAGTCGTCAACAGGGTGGTTGGGTGAGGGCGCTTGCGGCTGAAGTTGAGTGTGTTGGTTATTTATTTACTTGTTTATCAATAGATTATGTTTTTTATGGCATCTGGGACTATTTCTCATAGCTCTTCGAGCGTCTTTGAGTGTAGGTATTTCAGGCATGGAATATGCCTTGCATAGGGTATGTGATTGTTTGTGTATATGACTCTGTTTGCGTTCATTGATAGGAATCATTATCATTAGCGCACACAGAGTGCTCGCCAACCTTTTCAATCTTGGACTGCATCATGAAATTATCCTGTCTTCGTTGTGGTGAACCTGCTTGCGTGACCTGTGTTGAAGGTGATGCGTGCCTGGTGCGTCGTCTGCACGCTTTGGGGGTGCATCCTGGGCGAGCCGTGAGCGTGGTGCGGCGTGCGGCCTTCAACGGCCCTTTGCACTTGCGCGTCGGTTCGACGGAGTTTTTCCTGCGCTCGCGCGAAGCGGACGCGATCTCGGTGCGTGGTGGCGTGGCCTGAGTTTTGCGCCGTAGCCTGAGTCATTCTTTCATTCACCATTTTTTTCATTCATTAGCGCGGTAATTCCTTGCCCAAGCGCATTGCTCTTCTTGGGATGCCCAATACGGGCAAATCCACTTTATTTAACCGGCTGACGGGTGCTTCGGCGCGCACCGGCAACTGGGCGGGGCTGACGGTCGAGCTGTTGGCCGCCAGGTTGCCCTTGGGCGCGGATCTGGTCGAGCTGGTGGATCTTCCCGGTATTTACGACCTGCACGGCATGACCGAAGACGAGCATGTGGTGCGGCGTTTTCTGGAGCGTGTGCCGGTCGATCTGTTGGTGGTTGTGCTGAACGCGGCGCAAATTGACCGGCAGATCAATCTGCTATTGCAGGCCAAGGCCTTGGGTGTGCCCATGCTGGCGGTGCTGAATATGAAGGATGAAGCGCAGCGCCTGGGGGTTGGTATCGACGTGGCGCGCTTGAGTTCCTCTCTTGGTTTTCCGCTGCTGGAAATCAGCGCACGGCGTGCCGAAGGGCTGGAGCCGCTCAAGCAGGCACTGGCGGCAGCTCTGCAAACGTCCAATCCGCTCACTTTGGCAGATATCGCCTTGCGTCTGGCTCCCGATGAAACGGTGCAGGATGAGGCGGATGCCTTGTTGCGCATGGCGGTCAAACTGCCGCATGAGTTGACCGATGGTATGAGTGCGCGCCTGGATCGGGTGTTGTTGCACCCGGTGTGGGGCTTGCCGATTTTCTTTTTAAGTCTGTTCCTGCTTTTTCAATTCATTTTTACCGTAGGTGCGCCGCTGCAGGATGGTGTGGCTTATCTTCTGGATTTGTTGCGCGAGGCCATTGTGCAGCCGGTGGCGCATGTGTTGCCGCCCTTTGGCGAGGGTTTGCTGATCGGTGGCGTTTATGACGGTCTGGCGACCGTGGCCAGCTTTTTGCCGATTATCGCGCTGTTTTTTATCGTGATGTCGGCGGTGGAAGATTCGGGGTATCTAGCGCGTGCAGCGTTTCTGGTCGATGGCTTTATGGCGCGTATCGGGCTGGATGGGCGCGGTTTTGTGCTGCATTTGTTCGGTATGGGCTGCAATGTGCCTGCGGTGATGGGCACGCGGGTGATGCGCTCGCCAGGGATGCGTGCGCTGACCATGCTGGTGCTGCCTTTTGCCTTGTGTGCGGCGCGCTTGCAGGTATTTCTGTTTTTGATTGCGGCGCTGTTCGCCCCGGCGCAGGCGGCTTTGGTACTGTTCAGTCTGTATGTGTTGAGCCTGCTGGCGGCCATTTTGACGGCGCAGGTTTTCAAGCGCAGTTACCCGTCGCTGGAACCTGTGATTCTGGAGTTGCCGCCGTATCGCCTGCCGCAGGCGTTGACCATGCTCAAGGCCGCTTGGGGTGAGATCGGTAGTTTTCTCAAACGAGCTACAAGTTTTATTGTGTTCGGTGTCGTGGCGATCTGGCTTTTGACGAATTTGCCCTGGGGAGTGGAGCCTGCCAGTGCCGCAAGTTTTGCCGGGCAATTAAGCGCGGCGGTCGGCTTTATCTTTGCGCCGCTGGGCTTCGATGCCTTGCTGGGCGTGGCTTTGCTGTTCGGTTTTGTCGCCAAGGAGATTGTGCTTGGCGGCTTGGCGGTGCTGTACAGTGTGCCGGAAGAAGGCTTGACGGACGCGGTGCGCCTGCACATGGACTGGGTACAGGCCTATAGCTTCATGCTGTTTACCTTGCTGTACACACCCTGCGTATCCACCCTGGCGGCGATTCAGGCCGAGGGCAAGAGCTGGCGCTTAACCATGACCAGTGTGCTCTGGTCGGTGGGGCTGGCCTATGCGGTGAGCTTTGTTTTTTACCAGACGGCGCGGGCGTTGGGGCTGTAGGTGCGGGCTCACGCGAGCTTCGCGGACAAGCCCGCTCCTGCCGTCCATTCACGGTTCATTCAGGCAAGGATCAATAGCTACAGAAAACACAGAGTTCTCAGTGGAATGATTAACCCTTGGCTAACATGTCCTCAATCAAACCCTTGACTTTGCCCAAATCAAAAATGCCGATTTTTTGATACGCCACTTGCCCCTGTGCATCGAGCAGAAAGGTGGTTGGGGTCAGGCGTACCGTGCCCATGGCGGCGCTCACTGCACCATCTTTGTCGAGCGCCAGCGGATAGGGTACTTTGAGACGATCACGCAGAGCGCGTACCTGAGCCTCCGGATCGTAGTTCATGGCCACACCAATGACCTGTAAGCCGCGTGCCGCGTAGGTTTGGTGCAGCTCACTCAATAGTGGGATTTCTTCGATGCAGCCGGGGCAGGAGGTTGCCCAGAAAGTGAGCAGCACAGGCTTGCCACGCAGTGCGCCAAGGCTGGTTGCAGGTGCATCCAGCATCCATAGTGGTGCATCCGGTGCGCTGGCTTGCTGGGCGCAAGCGCTGAACAATAACGGTGTAATCGCAAGGGAAAAGGTCAAAAAGCGACGGCGGGTGAGCATTTTTCGCGGCTCCGTAAGATTTATCGGCTGAATATGCGGTTATGATTTAGCGTATGTAAACAGATTGGCCAAAGCATCGGCAAGAGGAGCATTCATATGATTCGCGTGGGTATCGTCGGCGGTACGGGTTATACGGGCGTGGAGTTGTTGCGTTTACTGGCGTTGCATCCCGAGGTTTCACTGGCGGCGATCACCTCGCGCGGCAATGTGGGCGAAAAAGTGGCGGATATGTTCCCCAATTTGCGCGGTCATGTTGATCTGGCATTCAGCGACCCGACGAGCGCCGATCTGAAGTCCTGCGATGTGGTGTTTTTTGCTACGCCAAATGGTATCGCCATGAGTGCTGCGCGCGAGTTGCTGGATGCGGGTGTGCGCGTGATCGACCTGGCGGCGGACTTTCGCATCAAGGATCTGGCGGTATGGTCAAAGTGGTATGGCATGGAGCACGCCAGCCCTGATCTGGTGCAGGAGGCGGTGTACGGCCTGCCGGAGCTGAATCGTGAAGCGATTCGCGGTGCGCGCTTGCTGGCCAATCCGGGTTGTCATGTCACGGCGGTGACGCTGGGGCTGTTGCCGCTGGTCAAGGCAGGTTGGGTGGATACGACTTCGCTGATCGCCGACTCCAAGTCTGGGGTGAGCGGCGCGGGTCGCAAGGCGGAGATTCCTACCCTGATGGCCGAGGCAGGCGAGAGTTTCCGCGCCTATGCGGTGGGCGGGCATCGTCACCATCCGGAGATTTGCCAGACCCTCAACCGGGTCGCCGGGCAATCGGTCGGTTTGACCTTTGTGCCGCATCTTGTGCCGATGGTGCGTGGCATTGAGGCTACGTTGTACGCGCGCCTGAACGACAATGCGGGCGATGTGCAGTCCTTGTTCGAGCAGGTCTATGCCGATGAACCTTTTGTCGATGTCATGCCGCCGGGCAGTCTGCCGGAAACGCGCAGTGTGCGCGGCAACAATATGTGCCGCCTGGCGGTATATCGCCCGCAGGGCGGCGATACCGTGGTGGTGGTGTCGGTGATCGACAATCTGGTCAAGGGCGCATCCGGCCAGGCGGTGCAGAACATGAACCTGATGTTTGGCTTCCCTGAGGATATGGGGTTGCGCCTTGTGGGCTTGCTGCCTTAAAGCCAGCCTTCTTTGGCGTGTTTAATGCTTTACAAATGTGATCCAGGAGAGGAAATGATGACTACAGAATTTGAAGAACCGCTGATTTTTACCGATAGCGCAGCGGCCAAGGTGCGCCAGTTGATTGATGAGGAAGGCAACGAAGCGCTCAAGTTGCGCGTGTTTATCACTGGCGGCGGCTGTTCTGGCTTTCAGTACGGTTTCACTTTCGATGAAAACGAGCAGGAAGGCGACACGCGCATGGAAAAAGCCGGCGTGGCCTTGTTGATTGACCCGATGAGCCTGCAATACCTCAGCGGAGCCACCATCGACTACAGCGAAGGTCTGGAAGGGGCGCAGTTCGTAATCCGCAACCCCAATGCCACCACCACCTGCGGCTGTGGTTCTTCGTTCTCGGTTTGATGTTCAGGAGATTTGCATGAGCACAGAAAGTCTCGCCTATATTCCCGGTCTGCAAGGCGTTCCCGCCACGCGCTCGGCCATTTCCTTTCTCGACGGACAAAAGGGGATTCTGACCTATCGCGGCTATCCCATCGTTGAGCTGGCCAGGCACAGCAGCTTCGAGGAAACCTGCTTTCTGTTGCTCAATGGCGAATTGCCCAAAGAGGACGAGCTGGCGGAGTTTTCCGGCGAACTTGCCCGCCATCGGCGCGTTAAATACAACGTGCGCGAGATCATGAAGTTTTTGCCGACCAATGGCCACCCGATGGAAATGCTGCAAACCTGCGTCGCCAGCCTGGGGATGTTCTATCCGGGCAGCGAGCGCATGACCGCAGAAGGCAACGGGCCGAGCGAGGAATTCGTCAATGGCACGGCGATCAAGATCCTGTCCACCATGGCGACGATTGTGGCCATGTGGAACCACATCCGCAAAGGTGACGACCCCGTGCCGCCGCGTGAAGATCTGAGTTACGCCGCCAACTTCCTCTACATGATGAACGAGCGTGAGCCGGACGCAGTGGAAGCGCGCATTATGGATGCCTGTCTGGTGTTGCACGCTGAGCACACGATCAACGCCTCAACCTTTGCCGCCTTGGTATGTGGCTCGACCCTGGCGGCACCGAATCTGGTGGTGGCCTCGGCCATCGGCACGCTGGCGGGGCCGTTGCACGGCGGCGCGAACCAGCGCGTGCTGGAAATGCTGCGTGAAATCGGCA
The DNA here is from genome assembly GCA_964618025.1 of uncultured Halothiobacillus sp. GTDB lineage: Bacteria > Pseudomonadota > Gammaproteobacteria > Halothiobacillales > Halothiobacillaceae > Thiofaba. The sequence continues at coordinate 6,113 of CAZTYJ010000004.1, read as the reverse complement.
CGCCGCAGAATGCAGAAAGCTGGCTGGAAAAGCGCCTGGCTCATAAGCAGGTGGTGTGGGGCTTTGGTCACCGCGAGTACAAGGTCAAAGACCCGCGCGCCGATATTCTGCAAAACATGCTCGAAGAGCTGTGCGCGCATCGTGGCGGCGAAATTAGCCCCCTGTACGCTATTGCCAAGGCGCTTGAAACCGCCGCGCAAAAGCGTCTGTCACAAAAAGACATACATCCGAACGTGGATTTTTACTCCGGCGTTCTCTACGACGCACTCGGCATTCCGGAGGATCAATTCACGCCGATTTTCGCCATTTCGCGCACGGCGGGCTGGCTTGCGCACTGGAAGGAGCAGATCGGCAATAACCGCATTTATCGCCCGACACAGGAGTATGTCGGCGCGGAAACCAGGGCTTATGTGGCGTTGGAACAGCGCGAATAAGAAAGGGGCTTGCCGTGAAAAGCCGTCTGCCCTTGTTGATCTTGCTATTGTCATCAAATGCACAGGCCGAAATTTTCAAATGTGTGCAGGATGGGAGGACTATATTTTCCCAACAACCCTGCGCGGCCAATGCGCAAATCGTTGAGCTTGAAGTCTATCGACCCTCCGCTCAGGCGGCTAAAGAGCAGGCCGTCATCCATGCGGGAATGCAAGCGAATTCACGTCGCATTGAACGGGATTATGGCTTGCTGGTTTTGCAGCGTAGGATCGCGGATTCAGCAACAGCTATCGCCGAAATGATGCGTGAGCGTGATGCAAGACTTGCGGATTTGCAAACACAGAAAAACAGTGCGAAAAAAAGACGGAATCGAGAAATTCTTTCTTCGCAAATCACTATGCTCAAGGATGCCTTTGCGGCGGAAATCGCGCTTGAGAAAAACAGAAAACAACAGTACGAACGGGAATATTCGGCATTAAAACGCACGAAGTAGCCCGGACTTATCCTGCCGAATAAATCGCCCCTAAAATTCGTGCGCCCTCTGCCCCTGTCACCGCAGGCAAATTTCCCGGCAAGCCGTGCAGGGTTTGCCGCGCCAGCCAGGCAAAAGCCACGGCCTCGACCCAAGCAGGCTCGATGCCGTAATCTGCGGTGCTTTCCACGGGAATGTCGGCGCACAACGCGCGTAAACGCTGCATCAAGGCGGTGTTGTAGGCCCCGCCGCCGCAGACCAGAACGCGCCCGGCGCTTGGGGCGTGTTGCCTGATGGCATCAACCAGACTGCGTGCGCTGAGTTCGAGCAGCGTCGCCTGTATATCCTGTGCGGAGGTCTTATCCAGTAACTCACCGGCCACAGCATACAGCCAGATAAGATTGAATAGTTCTGGCCCAGTGCTTTTCGGCGGCTCTTGCGCAAAGTAGGGTGCGGCAAGCAGTCGTTTGAGCAGGGGCTGGTGAATCTGAGCGCCCGCAGCCCAAGCTCCATGTCGATCATAGGGAAATCCAAGATGGCGTTGCGTCCAGGCATCCATCAAGGTATTGCCAGGCCCGGTATCAAAGCCGAGCACGGCGCTTGCCGCGTCGTCCTTGGCCGGAAGAAGGGTGATATTGGCGATGCCGCCGATATTGGCGATCACCCGGGTTTCAGTTGGGTGAGCGAACAGCGCAGCATGAACTGGCGGAACCAGTGGCGCGCCCTGTCCGCCAGCGGCAATGTCACGGCGGCGAAAATCGGCGACGACGGTCAGTCCCGTGCGCTCAGCAATACGATGCGGGTCGCCCAGTTGCAGGCTGTAGGGATAGTCGATGTGCGGCGCGTGGTGCAGGGTTTGACCGTGTGAGCCGATGGCGCGGATCTCTTGCCGGGGGATATGGCTTGACTCAATAAGATGGTTGGCGGCCTCGGCAAAGACCTCGCCCAGCCACGCGTCAAGGCGGGCGCTGCGCGTCATGCCCCGCGCCGCCTCAGGCTGCATAAGTTCGCGCAATTCATCCAGTAGCTCATCGGGGTAGGGCGTGGTGTGATGAGCGACCAGCTGCGCCGCGCCATCGTCGTTGAAATCGACGATGCAGGCATCAATGCCGTCCATGCTGGTGCCGGAAAGCAAACCAAGATAAAGCGGCATGGGCAAGCCTCAGCAGGAGTTAGTGGGCATCTGAAATATTGTTGAGGCTTGCCGTTTTCGCTTCGTTTTCCATGCGCGCGAGCTGTGCCATCAAAGATGCGGATTCGTTAAGAAAACGTGCGCGCTGGTTGGCGGCAATCGGCATGGCTTCGGGAAGTTTGGCGGAAAGCGGATCCTGGTGTTGACCGTTCACCCGGAATTCATAGTGCAGGTGCGGCCCGGTTGCATAGCCTGTTGCACCGACATAGCCAATCACCTGTCCCTGTTTGACGCTCTTGCCTTGATTCAGGCTGGGTTCAAAACGCGACATGTGCCCGTAAACCGTGCTGTACACGCCATCGTGTTGCAGTATTACGACCTTGCCATAGCCGCCCTTCCAGCCCTGGAAAGTGATTTTTCCGTCAGCTGAAGCGCGAATCGGGGTACCGGTCGGCGCGGCAAAGTCGACACCCTTGTGTTCACGCACCACGTTGAGTACCGGGTGTAGGCGCGCATGACTGAAGCCCGAGCTTATGCGTGAAAATTCAACGGGGTAACGTAGAAAGCCGCGCTCCAGACTTTTGCCATCCGGGGTGTAATAAGCGGTATTCCCCGAGCCGTCGCTAAAACGCACCGCTTGGTAGAGTTTGCCATGATTGGTAAAGGAGGCCGCGAGGATGTCGCCTGTTGTCACCTGTCGGCCATCCTTGAAAACAGACTCGTACAGGATGCTGAAGCTATCGCCATCCTGGATGTCGGTCAGGAAGTTGATTTTCCAGCCAAAAATGTCCGCAAGCTTCATCACGATATCAGGGGCGATGCCCGCATCGGTTGCGGCATTGTAAAAAGAGTCGTGAATAACGCCGCGTCCAAGCGCTTGGCGATATTCGAGCGAGTGTTGTTCGACCTCGCTTTTAAACTCACCCTCTTCGGTGCGCACGATATGCAGGGTGCGTTCAAGTCCAAGCTTGTAACTGAGACGCTCAAGTTGCGGCGCACCCTGTTGTGCATCAGAAAGTTCAAAGCTGATGGATTCACCTGCGCGCAGGCGCGTCAGAGATTTTGTTTCGTGACTGAGCTTGAGAATTTGATCCAGGTCGCTGGAGGGCAGGTCGAGTTTGGCGAAAATTTTGGATAGATTCGATCCCTTCTCAACCGTAACATCGACTGTTTTGAAATCGGAGCCATCAACCATTACCTCTTTAACAGCAGCTTCTGTTGCAGCGGGAGGGGGAGGCGCAGTGACGCTCTCTTCGGATGAAGCAAGGGGTGCCGTAGGTGCAAGAGGGAGAATGGGGGGCGGCAGGACGCTGGAAGTCAACTGATTGGATGGTGAAAGTGGATCATCCAAGGCACCGAAAGGATGTTCGCTAACTTTGCCAATGACCGCGCCAAGACTGGTCAGACCAAGCGCAAGAATGCTAAAACGCAATAGGCTATGCGAGCGTTTGCGAAAGGTAAGATTGCTGCGATTCTTGATGGCCATGGGTCGGTGCATGCGCGATTCTCAAGCTGCTGTAATAATCCGGTTAAAATACCCTCCACTCTACTAACGGTCAACATTGAAAGAGGCTTGATATGCACACTATTGAAGGCGCCTTGCGCGAGATACGCCGTGGCACCGAAGAAATCCTGGTGGAGGCGGAGTTGCTGGAAAAGCTCAAGCTCGCCCGTCCCTTGCGCGTCAAGGCTGGCTTTGACCCCACGGCACCTGATTTGCACCTTGGGCACACCGTCCTTATCAATAAATTGCGCACCTTTCAGGAGCTCGGGCACGAAGTCATTTTTTTGATCGGTGACTTTACAGGCATGATCGGGGATCCCACTGGAAAAAGCGCGACACGCAAGCCGCTGAGCCGTGAGCAAGTGCTAGAGAACGCGTGCAGTTATGAGGAGCAGGTGTTCAAAATCCTTGATCCACAAAAAACGCGCGTGGAGTTTAATTCCAGTTGGATGGGGGCTATGGACTCCAGTGAAATGATTCGCCTTGCATCGCGCTACACGGTCGCTCGTATGTTGGAGCGTGATGACTTCAGTCATCGTTATGCCGGGCAGCAGCCCATCGCTATTCATGAGTTTCTATACCCCTTGGTGCAAGGCTATGACTCGGTAGCGCTGGATGCTGACGTGGAGCTTGGCGGTACGGATCAGAAGTTCAATCTTCTGGTTGGGCGGGAATTACAGCGCCAATACGCCAAGCCGCAACAGGTGGTGATAACCATGCCGATTCTTGAGGGTCTGGATGGAGTGCAAAAAATGTCCAAGTCCCTTGGCAACTATATTGGAGTGAGCGAGCCGGCGGGGGAAATGTTCGGTAAATTGATGTCTATCTCAGATAGCTTGATGTGGCGCTATTTTGAACTGCTTAGCTTCCGGCCTATTGAACAGCTCGCTGAGTTAAAGGCACAGGCAGCGCAGGGGAGAAATCCTCGTGACATTAAATTTGAACTGGGTGTGGAGCTGGTGAACCGGTTTCATGGTCATGGCGCGGGTGAGCGGGCTCGTGACACGTTTGTCGAGCGCTTTCAAAAAGGCTCCTTGCCGGATGAAATTGAAGAAGTCAGCGTACAGGCGCGGGAGGATGGCAGCTTGCCCATTGCCTCTGTATTAAAAGAAGCAGGATTGGTTGAAAGTACATCTGAAGCGCTGCGCATGATCCAGCAGGCGGCAGTGCGCATTGATGGGGAGCGTGTCACTGATCGCGGCTTGCGACTCAGTCGCGGAGTCAGTGTCGTCGCCCAGGTTGGCAAGCTCCGCATTGCCCGTGTGAAAGTTTTTTGACAAAGGTGTTGACAGCTTTTTAAAGCTCTCTATAATGCGCCCCACATTGCAGCGACACGCAGCAATAACCGGAAAGTTAAAAGCCCGGTGTTGACAAAATAACAAAACATGTTAGATTGCTCAGCTCGCTTCGTGGGTAACTTGAGTATTTAAGTGCCGCAAGCTAAGGATCGAATGACTTGAATCAAGTTGCTTGATCGCCTGAATCGGAAGAAACAGGGCGTTGACAAATCAAAAAGACGTGTTAGCATGCGCAACTCACTTCGAAACTAACCAAGTTTAGCGAATGAAGTGAAAGACCCGGGATTGGGTGTTGCCTTACGAGGCAAATCTTTAAAAGATTGGATTAGATAGTTTGTGTGGGGGCTTGTGTTGATTGTGTTCGGATGAACATGAATTGATACAAGTGACCTGTCAATAAAATGATGAAGATCATGGGTTTTGATAGGGTCATCTTGAATCTGACGATAAAAAGCCTTCGGGCATTGAATTTTAAGTGAAGAGTTTGATCCTGGCTCAGATTGAACGCTGGCGGCATGCCTAACACATGCAAGTCGAACGAAATCACCTCGGTGGTTTAGTGGCGGACGGGTGAGTAACACATGGGAATCTGCCTTTTAGTGGGGGATAACGTAGGGAAACTTACGCTAATACCGCATACGCTCTACGGAGGAAAGGAGGGGATCGCAAGACCTTTCGCTAAAAGATGAGCCCATGTCTGATTAGCTAGTTGGTGGGGTAAAGGCCTACCAAGGCGACGATCAGTAGCCGGCCTGAGAGGGTGTACGGCCACACTGGGACTGAGACACGGCCCAGACTCCTACGGGAGGCAGCAGTGGGGAATATTGGACAATGGGCGCAAGCCTGATCCAGCAATGCCGCGTGTGTGAAGAAGGCCTTCGGGTTGTAAAGCACTTTAAGCAGGAAAGAAGAAGGTTATATTAATACCATGACCTTTTGACGTTACCTGCAGAATAAGCACCGGCTAACTCCGTGCCAGCAGCCGCGGTAATACGGAGGGTGCGAGCGTTAATCGGAATTACTGGGCGTAAAGCGCATGTAGGCGGTTTGATCAGTCGGATGTGAAATCCCCGAGCTTAACTTGGGAATGGCATTCGATACTGTCAAGCTAGAGTAGGCTAGAGGAAAGGGGAATTCCGCGTGTAGCAGTGAAATGCGTAGATATGCGGAGGAACACCAATGGCGAAGGCACCTTTCTGGGGTCATACTGACGCTGAGATGCGAAAGCGTGGGGAGCAAACAGGATTAGATACCCTGGTAGTCCACGCCCTAAAC
>CAZTYJ010000003.1:95595-98902 GCA_964618025.1 uncultured Halothiobacillus sp. | reverse complement strand
CAAGATGTGTTGTGCCAGATGCCAAGCTCGTCCCGCGCGAGTTGGTCGAGCAGCGGCTGAATCAGGCGTATTGGGAAAATAAGGGGTTGTTGGGTTGAGCGGTGGTATTCAAGTATTGGTAAGGCGGTTGAGGATGCTGCGCAGTTCGTCTTGCAGACGTTGTGGGTTTTTCATCAGTTGTTGTAACTGGGGAAGTGTAGGTTGGGTGCCATGTGCCATGGCGTTGCGCAGGTTTTTCATGTTCCAGTAGGCGTTACGTTTCCATTCGGGATGTTCTCCATTGTTGATTTGCTGCTGAAATTGTTCGTCGATGGTTTTGCGTTGTTGGTAGTCGAGCGGGTCGTTTTGGCTGTCTTGGCATTGGCGAGTGATGAGCGCCTCACTGCCTAGGATCGCGGCGCGTAGAAGGTCGCCACGTTCGAGCGCCCGTAGGGCGAGGATGCGCTGCTGTTCAGCAAGGTCTTGTTTTTTTGCCCATGCGAGGCGTTTTTTGAGCGTGCCCTGGAAGAGGATGCTTGCGCCTGTGAGCGGCTGTTCAAGTGCAGCGAGTACGGTGCGCAGGCTGCGGGCGGCACTGGGGATGTTGTTGGTGCTTTCGAAAAAGGCGGCATCTTTGAGGCATTGGGCTTTGTCGTCGGGTAAGCCGTCGGCTTTGAGTAGTGGGGCAAAAAGCCCGTAGTTGCCGCTGGCTTCAAAGCCGTCGAGGGCGCTGACCCAGTGTTGTACCGCATTCAAACCATCAAGGCGCAAGACCGGGGTATGGTTGGTCTGGGTCATATCGAGCGCGCCGTACCATAATCCTGCGACGTTGATTTGGCTGTGCAGGCGTTCGAGCATAAAGGAGGAGAGAAAGCCTACCATGCCGAGATGACGGAAGCCGTGGGTAAGGTCAAAGTGAACCTGCTGTTGGCTTTTGCCCAAGGCATCGGCGATGACGCTAAGGATGCCAAGCTGTTCGTCGCTATCTTTGCCTACGGGGATAAGACGCGGGGTGATGGGGCACGCCAAAACACGGCTAAGTAGTGGGGCAAGGCGGTCGAGTAACGCTTGGGTCACTTGGTTTGCCGCTTCTGCTTCGATCAGTTCGAGGCGCAGGTCTTCATCGTCGCCTTCGGTGGCCAAGTGTTCCACAAGCACGCCCCACATGCTGCTGGATGTGCCGAGCATGATGATGCTGTCGGGTTGAAGGTGTTGGGCGAGGGCAAGACCGAAGTAGGCAGTGGTGTGTTGGTTGCCATCGGCGAATTGGTAAGTGGCGGTGCGGTAGCCGGTTTGAGTGTTGTCGCGGCCTTTGCCGAGGACGGTGATAAGTGTGGTGGTCATGGTGTGCTCCTGGCTTGGGGTTAGTCGATGGTGATTTTGAGGTCGGTGGGGAGGCTGTGTCCGATATTTTTGGCACGCCCGAGTTTGGCGATTGTGACACGCTCAGCCAGGGATTGCCCCAGGCTTTCACGCAGTGCTTTGTTAAGCCGCGAAAGCGGGGTTTTGAAGTATTCGTAGTGGTTGTGTTTGTAGGTTTTGAGGGCATCAAGCGCCTTGCTAACCGAGCTTGGCGGTTCTTTGCTATGCCAATCGTCTTGCGGCCAGAGTTGTTTGAGCAGTTCGATGTATTGCGGGTAGTCGTCGTTGAGCACGATTTGCGGATTGTTGCTTGCGTGGCGCTGGGCAAACCAGAGTAGAAGGGCGAACTGGCTTTCGTTCATGGGAACAGGCAGGTCGTTGACGCGGACGCTGCAATCCGTTTGCCGTAGCTCCATGCAAGCCGATTGCTGTGCCATGTTGGCCACGCCGACGGTTTCGCTAAAGCTGGAATGTCCTTGCAGCAAGCGATTGGGTAGGCCGTCGCGCAGGCGCACAAAGGGGATTGCAGCCAGTTCGATCGTTGCTTCGGCGCAGTTGAGTGCCTGCGGCTTGTCGCCCCGGGTCTGGATGATGCGCGCTTGCGGGGTGGGGTAGTAGAACTCGGGGTGGCTTTCAAACGCGCCGCTGACCAGTACATGCGAAAGGTGGTCTTGCGCTCGGCCATAGAGTGAGAGCGCGTAGCCTAGGTAGTAGCCCATGGTTTTACGCCCGCCAGCGAGGGAAACGTGCAATTCACTGTTGTTGTCGGCGGTGAGTTTGCGCACGAGCTCAGCAATGCTATCGGCGGCGGCTTCGTTGTCTTGCGGGGTGCGAATGTCGTCGAGCGGCTGACCTTGGGTATCGATAATGCTGTGCAGCGTGGAGTCGTCAAATTGAATGGGCGGTAGGGCGTAATCGCGGCAAAGTTGGTGAAACCAGCCGGGTTGGTCGGAGAGCAGGTTGAGTTTGGCCTGGTTTACGCCACTCTGGGTGGAGATGAGGTGGATGGCATCGGGTACCCAAGGCGCTTGTCCATCAGCGGGTTTGACCGCGAGGGCGTAGAGGGTTTCGGTGACGATTTGCGGCGACATGCCGGTGACGCAGAGCAGGATACGTGTCATGAATTATTCCTCGGATGATGGGTTGGATGCACATTCGGCGAGGCCAGGACTATGGTAGTGCAGCCAGCCGAATTCATACGGCAGGGCGCGTAGTTCGTCCAGATCGAGAATGTGCCCTTCGGGCAGGCGTTGGGTAAGGCGAAACACGAGAGCATGGTCGCCGGGTTGTAGTTGCACGGCGCTGCGGTTCATGGCGACCGGTCGTTCGAGCAGATCGCTGAGGAGCTGTGCGGTGGCGGCGTGGCCAATGGCGGAGATGACTTCGTGGCCGTGAAGCATGGCGCGGGCGGTGTCCAGCGCGAGCGGGCCTTCGAAGCGCCATAGGCCGTAGCGGGTGATAACGGGGGTGTTGAGCAGGTAGATCATGGCGTTCGCGTTTCCCAAGAGCTTGTGATTTGGGAAAGTTTATCCGGGCATTGCAGCTGGAGCGGGCTTTGCAAGCTTGCTGCGGGTTGTCGTGCCTTGGGGACGAGTATGGGCTTACGCTTCGCCTTTGAGGGTCTTGATGGCTGCGCTGATTTTTTGTTTGCTCTCTTTTTTGCCCGGGGTACCCCATGCCTTGGTCATGGTTTCGGCCAGGAGTTCTCCGGCGGCCATGCGGCTGCGCGGGTCACTCCATTGCCGGGCAGTTTCCATAAAGGCGAGGCGATCTTGGTCGAATTTGCTGCCGGGCTGGTAGGGCGATTTTTTCGCTGTTTCGAACTGTGTGCGGAGGGTTCCGACCACGTTGAGATGCTCTTCATGCGCGAGGTCTTCAGGGGAGAGGCTGGCGCGGCGTTTTTCGTCTTCGGCGCGTTGGGCGGCGGCTATGCGCTCTTGTTCAGCCTTGGTTTCCCTGTCCTTGT
>CAZTYJ010000003.1:88324-95495 GCA_964618025.1 uncultured Halothiobacillus sp. | reverse complement strand
CCATAGCCCACGGCGGTTTTGGCACCGAAGCCCAGCCATGCGAAGGCGTGTTCGAAGGCGGCTTGAAGCAGGATTTTCCAGCCTTCGTTTTCGGCAAGCTCAGGGGCATGGCGCGCGAGTAGGGCAGTGTTGCAGGTGATGAAAAAGGTAAAACCTGAATCGGGCGGTACGGTAAGGAAGCTAATGGGGTTGGGGCTGCCGGAATCATGCGGGCTGATGTTGTCACCGCTTTTTTTGTCACTTTTTTGCTGGTAGTAGTGGCTTTGGTGCGGGGTCATGATTTCGACGGCAAGATGATTGTCGGCGATCTGCGGAATGACATCCCAGAAGGTGAGCGCGCCGCGCAGGTGTTCGCTGTCGCCATCCTCGGTTTCTCGGCCAAACAAGATGTCGAGCAGGGAGAGCATGACCGGCTGCTTTTTCTTGTCCAGCACAGGCTTGCGCTTGTCGCCCTTACCCCGCATGAGCGGAATGGTTTTGTCTTCGCTCCAGCCGTGAGCATCGCCCCATTCGCCGGAGGCGAGTTCTCGCGCCGCTTGGTGCAGTACGCCCTTGATGCCGGAGCCGGGCAGGTAGGGCAGGCCGTAGGGATTCAGGAAGGCAAAACCGTTTTCCAGCGGGTGTTCATTACCCAGGCCGGTCGTGAAAGGGGCGGTGGCTTGGGCGATGAGTTGCAGGGAATGAGTGGATGGCGTGCTGGCGAAGGCGGCTTGCTGGCGGGTGAGCAAGGCGGCAAGATGTTCCTTGTCGCGCACGGTCAAGGTTTGGGTGTCTTGGAGAGCGTCAACCTTGTTCTCATCTTTGAATTCGCGCTCTTGATGATCCCTGCCAGCAACGCGGTAGTTGACATCATGGGTCGTCCATAGCAATTCCCGGGTACGATTGTTCATGCCCCACAACTTGAGGTACATGCCAAAGCGCATCCCCGGTGAGGCTTCTTTGAAATTCTGCCCAAGATACTGAGGTACAGCGGCAATCGGCATGTCAGTTCCCTCCGTTGCGGGCTGCGGCCATCTGGCGCAGCCATTTGAGCCAGGCGAAGGCTTCGGTGGTGATGGACTGGAAGCGGCGGGCATCTTGCATGTTGAAGAGTTCCTGCATGAACCCCTCGAAATCTTTCGGGGTCTTGCATTGCTGGTGCAGCCAGTCGCGCAGGTGCTGGGCGAGGACTTCGTGCCGTCCGCCCTTCTGGTGCAGGTAGGCCATGGCCTGCATCAGGCCGCTGTTCATGATGAGGGCAGGTAGGCCCTTGGCATCGTTCATGTAGTCTTTGCCATGTGCTTTGAGTCCTGCTTTGGCCTTTTCCCAGGCATCTTGCGCACGTTTTTGTTCCAGGGTTTGTTTGCTCATCACTTACCCTCCTCAACCCGTGCGACGACCAAGCCGCGCCCCGTGGTGGCATCGCCGCCGATTTGCAGCAGTTTGCCGTCGATCACAGCCTTGACCTTGTACATCACATCTTCGGCTTCAAGGTCGTCCTTGCCGCTGCGGGTTTGACTGGCCATGAGCGGGGCGAGCATCAACGCCTCCGGCGGTAGGTTTTCGCTGTAGAACAGGCCACCATCGGTTGCCGTGCCGGTCTCGGGGTCGATGCGTACATGCGGCTCGACCAGCATGGCGTTTTCGGCAAAGTAGGCGAAGTCGGTATCGGAAAGCACGACGAGGTCGGTTTTGAGTTTTTCGCGGAAGAAGTGGTAAGCCTCGCCTTCGGGCAGGGCGCGGCGGGCGAGGTCGGCGGCGACGGTGGCCAGCGGTTCGCTGGCGCGGGCGCTGTATTCAAACGCTTCCAAGTGCAGCTTGTCTTTTTTCTCACCTGCCAGCAGGGCAACGTTGGCGATCAGGCAGTGACCTTCGTTCACCTCAAGGTTCGGCCAGTCGGCCTTGGCGCCCACGGTGTTGAGCAGTCGTCCGGCGCGCGCCAGTGCCTGTGGGCAGGTGGCGTAGACAAAGCCGCCGCGCAGCGAGCGAATCGGTAGGCAGATGGTTTGCGCATCGCCAAAGCTGACCGCGCCGGCGTGCAGTTCACTGCTGTTGGAATCCGGACCAAGAATGCGGCTAATGAATGCGTCACTTCCACCGAGGGCTTTCCAGCTATGTCGCACCGCGCCTTTGATGCCGGAACCGGCAAAGCTCGGGTGGTTGGTGTGGCGTTCGCGCTGGATGGGGTTGTCGATGATGCCAATGGCTTGCCCCGCGCCCATGTGGACGGGGCTGATGGCGTAGAGGAAAACGGCGGCGTGTTTTTCAAACATGGTGATTGTCCTTGGGTTATTGCAGGGTCGTGGTGCGCAGATAGTGCGCGGCGGCGTGATCCAGACGGTGGTCTTGCGTCCAGAACTCCTGGCAACCGCCGACAATGGCGGCGGCCAGGTGGAGCGCATCTGGCGTTTTCAGGTTGTGTTGGGCACGCAGATCAATGGCAAGATCAAATACCCGGTGCGTGAATGGAATGATGCTCAGATCAGTCGAAGCAAAAAACTTGCGGTAGAGTGTCAGGCGTTGTTCGTCTTGCTGGCGTACGGGCTGTACCTGGCATTCAAGTCGGCAAAGGTCGGAGGTGAGCCACTGGTTGCCATCGTCGAGAAATCGTGCGTCGATTTTCTGGAAAAAATTCATGTGACGTTCGATGTAGTAGATCACGATGCAGCTATCTAGGTAGATGCGCATTATTCATCCCCCCAGGCATTGCGCTCTTGCTGGATTTGAGCCTCGATTTCCTCTGGACTTCGCTTGCTGGGTGTCTGCTGTTTGATCCAGGATGAAAATCCGCGTACATCCAGGTCATTGCTCGGTTGCAAGGAAGGGGTGGTGCTCAGAACAATGACTTCAACCGCCCCGCTGGGAAAGGATGCGGGCAGGGTGATTTCCAAATGGTGGCTGTCGCTGATTTGGGTTTCAATTTTGTAGGCGTGCATGGCAATGGCGCTCCAGCGGATTAGGTGTCATCGGGGTAGGCTCTCAAGGGATAGACTGACGTGTTCGGCGCTTTCCTGTTCACCACGCGCTCAGCCAGATGCGGTTAAAACCTTCGGCACGGCGAGCTGCATCTTCGCAGGTCGTTGACCACAAGCCCTGTTCGGCAAGCTTGCGCAGGGCTTCAGGGGTGGTTTCAAGTTTATCCAGCCAGTACACACTGCCGCTGGGGACGACGCGCTGGGCGGGTTTGGGTTGCCATTGCGCCAGGTCCCAGCCGGAAATGACTTCGGCGCGCGGTACAGCGGCACAGACGAGTTGTCCGCGAACGCCGTGTAGATCTAAGCGGTATTGATCGCCGTCTTTTGTCACGCCATTGGGCAGCCAGCCTTGGGTAAACAGCCCGGGGCTTTGCAGCACGATTTTACAGCGGCTTGCGTGTGCCAAGTCGGCGTACTCCGGTTCAAGCAAGCTCATAGAGGCAGGGTGCAGCGCACAGCCGCGACCGTCACCGCCAAAGCGCAGTAGGTCATCACGCGGAGGAGAAGCACCGGTGATGCTGGCGAAAAATCCGATATTCAGGCTGAAAGCCACGGACTGGGTAGAAAACAATTTGCCTTCTTCGGCGGCGCGGGTGGCGCTATTCAAACCCACGCCGACGCGCTCGTCGATTTTCCATAATTGGCGGCTGTGGATGAGGTCGTCTTCGTGCGTGGGAATCGCTGTACCCGCGAGGTAATGCGCCCACGCTGTTTCACTCAGCCAGTAGCCGTTTTCAGGCTTGCTGCGGGTGGATTCTGCCAAAATGGGGAGCCGAGGCAGGGGCGAGGAACTCGCAAGTCCAGAGTTCGCTGACTTGGGCAGAAGACGGCGCACCTGGATCGTCCCATCATCATTTTTGCCAATACTGAGGTCGGCTGGGGCGGCCATCAGGCGCTCCACTCGTCCGTCGGCCTTGCGCCTTGCAAGGTGAAACGCATGGATGGCGAATGTGCCTGGTTTGGCGGGCGTGCCGAGCGTTGGGTGGTTGATGTTGCCGCGTGCAAAGTCGGCCACGTCCACGCCGTCATCAACAAGCATGCGCGAGCGTATAGCTCCTGCCGCAACCGAGGGCCAAGGCGGTATCAGCGACTCGCCATAACTGCCCGGGTCACCAAACAGTTTATTGCCGCGCAAAGTCAACACATCCAAGGGTTCAATAAAAACGTTGTGCGTGCTCATCTTGCGACTCCTGTTCGGGTTTCACGGGCGAGAAACTCGGCCACGGTGAGAAAGTTTTCCAGCCAGTTCAGGCCATCTTTAGATGGTGCAATGGCTTGGGCTGTGAGACGTTGAGCCAGGCTGGGGGCTTTGTCTTTGTGCTCGTTGTCAGCCTGGCGGGCAAGCTGATAGGCCAGTAGACTTTCGAGCATGTCAGGTTGAAGTTTTGGATCAGGCAGGTCTTTCAGCCATCCAAGCGTGTTGAACACCGCGTTACGTGAGGTATCTTCATGGGCGAGAAAATCGCGCAAATCATTGAGTAAGCTCAGCGGTTCGCCCCATTTGGCAGTCAGGCGGAGCGCGCCGCCGGAGCGCTTGACGATGGTGATGGAGAACGCATCGCGTCCGCCCTCACCTTTAGCGCGTTTTTCGGCGGCACGCAGTTCGCGCAGCACAGCAGAGAGCGGTGCTTGGTGATGTGCGACCACCGCGCCGGTGGAGGCTGTAGCGTGTTCGCCCATCATGCGCATGAATTTGAGACGCTGGTGCTCGCCTTGGCCGGTTTTTAGCACGGCGAAACCGTTTTGCAGCGTCAAACCATGCGCCGTGCCGCCCTCGTGTTCCGGGTCGATACCGCTGTAAGCATGACGTAAACGCTGCATCATTGGCAGCATATCGGCCACAGGGAGCATAGCAAGCACATCATCACCACCGGCATAAATCACGCGGCCAAGATGTTCGTCTTCGACGATGTGGCGTACCACGGTTTGTGAGAAATCATTCAATGCCCCGGAAATGGCGAGATGACGATTGGGCGAAATGGGGCGCTTTTGTGCGCCGTATCGCTGGATGAGTGGCTGCTTGGCGGCGTGTTCGTCGAAGCCCTTTTGCACCTGCGGATGGAAGCTTTCGCGGTAAGGTATCGCGGTTTTTTCGTCGCCGGAAAGAATCGCGCCCATTTTGTCGCCGTCCATCATGATGAGGGCGTAATAGGTTTCAAGCTTGGTCTCATTCTTGTCCAAAGCGGTGGCGAGGGTTTGGCGCACTATTTTTTGCGCGTTTTCCAGTGCGCTATCGTCTTCAGCTTCGCGCGCTGCTTCGATCAGTCCGGGAATCCATTTGGCATCGGCCAAGGCTGGATTGTTTCGGTGGCGTAGCATCAAGCGGCGCGGTAAGGCAACCGCCTCGCCTTGTTGAGCAACTTGAGTAAAACCTTCGGTAGTATGTCCTCCATGCTCCAGCCACTGATCAAGCTGGTGTGCGAGTGCCATGGTATGGGTGGACACCACGAAGCGACCAATCGCCTTCACCGAGCCATCCTCTTTGGCCGCCAGCGCCTTGCCGACTTCTTCTTTGAAAATGGTCGGCCACAGACGTTTGATCGCAGGTAATGCGGATAAATGCTCACCTTTTTTCGCCCACGCAGGCTGTTTTTTAGCGATTTTTGCCCAGAGCGTGTCGGTTTGTTGGCGATAAGATTCCTTGAGCTGTTCACGGTCAGTGGTCAGCCATTCGGCTTCGCCGGTCAGGGCGCAACGCCAGCCCTCTTGCTGAGTTTGCTCGAAAGTGCGGGCGGATTTGGCTGCGGCCATCACGCGCTCGGCAAGATCGTAGACCGCCGGGTAAAGCACGCCGGGATTGGGGGCAAAAAAAGTGGTGTTGTCATTCCAGTCGATTTCTTTGGATAACGCCTGCCAAGCGGGGGTGTCGAGAAATCCACAAGGCTTGCCAGGCTCTGCGCCGAAAAATGGTGCCATGGCTTCAGACAATGCGGAGGTATCCAAGTCGGTTTGGCGCGCGACATTGCGCGGCTTGATAAGCGAGAACGGCACGGCGGCCCAGTGAACTTCGGGAAAGCCTTTAAGCTGCTGTTTCATCTGTTCGTAAGCCGTGCGCTCGGCTTCGACATCAAAACCCGCTGTTTTTAGCAGGCGCGATACCACGTCCTCGCCGAGTTCATTCAGCCAGCCGCGTACCGCCAGGGTAGCTTTTTCAGCAATAGCCTCAACTTGACTCGCCGGTACAACCGCCACAAACCGATTGGGTAGCGCCGCAGAAAACAATGGATTGGCATCGGTTGCGCCCGTGTTCCAGTCACAATTCTGGAACAGCGCATCGGGCAGGTTCATTTGATCGCGCAACCATAAATCGACTTGCGGAATACCACGCAGGCGTGGAAACAGAATCGCATCCGGCCCGAAGTCTTCACAGATCGGTCGCATCACTTCCCACGCCAAGCGCGAGAGCAGATGCGAACCCGCCCACAAGTCGGAGGTGGTGCGGGCTGCGGCGATAAAACCTTGTACCGGGCCGATAGACAGCGCCAACAAAGCTGCCTCGCCGTTCTTGTCTGCGGCAAAGGCACCGGCAAAAGCGGACGTGAGGTCAAGATGATCCCAGATCGAATGATCGGGAATGCGGGTATCGGCGGGCAAAACACCCCACAAAGCGCCGAGTTTGCCGTGATCCGTGTCTTCATTCAGTTCTGGGCCAAAACGCCAGTAGGTGAGCAGAGTTTTACGTAAGTCTTCGGCGGTTTCGGTTTTATCGCCCAGCGTTTTGAGCAGGCTAGAGAAGTGTTCAAAACTGCGCGATTTGATGTCGGTGATCTCGGTATCGCCCAAGCCACCGCTTTTGCCAAGATCGAATTGGGTTCCGGTGAGTGGGTGAATCAGCACCGGGCTGGTGCTCCAGTGAACTTTCGTCCACTTTGCAACCTTGAACGTGATTGGCTCACCCGTTTTCTTGAGATGGGTTTCCTCCTGCATCGGCCATTGCGGACGATCCGCCGCCGCAGCCCACCAGTCGGCGCGCTGCACGATTTTGTACACATCAAGCGGTAAGCCTTTTTTGAACACCACATGGGTGAGGACTTCGCCGTTATCGGGGTCGATGTGCTGCAAATCGTGATCAAGTTCGGTATCGGTTGGATTGCCCAAGCCAAGTAAGCGTTTGAGCACCCGCGAGGTGCCGCCTTCATGCCCCGCCGGATCGCGCAGCAAGACTAAAGCCTTTTCCGCCGGGTCGTGAATACGCGCGGCGAGTTTGGTTTGCCAGA
>CAZTYJ010000003.1:19861-88224 GCA_964618025.1 uncultured Halothiobacillus sp. | reverse complement strand
CCCTTCTTCCTGCCGCATTTTATCCACGCTCACGGCGAAGTTCTTGTCAGCGGCATAGGCCACTCGCCACCACTGGCGCAGCAGGGCTTTGATTGGCGGGGTGCGCCATTGCGCGTTCTGTTCGGCATTGCCCATAAAGGCTGGGGTGGTAAAACTGAGTGTGTAGCGCAGGGTTTTCATGGCATGGCTCATGCGGGGCAGGTTGCAAAAAATGTGGCGCTCATCATGGCAGATGGTGAGTGGCCTGAGGAGCTTGGCAAGCTTGCAGGCTGAATACGATAACAGCCTAAACCCATGGTGGTGGCGCGTCCGGCATGAGTGTATTGCCCAAGCCACAGATACGGCCAGAATGGGGCGAGGTTTTCATGTGGAAGTATAAGTTCGCCCACTACGCCGCCGAGGCTCATGTCGGTTTTTTGGCGGCTGGAGTGGCGTTCCAAATCCAGCCAGCGCAATGTGCTTTGAATTTCAATCTGGCGGGCGTTTTGGCTGAGGGTGCGAAAGTCGGTATCCAAGGGAGTATCGGTATGGAAGCTGCTCAGTAAGGAGATGCGGCGCAACAGGCTGCTGAATAAATCGGCAAAGCTGAAGTTGGCCGGAATAACATGCCGACCTTCGCGCCGCACGCGTAGCGGCGTAAGAATCTCCAGGCGCAGCGGGGTTGTGGGGGCGGGTGGAATGACAAGAGGCTGGGTGGTTTCATATTGCACATGGCCGTGACGGGTAGCGCACAGATGCCAGCTGTCGGCGGCGGGTTGCCATTGCTCAATCTGTTGCAGTTCAAGATGCCGACCGGCAATGCCCTGTGCCCCTTGTGCGGCGCGGCTCAAGGCATGAATCATCAGCGACGCATGATGTTGCGCATGGCCGAACAATGTAAGTTCAAGGATGACCCGACCCGCAGGGGCAGGGTGTTCCAGGAGCACATACGGATGCGGCGCTTCGCTGTAACGTGTCATTTTGCTGGCCTCCGGCGGTACGGGGGTGGCGAACAGATAGCTGTAGGCGCAATCGTATC
This sequence comes from uncultured Halothiobacillus sp., assembly GCA_964618025.1. Classification (GTDB taxonomy): domain Bacteria; phylum Pseudomonadota; class Gammaproteobacteria; order Halothiobacillales; family Halothiobacillaceae; genus Thiofaba. The sequence goes on along the minus strand of CAZTYJ010000003.1, from coordinate 87,206 downwards.
TGCGCGGACAGCCTTCGCAGTCGGGTGCGCCGGTGATGCAGGCGCTGTGCCGTAGGGCATGTCCCAGCGCCCCGCGCCAGGCGGAACCGGCAAAACGCGGGGCAGGGCGGGTGTCGCGGGTGCTGAAGCCAAGTCGGTAGCGGGTAAGGGGGAGCGTGGGGAGGGGAAGCATCAATAAGGTCTCCTGTGTTTTGCGCATGGTATGCGCGCTGAGCAGGCGTGCGCCATGCGGCAAGCTTGCCTGTGGTTTTGGGATGGGGTTAGCGCGTATGAGGTCGAGAGATTCTGGCCTTGTCCCATTTTTTGAGATGCCTCGGGGATGGGTGGCGGGGTGCTGGCCTATGCTAGAATCGCGCCCCATCAATTTTTCATCCAGTGCGCTTCCATGAACCTCAACAGTACCGAGGACATCCTTGACGATCTGCGCGCCGGGCGCATGGTCATTATTATGGATGACGAAAATCGTGAAAACGAAGGCGATCTGTTGATGCTCGCCGAAAAGGTGCGTGCCGAAGATATTAACTTTATGGCACGTTTTGGCCGTGGGCTGATTTGTCTGACTCTGACCCAGGAGCGTTGCGAGCGTTTGCGTCTGCCCTTGATGGTCAGTCGTTCCAATGAGGCTTTCGGCACCAATTTCACCGTGTCGATTGAAGCCGCCGAGGGGGTGACCACGGGGATTTCCGCTGCGGATCGGGCGCGTACCGTGCAGGCGGCAGTGGCCACGGGTGCGCGCGCCGAGGATGTGGTGCAGCCTGGACATATTTTTCCGTTGATGGCGCGTCCGGGGGGGGTGTTGACCCGCGCGGGGCATACGGAAGCGGGCTGCGATTTGGCGCGCTTGGCCGGGGCGGAGCCTGCGGCGGTGATTGTGGAAATTCTGAATGAAGATGGCAGCATGGCGCGCCGTGCTGATCTGGAAAAATTCGCGGCGGAACATGCGCTGAAGATCGGTACGATTGAAGATTTGATTCGCTATCGCTTAAAACACGAGCACAGCGTGGAGCGCGTGGCGGAATCAACCTTCCCTACGCGCTTTGGCGAGTTCCGCCTCCATGCCTATCAGGATAGTGTGGATGGCCTGGTGCATCTGGCCTTGGTCAAGGGTGTGCCCAAGGCGGATACGCCGACCACGGTGCGCGTGCAGGTGCAAAATACCCTGTGCGATGTGCTCTACGGTGAGCCGGGTTGCGGTTGGCCTTTGGATGATGCGCTGCAACGCATTGCGCAGGCAGAGTGTGGTGTATTGGTGTTGTTGCGTCCGACCGAGGAGCCGCGTGATTTGGTGCGCCGCATTCAAATGCTCGCCGTAGGGAACCGTGCCGAGGAGAAATTTGGCGAGGGCGCGGCACAGGATCAGCGTACCTATGGCATAGGCGCGCAAATTTTGCTTGATTTGGGGGTGCGCAAAATGCACGTCATGTCGGCGCCCAAACGTTTCCATGCGCTTGCAGGCTTTGGCCTGGAGGCGGTTGATTATGTCTCTGACTAAGGTAGTCCTCTAATGAGCAGCATTCGTACCATTGAAGGTGGCCTGACGATTGAAGCAGGTCGTTTCGTGATTTTGGTCACGCGGTTTAACGGTTTTATTTGTGAGTCTCTGTTGGCAGGCGCGCTGGATGGTTTGAAGCGCCACGGAGTGAGGGATGAAAATATCCGCATCGTGCGTGTGCCGGGTGCGTATGAGCTGCCGCTGGTGGCGCAAAAAGTCGCTGCACGTGCCGATTGTGACGCGATTATCGCGCTGGGTGCGGTGATTCGCGGCTCCACGGCGCATTTTGATTATGTGGCGGGTGAGGCGGCCAAGGGCTTGTCCAGCGTGGGGCTGGATTTTGGTTTGCCGGTGGTGTTTGGCGTATTGACCACCGATACCATCGAGCAGGCGATTGAGCGCGCAGGTACCAAGGCGGGTAACAAGGGCTTTGAGTCGGCGATGACCGCGATTGAAATGGTGAATTTGCTCGACCAGATTGAGGCTTGATGTGACTGACACTTCGACTAAATTTCGGCGTGCGCGCCCTGCGCCTCCCGGTATGGCGGCACGTCGTCGTGCGCGGCGCAAGGCTGTTCAGGCGCTGTATCAATTGCAGGTCAACCCGACTTCGGTGATTGAGCTGGAGGCGCAGTTCATGCTGGAGCCGGATATTCTCAAGGCGGATTTGGAGCATTTCCGCAAGCTGCTGCATGGCATTATCGCCTCGCGCCAGGAGCTGGATGCCTTGCTTGCGCCCTTGGTCAGCCGTCCTTTGGCGGAGGTTGATCCGATTGAACACGCGGTGCTGTGGGTGGGTGCGTTTGAGCTGCGCGACTGCCTCGATATGCCGTATCGCGTGGTGATGAATGAGGCCATTGAGCTGGGCAAGATATTCGGCGCAGAAGGCAGTCACGGCTTTGTGAATGGTGTACTGGATAAGCTGGTGCCGACATTGCGTGCGGCTGAGTTTAATCAGCCTGCATAATGTTTTTGTAGGTGCGAATGAATTCGCACCTACACTGTTTAGCGTGCCTTTTTCCACTCAATCGCGAGGTCATAATCAGGTTCTCGGAGCGCGGGGCATACGGAGCTGACGCATGGGTGAATTTGAGCTGATTCGCCGTTTTTTCCAAAAATCGTTTGATCTTGCCGAGAGCGGAGTCGTTCTCGGTATTGGCGATGACTGCGCGCTTTTGGCTCCGACCTGCGGACAGCATGTGGCAGTGACCACCGACACCTTGATGGTGGGGGTGCATTTTCTGGCGGACGATGACCCCGAGGGCTTGGGGCACAAGGCGCTGGCGGTGAATTTGAGCGATTTGGCTGCGATGGGCGCGCGGCCACGTTGGTTTACGCTTAATCTGAGTTTGCCAGCGGTGGATGAAGCCTGGTTGGTGGCATTTGCGCGCGGTATGTTGAGTTTGGCTGAGCGTTACGGTGTACGTTTGGTGGGTGGTGACACGGTGCGCGGTGCGCTTGGTTTTAGTATCACGGCGCTGGGCGAGCGCCCGTTGTCTGCTGCGTCGTCGATGCTGCGCTCAGGTGCCAGGGTAGGGGACTGGATTGCCGTGAGCGGCATCCCCGGTGAGGCGGCGCTGGGTTTGGCACAACGCCTTGGTGAACTGCATCTACCTGCGGATTTGGTGCCTCGCGCCCTGGAACGTTTGCATCGACCCGAGCCGCGTGTGGCGCTGGGGTTGGCGTTACGCACCTTCGCATCCAGCGCGCTGGATATTTCCGATGGTCTGGCACAGGATTTGGGGCATATTTTGCGCGCAAGCGGCGTGGGTGCGCGGATTGATCTGGCGCGATTGCCGCGTTCCGCCGTCCTTGATGCCGTGTCGCAGGAGCGAGCCTGGCGGGCGCAGTTGGCGGGCGGTGATGACTATGAATTGCTGTTTACCGTGCCTGAAACAGCCTTGGGCGAACTTGCGCATTTGCCGGAAAATATCACCCTGATCGGGCGGATTGAGGCGGAGCCTGGCTTGCGCCTGTCTCGTGACGATGGTTCATTGTTATTTCTGGAGAAAGGTGGGCATGAGCACTTCGCCTGACGCTGCACCTCCGGCCAAAACCAGCGCGCACGCCATCCTGCGTGACCCTGTGCTATTGCTGGCGCATGGTCTGGGCAGCGGGCTTGCGCCCAAAGCGCCGGGAACCTTTGGCACGCTGGCGGCGATTCTGCCTTGGCTGCTGCTGGTGCAGCTTCCCGTAGGGCTGTACTGGGCGCTGGTGTTTCTGGCTGCAGTGGGCGGCATATGGCTGTGCGGCGAGGCTGCGCGGCGCATGGACAATGCAGAAGACCCAGGCGGCATCGTGTGGGATGAATGGGTGGGCGTGTGGATTGCGCTGGCTGCCGTGCCTTGGATGGATGCGCCCCTCACCGAGTGGGACGCTGAGTGGCTGTGGGTGCTGGCTGCGTTCGTGCTGTTTCGCCTGTTCGATATTCTCAAACCCGGGCCGATTGGCTGGTGTGATCGGCATCTGCATGGTGGGCTGGGCATTATGCTGGACGACATTCTGGCGGGAATCGCTGCGTTTTTGCTGTTGTACGGTGTGCATTTCTCGCTGAGCCTGTTGTAATCTCATCAAAATTTTTTTGGTGGAACAAAAATGCACGTTTGTGATGTCACCATGTTCTACACCGCGCACGGCGGCGGCGTGCGGCGCTATTTGCGCGCTAAACGGCGCTGGGCAGCCGGACAGGAAGGCGAGCGTTACACGTTGCTCAGCCCAGGGGCGCACATGGCCAAGCGGGGCAATCACTGGCTTTTGCCCGCGCCTTTGCTGCCTTTTAGTCATGGCTACCGCTTTCCCTTACGGCGTGCGCCTTGGGTGAATACGCTGATCGAACTGCAACCCGATGTGATTGAGGCGGGCGATCCGTATCGTTTGGCGCGTGCTGCGCTCAAGGCGGCTGAGCATTTGGGCGTGCCTGCGACCGCGTTTATGCACTCGGATTTGCCGCGATTGGTTGAGCAGCGTTTTGGCGGCTGGGCGGGGCGAGGCGCGCAAAAATACCTTTTAAGTTTATATGCGGCATTTGATGCCGTGCAGGTTCCTAACCTTGCTCTTGCCAAGCGTATGCGTGAGCTGGGGCTGCATCAGGTGGTTTGGCAGCCGCTTGGCGTGGATGCGGAAAAATTCAATCCGGCTTTGCATCAACCCTTGGTGCGCGAAGGGTTGAAGTTGCAAGATGACGTGCGCCTTCTGGTGTTTGCCGGGCGTTATGCGCGTGAGAAAAATATCGACATTTTGTTGGAGGCGATGCGTCTGCTTGGTGCGGACTATCATTTGCTGCTGATTGGTCCGGGTATGCCGCCCTCGAATTTGCCCAATGTGACGACGCATGGAAAATTTTGTGACAGTGTGCAACTCGCGCACTATCTCGCCTCGGCGGATGCCATGGTTCATGCGGGCGATCAGGAAACCTTTGGCCTGATCGTGCTGGAGGGCATGGCATCGGGGCTGCCCGTGATCGGGGTGCGTGGTGGTGCCTTGCCGGAATTGATTACGCCGGAGGTGGGCGTGCTGGCCGAGCCGCGTGATGCCACAAGTTTTGCGCAAGCGGTGCGCGCTTTGTTTACCCGGGAGTGGCGACAAATGGGTCTGGCGGCGCGGCAGCGGGTGGACAAACATTTTCGTTGGGATGCGGTCTTTCAACAGCAGCACGCTTTTTACCGCGCCCTGAAAAGCGGAAATCTCAAGGTCGATGCTTACACAGCGTACAACGAGGTGCTTCATGCCAGCCTTTGAACGGCACAATCTCACGCACACGCCGGCGCTGAGCGTGGTCATGCACGATGTTGCACCGGCGACCTGGGACGCGTGTTGCAAGGTGTTGAAGGCTTTGGATCAGGTGCAGTCCACGCCGGTGAGCCTGTTGGTGGTGGCCGACTATCATCGCCGCTCGTGTATCGAGAACGACGCGGATTTCCTGCGCGCAATGGAACAACGTTTGCTGCGTGGAGACGAGGTGGTGGTGCATGGTCTGACTCATTTAGACGAAAGCCCCCCTCCCAAAACTTGGCGTGAGCGTTTCTTTCGACGTTTTTATACCGCAAGAGAGGGTGAGTTTTTTAGTTTGAATCATGCTGAGGCGCTGGAGCGTATGCAGCAGGCGCATGCGCGTTTCAAAGCGCTGGGCTGGAAGCCGCAAGGCTTTGTCGCTCCCGCATGGCTCATGGGGCAGGGCGCTCAATCCGCTTTGCGCGATAGTGCGTTTGATTACAGCAGCAGTCGGCGTGAGCTGATTGTGATGCCCTCAGGACAGCGTTTTAATGCGCCGAGTCTGGTGTGGAGCGTGCGCGCAGCGTGGCGGCGGCGTGTGTCGGCGGTGTGGAATGCGCACCTATTGCAGCGCGTATTGCGTGACCCCGTGCATTACCCCTTGTTGCGTTTGGGCTTACACCCGGCAGATGCGGCGCATCCTGAGTGCATGGCTTTTTGGCAACATGCGCTGCGACAGGCCGTACAGGCTGGGCGTGAACCCATGACGAAAGGCGCGTGGTTGACGCGACAATTGACGAAGATCCGTTGATTCCATTTCGCACGCTGATTTTATGCGGGTTTCAAGGCTGTTCCGACCCCATTCTGATGAAATATCCAGGCTAAAGGTAATGAATGAGCCTGACACGCTGTTTCGCTCAAACAAGCCTCATCAAGAAGCAATTTTAGGCGCCAAAAGCTCAATGTGATAACCGTCAGGATCCTCCACAAAGGCAATGATGGTTGTCCCCGCATTCATGGGGCCGGCATCACGAATGATTTTTCCACCGCGTGCGCGAATCGCTTCCACCGCTGCATAAACATCATCCACCTCCAAGGCCAGGTGGCCGTAAGCCGTGCCCAGCTCGTAGTGCGTCACACCCCAGTTGTGGGTGAGTTCCAGCGCGCAGGCTTCGGATTCGTCCTGATAACCCAGAAAAGCCAACGTAAATTCGCCCTGCGGGTAATCCTTGCGCCGCAAAAGGCGCATCCCCAAAACCTCGGTATAAAAGGCAAGCGAACGTTCAAGATCGCCGACGCGCAGCATGGTGTGCAAAATCCGCATGACAAAACTCCTTCAAAAATAAAGCCCGCAGTATGCGGGCATCAGATGACATCAAAACAACTTCAGGAGCGACAGATTACCCACGTTCCGCCGCAATACGCATTCTAAGAGCATTGAGCTTGATAAAGCCTTCCGCATCCTTCTGGTTGTATGCGCCCTGATCGTCCTCAAAGGTGGCAATCGAGGCGGAGAACAGGCTGTCGCGCTCGGAACGGCGGCCGGAAACGATCACATTGCCCTTGTAGAGCTTCACGCGCACCTCGCCGTTCACGCGCTCCTGACTGGCATCAATCATGGTTTGCATCATGCGACGCTCCGGGCTCCACCAGTAACCGTTGTAGATCAGGCTGGCGTAACGCGGCATCAGCTCATCTTTCAAATGCGCCACTTCACGATCCAGAGTGATGGACTCAATCGCGCGGTGCGCACGCAACATGATCGTGCCGCCCGGGGTCTCGTAACAGCCGCGCGATTTCATGCCCACATAGCGGTTTTCGACCAGATCGAGCCGACCGATGCCGTGCTTGCCGCCCAGCTGATTGAGCTTGAGCAACAGATTGGCCGGCGACAGACGCTCGCCATTGATCGACACCGGGTCGCCTTTTTCGTAACCGATGACGATTTCTTCGGCCTGATCCGGTGCGTTTTCCGGCGACACGCTCCAGCGCCACATGTCTTCTTCCGCGCCCCGCCATGGGTCTTCCAGACCGCCGCCCTCGTAGGAGATATGCAGCAGGTTGGCATCCATGGAGTACGGTGATTTTTTCTTGTTCTTGGCGAAATCCACCGGAATGCCATTGGCTTCCGCGTAGCTCATCAGCTTTTCGCGCGAGTTCAAATCCCACTCGCGCCACGGGGCGATCACTTTCACGCCCGGCTTGAGCGCGTAAGCGCCCAGCTCAAAACGAACCTGGTCATTGCCCTTGCCGGTCGCGCCGTGGGAGATGGCATCCGCACCGGTCTCATTGGCAATTTCGACCAAACGCTTGGCGATCAGCGGGCGAGCAATCGAGGTACCGAGCAGATATTCGCCTTCGTACACTGTATTGGCGCGGAACATCGGGAAAACGAAATCACGCACGAACTCTTCGCGCACGTCCTCGATGAAAATGTCCTTCACCCCCATGGCCTGCGCCTTGGCACGCGCCGGCTCGACTTCCTCGCCCTGACCCAGGTCAGCGGTAAAGGTCACCACCTCGCATTGATACTCTTCTTGCAGCCATTTCAAAATCACCGAGGTGTCCAAGCCGCCCGAATAGGCCAGTACCACCTTTTTAATCGCAGACATCACAACTCCAAAACGAACAGAATCAAAAGTGACGCAATTATGACACAAGCGGCGTGCCGTCGAAGCGGATTCCCGCCCAGCCATCGCGCATAAACAGGCGGATGTTGGGATGCCCAACTCCGGCGGGATCGCCAAGCACCGCTTGGTAATGCTCACCAAAACAGGCCAGGGTTTGCGCTTCGCTCAAGCCATTAAGCCTGCCAAAAGCGAAAACCTTGCAGGAGCCCTCATTGACCCCCGCAGGGCTATACAGAGCATCCTCACTCAAGCCATTGGTGAAGGCCGTCGGCGTGTAGCTGTACAGCTCGCCAATCAAGGCCAGGGTTTCAGCAAATGGCACAACCCCCGCTTCTTGCCGAGCCAGCACATCCGCAATACGCGCATCCATGCTTAACCTCGGCGCTTGAGTTGGCTCAGGTCACGCACCGCCCCGCGTGAAGCCGAAGTGGTCATGGCAGCATAGGCTTGCAGCGCCAGGCTGACTTTACGTTCACGCGCATGGGGATGCCAGGCATGAATACCCTTGGCTTCCATCACGGCATGGCGGCGCTTGAACTCATCTTCGCTGACCTCAAACGCGATACTGCGATTGGGAATATCGATATGAATCAAATCTCCCTCTTCCACCAAACCTATCGGCCCACCCTCAGCGGCTTCTGGAGACACATGGCCGATGGACAGTCCCGAGGTTCCCCCGGAAAAACGACCATCGGTAATCAACGCGCAGGCTTTGCCCAAACCCTTGGACTTCAAATAAGAGGTGGGATAGAGCATTTCCTGCATTCCAGGCCCACCGCGCGGGCCTTCGTAGCGGATGATGACCACATCACCCGCATTGATCCTATCACCCAAAATCGCTTCAACCGCTGCATCCTGACTCTCGAAAATCCGTGCCGAACCGCTGAATTTCAGGTTTTCCGCGTCCACACCCGCTGTTTTCACAATACAGCCATCCGGCGCGAGGTTGCCGTAGAGCACCGCAAGGCCGCCATCCTGGCTGTAGGCGTGCTCCAGATCACGGATGCAGCCGTTGGCGCGATCCAGATCGAGATCCGGCCAACGCGTGTCCTGGCTAAAAGCGGTCTGGGTCGGAATACCGGCAGGACCAGCGAGGAAGCGCGTCTTGGCAATAGCGTTCACCGTCGGGCGCATGATGTCCCAGGCATCCAAGGCCTCGCCCATGCTCGGCGTGTGCACGGTGTGGCAGCCCGTATGCAGCAAGCCCGCACGCTCCAGCTCGCCGAGAATACCGAACACGCCACCGGCACGATGCACATCTTCCATGTGGTAGAGCTGGGTGGATGGCGCAACCTTGCTCAGGTGCGGCACTTTGCGGCTGATGCGGTCAATGTCGGCCATGGTGAACTCTACCTTGGCTTCATGCGCGGCGGCCAGCAGGTGAAGTACGGTATTGCTGGAGCCACCCATGGCAATATCCAGCGCCACCGCGTTCTCAAACGCCTCAAAGGTCGCAATCGAACGCGGCAGCACACGCTCGTCATCCTGCTCGTAATAACGCCGCGCAATCTCGACAATGCTGCGCCCGGCTTCCAGGAACAGCTCACGCCGGTCGGCATGGGTCGCCAGTAGCGAGCCGTTACCCGGCAGAGACAAACCCAGCGCCTCGGTCAGACAGTTCATCGAGTTGGCGGTGAACATGCCGGAACAGGAACCGCAGGTCGGGCAGGCGGAACGCTCGATTTGCTCCAGATCGGCATCGGAGGTTTTGCTATTGGCCGCTTCGATCATCGCATCGACAAGATCGAGCTTGATAACCTTGCCCGCCAAGCGCGTTTTACCGGCCTCCATCGGGCCGCCGGAGACGAAAATCACCGGGATATTCAGGCGCAACGCCGCCATCAACATCCCCGGCGTAATCTTGTCACAGTTGGAAATGCACACCAGTGCGTCAGCGCAATGCGCATTGACCATGTATTCGACCGAGTCAGCGATCAAATCGCGACTTGGAAGGCTGTACAACATGCCGCTATGCCCCATGGCGATACCGTCGTCCACCGCAATGGTGTTGAACTCCTTGGCTACTCCACCGGCTTTCTCGATTTCACGCGCTACCAACTGCCCCATGTCTTTAAGATGGACATGCCCCGGCACAAATTGGGTGAAAGAGTTGGCGATAGCGATGATCGGCTTGTCAAAATCGCCATCCTTCATGCCAGTGGCGCGCCAAAGGGCGCGGGCACCCGCCATGTTGCGGCCGTGAGTGGTGGTGCGAGAGCGATAAATAGGCATGATTACACTCGGTTCCTAATGTACAAGAGTGCGCTATTCTACAACTAAAACACCAACGCATTCCATTGGAGAGGACACTATCGTGGACATGATTTTTCCCGTAGAAAACATTAAATGCGCAGGCTGTGCCAGACAGATTCACAACAGGCTTTTACAAATACCTGGGGTTCTTGCTGTCGAAGTCGATGTCACAGGCGAGTACGTTATTGTGACCTCAATTTCAAATAATAGAAAAGAGCTTTCGGAAGCGCTCAAAGGAATGGGCTACCCTGAAAAAGGCACAAGCGAAGGAATAGATGCCTTACAAGCCGTACTGAAATCATACGTGAGCTGCGCAATTGGAAAAGTCAGCGCATCAAATAAAAATGAGCGCAGTTGAATCTTATCCAGAATAAACTCAATATCAAGCAAGTCATATTCCATGGAACTTGGACATTACGTGTTAGAATCATCTGTTAACGATATATTTTGCAAATCAAGTCCATAATACAGACACCACGAAAAACTTGGCTGCGCGGGCGGACTGTTGCGTCGCATCCTGAAGTCGCGCTGACGCAAGCAGCCCTCTCCGCGTGAACAAGTCGGGTGGACTCGCTGCGTGGCTGCTTGCACTCCAACCGCTCGTGACGTTTTTTGAGGTTACTCAAGATGCCGACGACTCAATCACAAGGAGAAGCATATTTTGAAACTCAAACGCTTTGTCTGGACGATTACAGGTCTTGGCCTTGCAGCACCGGCTCTGGCGCACGGGGAGATGATTACCCAGCTAATCATTCAGCCCAAGACCTTTCATTTGGCACATGCCACGACTCTCAACGAGGGGGAAATGGCGAGTTTGCGTCAGGCATCCGGCATTAAACTCAAGCATTTACGCGCCATGTCGGGGCAAAATCAGGTTCTGCGTTTGCCCAAAGCATTGACCCGCGCCCAGGCCGAAGAGGTCGTCGCCCGATTGCAACAAAGTGGTGAAGTCCGATATGCGCAGATCGACCGACGCATGTATCCACGCCTGATCCCCAATGACTCCGAATTTCCCAAACAGTGGCATTACCAGGACTTAATCCAAGGCAAGCCTTTACCCGATAACAACTTCGGTCTGAATCTTCCAGGGGCATGGGATATCACCACAGGGAGCGAGTCTGTTGTCGTGGCCGTCTTGGATTCCGGTTTGCTGCCCCATCAGGATATCGACTCCGATCTGATGGATGGCGTAGGTCGCGTGATTGGAGGCTACGATTTCATTAGCGACCCTGCTGCTGCCCGCGACGGCGACGCCCGTGATCCCAACCCCATGGATCAGGGAGATTGGGTCGATGCCAATGATAGCGAATGCGGCAAAGGCGAATTGAAGGCCAGCAGCTGGCACGGCACCCATGTTGCCGGCACCATCGGTGCCTTAACCAATAATGGCCTTGGTGTCAGTGGGGTGGCGTGGAACTCCAGACTATTGGCCGTGCGTGTCCTCGGAAAATGCGGCGGGATGACCTCCGACATTATTGACGGAGCACGTTGGGCTGCCGGATTGAGTGTCCCTAACGTACCCAATAACCTCCACCCTGCACGGATTTTGAACATGAGCCTGGGGAGCGAGGGTGAGTGCAGCCCCGCCGAGCAGAGCGCTGTGAACGACATCAACAATGCAGGCGGCATCATTGTCGTTGCAGCGGGCAACGAAGACACCAATCTCAACACAACCCCCTCAAGCCCCGCCTCGTGCCAAGGCGTACTGACCATTGCCGCCACAGACCGACAAGGTCAGCGTGCGTCGTACAGTAACTACGGCACCAAGGTTGATTTGGCCGCACCGGGCGGCGATCAACCGTATGACACAGGTATTTTGTCAACCTACAACACCGGGCAAACCACCCCCGGCGCTGACAGCTACAAAGCTGAGAATGGCACGAGCATGGCCACCCCGCATGTCAGCGGCGTGCTCGCCTTGATGCTCTCCATCAAGCCCGATTTGGCACGCAGCGAAGCGCTCAGTCTCCTGCAAAAATCGGCTACGGCATTCCCGGGCTACACGCAAAACGCCCAATTCAATTGCACCACCAGCATTTGCGGCGCGGGCATTGTGAATGCGCAGGCTGTTTTGGCATCCATGCAGCAACCACCCGCTCCACCCGCTCCACCCGCTCCATCATCAAGCGGCGGCGGCTCAATGGAGTGGCTCAGCGTGCTTGGCCTGTTCGGTTTGGCCGCGTTGCGTCAGCGGAGGCGTGTCCATCTCGGGGCATCATCCCGATAAAGCACATGAAGGGGCAAGCAAGCAAAGCTGCATTTGCCCCATACCCCCCCCATACGGCGCACTATGTGCCGTATTTTTTGCACATTTCGCAAGGTGGTTTACACCGCAACCTGTTTGTCGCCGTTTGCGGTGTCGCCTGGCGCAGATTCAGGCATCGTGCTGCTGTGGCTTTCCATCAGATCACGCAAAAAACTACGTGCTTCGTCCAGACCTTGTTGATTCAGCGAAGAAAAAAGCTGAGCCGTCACACCCTCCGGCAAGGTGTTGCGCAGTTTTTGCAGTACGGAAGCGGCAGCCCCGCGTGAAAGCTTGTCGGCCTTGGTGAGCAGAATATGCACGGGAAGCTGACGTTTGACGCAGGCTGCAATCAGCATCTCATCAAAGGGGCGCATCGGGTGGCGAATGTCCATCATCAACACCGTAAGTTTGAGGCTTACGCGCTGGCTGAAGTATTCATCCATCATGCCCCCCCAGTTTTTACGCATTTCCATCGGCACTTCGGCGTAACCGTAACCAGGCAAGTCCACCAGTCGTTTATGCTCATCCAGCACAAAAACATTGAGCAGCTGGGTGCGCCCTGGGCGTTTGCTGGCGCGCGCAAGACTTTTCTGTGCGCACAAGGTATTGAGCGCGCTGGATTTTCCCGCATTGGAGCGACCGGCGAAGGCGATTTCTACCCCATAATCCAAAGGGAGTTGGCGAACTTCGGGGGCGCTTTTAAGAAAGCTTGCACGGGCAAAATAGGCGCGGAGTTGGGTGTTTTCTGTTTGCATAGGTGCATTCTATGCCAGTTTTTGTCCTGGGCATGGATAAATTGGCGTGGGCAGAGGTTACAATCCCGAACCCGTCGGAAAAATGACGCAAATCAAAAATAATGACCAAAGGGTGGATATCGTTATGAAACTACGCTCGAAGCTCGTGAGCACGCTGCTCTTGTCCATGGTGTGCGCGACCGTACATGCAGTGGATGCGCCCGGCTTGCCTGCTGTCGCGAATGTGGATGCGGGCAAGGCCAAGTCGGCCATGTGCATGGCCTGTCACGGAGCGGATGGCAATAGTCCCGCGCCCGCTTTCCCTTCGATTGCCGGACAGAATGCGTCCTATATCGTCAAACAATTACAGGATTACAAGTCCGGTAAGCGCACCAATGCGTTGATGGTGGGTATTGTTGCCGCGCTAACGCCTGAGGATATGCAGAACCTGGCCGCATTTTATGCTTCCCAGTCGATCAAGCAGCAGCCTGAAGCCAGCGCTGATACGTTAGCGATCGTCGAGCAGGGGCGGGTGCTTTATCAAGTGGGTCGTGCTGCAAGCGGCTCGAATGCCGCAATCGCGTCTTGCGGCGCGTGTCATGGCGCTACGGGTTTTGGCAATGCGCCGGCTGGCTACCCTGCCTTGCGCGCTCAGCATCCGGCCTACACCGAGCTGATGCTTAAAATGTTCCGCGACACATCGCGTAATAACGATCTGAATGCAATCATGCGTCAGGTGGGACATGCCTTGAGTGATGATGAGATTCGTTCATTGGCCGCCTACGCGGCGAGCATGAAATGATGTATTGAACTTTTAACCCAGACTCTGGCTCGATAATTTGTCTTTTCTGGACGGCTTTATCGCTCATTATTGGCGGCTTTTTGTAGAACGGCATGACGCAAACTCCATCTCTTTCCCCTCGCGGTCGAACACTTCTGGCATTTTTGGGTTCCATGAACCTGGCCATTACCTTGCTGGTTGCTGTTGCTCTGGCCTCTATCGTGGGGACAGTGTTACAACAGAACCAGCCTTATGGCGATTATCTGATGAAATTCGGACCCTTCTGGTTCGAGGTTTTTCGTGCGCTGGATTTGTACGACGTTTATTCCGCGCCGTGGTTTTTGGCCATATTTACCCTGTTGGTGGTTTCAACCAGCGCCTGCGTGATCCGCAATGCGCCGTCCATGTTGCGCGATATGCTGACCTATCGCAGCAAGGTAGGTGAAAACGAAATTCGCGCCATGCGAGAGCATGTAGAGTGGCCGCACCTGCCCATGAGCGTTGAGGCGGCAGCCATTGAGAGCCGACGCGTGCTGCTTGAAGAAGGCTTTAATTTCAAGGAAAGCCGAGCCAGGGAAGGGTATTTGTTTGCTGCGCGCAAGGGCAGTCTGCAAAGACTGGGGTATATCTTCACCCATGTGGCAATCGTGATTATTTGCATCGGCGGCATGATGGATTCACGACTTTGGCTCTCTTATCAGGAGCTTGTGGGAAAACTGAAGGTTGAAACCCGCAGCGTGCCCTTGTCCAAGGTAGCAGAAGAAAGCCGTGTCGCTGCGAGTAATCCAAGCTTTCGAGGCAATGTTAATGTGCCTGAAGGGAGCGCAAGTTCGGTTCTGTTCCTTAATGTGCGCGATGGTTATGTCGTACAGAACCTGCCGTTTGATGTTGCGGTCACGGACTTCCGCATAGAACACTACGACAATGGTATGCCTAAGTCTTATGAGAGTGATTTGGTTGTCACCGATCCCAAGCATCCAAACCAGCCGGTTACTGCGACGATCGCGGTTAATAAGCCCATGATTTACAAAGGCTACGCAATATACCAGGCCAGCTTTGGCGATGGCGGTTCGCGTGTGCATTTTAATTCATGGCAATTGCTGGGGGGCGCAGCCGGGTTATCACAAACTGTGGATGGTGCGGTTTTTCAGGATATTCCATTCAGCGTGGGCGATAGCAAGTACACCCTGGAATTGAATGATTTCCGCCTGTTCAATATTAATCCTGTCACAGATGCAGACGGGAAAACGCATGAAAAGAATTTCGGCCCGAGTGTTGTTTTCCGTATGAGGGATAGTGCCGGGCAGGCGCGTGAGTACGAAAATTATATGGCTCCGGTGGTCATGGACGGTCGCCCGGTATTTATTTCCGGAATGCGCGATCAGGTCGGCGGGGTGATGCGTTTTCTGTATATCCCGGCAGACCGGGATAACCAGATCGCAACCTTTATGGATTTTTACCATCGTTTGCACGATGTAAATCATATTGACCGCGCCGTGATGTCGATGCTGAGCGAGGTTAACCCAGAGGCCGCCAAGCTTCCGGCGGCGAGTGAAGCCATTCGCTCCATGGTGCAAAAATTTGTCAGTGGCGGCTATGATGCCATTGGCGCTGATCTGGAGTCGCGCGTTCCCAAGGATCAGCTGGAGCGTGCTTTTGAAACGAGCGCGCGCGTGTTGCAAACTGTGCTGAGTCGCATGTACGTGACCATGATGAATGAGCGTGGCGTACAGGATGTGGGCGGCGAGAAAGATGAACGATTCCTGGCCGATACTGTCGCAGCAGTCAATGCCCTGGTGTTTTACGGCTCGCCGATTTATCTACAGATGAAGAGCTTTGAGCAGATTCAGGCCTCTGGATTGCAAATCACTAAATCCCCCGGAAAAGACGTGGTGTATTTGGGTAGCTTTCTGTTGATGCTTGGCGTGTTTATGTTGTTCTACATTCATCCGCGCCGTGCCTGGGTTTTGGTGCGTGAGTCGGTGGATGCGCGGGGCGCGAGGGTGTTGTTTGTGACCACAAGTCATCGAAAAACTCTTGATATGGCAAAAGCCTCACAGCATTTGCATGAGATGATGGTTGCAAGACTGGGAACCGAACCCATCCGGGGCTCCGGGAAAAGGTTGGCTCCTGAGATGCAGGATTGAGTCGGTTTAAATGATAAACATGGGAGAATAATGGTGTCTGCCAACGCAAATACATTAAACAGCGCCTCGGGTTTGCCTATGCTGCCCAGGCCGGGCGGTCGGATGCGCGATGCTCTTTGGCTGCTGCTGGTGATCGGGGTAGGATTTGGGGGCTTGTTCGCATTTAAAAGCCGGATGGATGTGTATGAAATTTCCATTCTTCTCGGTTCGGTGCTGGGTTTGGCAGGCGTGGGCTGGTACTGGCGTGGTTTTCGCGGCCTGAGCGTGGCAGTGGCCGCGATCACGGCTGTGGCCTTTTGGCGCTATGGCGTTCATTTTGGCGATCAGATCTCTGTAGGACGCGAGGCTTTGGCGGCTGCGCAAAACAAGGATTTCTTTCTCAAATATCTGGTGTCCAGTCAGAGTGCGATCATGTGGATGAGCGCCTTGTATGTGGGCGCAGCGTTCACCTATTTCCTGGCCTTGTTCACGCGCACCGAATATATCGGTAAGATTGCTTCAGTGTTGGTGTGGTCGGCCACGGCCTTTGGTTTGGCGGGGATGTTCGCCCGCTGGCGTGAGTCTTATCTGATTAACGTCGATTACGGCCATATCCCGGTGAGCAATCTGTATGAAGTGTTCATCCTGTTCTCCGTTATTACCGCGTTGATTTATCTGTTTTATGAAGGTCGCTTCAAAACCCGTGCGCTGGGTGGCTTTGTCATGCTGGTGATTTCGGCTGCTGTAGGTTTTCTGCTTTGGTACACCTTTGATCGCGGCGCGAACGTGATTCAGCCTTTGGTGCCGGCGCTGAATAGTTACTGGATGAAAATTCATGTGCCGGCCAATTTTGTCGGTTACGGAGCCTTTGCTATAGCCGCAATGATTTCCATCGCTTACCTGATTAAGCTCAGATTGGGGGGGGATGGTGAGCGCGACCTGTTACCCAAGCTGGAGATTATGGATGATCTGATGTACAAGTCGATTGCGCTGGGTTTTGGTTTTTTCACCGTGGCGACCATTTTGGGCGCGATGTGGGCGGCTGAAGCGTGGGGTGGTTACTGGTCATGGGATCCTAAAGAAACCTGGGCTTTGATCGTATGGCTTAACTACGCAGCATGGCTGCATTTACGCTTAACCAAAGGCTGGCGAGGCGCGCCAATGGCGTGGTGGTCGGTGATTGGTCTATTTATCACGACCTTCGCTTTCCTCGGCGTGAACATGTTTTTGAGCGGTTTGCATTCCTACGGCACGTTGTAATATCAGGGACACTGAAAATGAAATCCATGTTGTTGGCTTTGGCGTTTATTGCGCCCATGAGTATGGGCTGGGCAGATACCACGACCAGACCGGCGGAAGAAATGGTGAATTTTGTGAGCATCAATACGCCAGTGGATGTCAAGGCCGCTCCGGGCGAGGTGGTGGTGCAAGAGCTTTTCTCCTTCAATTGTGTTCATTGCCATCATTTTGAGCCTGCCGTGCAGGCATGGCTTAAACAAAAGCCTGCCAATGTACGTTTTGAGCGAATTGAAGTGGCCTTTAATCCACGCTGGATTCCTTTGAGTAAGGCTTATTACGCACTTAAACAGATGGGTAAAGCGGATGAGTTGGTTCCGGTGATTTTCAAGGCCGTACATGATGAACGCCGCCCCTTGGGTACGCCTGAGCAGATTGCTGATTTTGTTGTCAGCAAGGGTGTGGATCGTGAAGCCTTTTTGAAGGCCTATAACAGTTTTATCGTCGATAGCGAGGTCAGGCGTGGCGTGCAGTTGGCACATCAATACGATGCAGATGGTGTACCGGCTGTTGTGGTGCAGGGCAAATATCGCACGGAAGGCGGTTTGGCAGGAGGCAATGAAAAAATGCTTGAGGTTGTGAATCAGCTTGTGAGCAAGGTGAGTGCGGAGTCTGGAGCTGCGACCAAATAAACCTTGATCTTCGTTTCATAAAAACCCCCGGCATTATCCGGGGTTTTTTATGGACAGCAGGCAAACGTCATATTTCATGGCTACATTAGGCCAAGAGACGTTTTTACGCTGAATCAATCAGCATATCCCCAATACCTAAGTCAAGGTCAGAGCCATGCCAAACATTGTCATTGTAGGAGG
This sequence comes from uncultured Halothiobacillus sp., assembly GCA_964618025.1. GTDB lineage: Bacteria > Pseudomonadota > Gammaproteobacteria > Halothiobacillales > Halothiobacillaceae > Thiofaba. The sequence continues at coordinate 69,126 of CAZTYJ010000003.1, read as the reverse complement.
AGGTGCGGGCGGGCTGGAATTGGCAACTCGCCTTGGTCGAGCCAGGCTTGATTCAGTGACCTTGATCGACAGTGAACGCACCCATTTGTGGAAACCATTGCTACATGAAGTGGCCACGGGGACACTGGACGACGGGGTGGATGCCTTGTCATACCGCGCACATTGCGCCTCTGTGGGAATTCGTTTTCACCTGGGCAGGGTTGTTGGCATGAATCGTGATGAACGCGAGCTTCTGCTTGCGCCCATGATCGGAACGCATGGAGAGGAAGTGCTCCACGCGCGCCGTGTTGCTTACGAAACCCTGGTTTTTGCCGTTGGCGCACACTCGAATGCCTTTGGGATTGCAGGCGTGCGTGAGCATTGTTATTCCCTGGACTCTTCGGGGCAGGCGCAAGCCTTTCATCTTGAGTTGCTCAATCGTTTCTTGCATCTGCAAGAGGAGGGGGGCGAAGGGGAGTATGTGACGGTTGCAATTGTCGGTGCAGGAGCCACCGGCGTGGAGTTGGCAGCCGAGCTTTTTAATGCCGCAGAGCGTATGCAGCATTATGGCGTGGAGCGCGCCGGACGTGATGGATTGCGCGTTGTATTGATCGAGGCGGCAGATCGGGTTTTGCCTGCATTGCCTGAGGCTATCTCACAACGTGCGCAAAGGGTGTTATCAGCCTTGGGTGTTGAGCTGCACATCAAGACAGCCGTGAAAAGCGTTGAGGCCGGAGCCGTGATAACTCAAGATGATTTACGGCTTGATGCTGATTTGATCGTTTGGGCAGCAGGGATTCAGGCACCAGGCTTTCTTGCCGAATTGGGCTTACCCGTTAATAAAATCAACCAGCTTGAAGTCGAGCCTGATTTGCGGGTCAAAGGTGAGGCGCAGATGTATGCCATAGGTGATTGCGCATTTTTGCGCGAAGCCCCAAGCAAGAATGAACCCAAGGGGCGTTTGGTGCCGCCACGCGCCCAGGCCGCGCATCAAATGGCCAGGTATTTAGCCAGGCAGTTGATCGAGCTTATGCGCAATGGCTCCAATCAACAGCCCAGCAAGCCATTTATCTACCGCGACCATGGATCACTCGTGTCGTTGGCCGATTATCAGACTCTGGGTTCGGTGATGGATGATGTGATGCACGGTCGTTTTTTGATTGAAGGAAAAATGGCGCGAGCGGCCTATCTTGCCCTTTATCGTCAGCATCAACTGGCTTTGCATGGGCCGTGGCGCACCGCTTTGATGATGCTGACGAGTGGCTTGAATCAGTGGATACGCCCAAACATCAAGTTGTACTGAGTGACAATAACTCGCCCAAGCGTACATCGCGTTCACCCTCGCTGCCCACAACCAGGGTGGCATGGCCGACTTTGCGACCCTTGCGTGCATCTTTGCCATAGGCATGGAAATAAAGATCACGCACTGCCATGGCACGTTCACGCGCAGGCAACTCCCCAATAAAGTTCAGCATGGCGCTAGAGCCGCGTAGAGCGGTACTCCCCAGCGGTAAATCAAGAATGGCACGCAGGTGGTTTTCAAACTGACTGCATACAGCGCCTTCAATCGTCCAGTGCCCGGTATTGTGAACACGTGGGGCGATCTCGTTGGCGATCAAGCCATCGTTGACAACGAAAAACTCGAAACCCAGCGCACCGACATAATCCAGTTTTTCCAAAACCTTACGTGCATGGTTTTCGGCTTCGGACTGTAGCGGGTCTTTGGCACGACTCATGGATAGTTTGAGAATCCCATTCTCATGGGTGTTTTCCGAAAGCGGATAAAACGCCAGCTCTCCGGAGCGTGAGCGTACTGCAATAATCGATACCTCACGCTCAAAGCGGATAAATCCCTCAAGAATCAAGCCTGTTCCACCCAGGGTATCCCACGCGGTTTGGATATCGTCCTGGGTACGAAGAGCACACTGCCCCTTACCGTCGTACCCCATGCGGCGGGTTTTGAGCATGGCAGGCAGGCCAATTTCTTGAGCTGCCTGTTGCAGCTCATCCAGACCATCAATGGCACGCCAGGGTGGAGTAGGGATTCCGAGCTCAGCAAACAATGCTTTTTCATTGACCCGATCTTGTGCCACCTCCAGTGCCTTGGGCGGCGGGAACAGGCGCGTCTGTGCATTGGTCAGGTGCAGGGCGGGGAGGGGGATACTCTCAAATTCGAGCGTAATGATGTCGCTGGACTGTATCAGACGCTGTAGTGCGTCAGGGTCGTCGTAGTCAGCGATAATCTGCTCACCCAGGGGCGCTGCACAAGCCTCCTGAGCAGGGTCAAGAAATACAAACTCCAGACCGAGCGGTATGCCTGCCAATGCAAGCATACGCCCCAGTTGTCCACCACCGATGATACCAATGCGCCTGGTTTCTGATTGGAGAGATGTCGATGACTCCGCAAATGATGTCATGCTCTTAACCTCGCGGATCGGGGTGTTCCAGTACGGAAAGCGTTTGTTCGGCACGGAATTGAGCAAGCCGCTCACGCAGCTCGGGACGACTATTGCCTAAAATGGCAACCGCAAGCAAGGCCGCATTTTTTGCGCCTGCCTGACCAATGGCCAAGGTGGCAACAGGGATTCCCGCTGGCATTTGCACGATAGAAAGCAGGGAATCCATGCCATTGAGCGCCTTGGACTGCACCGGCACACCGAGTACCGGCACAATGGTTTTAGCGGCCAGCATACCGGGTAAATGCGCTGCGCCACCCGCTCCGGCAATGATAATTTCCAACCCTCGCGCCTTTGCTGCGTTTGCATACTCCATTAACAGATCCGGGGTGCGGTGCGCGGATACCACGCGCACATCGTGCGCAATATCAAAAGAATCGAGTATTTCCACGGCATACTGCATGGTGTCCCAATCGGACTTGGAACCCATGACAACACCGACAAGTGGCAAGGATGAAGAAGGGGAAGACATGTATTCATTCGCCATAAAAAAGGGGCTTCCTTGCCCAAAAGAGGAAGCTTAGCGGTGGATGGGCTTAGGCTCAAGTATCTTGAAGCGCAGGAGCTGGCTTGCCCGTGAAAAAGCATATGTTGAAGGCTTCGCGGGCAAGCCCGCTCCGACCGTCCATTCACGCTTCATTCAGGCAAGGAACAACAGAGCGATTGCTTGCTATCCATCATCAGAAGTGTTTACGGTGATGGGTGACACACGAATCGCATGCGCAAATATGCGCATAATGTATATTATGTTAAATTATGGATGAAAAATAAAACGTGAGTCGCGTGTACACAGACTCACGTTGTCTTGCGCTTGTTTATGACCTACTCGCGATTACGCCCGACCTGGTTGCCAATGAGCGCGCCAGCCGCTCCACCGACAACGGCTCCGGTCACGGGATTACCTGACTGGTTACCGATAATGGCGCCTGCCCCGGCACCTACGACGGCACCCGTCGCAGTCGAACGCTGGCGCGTGTCCATTTCCGCACAACCTCCCAGCAACACGACTCCTGTAACCAGTGTTGTAATCACGACCAATTTTTTCATTTCGATGTCCTCAAAAAACATGTGAGCGGAATTCAGGTAAAGACTCTGCCATCAATCCTCTGCGCCGTTATGGCGATTGATAAAGAATCCCGTCGCTGCGCCCACACCTGCGCCAATGACCGCGCCCGTCACAGGGTTACCTACTTGGTTACCAATGACCGCCCCCCCCTGCTGCGCCCGCAGCCGCGCCGGTGAGCATGGCCTGATCGCGTGAGCTCAGATTAGAGCACCCGCCAAGAAGTACAATTGCTCCGGCAAGAAGAATAGTCGTCCCTACTAATTTACGCATACGCTGTCTCCTGTTAAATAAATTACAACCTCCTTGTGTCTAGGATACGCTCTGTGACCCGAAAGTTCATTAAGGTCACGTCTATAAATCCGCTGAAGCCGCGTCTGCTCCACCCAAAACCGGCTCAAAATGCTCACATACGACGTGTATGCTCCGCTTTTTCGCAGGGCGGCACGATATGTCTTGAAGCGCAGGAGCGGGCTTGCCCGCGAAAAAGCGCATGTTGAAGGCTTCGCGGGCAAGCCCGCTCCTACCGTCCATTCACGGTTAATCAGAGCCAGATCAATAAGGCTTGGCAGGTAGTGCATTCAAGGCCGTCGCAAGTTGCCCTGCTTCTATTTCCTTAAATTGCTGGATGGATTTGATTTTACCCGCTTCGGTACGAATCAGCGTCACGCTATCTTCGGCACGCGGCAACATCTCGGTTTGCTTTTTTTGAGCGCCAATGGCAATCCGGTAAGCGTAATCGCGCATTTTAGGTATGGCGACCAGCTCGGTAATAAATCCCGGCATGGCGCTAATGTCGGCAATGTAAACCACCCGGCGTTGAGGCATATAGTCCGCCGACTGTTGCTTGAGATGGGCATTAATCATTTCAGCGGCGGATTTATCGGCTGTAAAAACAATCGCCTGTAAATCCTGTGGCATGGAAAACGGCTTATCGTGCTGGTCGTTAAGCTGGAAAGAAGGAACAGGATCGCCTTCTTTTAACAGCGTGGCATCGGCGAATACCAAAGCGGGGACAAGCAACAAACCAGCAAGCAAAGCACGCATCATGATCTCCAGACAAGGTTAATAGATGATGTTTATATCGCTATTCGCATGAATAATAAACCCTGCAATTAGCTCGCCATCCTGGCTAAAACGCTGCGTGCTGCGTTTACCGCAGCATCAATATCCGCGCAGCTATGAGCACCGGAAACAAAGCCCGCCTCGTAAGCGCTGGGCGCGAGGTACACGCCCTCTTGCAACATGCCGTGGAAAAACGCCTTGAAGTAGGGCATGTCGCAGCGCCCTACACCGGCAAAATCCGTCACCGTCGCATCATCGGTGAAAAACACCCCAAACATGCCGCCCACGTTGTTGGTCACAAGCCCAATACCCGCGTCACTGGCTGCATCACGCAGACCATCGCACAGATTCTGCGTGCGCGCGGCCAGCGTTTCGTAAAAGCCAGGCTCCATCACCAAAGCCATGGTCGCCAGCCCGGCGGCCATAGCCACCGGATTGCCCGAGAGCGTTCCCGCCTGATACACAGACCCAAGTGGCGCGATGTACTCCATGATTTCACGCCGTCCACCGAAGGCACCCACCGGCATACCGCCACCGACCACCTTGCCCAAGGTAGTCAAATCCGGCAGCACACCGTAATGCTCCTGCGCCCCACCCAAGGCCACACGGAACCCGGTCATTACCTCATCGAAAATCAGTACCGCACCGTACTGCGTACACAGGGCGCGCAAGCCCTCCAAAAAGCCCGGTTGCGGCAAAATACAGTTCATATTCCCGGCCACCGGTTCCACGATCACACAGGCAATCTCGCCACCCTTTTCCGCGAAGACCTGTTGCAGCTGTGCCAGATTGTTGTACTCCAGCGTCAGAGTCAGCTCAGCCAAGGCCGCCGGCACACCCGGCGAACTCGGCACACCCAGGGTCAACATACCTGAACCTGCCTTGACCAGTAGCGAGTCGCCATGACCGTGGTAACAGCCTTCAAACTTGATGATCGTGTCGCGTCCGGTATAACCGCGTGCCAGACGAATGGCGCTCATGGTCGCTTCGGTGCCTGAACTGGTCATGCGCACCATTTCCAGCGAGGGCACGATCTCGCACAGCAGATCCGCCATCTGCGTTTCCACCGCTGTAGGCGCACCAAACGACAAGCCTCGTTCAGCCGCCGCCTTCACCGCATCAATCACCGCAGGATGCGCGTGACCAGCAATCATCGGCCCCCACGAGCCGACAAAATCCACATAACGCTTATTGTCCACGTCAAACACATACGCGCCCTGCGCACGCTCGAAAAATACCGGGTCGCCGCCCACTCCACGGAAGGCGCGCACCGGGGAATTCACGCCACCGGGAATGTGTTTTTGGGCTTGAATGAAAAGGTCGTGTGAACGGGACATATCGCTAACTCCTTGAAATTCTTTTTGGGTCGAGGGGAGTACAAGAAACCCACATCTTCACCACGCGCTGTGAGCTCTGTGTTCTCTATGGTTAAACATTTAGGACTTACGCAAAACCCGGATCTAGCCCCCTCGCCCCTCGCGGGAGAGGGGGGCAAGCTTTGCCAAAACATAGACTTGTGCCAACTTCACCACCCTCCCCCATCCATCTTGCGTAAGTCCTGACATTAAAACAATGACAGAAATCGACGTGCGCCAGCTTCGCCGTCGTTGTTGGCAAACACAGCGGAAATGACCGCCAGCATATCCGCGCCCGCTTCGACTAGCGGCGCGGCATTATCCGCTGTAATGCCGCCAATCGCACAGATCGGGATATGCAATTCTGCTTTCGCTGCGCTCAACAGCTCCACGGTCGCCTTGGCGGCATCGGGTTTGGTGCGCGAAGGGAAGAAAGCGCCAAACGCGACGTAATCCGCACCCTGTCGTTCGGCTTCTACGGCCAGATCAAGACGGTTGTAGCAGGACACGCCGATGATTGCGCCCTGCCCCAGGCGCGCACGCGCAGTACTCAAGGCAGCATCGCCCTGGCCAATATGCACGCCATGCGCGCCGACCTTCAGGGCAAGTTCGACATCATCGTTGATAATGCTGATTGCGCCATGCTCACGACATAAATAGACCATTTCGGCGGCGAGTTTACGACGCAGGGCGGGCCGTTCGCGCTTGTCGCGGTATTGCACGATGTGCGCGCCGCCACGCAAGGCGGCGGCGATGCGCTGGCAGAACTCGGCATCGGGGATCAGCGCGCTGTCGGTAATGACGTACAGGCCATGCAATGCAGAGGACGGCATCATTACGTCAAACTGCGCGCCATATGCGCAGCACCGATTATGGGCGCACGCGGTTCCAGCACCACTTCGACCGGGATGGTTTCCAGCAGACCGCGAAAACGCCCCTTGTGCAAAAAACCTTCCATGAATGCGCCGCGTTGCAGGAAAGGCAGGATTTTCGGCGCAATGCCGCCGCCAATCAGTACGCCCGCCGTGGACATGGATTTGAGCGCCAGATTGGCGGCTTCCGCGCCATAAATGCGGCAGAACATTTCCAGCGCGTGAATGCAAAGCGCATCCGAACTAGCCAGAGCGCGGGAAGCGATTTCGGCGCTGGGGTCAGCGGCGGTTTTAATTGTTTGCAGGGCAGCGGCATCCACCTTGCCTTGCGCGGCATCGCCCAGATAGCGCCAGATATTGAATAGCCCGGGTCCGGAAAGCACGCGCTCGACGCTCACATGCCCACCGAGTTGTTTGCGCATATAGGCCAGCAAGCCGTCCTCATCGGCGGTCGTCGGCGCGAAACTGCTATGTCCGCCCTCGGTCGGCTGGGCGTGGTAACGCACGCCATCCCAGAACAGCAAGGCCTCGCCCAGCCCGGTTCCGGCGGCGATTACGGCGGTCATGCCATCCTTGCTGCGGCGCACATGAGACAAAGTCACGCGCTGCTCAGCCGGTAAGTGCAACATGCCCAAAGCGGCGGCCTGAAGGTCATTTAGCAGCCGTACCGGGCAATCCAGTCTGATTTCCAGTTCGCGTTCATCCAAAAGCCAAGGGAGATTGGTGGTTGAACAGCGCCGATCGACCACAGGGCCTGCCACGCCAAATGACGCGCCGTGCAAAGCTGGACGATGTTCATGCAAAAATTCTTCGACAATCGTCTCGAAGTGTGTGTATTCACGGCTGGGGTAGGACTGTTCACGCTCACAGACCAGCGCGCCTTCACGCAGATCGTACAGCGCCAGAACCGTCTTCGTGCCCCCAATATCACCGGCAAGAAACATAAGCCATTACTCCTCAAGCAAAACAAGATGCGCATCTGAGCCCTGCGCCACCAGAAATTCAAGCGCATGGGTGACGAAAGATGCGACCTCGTGCGGCGGGCGGCGATAAAACGCCTCCCAAGCCAAATCACGCACCTCGCCGTAACGTCCAATGTCGTTCGCGTGAATATCCAGCCAGGCCAGGCGCACGGCGTGACCAATCAGAACATCCATCACCAGATCATCTTCAAAGCGCAAATTGGGATTCACCTGCAACACGGCAACCAGTGCGCCAATGCCCTCAATCACCAGTTGGCGATACTCGGTCGCCAGAATTTTGTTGAGCAAATGATCGACTCGCAGAGCAAAGTTTTTCTCCCACGCCGTATTTTCCGACAGGAGTTGCGCGCTATCCAGGCGGTTTTTACGATTGTATTTATCGCCAATCACCAAGGCGCGACAGTGGCGCAAAACATCCCACACCTGGGGATAAAAACGCTCCGGCAACCGGCCAATCGCGCCTTTGGTTTGACGCCATACCCGCCAGTCTTCGACCTGATTCTGTGCATTCGCAGTATCCGTATCCTCGTTGAACTGTACGGCGACAATGCTGCTGGGGGTGCTGGACAGATGGAGCGACTCAACCCGCCCCAGACTGCGCTCTTCATCACCGAAGTGCTTCAGTAAATCACGCAAACGCGCCAGCAAACGATGCGGCGGTTTGTCCAGCAGGGCATCAAATGCGGCATCCAGCGACAGATTGCGTTCAGTGGCCAGACCCGCAATCAAAAGTTGCAACAGATGCCCCACACGCAAGGTCAGAATGTCACGAATCAGGTCGTATTCATTTTTGGCAATATGCCCAAGATAAACAATCAGTTCCTGGGTCAAAATACGCTCGCGTTCGTCCTGACCACAGAAATTACGAATCATCTCCAGGGTTTCAAGATTACCCATTGGAGAATTGATAATGGCCTTGCGACTGTAAGCCCGACCGACCGCAAGCTGCTTTTGACGCACCAGAATGTCCATGACCGCGACTTCGAGCTGGGTATCCACTTTACCCAAAAGATCCGCCGCACGACGCAACACGCCCCACAGTTGCAAGCGCCCTGCCCGGTCGAAAACATCCTGCGTCAACTCTTTGAGTGAGAGTGGTCTATGGCTTAGCGGATGCCACAGAGGCGTGATGGCGTTAATGCCATGTCGGGAGCATAAAACGACCAGATACTCGATATGCACATAAGGCTGGTCGCTGGCCGCCAATGCACTAAAAAGATTTTCTGAGTCATCATCCAGATTAAGCGCCGCATATTCGGCGTTACTTAAAGGGCTGGGAATATTGGGGCTTTCGGGTAAAAAGCTACGCTTGATGGCGGTGCGCGGTAGCCCATCGTCCTCCAGGCTGAAACTTTCAGCGGTATAAACATGTTCAGCGGCGCAGTTTTGCATGAGCTGATTCAGGCGGCCTGCGCGCACGGGGTAGCCATCAAATTCACCCTCATGCAGTTCACGCAAAAGCTTGAGCAGATATTCACTATCTACGGCATTCAGCATTTCGCAGGTAATCCATAACGTGAGCAAGGGCATCCCTGGCTCACGCCAATAACGATGCACAAAGCCAATTTCCGAACGCAGACGGCGGGTAAGATAGATATTGTCCAGGTTGAGGTAGAAATCATCCCGATCAAGTAGTTGCGGCACAAAAACCACGCGCTGACCCGCAAGTGAATAGACTTTTGAGGTGGTTAATACACGCATCCGGCGCGGTGGCCGTCCGCTCATGCCCAGCTTGAAGCTGCGTCCCAGCACGCTAAATAGTCCGATCAATTGACGTGAGTGCGCCACCTTGACCGGGCTGACCTGCTGCAATACTTCAGCCTGAATGCCAACGCTTTCAAGCCGCTCCTGCACATGCAGATTTTCCGCCAGTACCGCGACTTGCACCGGACGGTGATAACGCTTGCCCAAGCGCAAACGCCGACCCAAGGGGTCGACATCCGCAGGATGCAGCAATTCATCCTGAATCAGCTTGCCCAGGATAAACAGGCTTTGCGCCCAAACCAGCGGCACGTTCTCATTGGGCTGACGCATTTGGCTACCGGGCTGTGCGCGCTCAGCCTCAATATGTTCGGCGGGGACAAAATACAGTTCAGGCAACAGCTCCATGCCGTCCTGTTTGATGGTCAGGCGGTTCAGCGCCTCGCGATAGTAGTTTGCAGCGACCGACTTGCCCAAAAACAGGTTATTCAGGAGCAAATAGGTGAAGAACAGCGGCCATTCGGATTCAATATGTTCAAACTGCTTGAGCTCATGCGGCTCGTAATGCAGGCGCGACGGGTCTTCAAGAACCGTTTGATGGCCGTCGAGCAAAAAACGCTTGCAACCAAACGCGCCTTGCAATTTATTGACCACTTCGCGCTGGGTTTGCTCGATCACCGCCATATTGCGCACGGCAAAGGCAGGAAAACCCACCACGGATAACAATGCAGCATCGACTTCCTTGGAATTGGATTCACGCGGCAGCAGGGTTTTCAGAGTGATTTCAGTGCGCGCAATTTCATCCGGCAACACATGCACGGTGGACTTTTCATCCCCCTCGCCGCCATACAAATCAAAGCCGTTCATCGCCTCCAGCGCGGCCAGCGCCATGCCGATTGAGCTGGAATTCAATTCACGGATGCCATGATTGGTTTTGTGCCCGCGCTCCCAGATGCCGTAATCCGGCGTGGAGTAGGCGCGGCCGATGTAATACACCAGATTTTGCACAAAATCGACTTCGTCCTGATTGAACACAATGCGCAAACCCGATGCGGTCATTTGCGCCAACATCAACAGGTACAGCGAAGTGGCATCCAGTTGCAGATGCCCCCAGGCATCATCGCCGACCACTTCTGAGCCGGTTTTGGTGTCATATTTGGCGTGCAGCGCATCCAGCGCATTCTGCGTTTTTTTGAAGGCTTCAACCTTGTGCGCCTGGCGCATCATGGCGAACAGCAGACCGCGCATCAGCTTGACCACGCTCTGCTCCAAAAGATAAGTGCGCGCCGGGTCTTGGTCGGCGCGACGATACGCCAGCCCCATGCCCCACACCGCAAGAATGCTGTACACGTTGTCGCGCACCCAGGCATCGGTGTAGTCGCCATGCGCGCTCACCGCCGTGCTCGCAGGCAAAAGCCCGGTCACGGGATGCTGGCGCGCAAGGATGATGCGCTCGACCTCCTCATCAATCAGGCGCAGGCGGCGTAGCTGTTCGTCCTTTTCACTACGCAGAGGGGCTTTATCACCCCAACCTGCCGTGATGTCGCTGCCTGCGGAAAACTCATCGCTCATGCTGTCGTCCTCTGCTTAAGGCGTGCTTTGATGAAGGGAACCCTTCGTGGGAAATGCCATCCGTAGAACGTCCCGCCTTTGTCTCAATGTAAGCCTTGTGCACTCGAATGTGGCAGTTGCACAAATAAGGCAGCGGCATCCACGGCATCAAACACGTAGTGAGCATTGCAAAATTCACAATCCACCTCAATCGCCGCTTGTTCCGCCAGAATGCTCTCGACTTCGGCGCTACTCAAACCACGCAGCATTTCGCCCACGCGCTCACGCGAGCATGAACAGGCAAAATGCACATCCTCCGGGGAATACACCCGGCGGTCTTCTTCATGAAACAAGCGATGCAGCAAGGTTTCGGCGGGTAGCTCCAACAATTCATTGCGTGTCACCGTATCGGCCAATGCCTGAATCCGGTGCCAGTCCTCTTCATCCGACGCATGCTGATGTTGCGGCATTTTCTGTACCAACAACCCCGCCGCATGATGCTCATTAGCCTCCAGCCATAAACGTGTCGGCAGTTGTTCAGAACGCTCAAAGTACCCCTGCAAAGCCTGTGCCAGATTTTCACCCTCCAACGGCACAATGCCCTGATAACGTTCGCCGCGTGCGGTTTCAATGCTCATTACCAAGCGACCACCTTGCAGAAGTTGCAGACCACGCACGCCATCCGCAAGCATCCCGCCATGCCAGCGCGCCAGACCACGCAATTCGCGGCTTGATGTCACCTGCATGACCAGCAAGTGCACGGCAAGCCTGGCCTCAGCGCTTTTCTCCTGCTCACTTGCCGGAGTCTCACGCATGATTTGCAGCGTAAGCTTGCCGTCAATTTTTAGCGTGGCCGCAAGCAATACGGCAGCTACGGCCGCTTCACCCAAAAGCTCGGCAACCATTGGCGGGTAAGCACTGCGTTGCAGCAAGGCTTGCCAGGTCTCGTCCAGTTGCACCAGCTCGCCACGTACCGGCGCACCGCGCTCATCACCGGCTTGCCCGAGGAAAATAAAACGATGCAGTTGATCGTGCATATTCAGCTTTCCAAACTTAGTTTTCCAGGCGCTGTTTGAGCAGCGCATTGAGCTGAGCCGGATTGGCCTTGCCCTTGGCGGCTTTCATCACCTGACCGACGAGGAAGCCGAACACTTTGTCCTTGCCGGAACGGAACTCGGCCACCTGCTCGGGGTATTGGGCAAGCGCGGCATCAATAATCGCTGCAATAGCGCTTTCATCGGTCATTTGCTTCAGGCCTTTTTTCTCGATGATGGCATCTGCCTCGCCCTCGCCCGCCCACATGGCCTCGAACACCTCCTTGGCCAGCTTGCCGGAGAGCGTGTTGTCGGCAATACGCTTGAGCAAGCCGCCCAGCATGGTTGCATTCACCGGACTGTTTTCAAGCGCAAGCCCAGCCTTGTTCAGCGCAGCAGAAACATCCCCCATCACCCAGTTGGCGGCGAGCTTTGGCTCACACGCAGCTTGGCTGAGCGCAGCCTCAAAGTACTCGGCTACGCTGCGATCACTGCTCAAAAAAGCGGCATCGTAAGCAGGCAGTGCATATTGCTCGACAAAACGCTGTTTCTTTGCCCAAGGCAATTCAGGCAGGCTGGCGCGCACCATTTCGAGGTAGGCTTCGTCCAGTACCACTGGCAATAGGTCAGGGTCGGGGAAATAACGGTAGTCATGCGCTTCTTCCTTGCTGCGCATGGAGCGGGTTTCATCCCGATCCGGGTCGTACAGGCGGGTTTCCTGCACCACCTTGCCGCCGCCTTCCAAAACATCAATCTGGCGTTCGACTTCAAAGTTGATGGCGCGTTCCAAAAAGCGGAAGGAGTTGACGTTTTTGACTTCAGCGCGCGTGCCGAATTCAGTCTGCCCCTTGGGGCGCACCGATACGTTGGCATCTACGCGGAACGAGCCTTCCTGCATATTGCCATCGCACATACCCAGGTGACGCACCAAACTGTGAATCGTCTTGGCATAGGCCACAGCCTCCTTGGCGGAACGCATATCCGGCTCGGAGACGATTTCCAGCAAGGGCGTGCCGGCACGGTTGAGATCAATCCCGGTCAGGCCATGAAAATCCTCATGCAGGGATTTGCCGGCATCTTCCTCCAGATGGGCGCGGGTAATGCCGACGGTTTTGCTGGAGCCATCCTCCATTTCGACCGCCAGCCCGCCACGCGCCACAATCGGCAAATCCATCTGGCTGATCTGGTAGCCCTTGGGCAGGTCGGGATAAAAGTAGTTTTTGCGCGCAAAAATCGAGCGCCGATTCACCACGGCATTGATGGCCAGACCAAAGGTCACGGCCAGGCGCACCGCCTCGGCGTTGAGCACCGGCAAGCTGCCCGGCATTCCTAAATCGACCACATTGGCCTGGGTGTTCGGCTCAGCGCCAAAGGCGGTGGAGGAGCCAGAAAAAATCTTGCTCCTGGTGGCGAGCTGGGCGTGGATTTCCAGCCCGATAACGGTTTCCCATTGCATGTTTTAATCCTGTTTAGCCACAGAGGCCACAGAGCGTGCAGAGATGCGTCCACCTAAGTGTGCTCTGTGTCCTCTGTGGCTCATTTTTATAAACGCTGGTTTACTTAAACGCTGGCGGTATCTGCCGATGCCAATCCGTCACTTGTTGAAATTGGTGCGCGATATTCAGCAAGCGGCTTTCCGCAAACGCCTTGCCTATCACCTGCAAACCCACCGGACGACCCTGCGCAAACCCCGCTGGAATGGACAGAGCGGGCAAACCCGCCAGATTCACCGGCACGGTGTAAATATCGGAGAGGTACATGGCTACCGGATCCTTGAGCGACTCGCCCAGATTCGGTGCAACGCCGGGTGCTACCGGCCCCATCATCACATCCACTTCAGATAAGGCGCGCTGGAAATCGCCGGCAATCAGGCGACGTACACGCTGCGCCTTAAGATAGTAGGCATCGTAATAACCGGAAGACAGCGCATAGGCACCAATCATGATGCGACGCTTGACCTCGTCGCCAAAACCTTCGGCACGCGAGCGCTCGTACAAATCGGTCAAATCTTTGGGCGCTGCACAGCGATGGCCAAAACGCACGCCATCAAAGCGCGAGAGATTGGATGAGGCCTCCGCCGGAGCAATTACGTAATACGCCGGAATCGCCAGCGCACTGTTCGGTAGACTGATCTCGCGTACTTCAGCGCCCAATCTGCGAAATTCATCCACAGCCGCCTCAATCGCCTGCGCCACGCCCGCATCCAGCCCTGCGCCGAAATATTCACGCGGCAGACCGATTTTCAGGCCGCTCAAATCATGCTTGAGCTGGGCGCGGTAATCTTCCGTTGCGTGCTCACTACAGGTGGAGTCGCGCGCATCAAAGCCCGCCATGCCATTGAGCAACAGCGCGCAGTCTTCAGCGGAGCGCGCCATAGGCCCGCCCTGGTCGAGAGATGAAGCGTAGGCGATCATGCCAAAACGCGACACGCGCCCGTAGGTGGGCTTGAGGCCGGTGATGCCGCAATAGGCGGCGGGTTGGCGAATCGAACCGCCGGTATCGGTACCGGTGGCGAGCGGGGTCAAACCTGCGGCAATCGCCGCCGCCGAACCACCTGACGAGCCACCGGGTACGGCCTGAGTGTCCCAGGGGTTTTTCGTCGCGCCGTAATAACTCGACTCGCTGGTCGAACCCATGGCGAATTCGTCCATGTTCAGCTTGCCGAGCATGACGGTGCCTGCGGCCTGCAAACGCTCGACCACCGTGGCGTTATACGGCGCGATAAACGTGTCCAACATGCGTGAGCCGCAGGAGGTTTTGATGCCCTGGGTGCAAAAAATGTCTTTATGCGCCAAGGGGATTCCCGTCAACGCCCCGCCCTGCCCTGCGGCGAGCAGCTCGTCCGCGCGCCGGGCATCCGTCAGCGCGCGCTCTTCGGTCAGGGTAACAAAGCTGTTCAAGGCGGCATCGTGCGTGTGAATACGCGCGAGAAAATATTGGGCAAGCTCATGCGCTGAAAGCTGCTTTTCATCCAGCATCCCACGCAATTCGGCGAGCGTTTTAGTATGCAGAGCGCTCATTATTCAATCACCCTGGGTACGAGGAACAGACCGTTTTCAACCGCAGGTGCATGGGCTTGCAGCAGGTCGCGCTGATTCGATTCAGTGACCACATCGGCGCGCAGGCGCTGACTCATGTCCAGCGGATGCGCCATAGGCTCAATACCCTGCACATCCAGCTGGTTCATCTGCTCAACCAGAGCAAGAATGCCAGACAGATCCTGCGCGTAACGCTCCACCGCATCGGCAGAAATCGACATGCGTGCGAGGTGGGCTATTTTCATTACCTCGTTGGGTGTAATCGACATGAGTAGCTCGCTTTGTATCGGATCATAAATAATGACTTCGGAATGTAGCATAGCGCGAAGTCTTGCCCAAGACGCGGGGCATTGTTAGAGTGGGGAGCTTGGTTAAGGTGTACCTTGGCCAAGATGCTGATTTTTTAGTTAATTTATATTCAAAATCAATACGTTATGTTCAAAAATCTATTCGGCATATTCTCTTCGGATCTCTCTATTGATCTGGGTACCGCCAATACGCTGATTTATATGCGCGGCAAAAACATCGTTCTTGATGAGCCTTCTGTGGTGGCCATTCGTCAGGATAGCGGGCAAAGCGCAATTCAGGCGTTTGGCATCGAAGCCAAAAAAATGCTCGGGCGCACGCCGAAAAATATCAGTGCAGTGCGTCCATTACGTGATGGGGTGATTGCCGATTTTCACGTCACCGAGAAAATGTTGCAGCATTTCATTCGCAAAGTGCACAGCAGCGGTCTGTTGCGCCCCAGCCCCCGCGTATTGGTTTGTGTACCCGTGGGCGCAACGCAAGTGGAGCGGCGTGCCATTCGCGAGTCGGTTTTGGGGGCGGGCGCGCGCAAGGCTTACCTGATTGAAGAGCCGATGGCGGCGGCCATTGGCGCTGGAATCAACGTCGATGAGCCACGCGGCTCGATGGTGGTGGATATTGGCGGCGGTACGTCCGAAGTCGCGGTCATTTCCCTTGATGGCATTGTGTACTCGGCCTCGGTGCGCATTGGCGGCGATAAATTTGATGATGCGATCATCAGCTATGTGCGCCGCAACTATGGCATGTTGATTGGTGAAGCCACCGCAGAGCGCATCAAAAAAGACATTGGTTGCGCTTATCCTGGGCGTGATCTGCGTGAAATTGAAGTCAAAGGCCGCAATCTGGCCGAAGGTGTGCCGCGTAGTTTTACGCTCAACAGCAATGAAATTCTGGAAGCGTTGCAAGAGCCTTTGTATGGCATCGTACAGGCCGTGCGTACCGCCTTGGAGCAAACTCCGCCTGAATTGGGCTCAGACATCGCCGAGCACGGCATTGTGCTGACCGGTGGTGGCGCATTGCTGCATGATCTTGATCGTTTATTAATGGAAGAAACCGGTTTGCCGGTCATTGTGGCGGAAGATCCTTTGACCTGTGTTGCGCGCGGCGGCGGGCGCGTGCTGGAGCTGATTGACGAACGATACAGCCCTTTGTTCTCCGTTGAATAGTATTTAACGAAGAGTCTTGCCATGCGTTTTGCCAGACCTTCGGAGCGCTGAAATGGCATCTCTTTTTCGCGGTGAGAGCAGCCGCCCCGTGTGGCTCGCGGTATTGCTCCTGGCAGCTCTTGGGTTGTACCTCGCCGATGCGCGTTTGCATGTGCTTGAAAGCCTGCGCACAGGCTTGCTTACGTTACTTGAGCCCTTGCAACGCGCTGCCAATCTCCCCGGACAACTATGGTCTGACACTCGCGAATCCCTGCGCTCGCGCGAGGCGTTGGAACTTGAAAATGAACAGCTCAAGACTGAGCACAAACTGTTGCAAGCGCAGATGCAGACTTTTTGGTCTGTGGAACAGGAGAACAAACGGCTGCGTGCGGCATTGAATGCCGTGTCTCCGCTGGATATGGATGTCATGCTCGCACAGGTTCTGCGCAGCTCGACTGCAACGCCCAATCCCACGATTTTAATCAATCGTGGTGCCAATGATGGCGTGTATGTCGGTCAGGCTGTTTTGCTGGGTACGGGCGTTTTGGGGCAAGTCACGCATATTGGCGCATCGAGCGCTGAAATATTGCCGCTTACCGACGAGCAACACGCGATTCCCGTGCGCGTTGCCCGCTCGGGGCAGCGCGGCATTGTGCGCGGCACGGGGTCACTGAATGAGCTTAGTGTGCTTCATCTTCCCAAACAGGCCGATGTGCAGGCAGGTGATGTATTGCTCACTTCCGGGTTGGGCGGGCGCTTTCCTGAAGGCTTTCCGGTGGCTTCGATTACCCAGATTAGCGGTGAGCAAAGTGGAACTTTCGTCAATGTGCGCGCCCGCCCCATGGCAGATCTGCATGATGTGCGTGACGTTGTTCTGGTGTGGATGCGCGAGCCACAGGGCACTCCAGCGCAACCCGTGAACCCGCCCTCCCTAAGCAAACCTGCCCCGGTTGATTCACGCCCTCCAAGTCTGAAGGCTCCCCAATCCGCGCCAAAGTCAGATCATGCGCAATGAACGGATGCCAGGTTTCATTGTAGCCACCAGCCTGTTGCTGGCGATGCTGCTTGAGCTTCTTCCGTTGTTTCAGCTTTTTCAAGGATGGGTTGCGCCCTGGCTACTGGTCATGGTGGTGTTCTGGTCTCTCCACCGACCTGCGATTCTTGGCATAGGCGTGGCATGGCTTACAGGGCTGTTGCTTGATGCGGCAAACGCAACACCGCTTGGAACACATGCGCTGATTTTCACCCTGGCCAGTGCGCTTACGCTGGCCGCCAGACGTTTATTGCTGGCTTTTTCTGTTGTTCAGCAAGTTCTTTGGGTTGTGCTCATGGCATTCATGCAGCAGGGTATCTTGGCGATTATTTCACCCTACGGCATCTATAGTCCAAGCAGTGTGCTCAGTTTTGTACAGACAGGGACAGGCTCCATGCTTTTATGGATACTGCTGCATCTAATGCGCTTGCGTTGGCTTAAGGCATGCGGCAACAGTGTGCCTTAACCGAACAGTATCAACGCCCAGACCATTGCGGCCATGACAAGTGTTAGCAAGACCGCCGCCGAACCCATATCCTTGGCACGGCCAGAGAGTTTATGCTGCTCGCCGCCAAAGCGATCAATCGCATTTTCAAGGCCGGTGTTGAGCAGCTCAACCACCAATACCAATAACAAACTGCCCAACATCAAGGCGCGTTCAACCGCGTTATCGCCCAGCCATATCGCTAAAGGCGCAAGGATAAGAGTAAGCCACAGCTCCTGACGGAAAGCTGATTCTTTGCGATAACACGTTGTCAAGCCCTGCCAGGAGTATTTCGCGGCAAGGATGATACGGCGGATTCCAGTATTTTCTGAGGCCATTCTGGAGCATTACTCGCTGGAAAAATCCCTGTAGGCATCCGCGTCCATCAATCCATCCAACTCATGATTCACGCGCACGCGCACCAGCCAGCCCTCGCCGAAGGCATCTTCATTCACGCGTTCGGGATACTCGGTCAGCTCCTGGTTGATCTCGACAACCGTCATGTCTGCCGGAGCCAAAATATCCCATGCCGACTTGACCGACTCAAGCGTCACTATGGTGTCGCCTTCATCCAGCTGCGCGCCAGATTCCGGAAACTGGATAAACACCAGGTCGCCGAGCAGGGATTGGCCATATTCGGTTACGCCCATCGTGACCAGCCCGTCATCGTCACGACGCAGCCAGGCATGGCTATCGGTAAAAAGCATGTTTTCGGGTAGTCCGTTCATGAAAAACGCTCCGCAGGCATTGGATTCGACGGGCTGCATCATGCCACAGAAACAAGGCTCTTATATGACAAGGTCAAGCGCCTTGCAAAGAACTCACTGATGAGACGAAGCGGATGATGGGGCATTTGACACATCTACTGTGGCAAATGCCATGACCACGCTGTGTACCGCCATTGTCAATTAAAATAATTTATGTAATTTATTTTTACTTTATTGATAGAGTGACAGATGACCCTGACAAACAAGGAGATATTTATGTCACTCACTTTGCCCTCAAGATGCCCTATTTTCCGCTTAAGCCTCCTTGCCGTAGCAATGTTTGGCGCTGGTGCGCACAGCGTATGCGCCGATGAGCTGGAACCCATTCAGGTACAAGACGGCGTATTGATAAGCTCACCCAACGTGGATGTTGTGCTGCCCAATGAACAAAATGCGCGTGTCCCGGTGGATGCCACAGAAGCCCTGCTGGAAGTGCCGGGCGTATCGGCCAGCCGTATGAGCCAGCATGGTCTGGATATTCTGGTACGCGGTCAAAGCGCTACCCAGCTGAATGTGCTGTTGGATGGCGGCTATGTTCACGGCGGCTGTCCCAATCGCATGGATCCGCCCACCAGCTTTGCTTTCCTGCCCTCTTACGACCGCGTCGTGGTGCAAAAGGGCGTGCAATCGGTGCTCTACGGCCTGGGCGGCAGCGGCGGTACGATTTTGTTTGAGCGCGACACCGCAAGTAAAGCCGCCAAGGAAGGACTTCAGGGCAGCGCCGGTCTTTCAGGCAGCAGCAATGGCGCAGGTGGTGCAGCTTATGCCGATGGGTTGTTCAGCAATGGCTCAGCCTACCTGCGTGCCTACGGCGCGTACCAGGATACGGATAGCTATAAAGATGGTGATGGGCGCGTCGTGCCTTCGGCCACCAGCAAAACCTCCGGCGGCGCGGCCTTGGGCTACCGCCTGGATGAGCATTCTGGCCTGGAGTTGAACGTGGATCTGGTGCGTGCCGATGACACGCTTTACGCCGGTGCGGACATGGATTCGCCCAAAGACGATATGAACACCTACCGCTTCAAGTTTTGGGATCAAAAGATTGACGGCCCGGTGAGCGGCGTGAAGTTTGAAGCATGGCGCAGCGAAGTCGAGCACTTGATGGACAATTACTCGCTACGCAAACCGCCCGCGAATAAAGCCATGTACCGTGCGGCGCCTTCGGATGTCACCACGCAAGGGATGCGCCTGACCTTGACTTCACAGCCAATGAGCGAGCTTAAGCTGAATTACGGCATGGATTATCAAGACGTAAGTCGCAAGGGCTGGATCAATAACCCGGTAAGCGCCACACCGAATGCGGTCTTGGGCTGGTTGTGGCCCGAAGCTGAATTTTCCAGCGTTGGCGGCTTTATTGAAGGCGAATACAGCTTTTCCGCCGCACAGCGCCTCAAGGCCGGTTTGCGTGTGGACGGGGTCAACTCCAGCGTGAATGGTTCCCTGAGCGGCAGTATCGCCACCAACCCGATGGTGCCTGTGGCGATTCGCAACGCAGCCAAAAGCGATCAAGACAACACGGCGCTGGGTGGTTTGCTGCGCTATGAGCAGGACATTGACAAAAACTTGACCGTATTCGCTGGCATCAGCCGCAGCGTGCGCCAGCCGGATGCCACCGAACGTTATGTGCTCAAGGCTGCGCCCACCGGCATTGCCTGGATTGGCAATCCCGGCCTGAATCCCGAAGTGCATCATCAACTGGATGTGGGCTTGAGCGGCCAGTCCCTTGGCAACAAGCTGCAATGGGATGCGGTACTGTTTTATGACGACGTAAGCGATTACGTCCTGCGCGACATCAATCGTGGTGCCATTGCCGGTGTCGCTTCGACTTCGACCATTTATCGCAATGTCGATGCTACCCTGTGGGGCGCGGAAGTTTCGGCACAATGGATGTTTGCTCAAGGCTGGCAAACCTACGGTTCACTGGCTTATGTGAATGCGGAAAATACCACCGATAATCGCAATATCGCCCAGATTCCACCGCTAAATGGACGTATTGGCATTGACTACGTTGAGAGCGTGTGGGGCGCAGGCGGACGGGTGCGTTTTGCCGCCCAACAAAACAATATCGACACCTTGAGCGGCTTGGATACGATCGAAACGCCAAGCTATGGGGTCGTGGATATTTATGGCAGTTACAGTGTAGCGAAAAACACCGTACTCAAAGCCGGGGTGGATAACCTCTTTGACACGTTGTACGCCGAGCATGTGAATCGCGCCTATGCCGGTCTGTTTGGTAATCCGCTGGATCGGATTTATGAGCCGGGCATTTCTTTCTGGGCGCGTATTGACACGACGTTCTAAATTTTTTTTCTTAACCTTGAGGAGAACGATGATGAACCTACGCACATTGGCCGCACTTGGCCTTGGCTTGAGCCTGTTGATCGGCACCCAGTCCGCCGCATGGGCAGAACCTGCCGTACAACTGGCCAGCCCGATTATCGAGCTGGTTCCTGTGGTCAAATCACAGGCCGATACGCTTGGTTTAAATGCCGATCAAAAAGCCAAACTGGAAGCCTGGATGGCAGAGGCTCCGATCAAGCGCAAAGCAGTTGAACAGGAGCAAATTGAACTGCGCACCAAGTTGCGCGGCACTATTTTGGCCTTGAATGCTGACGATGAACGCAAAACTCTGATTGAACACATCACCGCCAACGAAGCCAAGCTGTTGACCATGCGCGCCAAATGCGTGGACTTTCTGCGCAGCCTGTTGACTGCCGAACAGTTTGACAAGGTGGTTGCGGCTTACAAGGCCAAATCATAACGGATTATAGCTTCTCCCCATGCCCCGCCCTGAGCGGGGCATTTTTTTAGGACTTACGCAAAACCCGGAACTAGTCCCTCGCCCCTCGCGGGGAGAGCGAAGCGAGGGGGGCGAAGCGCTGGGGAGAGGGGGATAACATATTGGCTAAAGCCAGGTTTTCGCCAGATTCCCCCCTCTCCCCAGCCCTCCCCCGTCAAGGGGGAGGGGGAAAAGCCCCATTCTGCGTAAGTTCTATGTGTAGGGCACTTCTATTAATTCACTTTTTGTCGTTCCCGCGAAAGCGGGAACCCAGTTAAATCAAGGCACTGGATGCCCGCCTTCGCGGGCATGACGAATTTATAGAAGTGCCCTGTAGAATCTATCTTCTAAAAATCCTTCTTCGTTCTTGTCTGGTTAAAACCATGAACTCCTCGCCCATGCCAGATATTCAAGACACACTTAAACTGCACGGCAGACGTAAATACCCGTGGCTCTGGTTGGTCGTCATCATGCTGGCTGGCACAAGCGTCTGGTGGATGCTGCGCCCGCAGCCAAAAGACCTTGCGCCCCAATATGTCACTGAAAGCGTCAGGCTGGGCAATCTGCTCGTCAAGGTGTCCGCCACGGGCAATCTTGAGCCAATCAATCAGGTGGATGTGGGCAGTGAACTTTCCGGCATTCTGGAGTCGGTATTGGTGGACGACAATGACCGCGTCACCCAGGGTCAAATCCTGGCGCGTCTGGATGCGCGGCGCTTTCAGGATCAGGTGAATAAATCCAGGGCGGCGCTCGCCGCAAGCGTGGCGCAGGTGGATGTGGCGCTTGCGACGGTGAGCGAAACCAAAAGCCAACTCCAGCGTCTGCGTGAGTTGTCCAAACGCTCGAATGGACAGATGGTGTCCGCGTCTGAAGTCAGTACCGCCGAAGCGAATCTGGCGCGCGCAATGGCCAATGTCGAACTTGCGCGCGCCAATGTGCAACAGGCCGAAGCGACGCTGAATTCTGACCAAACCAATCTGACCAAGGCGGTGATCCGCTCGCCGATCAATGGTGTGGTGCTGGCGCGCAAGGTCGAGCCGGGGCAAACCGTGGCGGCCTCCTTGCAGGCTCCCGTTCTGTTCACCCTGGCTGAGGATTTGGCGCGGATGCAGCTGCTGGTCTCGGTGGATGAGGCGGATGTCGGGCAGGTTAAAACGGGGCAAAATGCGGTGTTCAGCGTGGACGCATGGCGTAATCGGCGTTACCCGGCCACCGTCACGCGGGTGAACTTCGGCTCCGAGATCAAGGAAGGCGTGGTGACTTACCCTACCGTGCTGGAAGTGAATAATGATGATTTGAGCCTGCGCCCGGGCATGACGGCAACGGCGGAAATCACCACGCTGAATCGTGAGCAGGTTCTTTTGCTGCCGAACGCCGCCCTGCGTTTCAAGCCGGGCGTGATGCCTAAAAAACCAGTCGATTCGTCTTCAAGCCTGCTCTCCAGCCTTGTACCCAAAATGCCGCGTAGTAACTCACAGCGTGCAGGCAAGCAAGAATCCAAAGGCAATGGCATCCAAACCGTGTATGTATTGCGCGATGGCAAGGCGGTTCCCCTCGACATCAAGCTTGGCTCGACAGACGGCAAGTTCACCGAAGTGTTGGCCGGTGAACTGAGCGAAGGCGCGGCGCTGATTGTTGAGCAAGTGACCGTAAAACCATGAACGACGCGGCCTCTCCACTGCTTGAGTTACAACAGGTGACCAAGGTCTATGGCCGTGGCACGTCCAGCTTCCAGGCCTTGCGCGGGGTCGATTTGCGCATCACCCAGGGCGATTTTGTGGCGGTGATGGGACCAAGCGGCTCGGGCAAGTCCACGGTGATGAACATTCTGGGTTGTCTGGATGTGCCGAGCGGCGGCAGTTACCTGTTTCAGGGCGTGCCGGTCGAACAACTGAGTCGTAACCAGCGTGCGTTGCTGCGCCGCAGCTATCTGGGTTTTGTCTTTCAGGGCTTTAATCTGCTGGCGCGCACCACGGCACAAGAAAACGTCGAACTACCCCTGCTCTATCGCGGTGAAAAACGGGCGGCACGTCATCAGGCGGCACAGGCTGCGCTGCAATCGGTCGGCTTGGAGGGTTTTGCGCACCACACCCCCGCCGAGTTATCCGGTGGACAGCAGCAGCGCGTGGCGATTGCCCGGGCGATGGTCACCCGCCCGCAGGTCTTGTTGGCCGACGAACCCACCGGCAATCTCGATAGCCAAACCAGCACCGAGATCATGCAGTTATTGACGCATCTCAATCAGGATATGGGCATTACCGTACTGATGGTGACGCATGAGCCGGATATGGCGGACTATGCGCGCCGCGTGATTCATTTTCGCGATGGGCGCGTGGAGCGACTGCAACACAACGGAGAGCCAAGTTGATGTTGTGGAGTACGCTTTTGCTCGCCATGCGCGAGATTCGGCGCAATATGTTGCGCTCGTTCCTCACCATGCTTGGGATTGTCATCGGAGTGGCGGCGGTGATTACCATGGTTACGCTGGGCAAGGGTGCGACCCAGGCGATTGCCGATCAGGTGTCCAGTCTGGGCAGTCATCTTCTCATCGTGCGCCCCGGACAACGCCTGGGACCTGGGACGACCTCGGGAGCGCCGGCCTTCAAAATGGCCGATGCGCAGGCCATCCAAGAGCAAATCCCGCTGGTACGCGCCATTGCGCCCACGGTGACACGCGGCATGACCGTAGTGGCTGGAGCGCGCAACTGGAGCACCTCGATCAATGGCAGTACCGATGCCTGGTTTAGCACCGGGAGCTGGCAACTGGCCGCCGGGCGTGAGTTTACCGAAGCCGAAGAACGCGGCGGCCAGGCGGTGTGTGTGATTGGCGAAACTGTGCGCCGCGAGTTGTTTGGCTCACAAGACCCGCTGGGCTTATCCATCCGCATTAAAAATTTTTCCTGTGAAGTCATCGGCCTTTTGGTCAGCAAGGGGCAGTCTGCGTTTGGCTCCGATCAGGATGATGTGATCGTCATGCCGCTGAAAACTGCGCAACGACGCATTACAGGCAAACAGGATATTAGCGCGCTGCGCATCTCGATTCAGGATGAAGCCGCCATTGAGCAGGCCAAGCGCCAAGTCGCGTTGCTGTTGCGCGAGCGGCGCAATATTACCGACAACGAGGATGACAATTTCAGTGTGCTCGATACCCGGCAAATCACCGAAACCCTGTCCGGTACCACCAAGGTCATGACCACCCTGCTCGGTGCTGTGGCGGCGGTCAGCCTGTTGGTCGGTGGGATCGGTATTATGAACATCATGCTGGTGTCAGTGACCGAACGCACCCGCGAGATCGGCATTCGTCTGGCGATTGGCGCGCTGGAGCGCGAAGTGTTGCTGCAATTTCTGATTGAAGCCGTGGTGCTCTCTTCACTTGGCGGCGTGATTGGCATTCTGCTGGCCACGCTGGCTTCGATAAGCCTAGCAACGATGATGCACCTGCCCTACCTGTTCGACCCGACGATCAATCTGTTGTCGTTTTTGTTTTCTGCCGCGATTGGCGTGATTTTTGGCTTTTTCCCGGCACGCCGTGCGGCGCAGCTTGATCCGATCAATGCCTTGCGGCATGAGTAATCATTGGGCGCACTGCCTGCACCGGGCGGGTCAGTTACAGCCATCACAACGCATTGACACAAACCTCCCCACGCTCCAACTGGCTCAGATTATTCAAGGTCGTCTCCGCAATCGCCGTCAAGGCCTCATGGGTGAAAAACCCCTGATGCGAGGTGATAATTACATTAGGGAACGTCAGCAAACGCTCCAGCAAATCGTCGCCGATGATCTCAAAAGACAAATCCTCAAAAAACACCCCCTCCTCCTGTTCGTATACATCCAGCCCTAGCGAGCCGATATGGCGGCTTTTCAGGGCAGAAATCACCGCCCGCGTATCGACCAGCGCACCGCGTCCGGTGTTAATCAACATCACGCCGGGCTTCATCTGCGCAATGCTTTGCGGGTTGACCAAGTGCCTGGTTTCAGGGGTCAGCGGGCAATGCAGGCTGATGATGTCGCTCTCACGCAATAGGGTTGCAAAATCGACGTACTGCACGCCAAGCTCAAGACAGGCGGGGTTCTGCCAGCTATCTTCCGCCAAAATACGACAACCAAAGCCGTGCATGATATGCGCCAGCGCCGCACCGATGCGCCCGGTGCCGACGATGCCCACGGTTTTACCGTGCATATCAAAACCCTGTAGGCCATTGAGAGTGAAATTACCCTCGCGCACCCGGTTGAAAGCGCGGTGAATTTTGCGATTAAGGGTAAGCATCAAGGCGACGGCGTGTTCCGCCACCGCATACGGCGAATAGGCGGGCACGCGCACGACCGACATGCCGAGTTCTTTCGCCATTGCCAAATCAACGTTATTAAACCCGGCGCAGCGTAAGGCGATGGTTTTGATGCCGCTTCCCGCCAGGCAGCGTAAAAGCCGGGCATCCACCTGATCGTTGACGAACACGCACACCGCATTCGCCCCATCGGCCAGGCTACAGGTTTCCACACTGAGCGCGGCTTCAAAAAATTGCAGGGCATGACCATGCGCGGCATTGGCAGCGCTTAAGGTGTCACGGTCATAGGGCTTGCTACTAAATACGGCGATACGCATGGTTAAATCTCCTAAGCTTGTGGTTTTAAGCCTAGCTCAAATGGCGTGCCTTGAAGTGTGAATATTTTTTGAACTCAGCCAGAGGGACAGCATGAACATTGCCGTGTTCGGTGGCAGCGGATTTATCGGACGGGTACTGACGCAAAACGGCTGGATGCGGGACATTGCGTGCGCCTCGTTTCAATCCATATCAACCACGAAACCCCTTCATCCGATACACCGCATATTTCAACGCCCAGTCCTTGTGAATCTGCACATGCAGCGGCTCCAGGGTTTCGACGGCGTTAAAACGCGAGGTCAGCGTCTCGGGCAAAGGCTCATTCGTCACCATCAGCATGTCATGGCCGATATGCGGCTGGCCGAGGAGGTGCATCAAATCGTATTGATGGCGGATGCCCTGCCCGGCATTCCAGCTAACGATCTGTTCGGGGTGCAGGCGCAGGTGATAGCCGAGTTGGGCAAGCAGATCCCTATCGCCGCTCATCAGTAACGCCTGCGGTGCAAGCGCCTGTCGCGCTGCGTATTGCTCTGCGAGTTGCTCCCAGCCGCGCACGCGCTTGAAGGGGTCATTCTTACCGGTCAGCTCCACGCCAAACCACTGCGCGCCCTGGGTGTAGTGGTAGGCACCGAGCATGACCACGACATTCAATACCAAAGCGGCAATCAGCCAGCGCCGATGCTGCACGCCCCAGGCGGCCAGCAGCACGCTGGCGGCGATAAACGTGGGCGCGGCCCAGTTGGCATTGGCGCGTCCCAGCAGCGCCTGAGCCGAAATGGCCAGCAAGAAGACCAGTGAAAAGGCAGCCAGCAGCGTTTTGGAGCGTGATGCGGGTAACTTGAACAAGGCAACCAGCCAGAGCATCAGGCTGATTGGGCCGAACACGGCGAGCTGTCCAGAGAGAAATTCGCCCAACTCGTCCCAATGCAGCCCGGCATTCTCCAGATTGGAGATTTCAGCAGTGTGCTGAAAAGTTGGCCAGCCATGCTGCGCATTCCACAGGATATTCGGCGCAAGAATCGCCAAGGCCAGCAGCGCCGCCAGCCACAAGCGCGGATTGAAAAGCTGCCCGCGCCAGGCAGGAACCAGCAGCAAGGCCAACAGCGCCGAAGGCGCAAACAACGCCATCGTGTACTTGCTCAACAGCCCCAAACCGCAAGCCAGACCCAGCATCAGCCAATGTTTCCATTCATTGCTTTGCAGCGCCAACACCAAGGCCAGCATCGCCCACGCCCAAAACAGCAACAACAACACATCGGTGGAAATAATCAGATTGGACAAGGCCACGCCGGGCATCAACAAGAACAAAGCCGCCGCCCACACGCCGATGCGTGCATCGAACAACACCTGTCCCAGGCGAAATACCAGCCAGGTGGTAAGCGGGTACACCAGCAACGCCCCCGCCTTGACGCAAAACACGCCATTGCCACAGACGCTAGTGGTCAGGGCAATCAAGGCCGCAATCATCGGCGGCTTGGAATAATAGCCCCACGCCAACTGCTGCGCCCAGCCCCAGTAATAGGCTTCATCGACATACAGGCCAATGTCAGAGGTGGCCAGCACAGCGGCGCGGTACAACGTGGTGCCTGCGATCAGGAGAAACAAGACGATGTAGGCGATTTGTGCGCTAACGGTTTTTTCGGTATTCATGAGTCATGACAAGTGAGCGACAAGGCAAGGTATTCTATGGCCATATCTGCTAGAGTTGTAGCCATATTGACCTAAAAGCCAAGCCTCCGGAACATTCGCCATGAGTAGCGCCGCCATTTCCACCCTGAAAAACCAACTCCCCGAATGGGTACACAAGGCCGAAGAAGGCGAAGACATCCAGATTACCCGCCACGGCAAACCGGTTGCGGTCATCGTCTCACTCGAACGCTATCAACGTGCATTTGGTAGCAATAAAGGCGCATTCAGCGCCTACCTGCGCTGGCGCGACAAGCATCCGCAGGCGGAAGGCTTCAGCGACGAAGAAGAAAATGCGCTTTACCAACGCAGCCGCGCCGATCACCAAACCCGCGCAAGTTGGGACTAAAAACCATGCGTTACCTGCTGGATTGCAACATCCTCTCTGAACCCACCAAAGCCCAGCCCAGCGACGTGCTCATGCGCAGACTGGAACTGGACGGTCTCCACGCCTGCACCAGCGCCACCGTCTGGCATGAGCTGTGGCATGGCATCTACCTGCTGCCCGCAGGCCGACGCAGGCAGGAGCTGACTGATTACATGCACATGCTGCAAGAAGACGGGCTGGAAATCCTGCCTTTCTGTCAAAACGCAGCACAATGGCTGGCCGAAGAGCGTGTGCGCCTGATACGCATGGGAAAACCCCCAAGCAAATACGACAGCGAAATCGCCGCCGTCGCCGCCATACATCAACTAACCGTCGTCACGCGCAATGAGAACGACTTCGCGGGTTTTTCCGCAATCAAAGTCGAAAACTGGTTTATGCCATGATGGCATGTGAGTCCCAACCTTGAGCCTCCCTTGGTAAAGCCATGCCGCAACCCCTCGCCATGCACTACGCCCTCCTCGCTTTCGCCGTTTTCATCAGCTTTTTCCTCAACCTGGGCGGCGCGCCGCTGTTTGATCTGGACGAAGGCGCGTTCAGCGAGGCCACGCGCGAAATGTTCGTGCGCGGCGATTTCATCTCGCCTTTTGTCAACGGCCTGCCGCGTTTCGACAAGCCGGTACTGATTCACTGGCTGCAAGCCGCCAGCATGAGCATCTTCGGTGTCACGCCCTTCGCCTTCCGCCTGCCTTCGGCGCTGGCGGCGACGGGCTGGGTGCTGCTCACCTACGCCTTTGTCGCCCGCGTGATCGACCGTGAGGCGGCTTTGCGTGCCGCGCTAATGCTCGGCAGCGCCCTTGGCATCATGATTATCGGCCGCGCCGCGACCGCCGATGCCCTGCTTAATCTCTGGCTGGCCGCAGCCATGTTCGGCATCTACCTGTATTTTCTGGAGCGCAAAAAACGCTGGATTCTACTCACCCATGCGGCCATGGGGCTGGGTTTTCTCACCAAAGGTCCGGTGGCTTTACTGATTCCCGGCGCAGTCGGGCTGATTTTTTTCGCCATGCAGCGCGAGCTACCCGCCCTGCTGCGCGCCGCGTTCTATCCGCCAGGGCTGCTGTTGCTTATCGGCATTCCGCTGCCCTGGTACATCCTGCAATTCCAAGCGCAGGGCATGGCATTTATCGACGGTTTTTTCGGCACGCACAATGTCGAACGCTTCAGCGGCTCGATGGAAGGCCATGCGGGCAGCCTGTTTTATTACCTGCCCGTCGCCCTGCTGCTCGCCCTGCCCTTCACCACACCGTTATTGCGCGCCGTGGGCGTGTTGCGCCAGGAAATCAAAAATCCGCTGGGGCTGTATCTCTGGCTATGGTTCGGCTTTGTGCTGGTGTTCTTCTCGTTTTCAGGAACCAAGCTGCCGCATTACCTGAATTACGGCATGACCGCGGCGCTGATCCTCGCCGCCCTCGCCCTACCCATGCTGCGTTCGGATAAGCATTCGACCCGTGCGCTAACCCTATTGCCTGCCCTGCTGTTTTTCGCCCTGCTCGCCGTGCTTCCCTGTCTGATGCCGGAAGTGACGGCGCGTATGCCGGATAACGATGCCCGCGCCCTGCTCACCGGCGCGCAAGACCTGTTCCCCGCCGCGTACTTCCCCACCTTCTTCCTGCTGGCGGCGCTGAGTTTCGCCCTGATCTTCGTGCGCAGCCTGCCGCTGTCGCCCACCCTGCTGGCGCTGGCGCTGGCGGGCAATACCGCGCTGGCGCTGCTTTTTCTGCCCGCCCTGGGCGCGGTGCAGCAAGCGCCGATCTTCAACGCCGCGCAAAAAGCGCGCGACCTGCCCGGCCCGTATGTCATGTGGCGGCTGAATACACCCAGTTACAGCGTACACAGCGGCCATGTGCAGGAGCGCCGCGATCCGCGCCCTGGCGACCTTGTATTCAGCAAAACCCGCGAGGCCGCCACCCTGCCTCCCCATGAAATCATTTATCAAGAGCGCGGCTACGCCCTGCTGCGCCTGCAAGGAGCCACGCCATGAAAAGATCGCTGCTGATAATCGCCCTGAGTCTCGCCCCCGCCGCTTACGCGCTGGAGCACGCCGACATCGAGCGCAAGGCGCAAGAACTGGCCGCCAAACCGTATACCGCGCCGCAAGAGTTCTCCGCCCTGCGCGCCCTGACCTACGACGACATGCAGGCCATCCGCTACCGCACGGCGAAATCCCCTTGGCTGGAAGATGGGCGCTTTTACCTGCAATTCTTCCACCCCGGCAACTACACCACCAACGCCGTGAAGATAAATCTGCTGGAAAATGGCCAGGTTCGCCCGTGGAACTACGCCAAAGATCTGTTCGAGTGGCCGGACAAATTCCACGGCGACCCCGGCAACATCCCCGAACAACTGGCCTTTTCCGGTCTGCGCGTCCACGCCCCCATGCACCCAGGAGCGATGCCGGAAGAATTTCTGCTCTTTCTTGGCGCAAGCTATTTCCGCTCACGTGGCGACGGCGAATGGTACGGCCAGTCCGCCCGCGCCGTGGCCATCGACACCGTGATGAAAAAGGAAGAATTCCCGCTATTTACCGAATTTTGGATCGAACGACCGCAAAAAGGCGCGAAAGCCATCCGTATTCACGGCCTGCTCGATAGCGCAAGCCTGAGCGGTGCCATGACCATGCTCGCCAAACCCGGCGATGCCAGCGTACTCGACGTACAAATGACCCTGTTCCTGCGCAAGGACATCCAGCGCCTCGGCCTCGCGCCGCTGACCTCCATGTTCAAACACGGCGAAATGAACCTGAACCTGCACGGCGACTTTCGCCCGGAAGTGCACGACACCGACGGCCTGCTGATCGAAACCGCCAGCCGTGAACGCATCTGGCGACCGCTCTCCAACCCCGGCATCTTGCAGGACAACGCCTTCAGAATGCAGTCGCCGCGCGGCTTTGGCCTGTTCCAGCGCGACCGCGTGTGGGATCACTACCAGGACATCGGCGCACGCTACCCGAATCGCACCAACGCCTGGATCGAACCGCAAGGCGACTGGGGCAAGGGCGTCATCGCCCTGATCCAGATTCCGACCGACAACGAATACATGGACAACGTGGTCGCCTTCTGGACACCGGAGAAAGCCGCCAAGGCGGGCGACACGCTACGCTACGCCTACCGCATGACCTGGCACGGCCACCCGCAACGCAAGGGCGACCTGTGGATGGTGCGCGACACGCGCATCGGGCGCGGCGACATCTTCAACGGCGAACAGGCCACGCGCTTCGTCATCGACTTCGAACCGGGCGCAACTCCATGCAAAGCCGCAGGCGAACAGCCCAAGGCGCATATCCAGACCTCGCACACGGCGAAAATCGTCGAACACCACCTCGACTGCCGCCCCGACGGCGGCTGGCGCGCCGCGTTCAACGTCGTCACCCCAAAACAGGGCGCGCAGGATTTGAGTTTGCTGCTTTTGGATAATGAGCAGCCGGTATCGGAGACCTGGAGCTACACGTTTCAGGCAGGGTTGGAGATGAGGTAAGGCAGGAGCTGGCCGGTATTCATACAATATGCGCGGATTCCCGCGCCCTGCGCGAAGCTGCCGATCAGGTGCTTTACCGGGCAAAAAACGCCGGGCGCAACCGGATCCTGATGAAATAAGGAATAAATACCATGCCTGCAGGAATCCGTCCTCCCCGAAACCACGCCACCTCAGTCTTGAGGACACCTTGTCGGCGCGGATCGACAGGCCGGACGACGCAGGCAGCCCCTCCAGCCTCCCCATCAAGCTGGTGATTTCTGGCTGAAACCCCGGCCCGCGCTCCCCGCCGCCCGTTGCCGCATACCGGGGGGGGTACGAGCCATTGATTCAGGAAGGTGCAAGCACTGCTCTGCCGTCCGCCATTTTCATGCTCCTCAGTCGGCCTCCACCAAGACTCTTGACCATAAGCTGGCCTATCTGTACTATGCGCTCCCTGTTTACACAGGCGCGTAGCTCAGCTGGTTAGAGCACCACCTTGACATGGTGGGGGTCGTTGGTTCGAGTCCAATCGCGCCTACCAATTCCAAGGGTACAGCTTAGGCTGTGCCCTTTTCGTTTGTGCGTCACTTACGCATTGCAACCTTTGTGTATTACGCGACCTGTAGTAGGGGTCGCCACTGAACCGAGGACTTCTCATGCCGAATATCACCCTTCCTGATGGCTCGCAGCGTCACTTTGACCATCCGGTCAGCCTGCTGGAGATTGCCAGCAACATTGGCTCACGTCTGGCCAAAGCCTGTCTTGCCGCCAAGGTGGATGGACAAATGATGGACATGAGCCGCACGCTCTCGCACGATGCAAGCGTACAGTTCATCACCAGCAAGGATGCCGAAGGGGTGGATGTGATCCGGCATTCGGCGGCGCATTTGATGGCGCAGGCAGTCAAACAGCTCTATCCGCACGCCCAGGTGACCATTGGCCCCGTGATTGATAACGGCTTTTTCTATGACTTCGCGGTTGAACCTGCTTTCACCACCGAAGATCTGGAAAAAATCGAAGCGCGTATGCGCGAGCTCGCCAAGGCCGACCAGCCACTCTCGCGCAGCGTGATGAGCCGTGATGAAGCCGTCGCCTATTTCAAGGGTTTGGGTGAAGCTTACAAAGCCGAAATTATCGAATCGATTCCGAATAACGAAGAACTATCGCTCTACACCCAAGGCGACTTTACCGATCTGTGTCGTGGCCCGCATGTGCCCTCTACTGGACATATCAAAGCCTTCAAGCTGACCAAAGTCGCCGGTGCGTATTGGCGCGGCGATTCCAAAAACGCCATGCTCTCGCGCATTTACGGCGTGGCTTTTGCGACCCAAGCCGAGTTGGATGAATATCTGCACCGTATGGAAGAGGCGGAAAAACGCGACCATCGGCGCATCGGCAAACAGCTTGACCTGTTCCACTTCCAGGAAGAAGCGCCGGGCATGGTGTTCTGGCATGACAAAGGCTGGCGTTTATTCCGCCAAGTCGAAGGCTATATGCGCACGCATCTGGCTCAATACGACTATCTGGAAGTGAATACCCCGCAGATTCTCGACCGCAGCATGTGGGAAAAATCCGGGCATTGGGGCAAGTTCTCCGGCGGCATGTTCACCACCCATCTGGACGAACGCGATTACGCCATCAAGCCAATGAACTGCCCCGGTCACATTCTGGTGTACAACCAAGGGCTGAAGAGCTACCGCGACCTGCCCTTCCGCATCGCCGAATTTGGCACGGTGCATCGCAACGAGCCGTCTGGCACGCTGCACGGCTTGATGCGCGCCCGTCGCTTCACCCAGGACGATGCGCATGTGTTTTGTACTGAAGAGCAACTTCAGGCCGAAGTCGCTTCGCTCATTGAACAAACCTTCGATGTTTACACCACCTTCGGCTTTACCGATGTGACGCTTGCCTTGTCCACTCGTCCGGAAAATCGCGTTGGCGCGGATGAACTGTGGGACAAAGCGGAAGATGCGCTGGCCAAATCACTTGAGGCACGCGGTTTGGATTACCGTCTGCAACCCGGTGAAGGCGCATTTTACGGCCCGAAAATCGAGTTCACCCTGAAAGACTGCATTGGTCGTAACTGGCAGTGCGGCACCATCCAGGTGGACTTCTCCATGCCGGGGCGGCTGGATGCCGAATTTGTCGGTGAAGATGGCCAGCGCAAAACGCCGGTGATGATTCACCGTGCGATTCTTGGCAGTCTGGAGCGTTTTGTCGGTATTTTGATCGAACATTACGCTGGGCATTTCCCTTTGTGGCTTGCGCCGCAGCAAGTGGCCGTCATGGGCATTACCGACAAACAAGCGCCGTTTGTACAGGAAGTCGAAAAAACGCTGAAAAATGCGGGCTTCCGCGCCGTAGCGGATTTGCGCAATGAGAAGATCGGGTTTAAAATCCGCGAGTTAACTCTACAGCGCATTCCTTATCTTGCGGTGATCGGGGATCGTGAAGTAGAACAACGTCAGGTGAGTGTCCGCACGCGTAATGGCGAAGACCTTGGCAGCATGGGCCTGGATGAATTCCTGAGCAAACTAAATGAGCAACTAGCCCAGCGTGCGTGACTCTTGAAAAAAATCGCATGACCTTGATTTGATTGAATTTTTGAGGATATTAAGATCGCTTTTGCACCTCCTACGCGCGAAAAGAAAGACGACGAACCGCGCCTGAATACTGAAATTACCGCTCGTGAAATGCGCCTGATTGATGCCGAAGGCAATCAGGTGGGCGTTGTCTCCCGCTATGAAGCCTTGCGCATGGCAGAAGAAGCCGAGCTTGATCTGGTTGAAATCTCGCCCCAGGCCGTACCGCCCGTGTGCAAGATCATGAACTATGGCAAGTTCCGCTATCAGCAACAAAAGAAAGCCAACGAAGCCAAGAAAAATCAGAAAGTGATCGAGGTCAAGGAAGTCAAATTCCGCCCCGGCACTGAAGAAGCTGATTATCAAGTCAAATTGCGTAACGTGATGCGCTTTCTGGAAGATGGCGACAAGGTCAAAATCACCCTGCGTTTTCGCGGGCGTGAAATGGCTCACCAAAACGTCGGTATGCAGGTTTACGAGCGTATCGAAAAAGAGTTGGGTGAAAAAATCACGGTTGAACAACGCCCCAAACTTGAAGGGCGGCAAATGGTTATGGTGATTTCCCCGCGCAAGCATTAAACCTTGCATGTGCGAGATCGCCACCCACACCCCGAATCATCGGGGTGTGCTTGGTGGGATGTATGAACACAACCCACACACGACCCTGAAGCGCTGACACTCCGGCGCCAGGGGATTCTCGAACGAAAAAGGGCAATCAATCTCTTCTGGATTGAACAGCCCGATGAAACTGGAGTCGAAAACGATGCCAAAAATCAGAAGCAACAGTGGAGCGTCCAAGCGCTTCAAGAAGACCAAACACGGCTTCAAGCGTGGCGCGGCTTTTATGCGCCATATCCTGACCAAGAAGAGTAGCAAAACCAAGCGTCAGCTAGGCTCGCCTGCTTACGTCCACGAGAGCGATGTCAAAGGCATTGTTCGTTTGCTGCCCTACGCCTGATCCAGGCCAACGTTTAGGAGATAAACCATGGCAAGAGTTAAACGCGGTGTTACCGCACGCGCCCGTCACAAGAAAATCCTCGCCAAGGCCAAAGGCTATTACGGCGCACGCTCACGCACCTACCGCGTCGCCAAGCAGGCCGTTATCAAGGCTGGTCAGTATGCCTACCGCGACCGTCGCCAGAAGAAGCGCCAGTTCCGCGCGCTGTGGATCGTGCGTATCAATGCCGAAGCGCGCAACAATGGCTTGTCCTACAGCAAGTTGATGAACGGCCTGAAAAAAGCCGCCATCAATATCGACCGTAAGGTTTTGGCGGACATTGCGATGCACGACAAGGCAGCATTTGCCGCCATTGCCGCACAGGCCAAGACCGCTCTTGCAGCATAAGCCAGCGACCTGAGTCGTTTTGTTATGACGCATCAAGGGGCGGCCTACGGGTCTCCCCTTTTTTGTCTTTTGCAGCGAGCAGCCCTTTTGAGATCATCAAAAACGACGGTATAAAACTGCCTTTTCTAATGACTTCAAACTTCAATATCCTCATCCATTCACCATGAGAACGTGCGCATGACCGCTGACACGCCCCAGGATTTCTCCGAATTATCAACTGCTCTGGATCTTGCGCTCCAATCAATAAGCAGCGTTGCCGACTTTGCCGCCCTTGATGCTGTGCGGGTACAGTTTCTTGGTAAAAAAGGCGCGATCACCGAGGCCATGAAAGGCTTGGGCAGGTTATCCCCCGAAGAAAAGCGTGCGCAAGGGGCTATCTTGCACGCCCTGCGCCAAAAGCTGGAGCAGGCGCTGGAGGCGCGCAAGCAGGCGTTGGAGGTTGCCGAGCTGGCCGAGCGCCTGGCACATGAAGCGGTGGACATCACCCTGCCCGGTCGCACCCAGGGCATGGGCAGCCTGCATCCGGTCACGCTCACCTTGCGCCGTGTTGAAGAACTGCTTGGCCAACTGGGCTTTACCGTCGCCGAGGGGCCGGAAGTTGAGGATGACTTCCACAATTTCACCGCGCTGAATATTCCGGAAAGTCACCCGGCGCGCGCCATGCACGATACCTTTTATTTTGACGGCGGAACCCTGCTGCGCACCCACACCTCGCCGGTGCAGATTCGCGCCATGGAGCAACAACAACCGCCGCTGCGCATCATCGCCCCTGGTCGTGTGTATCGCTGTGACTCCGATGCCACGCATTCACCGATGTTTCACCAAGTCGAAGGGCTGTGGGTCGATGAACAGGTGAGCTTCGCCCACCTCAAGGGCGTGGTCGAAACCTTCCTGCAACGCTTTTTCGAGCAGGACGATTTGCAAGTGCGCTTCCGCCCGTCGTTTTTCCCCTTTACCGAACCCTCGGCTGAGATGGATATGAGCTGGAACGGCGGCTGGCTGGAAATCGGCGGCTGCGGCATGGTGCATCCGAATGTCCTGGCGCATGTCGGTATCGACGCTGAAAGGTATCAGGGCTTCGCCTTTGGCCTTGGGTTGGAGCGCCTGACCATGCTGCGTTACGGCGTGAATGACCTGCGCCTGTTCTTCGATAATGATCTGCGCTTTTTGCAGCAATTCGCGTAATTAAGGAACACAAACATGCGTTTTTCTGAACAATGGCTACGCGAATGGGTCAATCCCAATCTCAGCTCGGAGCAACTCGGCGCCCAGCTCACCATGGCCGGGCTGGAGCTGGATGCTCTTGAGCCTGCTGCGCCTGCTTTTAACGGCGTGGTCGTCGCTAAAATACTCGAAGCCATACAACACCCGGATGCCGACAAGCTGCGTATCTGCCAGGTGGATGACGGCACAGGTGCAGCGGTACAGGTGGTGTGCGGCGCGCCCAATGCCCGCGCCGGTCTGCTGGCCGCCTTCGCCCGTGTGGGCGCACAACTGCCGGGCGGACTGAATATCGGCCAGGCCAGGCTGCGCGGCGTGGAATCCTTCGGCATGTTGTGCGGCGCGTCCGAGCTGGGGTTGGACGGCTATAACGACGGCTTGCTCGAATTGCCTGCCGACGCGCCGATCGGTATTGAGCTGCGCGATTACCTCAAGCTCAATGACCACATCATTGAACTCGGCATAACCCCCAACCGCGGCGATTGTCTGAGTATTCTGGGGCTGGCGCGTGAAATCGCAGCACAGAACAGCATGAATTTCAGTGGGCCGGAACTGGTGGTCGTGCCCGCCGCGAGCGCGGCAAGTATCGCGGTCAGCGTCATCGCCCCCGCCGCCTGCCCGCGTTACTGCGTGCGCGTGATCGAGGGGCTGGATGCGCAAGCCGTCACGCCGCTTTGGCTGTGCGAAAGCCTGCGTCGTTCCGGTCTACGGCCGATTCACCCCATAGTCGATGTCGCCAACTACGTCATGCTGGAACTCGGTCAGCCACTGCACGCCTTCGACCTCGACCGACTCAACGGCGGACTCGAAGTGCGCATGGCGCGCGCGGGTGAAAGCATGGTCGGCTTGGACGGCAAAACGTTGACGCTTACAGCCGACATGCTGGTGATCGCCGATCAAGCTGCGCCTGTGGCTCTAGCTGGCATCATCGGAGGCCAGGACTCCGGAGTCAAAGTCGGCACGACACGCATTGTGCTGGAAAGCGCCTACTTCGCCCCCGAGGCGATTGTCGGTCGCGCTCGTCGTTTTGGCCTGCACACCGATGCCGCTCACCGTTTTGAGCGCGGCACTGATCCGGAATTGCCGCGTATCGCCATTGAGCGCGCCACGGAATTGCTGTGCACGCTGTACGGTGGCACGCCCGGCGCAGTGGGCGAACACGTAAGCAGTACACACATGCCACAGCGCAAGCCCATTCTGCTGCGCCGTGCGCGCATCGAACGTATGCTGGGTTTTATCATCGAAGATCAGGCTGTTGAAGCCATTCTCAAACGCCTTGGTCTTTTGCTGGAGCGCACGGAGGAAGGCTGGCGCGCCACTCCGCCCAATCATCGGCATGATCTCAATATCGAGGTTGATCTGATCGAAGAATTGGTGCGTTTGCACGGTTATGACAAGCTGCCCAGCCTGTTACCCGTTGCGCCATTAAAAATTGAGGCACGTCCGGAAAGCCTACTCACGCTTGGCGCGCTCAAAGATCGCTTGCTTACGCTTGGGTATAACGAGGTCATTACCTACAGCTTTGTCGATACCCCACTGCTGCAAAAGCTCACCCCCGACCAGTCACCGCTCGTCCTCGCCAACCCCATTTCTTCTGAAATGGCAGCCATGCGCACCACGCTGTGGGCAGGGCTTATCAATACGCTCAAGTACAATCTCAACCGTCAGCAAAGCCGTGTCCGCCTGTTTGAAAGCGGCCTGCGCTTTGTGTCGGATGCGGCTGGACTCAAACAGGATGCCATGTTCGCTGGACTGGTTTTCGGTGATGAGCGCCCGGAGCAATGGGGGAGCAAAGCGCGTAAAACTGATTTCTTCGATCTCAAGGGCGATATTGAAGCCCTGCTCGAACTCGGCGGCATGAAGGCGCAAGTGCAGTGGCAACGTGCCGAGCACCCTGCTCTGCACCCCGGTGTTTCAGCGCGTTTGCTGCTCAATGACCAGGCATTGGGCTGGGCAGGTGTGCTGCATCCAAGCCTGGAAAAGGCTCTCGACCTGCCGGGTCAGGTATTTGTGTTCGAACTGCATCAAGCGCCCCTTCTGCAACGCCGCGTGCCCCGCTACCAAGCCGTTTCGCGCTTCCCGATCATTCGCCGCGACCTCGCCTTGCTCGTACCTGATAAGGTGAGCAGCGCCGAATTGATCGACTGTATGCAGGATGACGCGCCCTCCTTCCTGCGCGAAGTTGAGGTCTTTGATGTCTATCGTGGACAAGGCGTACCTGATACATTCACAAGCGTCGCTATCCGCTTGATTTTGCAAGATAATGAGCGCACTCTAGGCGACACGGACGTGGACGCTTTGACGACCGCTGTGCTCACTCGCCTGCACACCCGTTTTGGCATTACCTTGAGGACATAACACAATGGCGCTTACCAAGGCCGATATGGTCGAACGTCTTTATGATGAATTGGGTCTGAACAAACGCGAGGCCAAGGATCTCGTGGAAATGTTTTTCGATGAAGTTCGCCTTGCACTCGCCCAAGGCAAAGAAGTGAAACTCTCTGGTTTTGGAAACTTTCAGTTGCGTCATAAAACGGAACGCCCCGGACGCAATCCAAAAACAGGTGCCGTGATTCCAGTGAGTGCGCGACGCGTCGTAACTTTTCGTGCCGGTCAAAAACTCAAAGCACTTGTAGAAGGTTATGAATACAGCGAAACCGCCTGAATTGATGGAAGAGCTGCCTGAAATTCCCAATAAACGCTACTTCACCATCGGTGAAGCCAGTGAGTTGTGTGCGGTCAAATCGCATGTTCTACGTTATTGGGAGCAGGAATTTGACCAACTCGCCCCGGTCAAGCGGCGTGGCAACCGACGCTATTATCAGCGTACTGATATTGAGTTGATCCGCCATATTCGTGAGCTTTTATACGGCCAGGGTTTTACCATCAGCGGGGCGCGTCAACAGCTTGAGAGTACGCTGAACGGAGCGCCACAGGCCACATCCGTACACGATATTGCTCAGCAACTGCAATCCATCCTGATCTCCCTGCGCGAAGGCATTAAAAGCATTGACAACCCCTGAAGTGACCGCTAACATGCGCGACTTCCCAAGCAAGCCTTCATCGGTTTGATTAGATTCTCGGAGTGTAGCGCAGTCTGGTAGCGCATCTGGTTTGGGACCAGAGGGTCGGGGGTTCGAATCCCTCCTCTCCGACCATATTCTAAAACCTATCTGCGCCCGTAGCTCATCTGGATAGAGCATCGGCCTTCTAAGCCGAGGGTAGCCGGTTCGAGTCCTGCCGGGCGCACCATGTTGTGTTGCGGGTATCTCGAAGTTCAAGTTGTTTATGGTGGTCGTAGCTCAGTTGGTAGAGCCCTGGATTGTGATTCCAGTTGTCGTGGGTTCGAGCCCCATCGATCACCCCACCCATTTCAAATAGATTAAACCTGCCGAGCGCAGGTTTTTTTATGCCCGAATTCCTTTGGATCCAGATATTCTGCTCCCATCCCCCTACAACGAGTCGCAACAATGAACCAAAACGCACGCGAAATTGCCCAATTTGATGCCCTTGCCGGTGAGTGGTGGGATCCACAGGGCGCACTCTGGACCTTGCACGCCATCAATCCGCTGCGTATGGAGTTCATTCGCGCGCATGTCGAGCTGAAAGACAAACAGGTGCTGGATGTGGGCTGTGGCGGCGGCATTCTGACCGAGGCTCTGGCGCGTGAAGCGCGCACGGCGACGGGGATTGATCTTGCTGCGGCGAGTTTGAGCACAGCGCGCTTACATGCTGAGTCTGAAGGATTGGCGATCAGCTACCGCCTTGTCCCGGTCGAGGATTTGGCCGCTGCCGAAGCAGCGTCTTTCGACGTTGTGACCTGCATGGAAATGCTGGAGCATGTGCCGCATCCGGCGAGTATCATCCAGTCCTGTGCGGACTTGCTCAAACCCGGCGGCTGGCTGTTTCTCTCCACCCTTAACCGCACGCCCAAGGCCTTCGCGCTGGCGATTGTGGCCGCCGAATATCTGACCGGCATGATCCCGCGTGGTACGCATGACTGGAACACCTTCATCCGCCCTTCCGAACTGGCGGCGTGGCTACGCTCAGCGGGTCTGGAGCTGCTCGATCAACAAGGCTTGCATTACAACCCGCTAAGCCGTGAGTTCAAACTCGCAGCGAGTGTGGAGGTGAA
Source organism: uncultured Halothiobacillus sp. (assembly GCA_964618025.1). GTDB lineage: Bacteria > Pseudomonadota > Gammaproteobacteria > Halothiobacillales > Halothiobacillaceae > Thiofaba. Next base: position 28,104 of record CAZTYJ010000003.1, on the reverse strand, counting down.
TTACCTTGTCGCGGCGCGTAAACCGCTCTATTGATGCGGCGCGAATATATTTTGAAGTGTGGAGCGAGCTTGTCCGCGAAAAAGCGTATGTTGAAGGCTTCGCGGGCGAGCCCGCTCCTGCCGTGCATTCACGGTTCATTCAGGCCGCATCAATAAAAGCCCTGCAACCAAGGCAAGCCATAGGTCAGCAACGCGTGCAGCAGCAGGCCAATCACCCCGCCGACCAGCGTGCCGTTGAAGCGGATGTACTGCAAATCCTTGCCGACGCTCAATTCCAGGGTTTGCACCAGCTGGCGCTCATCCCACGCCTTAACCGTTTTGGCGATGTGTTCGGTGACGCCCTCGCGCATGTCGCCGATCAGTTTGTCCGCCGCCGCAAGCACATGTTCGTTAATCGCCGCACGCAGCTCCGCATCGTCGCGCATTTTTTCACCCAATGCGCTCAGCGTCTGCTGCATGTGCAAGGCCAGACGCGAATCCTCGCGGCTCAAATCGTCACGTAGCCAGGCTTTCACTTCATGCACCAGGGTGCGGATGTAATCCTGCACCTCATCCCGCTGCATGAGCTGCATTTTGACTTCATCAAACGCCGCCTGGATTTTGCGGTCATCCCCCAGCCGTGCGATGTAATCCAGGACTTTGTTCTCATATTGCAAGCGCAACGGGTGTTCTGCGTCCTGCAAGACCGCTACCACGTCCAGCATGATGGCCTGTGCCAGTTTGTGCGCCAGATCATCGGTCATACTGTCCACCGATTTGAATACGCCAATCACACCCATCATTTTCGGCCATTCAGCGCGCGCGTATTCCGCCAGTTTTGCCGACACTTTGGACTTGACCTCATCCTGATCGAGGATCTGTGCCAGCTTGAGCAAGCCTGCATCCAGAAGCGCCTGATGTCGCCCATCCTTGGTTAGCGCCTGCAAAACCTGAGCGCTGGTTTCTGCCGTATTCCAACGCCGCGCCACATCCAGCAGCAGCTCCTTGAGCGCAAGTTGCAAGCGCGCATCATCCAGCCAGTCCAGAGCCTGCAAACTCCATGCACGCACACCCCTCACCCAAGCCTTGACCTGTTGCGCTTCGCTCAGCCATTCTGCCAGGCGTTTGGCAGGGTCAAACAGCGCCAGCTTTTGCAGCAAGATACCCGGCTCAAGAAAATGATCGCGCACAAACAGCGCCAATTGGTCAGCAATACGCTCTTTATTGCTCGGAATAATCGCCGTATGCGGGAACGGCAAACCCAGAGGATGACGAAACAAGGCGACGACCGCGAACCAATCGGCCAACGCCCCTACCACCGCCGCTTCGCAGAAAGCCAGTGTCCACGCCCATACCCCCTGCCCGCCCATCCAGGCGCTGAACAACAACCCTGCCAACGCAGCCAGCAGCAAGGCGAGAGCAAAGCCCTGCAAACGTCTCAGTTCACGTACCCGTTCGTTCAAGCTCTGCATTATCCGCTGACCTCGTCAACCTCGCCCGCAAGCTGGCGCGCCACGACAGCGGGCAAGGTTTTGGGAGCATGAATACGCAACTGCTTGTGAATACTGTTGCACCCGAACACCACCTCAATATCGCGCACCGCCACTCCAAAGGCTCGGGCAAGAAAACGCACCATGTGGTCAGTGGCTTTGCCATCTTCGGGCGCGGCGGTGACACTGATTTTGAGCTGCTTGCCCTTGGGTTTGCCTATTACATCGCGCTTGGCTGCCGGGGTTCCGAGGACGTTGAGCACAAGCACCTCGCCATCCCAAAAGCAAAAGTCATCGGCTGGCAACGCATGACCGTTTGTCGGCTTGCTTTTCGACACCCTTGCCGATGCCTTGGCAGACAATCAGGCCACACCCAAGGCCGCTGCGACAATCGACTTGGCCTCTTCCTGAATCTCCTTCAGATGCGCCTCACCCTTAAAGCTTTCGGCGTAGATTTTATAAATATCTTCGGTTCCCGAGGGGCGCGCCGCAAACCAGCCGTTTTCAGTCGTCACCTTCAGACCACCAATCTCGGCGTTATTGCCCGGCGCGCGCGTCAGTTTGGCGGTGATCGCGTCACCCGCCAGCGTTTCCGCCTTGACCTGTGCCGGGCTGAGCCTGGCCAGAATCTGCTTTTGCTCACGGCTGGCGGCAGCATCCATGCGGTCAAACACCGGATTGCCGTGGCGCTCGGTGAGTTTTTTGTAGTACACGGCAGGGTCTTCACCGGTTTTCGCGGTGATTTCAGCCGCCAGCAGGTTGACGATAATCCCGTCCTTGTCGGTGCTCCATGCCGTACCGTCCATGCGCAAGAAAGAAGCGCCCGCTGATTCCTCGCCGCCAAAGCCGCAATGTCCATTGACCAGGCCATCCACAAACCACTTGAAGCCTACTGGAACTTCACGCAATCCGCGCTTCAAATCATGCGCCACGCGGTCAATCATCGAACTGGAGACCAAGGTCTTGCCGATATAGGCATTGGCTGACCAGCGTGGGCGGTTGCGGAACAGATAGTCAATACACACGCCAAGAAAATGGTTTGAATTCATCAAGCCCATGCTGGGCGTAACAATGCCGTGGCGATCGGCATCCGTGTCATTGCCAAAAGCAATATCATATTGATCTTTAAGGCGAATCAAGCCCGCCATCGCGTAAGGCGAAGAGCAGTCCATGCGAATTTTACCGTCGTGATCCAGCGTCATAAAAGCAAAGCGCGGGTCAATCTCCTTGTTCACCACATCAATGTTCAAACCATAGGCTTCGGCAATCGGCTCCCAATAGGGCAGCCCCGCGCCACCCATGGGATCAACACCAATACGCAGCCCCGCCACCTTGATCGCATCCATGTCCACGACATTTTTCAAGTCATCCACATAGGGCTTGATAAATTCATGGGTCTGCGTGCTGGGCAACTTGAGCGCCCTATCCAGAGCGATACGCTTCACGCCCTTGAGATCGGCATTGAGCAGTTCATTGGCGCGCGCCTGAATCACGCGGGTCGCATCCACATCCGCCGGACCGCCATTGGTCGCGTTGTACTTGAATCCACCGTCCGTGGGCGGATTGTGCGAGGGCGTAATCACCACCCCATCGGCCAGATGTGCATTGCGGCCTTTGTTGTAACACAGGATGGCGTGCGAGATCACGGGCGTAGGCACCAAGGGCTCACCCGCCGGAATGCGCAACTCAATACCGTGTGCGGCAAAAACTTCGATGGCGGTATAAAACGCCGGGGTAGAAAGGGCATGGGAATCCAGGCCAATAAACAGCGGCCCGGTAATGTCATTGTCCTGGCGATATTCGGCCAGCGCCTGACAGGTGGCGAGAATATGGTCTTCATTGAAGCTGTGTTTGCTGCTGCATCCACGATGCCCCGAGGTACCAAAAGCAACCCATTGCGCCAGATTGTTCGGGTCAGGATGCTGGGTGTAATACGCAGACACGAGGTCAGGGATATTGGTCAATACGTCGCGTGGGGCGGGTTGTCCGGCGAGTGGGTGCAGAGCCATCTTCATGTTCCTCGTGATGATGTATAAAAACCGAATTTAAAATAGGCTAATGGCGCAAGATTACATGGCGTTGAAAGACTAGGGAAATGCTGATTTATTCGGCGTTTCCCGTTTGGGGCAGGATGCCCCAACATGAACAAAGACGTAAGTCTTTGATTCATGAGAGCCATCGCGGACATACTCCGCAATGAGCGAGCTGATGGATTCCATGAATGGAATCCATCAGCACTGACCTGGCACAGAGGGAAAACTCAATCGTGCGCAAACACACGCTGCGCAAGCTCATCCTGGCTTTGCAAACCAAAATCATCCAGAAACTGGCGTGTCGTACCCAAAAGCTCCGGCCTGCCGGGCGTTTCGCGTTGACCGACACGATGCACCCAGCCGCGCTCGTGCAGGGTTTTCAGAATCGCGGGGTTCACCGATACTCCGCGTATGGCTTCGATTTCCGCACGCGTGATCGGCTGTTTCCAGGCGATCAGCGCCAGCGTTTCCAGCACAGCGCGTGAATAGCGCGGCGGGCGTTGTGGGTGCAATTTAACCAGCCACGGCGCAAAGCGAACACTGGCTTGCAGGCGCAAACCACTGGCGACTTCCACCAATTCAATGCCGCGCCCGGCATAATGACTCGCGAGTTCCTGCAAGGCCTGATCGAGCATGGCCGCATCCGCCTCGTCCGCCAAGATCTCCAACAGGCGCGCGCGCGACAACGGTTCACCGGCCGCCAGCAATAAAGCCTCAAGCAAGGCAGACAGTGAATTCATATTGTCTGTGCCGCCGCAATCAGCAACAGGCCAGCCGCATCACGCTCGACCTCGATTTTTCCGGCCTTGAGCAGCTCCAGCAGCGCCAAAAAGCTCATGACAATGCCGCGCCGTCCCTCCGAGGGCACAAGAATCTCGCGTAAATCAATCACATCATGCAGCACGCATTGCACAATCCACGCCATGCGTTCACGCAGGCTGATAGCCTCACGCTGGATGTGATGATGCTCCACCAGGGCGGCGCGTTGCAGTGCGCTGCGCAGTGCGGCCAATAACTCATCCATACTGACCTTGGGCGGTTGCAGAGCGACATCCAACGCAGGCAGAGCCGCTGAAGCCGGCACAAAGTCGCGCTCAACGCGCGGCAAGGCATCCAGACGCAGGCTGGCTTCACGTAATTGCTCATAATCCTGCAAACGACGCACCAGCTCCATGCGCGGATCATCCTCTTCAAGCTCAACCCGCGCCGGGCGCGGCAACATCATGCGCGATTTGATTTCCGCCAGCCAGGCAGCCATCGCCAGATACTCCGCTGCCAATTCGAGCTGCACATCCAGCATGGTCTCGATGTAGTGCAGATATTGGCGCGTGACCTCAGCCATGGGAATATCGAGGATATTCAGGTTTTGCCTACGAATTAAATACAGCAACAAATCCAGCGGCCCCTCGAAGGATTCCAGCATAATGGCCAGCGCATCCGGCGGGATATACAAATCCTTGGGAAAGTCCAGCAACATCTGATCGCCCACGCGGGCAACCTGCTCCTGCTCAAGCAGCAAATCACTCACGGCAATACAAACCCGGTCAGCCACTGCGTCATGCCGTTCATCACCGGCCCAAGCACCGTCCACAACACGCCGCTGAACATCAAGGCCAATAAAATGATGAAACCAAACGGCTCAATGCGCGCCACCTGCACGCCCAGAGCGGGCGGAAGAAAGCTCACCAAGACCCGCCCGCCATCCAGTGGCGGAATAGGCAGCAAATTGAACAGCATCAACAATAGATTGATAAACACGCCCGCCTGCCCCATCAACACCAATGGCAAAGCCCAGTCGCCCATGCCCTGCCCAGCCATCCATTGCCCCAAGCCCATCATCAACGCCCAAAACACCGCCATGGCGAAATTGGACGCGGGGCCGGCCAGCGCCACCCAGGCCATATCAAAACGCGGATTACGCAGATTGCGCATATCCACTGGCACAGGCTTCGCCCAGCCAAATACAAACCCTCCCAGGAAAAAAGTCGCTATCGGTAAAATCACCGTACCCAGCGGGTCAATATGTTTCAGCGGATTAAGAGACAAGCGCCCAAGGCTGGCTGCCGTAGGGTCGCCAAAAAAACGCGCCGCGTAACCATGCGCCGCCTCATGCACGGTAATGGCGAACAGCACAGGAAGAATCCAGATGCTGAATTTTTGTATCAGATTGAAATCCATCCTTAATTCTCCACAAGCCCAGGGGGTGGTTCTCCACGCCCTCGCCGCACCAGCAGCATTTCATCCCCCGCCAGATCAATCACCGTGGTCGGTTGATCGGCGCAAAAGCCCACATCCAGAATCAAATCCACCCGCTTGCCCAATGCAGCCTTGATTTCGTCCGAATCACACAAGGGTTCCGTCTCACCGGCCAGAATCAGCGTACTGGAGAGCAACGGTTCGCCCAGCGCGGCCAACAACATTTGCGTCAATGGATGCTCAGGCACGCGCAGGCCAACGGTTTTACGTTTGGGATGCAACAAGCGGCGTGGTGCCTCGTGGCTGGCAGGCAGAATGAAGGTGTAAGCCCCCGGCGTGTACTGGCGCAGAAAGCGATAGGCGATATTGTCCACCCGTGCATACACGGCAATGTCCGACAAATCGCGCACCATCAGGGTAAAAAAATGCTTATCGTCCAGACCGCGCAGGCTGCGAATACGCTCCATGGCGGCCTTGTCACCCAAGGCACAACCCAGGGCGTAGCCTGAATCGGTCGGAAAAGCGAGCACGCCGCCCCGTTGGATGAGATCGACCGCCTGAGCGATCAGGCGAGCTTGCGGGTTATCGGGATGAAGATTGAGAATGCGCGGCATGATGTTGATTATGTGCGATGAAAGCACGCATAGTATGCGGGAAAGGTGACCGCGCTGCTTGCTGCGTTTACCATAGCGCACTCTTTTTCGTTGCGCACACCCTCTGGTATCCCATGAAATTACTTTTTGATCTGCTGCCGATCATTCTTTTCTTTGTCGTCTACAAGACCTCCGGGATTTATGTTGCGACCGCCGTGGCCATTGCCGCCAGCCTGATCCTGGTGGCTTACACCTGGCTGCGCAGCAAAAAAATCGAAACCATGCAGCTCGTATCGCTCGGCCTGATTGTGGTATTCGGCGGGGCGACACTCTGGTTGCAAAACCCGCTGTTTATCATGTGGAAACCAAGCATTCTCTATATCCTGTTTGCGGGCGCTTTTCTGGGCAGCCGGTTTATCGGTAACAAAACCCTGGTCGAACGCATGATGGGCGGCATGATGAGCGCGCCACAAGCCATCTGGCGTGCGGTCAATATGGCCTGGGTAGCTTTTTTTATCGTCCTTGCCGCACTAAATCTCTACGTCGCCTACAACTTCGATGAATCCACTTGGGTGGACTTCAAGCTGTTCGGACTGATGGGGCTAACCTTTGTTTTCATGCTGGCGCAAGGGATGTGGCTGGCCAAACATGCCACCATGATCGAAAACGAAACCGCCGCACCCAACAAGGAGTCATAGCGATGTGGTATATGATTTACGGCGTTGACCATGCCGATACCCGTGAGCAACGCAGCAAAGCGCGACCCGCACATTTGGCGCGCTTGCAGGCGCTGCGTGACGCAGGCCGCCTGTTGCTGGCGGGGCCTCTGCCCAATGCTGCGGAACCTGAGTCCATGTGCATGGTCGGAAGCCTGATCCTCGCGGATTTTGCTTCGATGGAAGATGCACAAGCCTGGGCCAAAGGTGATCCTTATGTCCACGCTGGCGTGTATCGAAATGTGCATATTGCCCCGTGGATGGGTGTGTTCATGCCTGAAACGCACCCATCCACGCCTACCAACCCATGACCTGCTTTCACTTCAAACCTTAAGGATGTAACCGAATGAACCTGCTGAAAAAACCTCTGATTCTTGCCATGAGCGCCACTCTGCTGCTTGCCGGCTGTGGTCAAAACTCCACGCCGGAAAAGACCGCCGCCTCCATAGCGGCTCCCGTTGAGCAGAAAGATGTTCTTGCGATTGTGAATGGCGACACCATCACCGTTGAAGAGGTGAACGCAGTCAAATTGCAGCTTCCGCCACAGGCACAGGCCAATGACGACCAGGTTCTGGAACAGCTTATTGAACTCAAGGCACTGGCACAAAAAGCCGAAGCCGAGGGTTTGGCCAAGGAAGCCGGTATTCAGTCTGAAATCGAACGCGCCAAGGAAAGCATTCTGGCCAATCATCTGGTCAAGCGCATCATGAAAGACATGAAATTCACGGACGAGCAACTGAAGAAAGAATACGACGAGCTGGTCGCCAAACTGCCGAAAAAGCAGGAGATGAAAGCCGCGCATATCCTGATTGAAAACGAAGATCAAGCAAAGGAAGTGCAGAAAAAAATCAACGAAGGCGGCAATTTTGCTGAACTCGCCAAAGCCTACTCGGTCGATCCCGGCTCCAAGGATCAGGGCGGCGAACTGGGCTGGTTTGAAGCGGGCATGATGGTGCCCGAATTCTCCGCTGCGGCCAGCGCTCTCAAGCCGGGTGAAACCAGCAAGGAACCGGTCAAATCACAATTTGGCTACCACATCATCAAGCTGGAAGAGACCCGCGACGTACCGCCCCCCGCGTTTGAAGCCGTCAAACCCCAGGTTGAGGGCATGATGCAACAGAAGGCGGTGGAAAAGCTGGTCAATGACACGCGCGCTGCCGCAAAAGTTGAAATCAAAAAAGCCGCTGAGCCTGCACCTGCCGAGGCCAAGCCTGCACCTGCCGAGGCCAAGCCTGC
>CAZTYJ010000003.1:0-19761 GCA_964618025.1 uncultured Halothiobacillus sp. | reverse complement strand
AGCCTGCACCTGCCGAGGCCAAGCCTGCACCTGCCGAGGCCAAGCCTGCTGATGCAGCGCCAGCTGCTGCACCTGCCGCGACCAAGTGATCCAGAACTTACGCAGAAGGATTATTCTACGCCCCCCCTTGGCGGGGGAAATGGCCATAAATCCGGTTTTTTTGCGTAAGCCCTGCTTTTCAGGATTGATTGATCCGCATGATTCATGCACCGATCACGTTCGGCAAGGATGCTGACTTATTCAAGATTGATGTTTTTTTCACAGCCATTGAAGGTGACGCCCATGCAGCTCCCCATCACCAGTAACGATCTGCGTAAAACCCTGCTCGGCGCCGAGTTGACCGAACTGGAATGCAACACGCTCGCGCAGGTTTGTACCGTGCGCCACATTCCGAGTGGCGAGGTTTTATTCCGTGAAGGCGAATCGCACCACGAGCTGTATGTCATCCTCGATGGCCGTCTTGCCGTCAACAAAGACAGCGGACGCGGCTTTGCCGACACGCTGCATATTTTGAGTCAAGGCGATTTGGCGGGTGAGTCCGGCTTTCTGGATGGCAAACCGCACTCGGCTACCCTGCGCGCGGTAGGTGATGCCACCGTGCTCGCCCTGCACCGGGAGAATCTTGAGCGCCTGATTAAAGACCATCCTTTTATGGTCTATCACGTCATGCGTGCCATTATCCGCAGTATTCGCGGCATTATGGTGCGCATGAACAGCCAATGCACCCAAATGACCCATTATATTCAAAGCGGTAGCCGGTTTTAAGGATATGTGTCGATAAGACTCTGAGGATTTAGTGTGCCTGTTATCAGCCGTTTTCTTGGCATTATCATCGCCATGTACTTGGTGTAGCATCCCCATCCTTAGTTGACGACAACGAGCCATCAACTTCGATCATTCGTGCATTTGGCATGTATTGGCAGCGTGATGCCGTAATTTGGTCTGCTCGACCCAAGGTTTATGGTCAATCCCAGCCGACTGCCAAGGCAGTGGACTTCGGCGAACAACAAGGTATTTATCTCCTCTACGATCAACATCGCATCATTTATATTGGACGCACAACAGATCGATCTTTAGGTCGTCGATTATTTGAACACACACGGGATCGCATCAATGGGCGCTGGGATCGTTTTTCGTGGTTTGGCTTACTTGATGTCACACAGGAAGGAGCTTTACGCCAACAACCATTCACGGCAGCCCTGAGCAACCTCAGCGCAACTCTTGAGGCTATTTTGATTGAAACATTAGAGCCCCCGCTCAATCGGCGACGTGGTGATGATTTGGCTTCTGTCGAGTTTTTTCAAACACGTGACCCAGAGCTTAAAGAACGCGACATCCAAAACACCCTGCGCGATATTGAACAGCGATTGCGTGGAAACGCATGAAACCCACTGCCTTCCTCTTCGACCTCGATGGCACCCTCGTCGATACCGCGCCGGATATGGCCGGGGCGCTCAACCGTCTGCGCGCTGAAAACGACCTGCCTGCCCTGCCCTATGCACTGATTCGCCCCTGGGTTTCGCATGGCGCGGGCGCTTTGGTGCGTCTGGGCTTTGGCGCGGAGATTCAAGCCGAGCGACTTGATGCGCTGAAACAGCGTTACCTGGCCATTTACGCCGCAAATCTTTGCGTAGAGAGCACACTGTTTCCTGGCATGGCGGGTGTGCTGGATGCGCTCATCCAGCAAGGGCGTACTTGGGGCGTGGTGACCAACAAACCCGCCTTCCTCACTGAGCCCTTGCTGGCCGGGCTAGGACTTGCCACACCCTGTATCGTCAGCGGCGACACCCTGCCCGTGAACAAACCTGACCCCGCGCCGGTGCGCCATGCCTGCGCCTTGCTTGGCCTGTCGGTCGAGGAATGCGTGATGGTGGGCGACCACAAGCGGGATATTGAAGCGGCGCGCGCGGCGGGCAGTCCATCGATTGCCGCTGCTTTTGGCTATATCCAGCACGACGACGATCCGCACAGCTGGGGCGCGGATGCCATCGTGCAGCACGCTGAGGAACTGCATCAATGGATTTAGTTTTAGCTCCCTCTCTCCTCGCGGGAGAGGGTTGGGGAGAGGGGGCTGCGGTCTCACGCAAGGCGCGGACTCTGCCTGCATCACCACCCTCTCCCCAACCCTCCCCCGTCAAGGGGGAGGGGGAGAAACCGCGTTCAGCGAGATCGTAAACAGGCTCTTAAATCACTAACCCAGACTTACTTTATCGTGCCTAACCTTCAACTCACCCCCGAACAACAGCTTCTGCTCGTCGCCTTCGCCGCCTTTTTGCTCGGCGCCTTGCTCACCTGGCTGATTCAGCGTGCAAGTAGTCAGGCACTTGAGGCGCGTCTTTCCGAGCGTTTGCGCGCCGCTGAAGATGAGATCAGCGAACAACTGAGCGAACGTCAAAAACTCGAACAGGACAATCAACAGCTGCGTGAAGCCCTCAACCAGGCCAGCTTTGATCGCGCCACGCTGTTTGAGCGTGCCAGCCGCATTGTTCCGCTCGAACACGAAACCGCCGCTCTGCGCACCCAGCTTGAAAGCATCGAACATGAACGCCGCCAACAAGGCGAGCGTGCAGCGGCACTGCTGGCCGAACTGGAACCGCTGCGCCTGCGCATGGAAAACACCGAGCGCGTCTTGCTTGAAACGACGTTTGAACGCGACCGAAGCCGCGAAAAACTTGCCCAAACCCAAACCCAGCTCGAAGCCGAACGCCAACAGGCAACCGAAAAACTCAGCCTGCTGCTCGAAGCCAAAACCCAGCTTGGCGAACAATTCAAACTTCTCGCCAGTGAAATTCTCGAAGAAAAAACCCAGCGCTTTACCGAACACAATCAAAGCCAGATCGGCCAACTTCTCAACCCATTACGCGAACGTTTGGGTGAATTCCAGAAAAAAGTCGAAGACAGTTACGGTCAGGAAGCGCGTGAACGCCATGCCCTGCGTGAAGAACTCAAGTGCCTCACGGAGATGAATACCCGCCTCGGCCACGAGGCCGAAAACCTGACCCGCGCCCTCAAGGGCGAGCGCAAAACTCAGGGGATGTGGGGCGAAATGATTCTGGAAACCGTGCTCGACAGCTCCGGCCTGCGCAAAGGCTTTGAGTACGACACCCAGGTCAGCCTGGCCAACGCAGGCAACCGCGCCCAGCCGGATGCGCTGATTTACCTGCCGGAAAACCGCGTGGTCATCGTTGATGCCAAGGTCTCGCTTTCGGCGTATGAGCGCATGGTCAACGAAGACGACCCGGCGCAAAAGGCACGACATCTAAAGGATCATCTAAGCGCCATGCGCGCTCATATCGCAGGTTTGTCCGACAAGGCTTACGAGAACATCCCTGAGTTGCGCACGCTGGATTTCGTGGTGCTGTTCGTGCCGATTGAGCCCGCGCTCATGCTGGTGATGGAGCACGACCAAGCCCTGTTTCAGGACGCGCTCAAGCGCAATACCGTACTGGTGTCGCCCACGACCCTGCTCGCCGTGCTGCGCACCATTGCGCATGTATGGCGACAGGAACAGCAAAATCAAAATGCGCAGGAAATCGCCCGCCAGGCCGGGGACTTGTACGACAAGATTGCAGGCTTTGTGGACGACATGCAAAAACTCGGCGAGCGTATCGAGCAGGCCTCAAAGAGCTATGAAACCGCCTTCAATAAACTGTCCAGCGGGCGCGGCAATGTGCTCAGCCGCGCACAACGTTTGCACCGCCTTGGCGTGCAATCCACTAAAACCTTGCCGGAAAATCTGATCCAGGCCGCGCTGGAAAGCGACGAGGAAACCCCCCCGTGCAAAACATGACGCAGCGTTTTTCTCTCATACGTTCCGCCTTGCCCAGCCCCGTACCATCACCTCTGGCCAACATGCTGCGCGGCACCCATACCCAGTGGAATGCGGACAATGCCAGGCTAACATCCGGCCATGCCGATCTTGCAGAACTCATGCACTCCGCGCGCGCGCTCGGCGGTGAGTTGATGAAAGCCCAACTTGCCTACCTTTGGCCCAAGGCCGATGCACATAGCCTCGCCTTGGCGCAAGGCCTGGGTGTTGCGCTCTGGCTCACGGAAATGCTGCTTTTCCTGCGTGAGGATGCAGGCGAAGGACGTATGCTGTTGCCCCGCGACTCCATGCGCCAACACATGGTCGAAGCCGAACAACTCATCAGCGGCAAACACGACTTTGCCTTGCGTCGCCAGGCTGAACAACTCGCGGCGCAAGGCATGAAAATCCTGCAAGGCAGCGCGCCCCTTGGCTTAACGGCTCCTTTGCGCCTGCGTTACCGCTTACGCTGGACGATGCTTTACGCCGGCTTCATCCTGCAAGAAATGCAGCGTGACCCCAAGGCACCCTTCATTCAGCCCACCCTGTCATTCAAGGATCGTTTGCTCCTGCTCAAAAACACCCTGTTCATCCGCTCGCCCTCAAAGCAAGCGGGCGGAAGTTGTGGCAGTGGTGGTTGCTCAAGCTAAACATGATTCCCAAGCAGTCGCTCTCGTCGATGCCCATCCCAGATATGGCTAATTTTCTCCCTCTCCCCTCGCGGGAGAGGGCTGGGGAGAGGGGGCAACACACTCAAAATAGGGCACAAGTTTGACAGCTCGCTTCACCTCTCTCCAACCCTCTCCCTTGAGGGGGGAGGGAGTCAAACCCAAACCATTGAACCAACCCCATGAACACTGTCGATTTTTGTCGCCAACTCGCTGCTCCGCCAGGCTCGGCCAATCACTACGCCACCTTGTACCTGCCCACCGCACAGCAAGCAGCAGCCTGGGCGATTCTTGCGCTGCGTCACGAGCTCAACGAAGTCGTGACCCGTATCGCCGAGCCCAGCGTCGCCCTCGCCCGTTTACAGTGGTGGCAAAGCGAACTGAGCGCCGCAGCACAACATCAAGCACAACATCCGATTGCTCAAGCCCTGAGCCAGCACGTACTCCAATGTCCCGGCCATGATGCCCTACTTGCAGAAATGCTCAGTGGTGCCGAAGATCGTTTGCATTCGCCGCGTATCGACGATGCCAGTGATTTTGCCTTGATGAGCTATCGCCAGGATATTGCTGCATGGCTTATCCTGACCGACCTTAACGCTCAGGCAGGGCGCACAGAGCGTGACTTTGCTCATGCACTGGGTAGCATTCTCACTTGGACGCGCGTGCTGCACATGATAGGCCGCGATAGCGCGCAAGGCGAAATCTGGATCCCGCAACAGACCCTTACCCAGCACGGCCTGAGCTCGCTGGATTTAATGCAGCCGCGCACCACGGAGCGGGTACGCGCCATGTTTGCCGAACTTGGGCAACACATCCGCCAACACATGCAACATGCCAGAAGTTTGCTGCCCGCTGCCCAACAGCATGAACAGCTCATGGCCTTCGTCAGCCTGGCGCACGCCGAAGCCCTGCTCAATGCCATGCAAAAGCACGACTGGAACCTGCTGGAAAGCCGCCCTGAACTAAGCCCGTTACAGCTTTTGTGGACGGCCTGGCGCACTGCGGGCAAGGCGCGACGCGGCAAAATCACGCCAAGTTAAAAATCATTTGGCCTAAAAAATCTTTGGAAATCCCATGCAGTCAACGACACGCCCCACCATTCTTATCACCGGAGCCACAGGCGCTTTAGGCCGTGCGGTAAGCCTGAAGGCAGCACGACGCGGTGCTCATTTGCTCTTGCTTGCGCGCAAACCGGAAGCGCTCATGGCCTTGGCCGATGAAATCGTCGCTCAAGGCGGTCAAGAACCCTTGCTCCATGCCATGGACTTCGCCGGGGCGCAAGCCGAGGACTACCAGCAACTGGCTGAATTACTTAGCCAACACATCACTCATCTGGATGCCCTACTGCATCTCGCCGCCGATATCGCCGCCCCCGCGCCGCTGGCGCATGTTGACCCCATGATCTGGAACCGCGTACTGCGGGTGAACCTGACCGCAGCGTTTTTGCTTACCCGCGCCTGCCTACCCTTGCTGAACGCAGCACAAGGCCGAGTGATGTTTATGGGCGACCACAACCCGGCAAGCTATCTTGGCGCGTATGCCGTCAGCAAAGCAGGGCTTGAGCAACAAGCCAGGCAATGGGCCGATGAACAGCCCTCGCTGCACATCGAGGTTTTCATCCCGCCGCCCATGCCCACACCCTTGTATGCGCGTATCTTCCCCGGACAGTCACCCGAGGGGCTCACAGCGGTGAATCACGTTGCTGAAGAGCTTCTCAAGCGCGTCATGGCATAAGCCGGTTTTTGTAGGGTACGCAATGACGCACTCCCACAAAACACATCACCCACGCCGACGCGGTGGACGACCTTCTGGACTGCGTTCACGTCGTGGTTCGCGCTCAGAGCCACGCCCCGCGCCGCCCTGTCCGCCCTCTCGACGCGGATTGCTGCGCGCTTCTGCACGCGGCGCGCGCGTGTCACCACTGGCTTTACGTTCACCCACACGCTTGCCTTCCGCCTGGACGACCAACTCTTCACGCTGCGCACGCCCGGCGCGTACCACATAGGTTTTGCGTTCGCCGCTGGCCTGAATCTCCCGAGCGACACCCGCGCCACGCGCTGGAGTACGTGAGCGCTCATCCGAACGTGGGCGCGCCTCAGCATCGTGTCCACGTGAATGCACGCCAGCCCCGCGTCCCGCAGTACGTTGCGGAAACGCCGGACGCACCGAGGGGCGACGCGGAGAACGTACCGCCTCCGTCATACTTTTCTTCGAGGGTATCTGCATGCTTACCGCCAAAGCCTCGACCTCTTCCGCCGTCAGCATATTCCACTTGCCCGGACGCAAACGCGGCGGCAGTAGCAAATCACCGTACTGGATACGAATCAGGCGGCTTACCGGCACGCCCACCGCCTCAAACATGCGCCGCACCTCGCGGTTACGCCCCTCGCGCAAGCCGACGTGATACCAGTGATTCATGCCTGTGCCGCCCGCATCTTCAACCGACTCGAAACGCGCCACGCCATCTTCAAGCTGTACGCCTTCCTTAAGCTTTTTAATCATTTCCTGGGTCAAATCGCCAAACACTCGCGCGGCATACACCCGCAACAACTCTTGCGAAGGGTGCATCATGCGGTTTGCAAGCTCACCATCGTTGGTCACAATCAGCAAGCCCGAGGTATTAAAGTCCAGACGTCCCACCGTAATCCAGCGCCCATCACGAATCGGCGGCAGGCTCTCAAACACCGTGGGGCGGCCTTCCGGATCAAAGCGCGTGGTCAGTTCACCCTCCGGCTTGTGATACATCAATACTCGGCGAGTAAAGCTTCCCACCCGCGAGCGCACCGGCTGACCGCGCACTTCGACACGATCATTCGGCACAATACGTGTACCCAAGCTCGCAACCTCACCGTTGACCTTGACCTCGCCTGCGGCAATCCATTGTTCAATCGCCCGACGCGAGCCCAAGCCCCAGCCCGCCAATACCTTTTGTAAACGTTCGCCCTGCATGTCTTTACACCTTATTGAATGCGCGCATGATACAACGATGCAAGACCAGCAAACGCGCATGTCGATTCGACACCCCGAAAGATGAAACACCAATTCGCCATGCGCGTTGTTTCACGCTAACGCAAAGCTGGAAGCAAACAGAAAATTCCGCCTTCATTAGGGCGAAGGCAAAAAGCAAAGCCCCGTGACGCAAGGTTCACGAGGCTTATTTCACTTTGATCCCGCAAGGTTTACCCATCAAGCGGCTGGGTGCTTACTCTGGTAGTCCGCAATCGCGGCGGCAATCGCATCTTCCGCCAATACGGAGCAATGGATTTTGACGGGCGGCAATTCAAGCTCTTCGGCAATATCCTTGTTCTTGATTTGCTTGACCTCGTCCAGCGTTTTGCCCTTGACCCACTCGGTCACCAGTGAGCTGGATGCAATGGCCGAGCCGCAGCCATAAGTCTTGAACTTGGCATCTTCAATCACGCCTTGTTCATTCACTTTGATTTGCAGGCGCATGACATCACCACACGCAGGCGCACCGACCATCCCGGTGCCTACGCTTGGATCTTCTTTGTCAAAACTGCCGACGTTGCGCGGGTTTTCGTAATGGTCAATGACCTTATCCGTATATGCCATGTCTGTTTTCTCCCAAAATACTTGTGCTATGACTTCAGTGATGCGCCCACTGCACGGTGCTCAGATCAATGCCATCCTTGTACATTTCCCACAAGGGTGACAACTCACGCAGTTTGCCCACGGCTTTTTTCACCAAGACAATCACATAGTCAATCTCCTCAAGCGTGGTGTAGCGCCCGAAAGTAAAACGGATGGAGCTATGCGCAAGTTCATCGTTGCGCCCTAGCGCACGCAGGACATAACTCGGCTCCAGGCTGGCCGAAGTACACGCCGAGCCTGATGACACGGCAATATCCTTCAACGCCATAATGAGCGACTCGCCTTCCACATAATTAAAACTAACATTCAGGTTATGTGGCACGCGCTGCTCGACATCACCGTTCAAGTAAACCTCTTCCATATCCTGTAAACCCGCCCACAGACGATCACGCAACATACGAATGCGTTCGTTTTCAGCCGCCATCTCCTGACCGGCAATGCGGAAGGCCTCGCCCATACCGACAATCTGATGCGTGGCCAGGGTACCTGAGCGCATCCCGCGTTCATGCCCTCCTCCGTGCATCTGCGCTTCAACACGAATCCTGGGCTTGCGACGCACATACAGGGCACCAATACCTTTCGGGCCATAGGTTTTATGCGCGCTGAAGCTCATCAAATCCACGGGGAGATGCGCAAGATTGATGGCGACTTTGCCGGTTGCCTGAGCCGCATCCACATGGAAAATAACTCCTTTTGCGCGGCACATCGAACCCAGTTTTTCTATATCCTGAATGACCCCGATCTCGTTATTCACGAACATCACCGAAGCCAGAAGCGTATCCTCACGCAAGGCGGCAGCGAATTTTTCGGGATCAACCAACCCGTTAGGCTCAGGATCAAGATAGGTAACTTCAAAGCCCTCGCGCTCCAAGGCACGACAGGTATCAATCACCGCCTTGTGTTCGGTGCTGATAGTGACAATATGCCGTCCTTTTTTCTTGTAGAACTGCGCCGCGCCTTTAATCGCCAGGTTATTGGATTCGGTTGCACCCGAGGTCCAGACAATTTCTTTTGCGTCTGCACCCACCAGCGCGGCCACCTGATCGCGCGCATCCTCAATCGCTTCCTCAGCCTTCCAGCCAAAAACATGTGAGCGTGATGCCGGGTTGCCGAAATTCCCCTCCATCGTCAGGGCATCACACATTTTTTTGGCCACGCGCTCATCCACCGGTGTGGTAGCGCTGTAGTCGAGATAAACAGGAAGTTTAAGCGTCATAAATCCAAGATCCCAGTTATCCGGGCTGATGCCAAATTAGCATCAACCCATTTCTCTCAGCATATTTTCATCAGGCCGCTTGTGATGCGTTCGCGATTTGCACCGTGCGGCGCACCCCCACCGGCACGCTCAAGCTAGGCGCTTGTGAGCGCACAAAATCATCCAGACTCATGTCGGTCAAAAAGCCATACAGCTTTTGGCTGAAATCATGCCACATATCATGCGCATCCCCGCGCGCGCCGCGACGGTAGGAAGCAAAAAAACGCTCACGCTCGGCCTGCGAGCGATCATCTACCGCATCCATAATCTGCGCCATATTGATCTCGGAAGGATGACTGGCAAGGCAATACCCCCCGCCTGGCCCGCGCACCCCATTGACCAAACCATGCTTGCGCAAGCGTGAAAAAAGCTGCTCAAGATAGGACAGCGACATCCCCTGTACCTGAGCAATGTCTGACAGGGTCATCGGCCCGCGCCCACCATGCGCAGCAAGGTGCATCATCGCGGTGATGGCGTGGCGTGATTTCGTGGATACTCTCATGGCTGGCCTCCCGATAATTTGAACTCAAGACCAAAGCTTTACCTTAGCTCGTTTGTCAGGAATTTAATCTTCCTGACAAAATTAGTCAAGAATTAGCCTAAAAAGTTCATCACTCGGCAAAGTCGTACTGACGATGCAAAATATAGCGCAGCCATTTGTACAGAAACCGGTTCAAACGCCAGCGCACATCCAGACAACGCTCGCCTTGCCGCCCCATGGCGACACAATCTCGCCCACGCAAACGCCCGGCGACCGCCTCCGCAACGCGTGCATCGTGATAGATACGCACATGAATATCAGGAGCTTCGTTGATCGAGCCATCCTCATGACTCAAGCGATAAAACATCCTCAATACCGTGGTGAAACGATCCTGCTCCAGCACTTCGACATGCAACGGCAACCCGGTTTTCGCCTGCGCATAGCAAAACCCCGTCATCTGCGTCATTTGCGGCATAAGCCTGCGTAACAGAATGAAATTGGCCTCATAGACCTCCATTAACGCAGCAAAACTACGCATACGAGGCATGAGAATAGTCGGTATTACACTGATGGTACGGTTCATCCCCGCATCATAGCAGCAGGCTCAATGAGCGACTCATGTTCAATACAGATGTACCCGAATCTGCGCTCAGAGTGCTAAGATGCGCGCTGCGTCTCCGTAGCTCAGCTGGATAGAGCGGCCCCCTCCTAAGGGGCAGGTCGGACGTTCGAATCGTCTCGGGGACACCAAACCATACCCTCTAGCGCATGGCTTTGTTATCGTAAGCGGCAACAAACGACAGACCACGCCTCATGCCAAGCTCCTTTCAAACCATTGGCCTGCTTGCCAAACCTTCAGATGATCGTCTTCTCGATACGCTGAATCGTTTGCTTGCCTGTCTGACCCACTTGGGGCGTGCGGTTTTACTCGATCAAGCCACCCTGCCCGACCGCGCCGAACTGCGCGGCTTTCCGCGCGCCACCCGCGATGAGCTTGGACGGCACAGTGATTTGGTCATTGCCGTCGGCGGTGATGGCACGCTGATCCACGCCGCGCATAGCCTTGCCGCTTACGACACCCCTGTACTGGGCATCAATCTTGGCCGTCTGGGCTTTCTGGTTGATATTTCCCCTGACGAAATGACCAGCCGTCTGGAGCGCATCTTTAACGGCGAGCACATTCTGGAGCGGCGTTTTTTGCTGCGTGGCGAGGTCGTGCGTCGTGGCGAAACTCACCATAGCAGCGACGTATTCAACGACCTTGTATACAAAGTGCGCGACACCGTGCGCATGATCGAGTTTGAAACCCACATCGACGGCCGCTACCTGCTCACCCAACGCTCAGACGGCATGGTCATCAGCACCCCAAGCGGCTCCACCGCCTATGCCCTTTCCGCAGGCGGCCCCATCCTCACGCCGGGTCTGGAAGCCGTGGTACTCGCACCGATTTGCCCACACACTCTGAGCAATCGCCCCATCGTCGTCTCCTCCTCGTCCACGATCGACATCTGCGCCACCCGCCACAGCCGCGCCAATAGCCTGGTCAGTTTTGACGGCCAGTGCCAGGTCGATCTAGAACCCAAGGACACCTTGCGCATCACACGCTCCCCGCGCTGCGCCCAGCTCATTCACCCTTCCGATTACGATTATTTCCACATCCTGCGCGCCAAGCTCCACTGGGGCGGACATCCTTAAACCCCTGCCACATCAAGCACGAGCCACCCCATGCTGCGTCACATCCACGTCCGTAACTTCGCCATTATCGACTCGGTACACCTCGAACTGGACAGCGGCCTGACCGTCATGACCGGTGAAACCGGTGCGGGCAAATCCATCCTCGTCGATGCCCTCGGTCTGTTGCTCGGTGATCGCGCCGGTGCAGAAGCCATCCGCCCCGGCGCTGAACGCGCTGAACTCGAAGCTCTGTTTAGCCTGGAAAACAGCGCCGAGGCGCAAGCCAGACTCAAGGAGCTCGACCTGGACGACGAATCCGGCGAATGCCTGCTGCGCCGCGTGATTGCGCGCGAAGGCGCCAGCCGCGCCTACATCAATGGCCGCGTGGTCAACCTCGCCACCCTGCGCGAACTCGGCGGCCTGCTGGTGGATATTCACGGCCAGCACGAACACCAACACATGCTGCGCGCCAGCGTGCAACGTGAACTGCTCGACACCTACGCCACCCACGACATCTTGCTCAACGCCGTGCGCGAAGCCTACGCCGCCTGGAAGACCACCTCGGACGCGCTCGAAGCCCTGCGCCAGAGCGATGCCAACCGCCAGGATCGTCTCGACCTGCTTCAGCACCAACTCGGCGAACTCAGCGCCTTGCGCCTTACCGCCGACGAATGGCCACAGCTGGAAAGCGAACACCGCCGCCTCGCCCAGGCCGGCAAACTCATCACCCTCACCCACGGCGCGCTGCATATCCTCGACGAAGGCCATGACGAACAACGCAGCCTCAACAGCCTGCTTGCGCAAATCACCCACCAACTCAGCCAGGCCAGCGGCGACGATGCCGCCCTGAACCCCACTGTCGAACTGCTGCAACAAAGCGAGATCCTGCTCGCCGAAGCCACGGCCAGCCTGCAAGGCTATGTCAACGACCTCGAACTTGACCCCGAACGCCTGCACCAACTCGAAACCCGCCTCAGCGCCCTGCACGATGCCGCGCGCAAATACCGCGTGCGCCCCGAAGCATTGCACACCCATCAACAAAACCTGCAAGACGAACAAGCCGCACTGGAACACAGCGGCGCATCGTTGGATGAACTCAGTGCCGAACGTGTGCGCTTGGAAACCCTCTACCGCCAGGCCGCTGGCGAACTTTCCGCCTCACGCCAACAGGCCGCCGCACGCCTGAGCGCAAGCGTCACCGCCGCCATACGCGGCCTCGGCATGCCCCATGCCCAATTTGAACTGCGCATCCAGCACGATCCGCAAGCCAGCTTCAGCGCCCACGGCTTGGACAGCGTCGAAGCCCTGGTCACCACCAACCCCGGTCAGCCGCTGCAAGCGCTCAACAAGGTCGCCTCCGGCGGCGAACTCTCGCGCATCAGCCTCGCCCTGCGCGTGCAAACCGCCGCGCAAGGCGAAGTCGGCACCTTAATCTTTGACGAAGTCGATACCGGCATCGGCGGTGGCGTGGCCGAAGTGGTCGGACGGCTATTGGCCGATCTTGGCCGCGAACGCCAAGTGCTCTGCGTCACCCACCTGCCCCAGGTCGCCGCCCAAGGCCACCACCACCTCAACGTGCACAAACAACAAGACGCGAGCAGCACCCGCACCCTGCTCACCCCGCTCACCCCCGTGCAGCGCATCGACGAACTCGCACGCATGATCGGCGGGGTCAATATCAGCGCGCAAACGCGCAAACTCGCGCAGGAAATGCTGGGGACAGGGACGCTATTGTAGCGACAGCGGGCGCAAACATCGCATCACTATGCTGCTACAATTGTGGTGGATCGATGACTGCAACTGGAGACACACGATGAGCACCCTGTCCGTCCGTATCGACGAAGAACTGGTCAACGCTGCGCGCGCAGTCGCCAAGGCAGAGTTCCGTACCGTGCAAGGCCAAGTGGAATTTTGAGCCAAGGTAGGGCGTGCCGCACTGGATAATCCCGATCTACCCGCTTCGTTCATTGCCGAAAGTCTGATGAGCATGGCCGAGCCGCGTGAAGACAGCACTCCCTTCGTGCCGCGCGCGGTGAACAAGGCATGACCTGGGACATCCGGCAAACGCGCCGATTTTCCCGTGCTTATAAAAAACTCCACGACAACCTCATCCCCGGGATCAACGAGGCCATTGCCAAAGTTGCCGACACCCCGGATAACGGTGAGAAGAAAAAGGGCGACCTGTCCGAATTATGGGTCTACAAATTTCATGCCCTCGGCCAGCTTTATCTGCTTGGCTACACCCGGGACGATGGCATACGCCTGATCTACCTTGAGGCTCTGGGCTCGCACGAAAATTTTTACCATGACATCAAGCGCTAACTGTAGCATCCCATGCGATTATTTAACCTCTCGCTGCTACCCGTTACTCATGGCCAAAGCTGTACTTGAAGACTTGAGGAAGCGACACGCATGAATATCAAACTCCATTAGAACTTACGCAAGATGGCGGTTTCAATCAGCGCCTCTCTCGTTCAAATCCCGTTTAACCCGCTGATAAAGCGCTTCCAGCGCATCGGCGCTCATCGTGTGCAAATCCTGTTGTTCATCGTTGGCGCGTTTTTCCATCCCTTTGAAACGCCATTCAAATTTGGCATTACTTGCACGCAAGGCCGCTTCAGGATCGACCCCAAGTTTGCGCGCCAGATGAGTCACAGCGAACAGCACATCCCCCACTTCTTCAAAAATATTCGCCGTATCCTGTGCCGCGATACCCTCGCGCAATTCCTGTAGCTCCTCATCAATCTTGGGAAACACCGCCGCCGCATCCGGCCAGTCAAAGCCCACCTGCGCCGCACGCTTCCCGAGCTTCACTGCCCGCGTGAGCGCCGGAAGCGCGCGCGCTACGCCATCCAAGGCGCTTTTCACCTGGGCTTCGCCGCCTTTCGCCGCACGTTCACGGCTTTTTTGCGTTTCCCAGGCGGCTTTAATCGCCGCCTCATCGGCGTGCTGCACCTCGGTAAACACATGCGGATGCCGACGGATCATTTTCTGCACAATGCCACGCGCCACATCATCGAAGTCGAACAGCCCCGCCTCTTGCGCCATGCGTGCGTGATACGCCACTTGCAATAGAAGATCGCCCAGCTCCTCGCGCAACTCACCCATATCGCCTTGCTCAATGGCATCCAGCACCTCATAGGCTTCCTCCAGCGTGTAGGGCGCAATGCTGGCAAAGGTTTGTTTTTGATCCCAGGGGCAGCCATGTTCAGGGTGGCGCAAGGCCGCCATGAGTTCAACGAGGGCGCGCACAGGATTTCCAGCATCATCAGGGGCTTGCAGGGGCATGTTGTTACTCTCGGTTCATTAATCCCACGACAGGTTCACACGCCACGCGACTCAACAGTACCTTCCAGACGCTTTGATAACGCTGCGGAATGATGCTGCTTTGCGCAGCAAGCCAGGCATGCAAACCCGCTTCGTTCAACACGCTCTGCGGCCAGGCTTTGGCAAAACTGACCGGGCCGCTCATCAGTAAATGGCGGTGGATCGGCACGCCAAGTTTTTCACCCTGAATGATTTGTTCCAGCGTATCCGCCAGTTTGCGCACATGGCGCAAAGGATTGACAAACTCATGCCGTTCGCCCCTCTCAAAGCGTGTCCAATCCTGAGCAAAATCCGAGCCGTGGATAACACCGCGCAGATATTGCCATTCCAGCAGCACCAAGCCTTGCGCAGTCAGCAGCAAATGGTCAATTTGGGTGTAACCGCCCACCTCGTCAGGAATCACCACATCACGCACATAAGGCAAACCCGCTGCACCCAGCAGGCGTGCGCAACGCTGTTGCGCCTTGGGCGGGCTATCGCTCAATTCCTGTATCCACGCCAGCATAACGATTCAAGCTTCCAGCAAGGCCAAGCCGCCGTGATCGGCGTGATAAGAACTGCGCACCATCGGCCCGCTGGCCACATGGCGAAAGCCCAGCTCACGCGCCACACGGCCAAGCTGCTCGAACCCTTCCGGCGCAACATAACGCTGCACAGATAAATGGTGCACACTCGGTTGCAGATATTGCCCAAGCGTGAGCATATCCACGCCATGCGCACGCAAATCCTTGAGCACCTCGATAATCTCGTCGTCCGTTTCACCCAAGCCCAGCATCAGACCCGACTTGGTCGGTACATGCGGCATCCGCGCCTTGCATTCACGCAACAGGCGCAAGGAACCGGCGTAATCCGCCCCCGGACGCGCCTCGCGGTACAAACGCGGCACGGTCTCCAGATTGTGATTCAGCACATCCGGCGGGTCTTGCGCCAGAATATCGATAGCGACGGCCTCGCGCCCCCGGAAATCCGGCACCAACACCTCCACGCTCAAACCCGGCCGAGCCGCGCGCGATTCACGAATGCAGGCGGCAAAATGCGCCGCGCCGCCATCACGCAAATCATCCCGATCGACCGAAGTAATGACCACATATTTCAGACTCATGGCGGCAATCGTGCGCGCCAGATTTTGCGGCTCATGCGTATCCAGCGGGTCAGGCTTGCCATGCGCCACGTCACAGAACGGACAGCGCCTTGTACAAATCCCGCCCATAATCATAAAGGTCGCCGTGCCACTGCCAAAACACTCGCCAAGATTCGGACAATTCGCCTCCTCACATACGGTATGCAGGCGCGCCTCACGCAAAATGCCTTTCAGCCGCTGCACCTCGGCGCTGCCATGCATCTGCGAGCGTATCCATTTCGGCTTGGGTAACGGCTCATCACGCGGCACAACCTTGATCGGAATACGCGAGACTTTTTCCGAGCTGCGCATGGCCGGAGTAATTGGAGCCGGAGTCATTGGAGTCGGCGTTACCGGACGCTGAACGCTGAATTCGGTCATGTTATATCCATCAATACGGGTTCAAGTTCGAGTTGTTGAGCAAGCTGCAAGGCCAGAGGAATTTTCAGCTCTTCAAGCGTCACCGGCACAAAATCGCGCACCTGACACATGCGCAACCCGGCATAACCACAGGGGTTGATGCGTGCAAAGCCTGCCAAATCCATATCCACATTTAAAGCCAGACCATGATAGCAGCGCCCCTGGCGAATCTTCAGGCCGAGCGAGGCGATTTTGCCGTCGCCAACATAAACACCCGGCGCGTCGCGGCGGGCATGAGCCTCAATTTCCAGCGTTGCCAGAAGTGCAATCAAGGCAGACTCCAGGCGCTCGACCATCTCACGCACGCCAATTTTGGCGCGCGCCAGATCAAACAGCACATAGACCAGAAGCTGCCCTGGAGCATGAAAAGTGACCTGCCCGCCACGATCGACCTGCACCACCGGAATATCGCCGGGCGCAAGCAGATGCTCGCGCTTGCCCGCCAGCCCCTGAGTAAATACCGGCGGATGTTCGAGCAGCCACAGCTCATCCTGCGTCATCGCATCACGAGCAAGGGTAAATTCGCGCATGGCGGCAAGACAGAGCCCATAGTCAACAAGCCCCAGATCACGCACCTGCACACGGCGAGCCGCAGGCATGGAGAGATTCATGCCCGCATTATGGCGGCAGGTGACGCAAAGAAACAATCAGGACTGACGCAAAGCGAGGATTGAGCCCACTCACCCCTCCGGGGAGATGGAATGAAAACCAGCTTCTGCGTAAATCCTGACAATATTGAATTTGCAGCTATACTCGCGCAGCCCGGCACGCCTACTGACTCCTCCAACTGAAGTTTTAGTTTTAGGATTTATAGGACTTACGCAAGATGGCGGTTTTCACCCCCCTTGATGGGGGAGGACACCCAATCCAGTTTTTGCGCAAGTCCCCATTTGTAGAAGCGAGCTTGCTCACCACCTTTCCGATTTCAATCTGGCATGAACCTCGCTGTTTTACTTCCCATGGCTGCCCTGCTGCTGGATCGGCTTATCGGCGAACCGCCGCGTTTCCATCCCCTGGTCGGCTTCGGTAAGCTGGCGGATGGGCTGGAAAGCCGCCTCAACCGGCGCTCCATCCTCCTCGGCGGCCTGGCATGGTGCCTGGCGGTATTGCCGTTGACCGCCGCCGTTGGGTGGCTGGACACGCTGCTCGGCGGTTTCTGGATGGGTATTCTCTGCGGCTGGCTGGCGATTGGCTGGAATAGCCTGCGCCAACACGCGCAATGGGTAGCGCAAGCCCTTGAGGCAGGCGATTTGCCGCAAGCCCGCCAAAAAGTCGGTTGGCTGGTCAGCCGTGATACCTCTCAACTGGATGAAACTGCCATCAGCCGTGCCTGTGTCGAGTCGGTACTGGAAAATGGCAGCGATGCGGTGTTTGCACCGCTGTTTTGGCTCATCATCGGCGGTGCGCCTGCGGTGGTGCTCTACCGTTTAAGCAATACGCTGGATGCGATGTGGGGCTATCGCACGGAACGCTTCGAGCGGTTCGGTAAAGTGGCGGCACGCATGGATGACGTATTGAACCTGATTCCCGCCCGCCTCACCGCCCTGACCTATGCGCTGTGTGGGCATTTCCCCACTGCCATGCAAGCGTGGCAAACCCAAGCCAAACACTGGTACAGCCCCAATGCAGGGGTGGTGATGGCAGCGGGGGCAGGCGCATTGCGGCTGCAACTTGGTGGCGAGGCGATCTATCACGGGCAAGCCAAACCCCGCCCTGCCTTGGGGAGTGGGGCAACACCTTGTGCCGGGGATATTGCGCGGGCAATCGCTTTGCTGGATCGTGGGGTGTATGGGTGGATGGGGATGCTGCTGTTACTGGGAATAATCCCGCTTTCGTAAACCATCTGTTCGTGGACAGCAGGGCGATAAGCATAAATTACTTAGGACTTACGCAGATTTAAGGTTTTCGCCCCCTCCCCCTTGATGGGGGAGGGTTGGGGAGAGGGAGCTAAATCCCAGCTTTGCGTAAGTCCTATTACTGCTCTATCAGCAGATAGTTCCATGATTTGGCATCATGGATGGGGTCTGCACGCACACCAACAGGAGGCTGAGGGTTTCCGCGACCACAAGCCGCCACGCCAGTACCGTTACGAGGCTGCGGAAACAGGGCGAGGCCACCGTGTTTGCCGAGGCGCAGGTGTGACGGGGTACGGAGGAGAAATTCCGTAACATCCGCGAGTGCGTGGCGCGGTTGCAGACCTTGACCCGGCCGTTTTTGAACGGGACGGGCAAGGCGGCAAGCGCGTTGCTGGATCGCGGCGTGTACTTATGGGCCGGGCTGCTGTTGGTGTTTTATTTAAGCGGCTGATCCAGGCTTTGAAAAACCCGTACTGTTTTCTTGCCGTTGATGTGGGGTTTTACTATGGTCAGAAAGTAAAACCAGACAGGATATGCACCATGCACAAAGTCAGCAGTAAACGCCAAGTCACCCTACCTAAAGATCTGTGTGACCAGACCGGCATCTTTCCCGGTGATTATGTGGAAATTTTTGAGTTCAACGGAAAACTGACCGTGATCAAGAAAATTATCGGCAGCAGTGCCGGAAGCCTGAAGCACCTTAAACCACGCTTGGCCATCACCGATAACGAATCATTACAGGATGCGTTGCATGATCGCCGTTGACACCAATGTGTTGCAGGATGATGGGCAGCAATCCCCGCTGGCAACCCGCTTGATTGAGCAGCATGACAACGTATTGGTGACGGATGTGGTGTTGGTCGAGACAGTCTGGACGCTAACCGGCAAAAAATACCAGGCCAGCCGCGATGACATTATCAAACTGGTCAGTGACCTGCTGGGTGAGCCGACGGTCATGTTTGAGAATCCGCAGGCGGTGTGGGCGGCATTAAGCGAATTCCGCACCGAACGCCCGACGCATGACGAAACGGGGCGAAAACTCAAGCTACCAGATTTTGCTGATACCCTGGTCGTTTACAAAGCCAAACAGAGCGCCAAACAGTGGGGCGAGTCACTGGAGGCGGTTTTCAGCTTTGATAGTGGGGCGTTGCGGGTGGGAGGCACTCGGCATCCTTGAGGGTTAACGCGATTGTAAACCATCTGCTGTTCAGCTCAGGGCAGCAGGGAGATGGGCGCAAGGGGATAAAGCGATGGAAAAACAGCATCAAATGACGTTTAACGATTTACACTTTGCCCATAGCGTTTACAAACAGGCGGGACTTGACAAAAGCGGCGCAACGCTGGGTAGAAGCGGTAAACCGGACACAACAGTATGGGCAGTGGGCGTATATTGTCGTGCGTGACCCAACAGCGTTACCGAACATGCTGGACAGCCATTGTCCTGAAGCCGCATCTGCGGGTGAGCAAGCCGTTGTCCTCGCATAACCACGGCGGGCAGTTACGCCTTGCCAGCCAACGTTACGGCATTCCGCTGGATGAA
>CAZTYJ010000002.1:0-112873 GCA_964618025.1 uncultured Halothiobacillus sp. | reverse complement strand
TCCCCAACCCTCCCCCATCAAGGGGGAGGGGGTGAAAACCGCCATCTTGCGTAAGCCCTACAAATAAAAAACCCCGGATCGGTTTGATCCGGGGTTTTGATTTTCAGCCCCAAGGCTGGTGGCGAGGATTTAATCAGGCCGCATTGCGCAGGGCGGCAATGCGCTCATCCAGCGGCGGGTGGCTGCTGAACATTTTCTGGATGTCGCCGCCGTTGATGCCGAAAGCGGCCATTTGCTCAGGCAAATGACTGGGTTCGTGCATGGCCTTGAGTTTTTCCAGTGCGGCAATCATTTTTTCCTTGCTGGCAAATTTGGCTCCTGCGGCATCGGCGCGGAATTCACGCTGACGCGAGAACCACATGACGATGATGCTGGCGAGGAAGCCCAAAGCAATCTGCGCGATGATGTTGGTAATAAAGAAACCAATGCCCTGGCCTTCTTCATTTTTCAGAAGCACACGATCCACAAAGTAGCTAATCACATAGGCAAGGAAAACCACGAAGGTGTTGACCACGCCTTGAATCAGGGTCAGGGTCACCATGTCACCGTTAGAGACGTGGCCGATTTCGTGCGCCATGACCGCTTCGGCTTCGTCGCGGTTCATGTAATTCAACAGCCCGGTGCTCACGGCGACCAGCGCGTTGTTGCGGCTGGGGCCTGTGGCAAAGGCGTTGATTTCAGGCGAATCATAAATCGCCACTTCAGGCATTTTGATGCCCGCTGCGTTGGCTTGACGACGCACGGTTTCCATCAACCAGACTTCGGTGGCGTTCTGTGGTTGCTCGATCACCACTGCGCCGACGCTGCGCTTGGCCATCCACTTGGAGATCATCAGGGAGATGAATGAACCGGCGAAACCGACCAGCGCCGAAAACACCAGCAAGGAGGTGAGGTTCAGGCCATCTTTGCTCTGGATTTGCCCCAGACCAAACACGCTGGAGATGATGCTCCAGGCGATGGTAATCACCACCATGACGGCGATGTTGGTAAGAATGAACAGTAGGATGCGCTTCATACGTGCTTAAAACCTCGATGGATGAAAATCAGACTGGGCTATTAGATATGGGTTTTGATGAAAAATTCAATCGTTAGCGCGTAAGGGTTCCAAGCGATCCGCTCGGGTAAAACCACGCGGCAGGGGACGACCACGGCGCGCACGCTGGCTTGACATGCCCCGCCAGTCGTTGGGGTTAAGGTTCAAGAAACGCCCGCTGGTATGCACACGCAAGCTGTCTTTGACACCAAGCAGGGCCACATCGAGCAGTGTTTCATCCTTGTTCAAGGCCATTAATTTGCTGCCACGCCCGCCGCGCGCCTCGTCAATCAGTTCTTGCAACGGAAACACCAGCAGATTACCGCCGCCCAGAGTGGCAAGGTAGAGCGGTTCATTCGTAGGCATCGGTAAAAGCAGGGGCGCGAGGATCTGCGCGCCCTCAGGAATGGTCATAAAGGCCTTGCCGCTTTTTTGGCGGCCATGCAGCTGATTCAGTTCGGCGATCAGGCCAAAGGCGGCGCTGGAAGCAAACAGATAGCGATCTTCCGCAGCCCCCAGAAGTACATGCTGGAAGCTGCTGCCCTGCGCTGGCGCAAAACGCCCGGTCAACGGTTCGCCATGTCCGCGAGCAGAGGGCAAGGTGTGCGCAGCGGTGGTGTAGGCACGCCCGCTGCTGTCGATAAACACGGCCTGTTGCGTGCTGCGCCCGCTGCTTTGGGTCAGAAAGCCATCCCCGGCACGGTAGTTCAGACCGGCTCCGTCCACCTCATGCCCCTTGGCCAAGCGCGCCCAGCCTTGTTTCGATAACACCACGGTGACCGGCTCGGACTGAATCAGCGCGGACTCATCCAATGCTTGCGCCACGTTGGCTTCCACCAGCGGCGAGCGACGCGGGTCGCCATGCGCTGCGGCATCGGCCAGCAGCTCTTCGCGCACCTTGGCGTGCAGCTTGTTCTCGCTCTCCAACAGGGCGCGCAGCGCGTCGCGTTCCTTGGCCAAGTCAGCCTGTTCGCCGCGCAATTCCATTTCTTCCAGCTTGACGAGGTGGCGCAACTTGAGTTCCAGAATCGCTTCGGCCTGCATGTCGCTAAGCGCAAAGCGCGCCATGAGCACACTTTTCGGCTCATCTTCATGACGGATGATGTGGATCACTTCGTCGATATTGAGGAAGGCGATCAGCAGGCCATCGAGAATATGCAGGCGTTTTTCCACCCGCTCCAGCCGCCATTGCACGCGGCGGCGCACGGTCTGGATACGGAAGCTCAGCCACTCGCCCAGCATGTCGCGCAGATTCATCACCCGTGGCCGCCCGTCCAGGCCAATCACGTTCATATTCACGCGGTAGCTGCGCTCCAGATCGGTGGTGGCGAACAGATGATTCATCAGCTCATCAGCATCGACATTGCGGCTTTTTGGAAAAATCACCAGACGGGTGGGGTTTTCGTGATCGGACTCGTCGCGCAGATCCGCCACCATGGGCAGTTTTTTGGCCTGCATTTGCGCGGCAATCTGTTCCAGGACTTTGCTGCCCGAAACCTGATACGGCAAGGCGGTAACAATAATGTCGCCATCTTCAATCTCAAAAACCGCACGCTGGCGCACCGAGCCCAGGCCGCTTTGGTACATTTTCAGCAGGTCAGCGCGCGAGGTAATGATTTCACCCGCCGTGGGAAAATCCGGGCCGGGCAGGTGTGCGCACAGCGCGGCGACATCCGCTTCGGGATGGTCGAGCAAATGCACGCAGGCGTGGATCACTTCGGCGAGATTGTGCGGCGGAATATCGGTGGCCATACCCACCGCAATGCCGGTGGTGCCGTTGAGCAGCACATTCGGCACACGCGCAGGCAGCAATACCGGCTCATCCAGCGTGCCGTCGAAATTGGGCTGAAAATCCACCGTACCCTGTTCCAGCTCGCTCAACAGCAAACGCGCATACGGGGTCATGCGCGACTCGGTGTAACGCATGGCGGCAAAGGATTTGGGCTCATCCGCCGAGCCCCAGTTCCCCTGCCCGTCGATCAGCGGATAGCGGGTGGAAAACGGCTGCGCCATCAACACCATGGCCTCATAACAGGCCGAATCGCCATGCGGATGGTATTTACCGATCACATCACCCACGGTGCGCGCGGATTTTTTGTGTTTGGAGGCCGAAGACAAGCCCAACTCGGACATGGCGTAAATGATGCGGCGCTGCACCGGTTTCAGGCCGTCGCCAATATGCGGCAGGGCGCGATCCAGAATCACGTACATGGCATAGTCCAGGTACGCTTTTTCAGTGAACTGGCTTATGCTCATGCGCTCTTGTCCAGCGTTGACATCAAGCAGCATGGCGACCCTCCTGTCGGCGCAAAAACCATATGGCGACGGCCATCATAACCAAAGGCGGCAACATCGCGGCAAACATCGGACTCATGCCGGCCAGTAGACTGCCTTGGGTGAGCAGGCGTGAAACCACAAATACGCCCATGCCCAGCATAATGCCGATCACCAGGCGCACCCCCGCCCCACCTGCGCGGCGCGTGGCCAGCGAAAAGGGCAAGGCCAGCAGCAACATGGCGATCACGCTCAGCGGCGCCAGCAGCTTGCTCCACCAGGCCAGCCAATAGGGTTCGCTTTTCAGGCTGTTCTTGTCCAAAAAATGCGCATAACGCCAAAGCTCGCCCAAGCTCATGTATTGCGGCATCACCGCCAGGACATTCAGCACATTCGGCTGCACCAGGCTTTCGAGCATACGCTCAGGCTCCGTGCCGCTTATGACCTGTTCGCAGGTAAAACGGTTAAACACCAGTTTTTCCGCCCGCCAGCCGGCCTCAAAAGGCGCGGCCTGGGCAAACTGCATGGCCTCCTGCAAATCGCCGTTCGGCGCAAAATCAAACACCTTGACCCCACGCACCTCACCGCCCGGCGTGACCAGATCAATATGCACAAAACGCTCGCCGCCCGTATCTTCGCCACGCTTTTCGCGCACCCACAAGCCTTCTGCCCCATGCACCGACAGGGTTTGCCCCAGCGCTTGCGCACGCATTAAACGCGCCTCGCCCTGCCCCCACGGCCCCAGGGTTTCACCCAACAACATTCCGCTCAAACCCAGCAACAAGCCCGCCGCCAGCACAGGGCGCGACAAACGCGCCAGCGACAAGCCCATGGAGCGCATGGCGGTAATTTCATTGCCCGCCGCCAGCGCGCCCAGCGCGACCAGACTGCCAATCAGCGTGGCCAGCGGGAAAAATTCCAACATGTAGCCCGGTAACATCAAGACGACAAACAGCACTGCCTTGGGCAGGGTGTAGGCCGCATTGATCTTATCGGCCTCATCCAAAAACAGCAGAATCAGCGCCAGCGCCAGCACAATGCCCAACGTGGCGAGCGTACCGCCAAGCACGGAGCGCAGGACGTAGAGATCAAGTCGCATGAACAGCCCCCCTTGCAGAGGCCGGGACAGCGGGGGATACAGAAACAAAAGCGCCCTGTCGCCAGTACCCGCCCAACACCAAGGCGAGCATCAAGACATGAGGCAAGACCGCCCCAAGCAGCAGCGGGAGTTTTTCATCCTCAATCGCCTTGCTCGCCAAGGTGATGAGATTGAAATACACCACGTAAATCAGCACCCCGGCACCAAGCCTGGCAAAACGTCCCTGACGCGGTGCGCCACGCGACAGCGGCAAGGCCAGCAGGCCAAGCAAAAAGGCGCTCAAGGGCTGGGCGATACGCTTGGCCAGCTCCGCCTGCGCCTGGGGCGAGGCTTCCTGCACAAGCATGGACAAGGGCATGGCCGAGTGCTTGCGCGAGCCCGACTGTGGGTTACGCTTTTCCAGCCCCAGATCAATGCGATGTTCGGCATAGCGCAAAACACGCCAATCGCCCTGCCCCATTACGCCATCAAAGCGTTTGCCATCCTCTAGCACCAGCTGGCGGTAGCCCTCGCTATCCTCAGTAAAGCGCGCACGTAGCGCACGCTCCACCCCTTCGCTATCCTGCATCCGGGTGTGCACGAAAACATCCTCAAGGCTTGTACCATCCTCCGACACGCGCGCGGCATACACCGTCACCCGCCCCTTGTCGGCCACCAAAAAACGCCCCACCGGCAAGCGGTCGAATACCGAGGCGCTCATGGCCTGTTGCAGCAGATTGTCACGCGCCGTTTGCGCCGCTGGCCAGGCGTATAGCGACAAGCCCGCAATCAAAAGTGACCACAGCAACACCATCAGCGTGAGCGGACGTTGTAAACGCCAAGGGGTTGCACCACACGCCAGCAAGACAGGAATTTCATGGTCGCGGTACATGCGTCCCAAGGCAAACAGCAGCCCCAGAAAACCGCCCACCGGCAGAACAAACATCAATAATTTGACCGCATTCGCCGTCAACAAGCCAAGCAACACCGGCGCAGGCAGACTGCCTTGCACGATATTACCCACCAGTTGCACGCCGACATTGGCCATCATCACCAACCACAGCACGAGGCTGACGGCCAACATGCCGAGGAAGGCTTCGCGCATCAGATAACGATCAAGGCGGGAGAAGATCATTTTTTAGCCACAGAGGTCACGGAGTACGCAGGGTAGGGAATTTAGGACTTATTGCAAAACCTGAAGCCAGCTCGCCTTGAAGGGAAAGGGAGAAAAACAAGCATCTTGCGAATATAGCCTCATTGAACTCTGTGCCCTCTGTGGCTAAAGCGGATTTTTTACAGATAGCGCGCAAGCAAAGCCAGCCCCAACTCATCCGGCGCAATATCGCTCACTGGCAACGGCAAGCGCACCTTCCAACCGCTGCCTGGAGCAACCTCAATCGGCTGGGCGTGCTGGTCGATCATCTCGTTCACCACAAAATCATGGTTGCCGCTCGGCAACATCAGCTCCAGGCGATCGCCCACACTGATTTTGTTTTTCACCGTGACTTCCGCCATACCGCGCGTGGCATCCATTCCGGTGATTTCGCCCACAAACTGTTGCGTATTGTTTTGCGACGCGCCGCTGATGTAGTTCTGGTAGTCCTGCGTGTGATGCCGCTCAAAAAAGCCATCGGTATAACCACGGCTGGCCAGGGATTCCAGCTTGCCGAACAGCATCGGATTGAACGGGCGACCGGCCAGCGCATCATCAATCGCCTGACGATAAATCTGTGCGCTGCGCGCCACGTAGTAATGGCTCTTGGTGCGCCCTTCGATTTTCAGACAATCCACGCCGATTTGCGCCAGCTTTTGCACATGCTCAATGGCGCGCAAGTCCTTGGAATTCATGATGTAGGTGCCGTGTTCATCCTCGAAAATCGGCATCAACTCACCCGGACGGCTGGCCTCTTCCAACAAATACACCTGATCGGCCAAGGGATGACGGCGATCCCCGCCCACACCCGCACGCCCGGCACCAAAGCCTTCACTGGTATCCTTCATCGCCGCATTAATGGCATCCATCGAAATCACCGCCTCGGAAGGTGGACGAATCACCCCCGCAGCGTCTTCTTCCGCAGGCAGGGTCTTGTATTCCCAGCGGCAGGAATTGGTACAGGTTCCCTGATTCGGATCACGGTGATTGAAATAACCGGACAACAGACAACGCCCGGAATAGGCGATGCACAGTGCGCCATGCACAAACACCTCAAGCTGGGTATCCGGGCATTCCTGACGAATTTCGGCAATTTCATCCAGCGACAGCTCACGCGAGAGAATCACCCGCTCCACACCGACCGATTTCCAGAATTTGACCCCGGCATAATTCACCGTGTTGGCCTGCACTGACAGATGAATCGGCATCTCCGGCCAGCGTTCGCGCACCATCATCATCAAACCCGGATCGGCCATGATAATCGCGTCCGGCTGCATCTCGATGATCGGCTCGGCATCCCTCAAAAACGTGCGCACCTTGGCGTTATGCGGCATCACGTTCATGGCCACGAAAAACTTCTTGCCCAAGGCATGAGCCTCGTGAATACCAATCGCAAGATTATCTTCAAGAAAGTCGTTATTGCGCACACGCAGCGAATAACGCGGCTGTCCGGCATACACCGCATCGGCTCCGTAAGCAAAGGCGTAGCGCATGTTTTTCAGAGTACCGGCAGGCGAAAGGAGTTCAGGAGAGCGCATAAAAATCAATCAGTTCAAGTGAATTGTCGCGCATTGTACCCCGACAAGGCTCGGGGAATATCGGATTGAATCGCAGGGTTTCAATTTTTGGAGTGCGCGCTTGCAGGAAAAATGCGCTACCCTTCGTCATAATATGACAAAACCACCGCAGTAAGGATGACGCATGTCCAAACCCGATGAGCACAGCCCCAACCCCAAATTGGCCTCCAGCGCATTCACGCATCTGGTTGGCTCGTTCAAGGATCGCATTTCAGGCATGTTCGACCAAATGGTCGATGTTCTTCTTGGCATGGCGGAAAAAAGCGGTTCGGTCAAGGATCAACACCTGTATTTCGATTCGATGCGCACCTTGCGCCAATCTCGCGGAGAAATCGTTGATGCCTTTGAAAAAAACCTGAGCGAAATGGGAAAAAACCCGGAAGCACTGGCTAAAGCAGAACCCCCGCCCTCCAAAGACACCCTGGAGCTGGTTAGCGACGATACGATGAATGAGAACGTCATGCTAAGTAACCTCGCGCAACGGATTAGCAACCGTGCGGGCGATGAAATCAATGCGCTGGATATCCGTATTGACTCCATTAGCGCGGATGACCAGGTGGTTGGCATTACGCCTGAAATCGCTTTACGCGCGCTGGAAGCCGCGCTGCGCAAGGCTGACATGGAGTTTGCAACCCGTCAGGTGGTTTATCAGGTGATCGAACAACAGGCGGTTCATTCGCTGGCGAATGTCTACGCGGAAATGAATCAGTGGCTGGTCAATCAAGGCGTTATGCCGCGCATTCCCTTAGGTTATGTGCGTCGCAATGCGATCGGTCGTCGCAAGGACATCGTCAAGCCGCTTGTCATGCCAACGGAACAGGAAGCGACACAGCTACGCTCATTTGCTGAAGAATTTGAGCAGGCGCAAACCCTGCAAAACATGCCTCCAGCGGGGCGCGCGCCACTGCGTCATTTCAACCCTGATGCCAGTGAGGCGCTTGACCCTGCCATGGCCGAGCATTACGCCCATGCAACAGGGCCGTTTTCTCCAGGTTCCATGGGCTATCCCGGGGTGCCTGGGGTTGGCCAGAACACGATGATGAATGATGACTGGCTGTGGGATGGCGACAGCAGTGAAGTGCACATTCCCTGGCTCAATCAGCAGCTTGAAAAAATAAAGTCGCATGAAAAAAGCCCGATTGCTCAAGCCCTTGCCCGCATCACTCCCGCCTTGAACCAGGCTGCGGCGCGTGATTTGAGCATCATGCACGACCGTCGCCACCCCATGCGCCGCGCCTTGACCCTGCTGGAAGACCTTGTCATTGATCTGGACAGCGAAGATGGCCTGGATGACATTGGCGGTGAAATCACCCAGATGATTAACTTGATGGAAGCTCGCGCCGCCTATGGCTCCGGGTTCTGGCTGCATGTTGTCAAATATCTGAACTACATCAAGGACGAGCTGCATGGCCGCCTGTGGAGTGATGATGACGGCGCCGATCATCAGGAACGCGTTCGTCTGGCTCGCCGTCTGGCAACCCGGCAGATTCAGCTTTTGATGCGTGACAAGCGCGTTACGCCCGCCCTGCAGCGCATTCTTTCCCACATGCTAGGCCCTGCTCTGGCCATCATGATGTTACGTCATCGGCATGATCGTGACTCGCAAGTATTAAGAAACGCCCTGCAACTTATCAATGATGTGATTGAAAGCGTGCAGGAGCTGCCCGATTCACTTGAAAGCATGCACTATCTTGAACATGCCTCCGGCAAGGCTTTGACTCAACGCTTGCAAGGCTTTTTTATGGGCTTTTCAGGCTTCGATCAAAGCTCCATTACGGATGCACTGGTGGAGCTTGAGCATGAACACAGCCTGATTTTAAGCGCCTTGGAAGCGCGTAACAGCCAGTTAACCCTGCCCGTATTAAGCAGCCCGTCATCGACGGAAGAGCGCAGTGACAACCACAAGGTTCTGCACCTGCCGATACTCCCCAGTCCATCCCTGTTAAGCGCCTACGCCGCTGACGAGATTGAAACAGGGGTCATTGTTGAGCCTGAAGTCTCCGCTGGGCAGGATTCCACTGGGCAGGATGAAGATACGCAAGAGCCGCCCAGGCACGCGCCATTTGGAGTAATGAGTGCGACAACGCAGGACAATACACCCACCGCCCCCGTAACAATATCTGCGCAAACGCCAGCTGCATCCGTTGACGATACTCCTGTGCGGGTCGAAGCCGATCTTGCTGCACTGAACAATCTGGCGCTGGATGCCTTGCTGGAAAAAATCATGCGCGACCATCGCTACACCTGGTTCCAAGTGCCCGCCTGCGAAGGCTGCAATTTACGCCGTTTGATGTTTGGCGCTTACGACCATGCACGCCGCTTGGTCATGTTCTGCAATGTTCGCCAAGAGCCGACCCTGACGATCAGTATTGTGGACTTTGATCTTGGACTCAAAGCCGGTACAACCCGTCCGCTCTACGATGAACCTAAACTCAGCGTGCTGTTACAGGACTATCTCAAATCCTGTGCAGCAAGCGCCACCTAAAAACCTGTTTGCGATCTTTCAGGTATTCCGATCACCGTCGTAGCCCGGATGCAAATCCGGGGTCAACTTCACCATCGGCACGGCACACCCCGGATTCCGCTTTGCTTCATCCGGGCTACTCAAGCCCTTGAGATAGGCTCTTACGCCGCAACGCGAAAATCCAAAAAGCCCCCCGGAGTCAACTCATCCGGGGGGCTTTTTTACGCTACAAATGCAAGCGCTCAGTCTTGTGTCATCGCGCGTAACATCCATGCGTTCTTTTCGTGAATTTCCATGCGGCGGGTCAACAGATCCAGCGTAGGCTGATCGTTAGCTTCATCGGCAACAGCTAAAGTCGCACGCGCGGTGCGCACCACGGCCTCTTGCGCTTGCACCAACGCAAGCAGCATGTCACGCGCGCCCATGATATCTTCAGGGATGGCAAACGAAGCCTGTGACTCAAATTTCTTGAAGGTTCCCGGAGCCTGCAACCCCAGTGAGCGAATACGCTCCGCAATTTCATCCACCCCGGTAAACAGCTCGGTGTATTGCTCCTCAAACATCAGATGCAAGCTCCTGAACTGCGGCCCCACCACGTTCCAGTGAAAATTGTGGGTCATCAAAAACAGGGAATAAGAGTCTGCCAGCAGGCGCGACAGCCCCGAGCCAATCGCCTCGCGTTGCGCATCATCCAGACCGATATTGATTGCACTGACTTCAGACTTTTTCTTTGCCATGACATCTCTCCTCTACAAGATTTCTTGGGATATTCCTTGGTTACGAATCTAGCCGAATTTTCACGTTTGTCGCGTTGTATTTTTCAATCGACCTGATAGTCAAATCCTAAAAAACGCGCATACCTGCTCCAGCGATTGGGTACGTCGCATCGGCGGCAGGCTGTCCAGAAATTGCTTGCCATAACTCTTGCTGCGAATACGCGGATCACACAACATCAGCACGCCGCGATCCTGCTCCCCGCGAATCAAACGCCCCGCCCCTTGCTTCAGGGTCAAAATAGCCTGCGGCAACTGGTAGTGCACAAAAGGCTCCAAGCCCTGCTGGCGCATGGCATCCATGCGTGCCTTGAGCACAGGATCCCCAGGCGTGGCGAATGGCAGCTTGTCAATAATCACCAGCGATAGGGCTTCGCCCTGCACATCCACGCCTTCCCAAAAGCTCTGCGTCCCCAAGAGCACCGCGTTGCCCAGCTCACGGAAACGCTCAATCAGCGCATGACGCGGCATATCGCCTTGCACCAACAAGGGATGGCTTAATTGGGGACGCAGCAAACCTTCGGCCTCTTTGAGCGCACGATGGCTGGTAAACAGCATGAACGCCCGCCCCTGGCTGGCCTCCAACACCGGCAAGGCCGCTTCGATCAGCGCAGACGTAAAATGCGGGCTGTTCGGATCAGGCATACCAGCGGGATGGTAAAGCAGCGCTTTATTGGGATAGTCAAACGGACTATCCAGGCGCAAGGTGGGCGTTTCGGCACTCAGGCCAACACGACGGGTAAAAAACTCGAAGCGCTGCTGCGCCGTCAGGGTGGCCGAGGTAAAGATCAAGGCGCGCGCACGACCGTGCAGGGCGCGCGCCAATGAAGCCGCCGCATCAACGGGTGTGACATGCAGCGCATAACCACGCCCGTTCAGTTCATACCATAAAACCTCGTCCGGGTTTTCTGCCTGACTGAAACGGGCCGAGAGCGCCAGCGCCGCTTCGGCACGCTTGCAAGCGTTCTCCAGCCCCTTGCCACGCGCCGCTGCCAGTTTGAGAGCTTCATGCAAGGCATGGAGCGCGCTTTCCACTCCGCGCAGCCCCTCCTTCAAGGGCGGGTGCTCACGCGCCACACTCCAAGCATCCTTGTGTGCGCGAAACTCAAACGCCAGGCGAAAATCAGCACTGGCTTTTTCCAAAGCCGCAGCACCATCCCGCAGAACCGCCATATCCGGTGCATCACGGAGCTGCTCGCTCACCGTATCACGGGCAAGATCAAGCAGTTGGCGTGATGTCAGAGTTTCACCGGCGAAGGCGTTGGCAATTTCCGGTAGCTGGTGCGCCTCATCAAAAATCAGCGCATCGGCCTCGGGCAAGAACTCGCCAAAGCCCTCATCACGCAAGGCCGCATCCGCACAAAACAGATGATGATTAATCACCACAAGATCGGCTTCCTGGGCGCGACGGCGCGCCTCGAACACAAAGCAATCCTGAAAATTCGGGCACTCACTCCCCAGACAGTTGTCCGTCGTCGAAGTCACCAGCCCCCAGATCGGTGAGCCTTCCGCCACATCCTGACACTCAGCCAGATCACCGCTTTTGCTCTGCATCGACCACTCTTCAACCCGGCGCAACGGCTCTCGCAGATGCCCCGCCGAAATGAACTGTTCGTGTCTTGCGCCCACAAGACGGTAGCGGCACAGATAATTGGAACGCCCTTTAAGCAAAGCCACATCCCGACTGGCG
Organism: uncultured Halothiobacillus sp.; assembly: GCA_964618025.1. Lineage (GTDB taxonomy): Bacteria > Pseudomonadota > Gammaproteobacteria > Halothiobacillales > Halothiobacillaceae > Thiofaba. Next base: position 100,831 of record CAZTYJ010000002.1, on the reverse strand, counting down.
CCAAGAATCGTCTTCACCCGAGGCAGATCATTCAAAAACAGTTGATCCTGCAAATGTTTGGTCGCTGTCGCGATCATCACCTTGCCAGGATGCAGCATGGCCGGAACGAGGTAGGCAAAGGTTTTGCCGACACCTGTTCCAGCCTCGACCACCAGCGTCGCATTTGTTTCGAGCGCCTCCTCAACCGCATCGGCCATGCGAGCTTGCGCCTCACGCACCGCAAATAACGGATTGCGCTCAGCGAATGGCCCCTGTGCTCCAAGAAGCTCCGAAGGTCGAGACATTGATTTCAATCAGCGCCCACGCGCCTGAGCCACAATTTGCTCGTTGCGCGAGCGTAGCGCCGCATCAACGCCCGCGAGCCCATTCGCCTTCAGCGCCAATTGTTCGGCCTGCGCCGTATCACCCTGACGCAGGCGCACTTCTGCCAGCCGTGACCACAAGCCTGCATTATTCGGCTCAATGCGCAGCGCACGCTCCAGAATTGCCGCTGAACCACTCAGATCGCCACGCCCCAGCGCGGCATCCGCGCTTGTGGCCAGTTCACGCGCAGCCGGACTACCGCTCAAACTGGCCGCAGGCAGTGAGGCCACGCTTAACGCCTGCTTGCCCGCAGATGTCGCCTGATTGACCTGGCTCACACCGGCATCGACCTTGGCCGTGGCGTTGCTCACCCGCTGGCTGGCCGCACTGCCGGCCTTATTGACCTGCTGCACGCCTGCTGCCGTTGTCGAGTTGATCTGCGTGGTCGCGGCCACTTGCGCATAATCCACCCCCGGCGTCATGGGGGCGCTTGGCGCGACCGCGCTGGGCGCATAACTGTTTAAAGGTTTGGCCGGTAAAGGCTTGGCCTCCAGCGGAGTCTCCTGCAAACCGCCTGAACTCAAGGGGCGCACCACTGGCGCACCCGGATCAAGCTTGGGCGCAGGCTTGGGTGCTTGCGCGCCTTTATAGATGGACGGTGCGGGTGTAGTCGAGCACGCCGAAAGCAATCCTGCCGCAAGCATGACAAATAAAATACGGTTATTTTTCATCATATTAGCATTCATAGTTCATTTATAGCCTTAAGGAATGATTTTATTGATCCAGTCAAGCAGAGACTCTTCATTGCTGCTGTCCGCGCCTGAGCCTGGGCGATTGGCACGCTCAAACAGGCCATTTGATTCGGATCCGCCGCAGCCGCTCCACTCGACCGGCGCACTGCCCTCAATATACGGCAATTCGACGGCGCCAGGACAGGCTGAAGTCGCACGCAGTCCCGTACTCAAATCTGTCGTCACCCATTCAACCCCCTGCGGAGCTTCAGTAGGGCGCGCTTGCTGCGGCGTATTGCGCATCACTTGAGTAAAAATGGGTAACGCTCCGCTGCCGCCGGTCAGCTTGGTCGGCTGATTATCATCACGCCCAACCCATACCACCATCAAACGATCCGCCGAAAAGCCCGCAAACCAGCTATCGCGCATATCGTTGGTTGTTCCGGTCTTGCCCGCAAAGCGTACAGCAGGCAACGCACGCCCCAAGGCGGCTGCCGTCCCCTCACTTACCGTCGCCTGCATGGCATAGGTCACCAAAAATACGGGCTGGGCTTGAGCATCCTGACGCACGGTCAAGACATAACGCGCCAGGGGCTGACCATCCGCGTCCAGCACGGCGCGAATGGCACGCAAAGGAGTACGAAAGCCGCCTGCCGCCAGGGTTTGCATCATCTGCGTCACCTCGACGGGTGCCATATCCAAAGCGCCTAACAACATGGACGGCGTAGGCTTGTCCGGCGCTCGCCCCCCCAGACGCTCGACCGTGGCCGCAACCTCCTGCACGCCGATCTTCATGCCCACACGCACCGCCGGAATATTGAGCGAGTTTGCCAGCGCCTTGTACAAAGGGACATCACCACGGAAACGATGATCGTAATTTTGCGGTGACCACGGCGGGCTGCCCGCCTGCTGGAGAGTCATCGGCTCATCCGCAATCAGTGAACTCAAGGTGAACTCCGCCGGGCGCTCCAGAGCGCAAAGATAAATCACAGGCTTAATCAGCGAGCCGATGGAGCGCCGTGCATCCAGCGCGCGATTAAACCCGGCAAAACGCGCTTGACGATCCCCCAGCATCGCCAGAATCTCACCCGAAACAGGCTCAGTCATCACCGCCGCCGCCTGCAAGCTGTCCCCCGGTAATTTGCGGGATTTTTCGAGTACAGGAAGCTGTTCTGCAACCGCTTTTTCAACCTGCATCTGCGCCTCAGGGTCGAGTGTGGTGTAGATTTTAAGCCCCAGGGTACTTAAAGCCTTTTCGTCATATTCCTTTTTAAGTTGTTGAGCTACAAGCTGCAAAAATGCCGGATACATTCCCTGACCGGCATTGCCATTCTCAGTGACCCCCAAGGGGCGGGCGCGCCACAAGTCCAACTGATCGAGTTTGAGCAGTCCTTCCTGCGCCATCACGCTCAGCACAACATTACGTCGTTCCAGGGTACGCTCAGGGGATTTGCGCGGGTTGTAATAGCTTGCGCCCTTCGCCATGCCAACCAGGGTCGCGATCTGCTCCGGGCTCAGCTCCGCAAGCGGTCGCCCAAAATAAAACTCGCTGGCTAGACCAAAGCCGTGAATGGCGCGACTCCCTTCCTGCCCAAGCCAGACCTCATTTAGATAAGCCTCAAGAATCTGCTCCTTGCTGTAATGCGCTTCCAGCAGCAAGGCGATCATCAGTTCATTCAACTTGCGCACATAGCTGCGCTCATTACTCAAAAAGAAGTTTTTAGCCAGCTGCTGGGTAATGGTGCTCCCGCCCTGGGTTAATTCACCACTACCGATATTGACCAGCATGGCGCGCAAAATCGCCCAGGGATTCACCCCGTAATGACTGAAAAATTGCTGATCTTCCACAGCCAACAGGGTATGAATCAGCACTGGCGGCGTATCCTGCAAGCGCAGCATCACCCGGTCTTCCTGCTTGTCGGGATAGAAACTGCCGATCACCAAAGGATCAAGGCGCGCCACGGCGACCGGGCGACGCTCGCCATCCCACAAGCCCGCCAGCCGATCGCCCTCAAAACGCAGGCGGAGCAGACGTTCAGGCTCCTTGCCATCAAAATGTTCCGCGTGGCGGACAAAAACCTCCCACTCCCCGCCCGTTTTGCGATACTCCCCGGCGCGAGGTTCTGCTTCGGTCGCACGATAACCCAGACGCTTTAATTCACGCTCCAGTTGAGCCGGCGACAAGGGCAGACCGACGTAAAGCTCCATGGCGCGTGCATACACTTTGGCGGGCAGTGCCCACAGGCTGCCGGAAAAGCGCTCCTGCACCATGCGGTCAAGATGAGTGACATATAGCCCAAGCGCCAGAGCGCCGACCAGGAGCAGCGCCAGCGCAAGTTTGAAAGCAATAAGGAAAAATGAACGCACGGCGGAAAATGACTTAAAAAGAGCGCAAAGCGCATGTGGACATGGATGCAAAGCAAAAGCTGATTTATGCTCCACCATCTTAACTTATTTCTCAGCCACCATGTCCGCCCTTGCCCAACACCAGCAACTTGTCCAAGCCCTACTCCGTCAATTCCAGGCCAGCGACCCTGACGCGCGCTTGATTGAAACACATATTTCTTCAGTGATTCTCGCGGGTGAATTTGCCTACAAGCTTAAAAAACCGGTGGATTTTGGCTTCCTCAACTTTAGTGAGCGCGCCCAGCGCCAGCATTTTTGCCACGAAGAGCTACGTCTGAACCAATCCCTCAGTGATGGCCTGTATTTACGTGTCGCCCCGATCTCCGGCAGCGCTGAACATCCCATCCTCGACGGCGCGGGCGAGACCATCGAAAGCGCCATTGTCATGCGACGTTTTGCGGATGGCGCGCGTCTGGATGAAGTGCTGGCGCATGAGGGGCTGGCATTGGAACACATGGACGAGCTGGCCGATAAACTGGCCGCCTTTCACCAACATGCCCCGCATGTAGCAAAGGAGAGCGAACTCGGCGAACCGGCCAGCGTGTACTTCCCCATGGCACAAAACTTTGAGCAAATCAAGCCGCTGCTTGAAGCCGACCACCACGAGCGCCACGCCCAACTCGAACGTTTGCGCTTGTGGACAGAAGCCGCCTACACCCGCCTGCGTCCCCTGCTCGCGGCGCGCAAGCGTGATGGCTTCGTGCGCGAACTGCACGGCGACATGCACCTTGGCAATATGGCGCGGGTTGATGGCTCAAGCACGCGCAAGATCATCATTTTCGATGCGATTGAATTCAACGACAGCTTCCGCTGGATTGATGTGATGAGCGAGCTCGCCTTCCTTTTAATGGACTTACAGGATCGCAAACTCCCTGCCCACGCCAACCGCCTGCTCAACCGCTATCTGGAGCGCAGCGGCGACTACGCAGGACTGGCCTTGCTGCATTTTTACCAGACCTATCGCGCCATGGTGCGCGCCAAAATCGCCCTGCTCGGTGTCGCATTTGGCGGCAGCGAAGAACAGATTGCCGCTGCGCGCGCCCAGTACGCGCGTTACGTTGAGCTGGCCGAAAGCTACACCCAAACACTCAAACCCCGACTCATCATCACCCACGGCTATTCCGCCAGCGGCAAAAGCCGTGCGGCCATGATTTTGGCTGAAAGTCTGGGGCTGATTCGCATCCGCGCCGACATCGAGCGCCAACGCCTGTTTCCTCAAGCCGAACATCGTGCATCTGAACTCAACAGCGGGCGCTACAGCCCTGAAGCCACCTTGCAAACCTATCAACGCTTGCTGGCACTGGCTCAAGGCGTACTGGAATCTGGATTCGGCGTAGTGCTGGATGCCACCTTTCTCAAAATCCAACAACGCCAGGCCGCCCGGCAGCTCGCCCAAACCCTGTGCGTTCCGTTGCATATTCTGCACATGGAATGTAACGATCAAATCTTGCAACAACGTCTTCTGGCTCGCGCGCAACAGGGGGATGATGTTTCAGAGGCCACCTTGGACGTTCTCAAGGCACAAAAAGAGCACGCCGAGGAACTCAGTGCCGATGAAATACGTCTGAGCTTCCGCCTGCAATGTGACGCGCCAACAGAAGCGCAGATTTTCAGTATTGTTCAGGCTGTTATTGCTCCAGCCTGAAAACCTCTGAACTTAATTGATGTCGCCTGAATGAAGCGTGAATGGACGGAGCGGGCTTGCCCGCGAAGCCTTCAACATACGCTTTTTCGCGGGCAAGCCCGCCCCTGCGCTTTTAAGATATATGCGTGCCGCATCAATAGCCTCCCCCCATCAAAACGTACAGCAGCGCCGTGTTCCAGAACCCAAAAAACTCCAAGCTAACGCTCAAAAGTCGCAACGCAAGGGCATTATCCGGGTTATTACTCAGTTGCCTCATGCACAGCACCTCCTACGCCGACAGCATCGAACTTATCACCCTGCAAAACCGCATGGCTGAAGATGTCATTCCACTCATTCAACCCATGCTCCAACCCGGTGATGCCATCAATGGCAGCGGCTCACAGCTGATTTTGCGCGCCTCGCCCGCCACCCATGCGCAGGTTCAACGAGTCTTGCAAGGGCTGGATCGTACTCCGCGCAACTTGACGATTAGCGTGCGCAGTGATGACGAAATGCGTGCGGCGCGTGAGGGCGTGGAAGGGCGCGTGCTCGTGCGTCCCGAAGGTGTGAGCGTAAATGGACGCATCGAATCCAGCCGCAGCCGCCAGGACAACTCGGCGACGCAGCAGATCCGCGTGCTCGAAGGCAGCCCGGCGCGCCTGCGCGTGGGGCGGGAAACGCCGTATACGCAGCCGGTGTGGGTCGAAACACCCCACGGAATGCAGCGCGTACCCACGACGGTCATTCGTGAAAGCGGGCGCTGGCTGAATGTCTCGCCGCAGTTACAAGGCGATCAGGTCTTACTGGATATTCAGCCCGAATCGGCGCAGGTCAACCCACAGCACCCGCGCAGCCTGGAGGTGCAAAGCCTCTCGACGCGCGTGCGGGTTCCCTTGGGTCAATGGGTTCCGCTGGGCGGCGTGGACAGCCAGGGACAGCAACAGATCAACGGGCAAACGAACACGCAAAGTCAGTCCAACCAGACCTGGGTCAAAATTGAGCTGGCGGAGTAGTTGCAGCGTTAGCCGACAGGCGCTGGTGAAAAATCTGAATTTTTTCAATGGTCATCATGCTGCGTAAACGGCTCAATAACTCGTCGCACACACGCACACGCAGCGACTCGGCGACACTCATCCGCCCGCTGGCCATACTGTTGCGCACCTCTAAATTCACCAGGCAAGCGCCCGCAGCGTAGCTCTCCAAGGTGCCAAACAGGGTTTTGAGATGTTCCACCGGAAAATTCTGGCTCAGGGTCAGCCGCAACTCACGCGCCAGATGGGCGCGCGCCTGATCCATGCTCATCAGCGATTTAACCCGCAGGCGCACTCCATTGGAAAAGCTGTCATAACTGGCACCGCCCTCCAGCACCAGCACCTGATCGATCGCGAGCCTATCGCCCCAACGCTTCAAATCTTCGGCAAACAGACGCGCCTCGATGCGAGCGCTACCATCATCCAGCAACAAAAACGCCTCTTTTTCACCCTGTTTGGTGATGCGCGGGCGCACGGCCATTAACAGACCTGCCACCGTCACCTGACGCTCCTGCGGACGACGGTAGCCCGCTCTATCGCTTCCAGCCGGTGCAGCGGCTTGTGCCGCAGACTCCAGTTGTTCGACCAGCTCCGCAAAACGCAGGTCACAGAACTGCCTGACTTCATCCATCACGCTATCCATCGGATGCCCAGTGAGGTACAAACCAAGCACCTCTTTTTCCTGGCGCAAGCGCTCAAACTCATCCCACTCGGGCAGCTCCAGCAGCGGCACCGTAACATGAGTTTCAGTCGAGGCCTCGGCAAACATGGCGAACATATCCGCCTGCCCTGCGGCTTCCTGTTCGGCCTGATGCTCTGCCAGACGCAGCGCATCCGGCAAGGAAGCCATGAGCGAAGCGCGGTTGGTGCCCAGCCCATCCAGCGCGCCAGCGCGCAGCATCGCCTCCAGCACGCGGCGATTCAGGCGACCACGATCCACTCGACGCAAAAAATCATGCAGATCCTTAAACGCCCCGCCCTGTTGCCGCGCGGCAAGAATTGACTCAATCGCCCCCTCGCCCACGCCCTTGATCGCCCCCAGACCATAAACCACCGTGGCATCGTCGCGAATGGTAAAGCGATAGGCTGAATCGTTGACGCGCGGCGGCTCCACCTTCAAACCCATGCTGCGGCACTCTTCGATCAGTACCACCACCTTGTCGGTATTATCCATATCCGCCGACAACACCGCCGCCATGAAGGCCGCCGGGTAATGCGCCTTCAGCCAGGCGGTTTGCACCGAAAGCAAGGCATAGGCGGCGGAGTGCGATTTGTTGAAACCGTAACCTGCGAACTTTTCCATCAAATCAAAGACATAACCGGCTACACCCGCATCCACGCCGCGTCCCGTAGCACCGCTGAGGAAAATTTCGCGTTGCTGCGCCATCTCTTCCGGCTTTTTCTTGCCCATGGCGCGGCGCAGCAAATCCGCTGCGCCCAGGCTGTATTGCGCCAGCACCTGCGCAATCTGCATCACCTGCTCCTGATACACGATCACCCCGTAAGTGGGCTTCAGAATCGGCTCAAGATCAGGATGCGGGTATTCAATCGGCGCACGGCCATGTTTACGCGCAATAAAATCGTCCACCATGCCGGATTCCAGCGGCCCCGGACGGAACAGCGCCACCAGCGCGATCACGTCCTCAAAACAATCCGGCTGCAAACGCCGTACCAGGTCTTTCATGCCGCGCGATTCAAGCTGGAACACGGCGGTGGTTTCGCAACGTTTGAGCAGCTCAAAGGCTTTGCGATCGGTCAGATCAATGCCTTCAATGGTGATCGCTGCCAAACCCGTGCGCCCACGCACACCGTTAATGGTCTTCACCGCCCAGTCGATAATGGTCAGCGTGCGCAAGCCCAGAAAGTCGAACTTGACCAGACCAATGGCCTCCACATCGTCCTTGTCGAGCTGGCTGACAATGCCTTCTTCGCCTTCGGCACGATACAGCGGGGTGAAGTCGGTGAGTGCGCCGGGGGCGATCACCACGCCACCGGCGTGTTTGCCCGCATTGCGCGACAGACCTTCGAGTTGCAGCCCCATATCCAGAATGGCTTTCACTTCGTCGTCGTTGTCGTAACGCGCCTTGAGTTCTTCGGTCTTGTCGATGGCATCCTGCAAGCCGATGCCCAGCTCCAGCGGAATCAGCTTGGCGATACCATCGACAAAACCGTAGCTATTGCCCAACACGCGCCCCACGTCGCGCACCACCGCCTTGGCCGCCATACTGCCGTAAGTGATGATCTGCGACACGCTCTCGCGCCCGTAGGTACGCGCCACGTAATCAATCACTTCGTCACGCCGTTCCATGCAGAAATCCACGTCGAAGTCCGGCATGGAGACCCGCTCGGGGTTCAGAAAGCGTTCAAAAAGCAAATCATAAGGAATAGGGTCTAAATCCGTGATTTTTAACGAATAAGCTACAAGAGACCCCGCCCCCGAACCCCGCCCAGGCCCCACCGGAATATCGTTACGCTTCGCCCATTGGATAAAGTCGGCCACGATCAAAAAGTAACCGGGAAAGCCCATTTGCAGAATAGTGTTCAGCTCAAACTGCAAACGCTCAAAGTACAGCGCACGCTTTTGCGCAGCCTCAGGGTCATCAGCCTTGATAATGCCTTGCAGACGCTCGTTCAGGCCGCGTTCAGACTCCTGGGTAATAAATTCAGCTTCCGTCATGCCCTCAGGAATGGGGAACTTGGGTAATACCGGCTTACCTAGGGTCAAACCCACCGAACAACGCTTGGCAATTTCGACCGTGTTTTCAATGGCTTCGGGAAGATCCTTAAATAACTCAATCATCTCTTGCGGCGAGCGTAAATACTGCTGCTCGCTGTAGCCACGCGGACGCTTGGCATCATCCAGGGTATAGCCGTCATGAATACACACCCGCACCTCATGTGCCTCAAAATCCTCCGCCGCCAGAAAACGCACGTCATTGGTGGCGACAATCGGCGCACTCAGCCGGGTTGCCAGAGCGACACTGCGATGCAGCACATCCTCCTCACCCGCCCGCCCGGTACGACTGACCTCAAGGTAAAAACGCCCTGGGAAGATGCTCATCCAATGCGCCAGCAGCGCCTCGGCCTGTTCAGGCTGGGTGCTCAACAGGCTTTGACCAATTTCGCCCGAACGTCCGCCAGAAAGCGCGATGATGCCCTCGCAAGCCTCTGCAACAAGCCAATCACGTTCCAGCGTGGCGGTGCCATCCTGCAAACCTTCCATGTAACCGCGCGACACCAGTCGAGTCAGATTACGAAAGCCATGCTCATTTTGCGCCAGCAACACCATACGCGAGGCAGGCTTATCGGCCTTGGCTGCGCGCAGCACCAGATCCACGCCCAAAATCGGTTTGATGCCCGCGCCCTGACAGGCTTTGTAAAACTTGACGAAGGCAAACAGATTGCACTGATCGGTGAGCGCCAAAGCCGGGATACCCAACTCGGCAGCGCGTTTCATCAAAGGCTTGATGCGCACCAAGCCATCCACCAGCGAATATTCGGTATGCACACGCAAATGGACAAAACTCATGCCAACAACCCCAGGGTTTCCTTCTCTATTGCGCGCAAATCGTCCATTTCTTCCTCGGTAAAGCCTGCGTGCATCCGCCCCATGTCGTCATACGGGCCACGAATACGCCCGCTCATGTATTGATTCAATAGCTCACGGAAGGTGCTGCGCGCTTCCAGACCCCGTTCAGCGCAAAGATGACGGAACCAGTGCGTGCCAATGCGTACATGCCCCATTTCTTCGCGATAAATCACCTCCAGAATCTCCACCAGGCGGATTTCACCCACCGCACGCAGGCGGCGTTGCAGCCCCGGGGTCACATCCAGACCACGCGCTTCCAGCACACGCGGTACCAGCGCCATGCGAATCAGCACATCATCATCCGTGCGCCGCACCATCTCCCATAAATCGTCATGCGCCGGGTAGTCGCCGTAATCCTTGCCGTGATCATTGAGATAAGCGCGTAGCAGCTCAAAATGTTCCGCCTCTTCAAAGGCCACCTGTAACCAATCGGCATAAAACGCTCGCGGCATGGCGCGGAAGCGATACAGCGCATCCAGCCCGATATTGATGGCATTAAATTCGATATGCGCCAAGGCATGCGCCAGAGCAAGCCGCCCTGCTTGCGTACCCAAACCGCGCGGCGCGAGCGATTGGCGCGGAACAAGCTCAGGGCGTAGCGGGCGACCAGGATCAGGTACGGGCTGTATCGCCTCTGTGCTATTGCCGACGTGTTCGCCCTGCGAAAACGCCTGGCGCAGCTTGCGCACACAGCACGCTTTTTCAACGGGGTCGGACATCATCAAACAGCCATAGGCCGCCTGATGAATCGAAGCATCAACATCCATCATTCTTTATATTTCAAAGGATTGTTCTGTTTTTTGAATAAATGACTCAAATTCCATCTCAAGGGCGCGGTAGGTTTGAATGGCATGTAAACCACGCTCAGTCAGCCGCGTTCCCCCGCCGTGCGCCCCTCCGGTTTCGGTCACGACATAGGCGTGTTCACTCAGGGCGTTCATGTCTTCCACCAGCTGCCAGGCGCGTTTGTATGACATGCCCATGCTCTTGGCGGCCTGGCTGATCGAACCTTTTTCCGCAATCGCTTCCAGCAAATTCACCTTGCCTACGCCTAAAAAACCGCTGTTAGGGCCTTCAATCCAGAGGCGCGCGCGCACGGACTTGCCAAAGGGAGAACCGGGGAGTTTTTTTTGCATGGGCGTTTTGGGCGTTTGCGCAAGAGAGCTAGCAGTATACCATCCGTAACCGAACCCATTCATGGAGGACTTGATGGCATGTGGAGCACAGAACAGGTCTTGGGCGGCCTTACGCTTGAAGCGTTTTTAGGTGATTACTGGCAAAAAAAGCCGCTGCTGATTCGTCAAGCCTTTCCAGCGTTTGAAGCGCCGGTCACGCCGGAAGAGCTGGCGGGTCTTGCCTGTGAAGAAGGCATTCACAGCCGCATGGTGCTCGAAAGTTGTGGAACCAAGCCTTGGGAGATGCGCTACGGCCCCTTTAGCGAGGACGATTTCAGCGCCCTGCCTGCCGAGGGCTGGTCGATTCTGGTGTCCGATGTGGAAAAGGCCTTGCCGGAGATCATGGCGGTGGTCGAGCCCTTCCGCTTTATCCCCGACTGGCGCATTGATGATTTGATGATGAGCTATGCCCCGCCCGGCGGCTCGGTCGGCGCGCATGTCGATCAATATGATGTGTTTCTGCTGCAAGCCCATGGCCGTCGGCGCTGGATGATCGAAAGCCAGCCGCGTGACGATGAAAACGCCTATATCGACGGTCTGGATTTACGCATCCTCAAAGACTTTAATCCGGATCAAAGCTGGGATCTGGAGCCGGGCGATCTGCTCTATTTGCCGCCCGGCGTACCGCATCATGGCATTGCGCTGAGCGAGTGCATGACCTGGTCGATTGGCTTCCGCGCCCCAGCTCATACCGATATTGTCAGCGCCGCATGTGATGCGCTGATTGAGCGGGTCAAGCCGCGTGTGCGTTACACTGACCCCGAACTTGGCGTGCAGAATAATCCGGGTGAGATTAGTTCTGGAGCGATCAACAGGCTCACGAGCCTGATACGCGACGCGCTTTCGCCGGACGATAGCTTGTTGCAACGTATTCTTGGTGAGTGGCTGACTGAGCGAAACCTCAATCTGAGCGCCATGATTCCGGACAATGAGCCTCTGAGTTGTGATGATCTGCGCGACATGATTGCGGACGGCGCGGTATTGCAGCGCGTACCCGCCGTGCGTATCGCCTTTATTCAAGCTCAAGAGCAATTGCTGTTCTTTGTGGATGGCGAATGTCTTGAGCTGGACAACAGTGAGCGCGCCACGGTTGAAATGCTTTGCCGTGAACGCCATTACCATGCCGATTTACTGGCGGATTGTGCTGAATCTGTCTGGCCGCTGCTGCAACGTATGCTGGCACGTAGCGCCGTTATGCTACTTGAGGAGGAATAAATGAACGACCCCATCATCATCATCGGCATGGGCGAAATTGGCAGCGTGCTGGCGCGTGGCTTCTTGCGTGCCGGTCACCCGGTTTATCCGATTACTCGTCATATGCCCTTGAGTGATGCGCATCGGATCAATCCAGAGCCGATGGCGGTCGTATTGGCAGTCGGCGAAGCGCAACTGCAAAACTGTCTGCACGATATGCCCACGCCTTGGCGTGACAAGCTGGTGTTGCTGCAAAATGAATTGCTCCCGCGAGATTGGGCGAATCACAATTTGCGTGAACCAACCCTCATGTCGGTATGGTTTGAAAAGAAAAAAGGCATGGACAGCAAGGCGCTACTGCCCTCGCCTGTATTCGGCCATCATGCCGGTCTGATTAAAACCGCCTTGCAGGAGGTCGGTCTGCCCGCCCGCGAAGTGGGTGATATGGAACGTATGACCTGGGAGCTGGTGCGCAAAAATGTTTACATCCTGACGACCAATATCGCCGGACTGGCGGTGGGCGGCACGGTGGCCGAGCTCTGGGCGCAGCACGAAACCTTGGCACGCGAGATCGCCCTTGAGGTTATCCAGCTCCAGGAAGCCCTGACAGGCTTATCTTTCGAGCGCGAATCATTGATACTCGGCATGTTGGAGGGTTTTGATGGCGACCCGGCGCACATGTGCATGGGGCGTACAGCAGCGGCGCGTCTGGAACGTGCGTTGAACATCATGCAGCATCACGGACTTGTCGCCCCCACCATGCAGCGCATCGCGCAAAATTTGGCCTAAAAAAATACGTGACGCACGTTTTTTCACGAAAATGCTAAAACTTCCATCTACACTACTGAACATTAACCGAGCTCACGAGACTTGACGCTATGAAAACCATCCTGGTTGTTGACGACTCCAAAACTGCACGTTTGACGCTGAAAAGAAAGCTTGACCTTCTGAACTATCAAGTCGAAATGGCCGACTCTGGTGAGGCCGCCATCGAACTGCTCAAACAGAGCGCACCACCTGATCTGATTTTTATGGATGTCTTGATGGGCAATATGAGCGGCTATGAGGCTGCTGCGGAAATCCTGAAAAATCCGATCATGGCCGATGTCCCCATTGTGATGTGTACCTCTAAAGACAGCCAGGAAGATCGTGATGAAGCGGCGCGCAATGGCGCGAGGGGTTTCATTATCAAGCCGATCACGGACGAAGCGCTGGAAAAGGTTCTGCGCGAACTCGTGCTCGAACGTGTTTATGCACCTGTTGCCGCAGCGGCTGTCGCACCGCAACCTGTGCCCGCCCCAGTGCCCGAAGTCGCTGCCAAGATGCCTCAAGCCCAGTTTGTCATTGGCGCTGAACTCGAAACCCTGGTGCGTCAGATGGTTGAACAGGCCAATCTGCAACGTGCTGAAGAAGCGGCCAGCCAAGTGGTACATGCTGCACTTGGTGAACATCTGCATCAGGTTGAAGACATCCTTGAAGGTAAAATCAGTATTTTGACCTCAAGCTTGGCGGCACTGCATTCAGCGCAGGATCAGGCGCAGGCCGAGTTCCAACAGGCGCTCGCTGCCATGTCCAAGATTGAACATGCATCACCCAGCGCGCTGGATGAGCAGCGTGCCATGGATTTGATCGCAAGCAGTCTTAAAGATTTTGCAGCGGAGGAGCACGCCAGGCGCGCTGTTCATGAACAGGATGTTCAGAGAAGGCTCGAACAAAACCTGCATGGCTTGTCCGATCAAGCTGCACAAAACGCTGCCGAGCGTGTGACCAACCAGGCGCTGGGTTCGCATTTCGCCATGATGGAACACAAGCTGCAAGCTTTGGGGGAAGAACTGGCCACACTCAGGTCTTCGCCGGTACACAATGCGGCTCCTTCAGTCTCATTCGATGAGCAGGCGTTTTTGGGGCGTGTAGAAACGCTACTGAATGAACGCATGAACGCCACTCTTCCGCATATGATTAGCAGCTATGCGCATGAGCAATTCGCTGAGCATATTGCCGTCAGTGACAGCAAGTTTCAGAGCATCAAGCAGGATCTTAGCGCAGGGATTCAAGCTGTATCGGACGCACTCGCTGCGCAGGGTACATCAGCCGCACCCTCGCCTGCCATGCCGGATCGTCTTCCTGCAGAGTGGATGCAGCAACTGCTAGCCCAACAGGATGCAATGCTTGAGCAACGTTTCAATGCGTGGAGCGCACAGATGGACGAGCACCTGAACGCGACTGAACGCGGCCTACTCGAACGTATTGAAGAGACGCTGGAGAACCTTCCAAGCCAAGTCTCCGGGGTGCAGGCATCTCCGGCAAACCTCTCCAGGCCGACGCAGGAAACATCAAACAACAAACTCGCTCTTGGACTTGCTGCGCTTGGGGTTGTATTGGCGCTCGCGGCCTTGATTTTCTGAGTCTGCGTGCGTCGCCCCAGCCTATCTCCCCTCTGGGGAGAGGGGCTGAACCCTCTGTTTTGCGTAAGTCCTATTGATCCGGCCAAGTGAAGTTTTATTTTTTGTAGGAGCAGGCGAGCTTGCGATCAGTGCGCAATCAAGGCGTTTCGCGAGCAAGCTCGCTCCAGTTCAAACATTTTCATGCCGGATCAATAATTATGCTGCGCGCTGTTCCAAAACCTGCTGAATTAAAGCGCGTACATTACGCATCCCCTCTTTCAAGGTGGCATCAATTTCATCCATGGTGATGATTTGCTCACCGTTTTTGCCTGCTGCCCAGTTGGCGATCACACACAGGTGGGCATAATCCATACCCAACTCGCGCGCCAAGCTTGCCTCGGGCATCCCGGTCATCCCCACAACATCACAGCCATCACGCTCAAGCCGTAAAACCTCGGCTCTTGACTCAAGACGCGGCCCCTGGGTGCAGGCGTAAACGCCATCAGCAACAAGCTCCATCGACAAGGTGGCCGCTGCCTGCATAAGTTCTTGACGCAAAGGTTCACTGTAGGGGTAAGTGAAGTCAATATGTTTCACGCCCTCTAACACACCCTCGAAAAAGGTATGTTCCCGACCGTAGGTATAGTCAATAATCTGATCCGGTACGCACAATACGGATGGTGCCATACGCGGACGAATTCCCCCAACGGCGGCAACCGCAATAATGCCCATCACTCCCGCTTCCTTTAACGCCCATAGGTTGGCGCGATAATTGATCTGGTGAGGCGGAATACGGTGTGCGTGACCATGACGGGCAAAAAACACCACTTCACGACCGCCCAAAATACCAAAAGTCAGTGGAGCCGAAGGCTCGCCATAGGGGGTATTGACCACCTGATGCCGGGTTATCTCCAGATTTTTCAGTGTATCAAGACCTGTTCCGCCAATAATTGCCAGTCGTCCGTGTGGTGTGAGCATCGGTTTTGTCCTTATTCAAGAGTTGAGGTCAGTGCGTAAATACCATTGAGATTACGGAAATAACCTCTGTAATCCATCCCTTCACCGATCAAGAATCGATCCTCCACGCTTACCCCGACATAATTCGGCCTAAAGCCAGAAACCTTGCGCGAGTGATCTTTATTGACGGTGACGACACTTTGTACCGAGGCCGCGCCATCGCGTAAACAGGATTCACTTATTTCCTTGAGGGTAATGCCTTCGTCAAAAATATCATCCACAACCAACACATGCCGTTTGGCCAGGGAATAACGCGGTCGCGCCAACCAGCGAAGCACGCCACCCTGAGTCGCCTCGCCATAACGGGTGACATGCAGATAATCCACCTCTAACGGGGTGTTCAATCGGCGCAATAATTGACCAGCGGCAACCAGTCCTCCAGTCATGACAACCAGCACCAATGGCGTCTGCTCATGTATTCGTGTAGACCAATCCTGTTCAATAGCGTGCGCAAGACGGGTATAAACCTTATCCATGTCCTCTGCGCTGACCAGGCAATCTGCGCTGCTTAATAGCTCTTTTAGTCTGGATGCCTGCATGATTTTATTCCTCGTTTTACATCAACCTGCGCATCTGCGCAGCAGTGGACTGAAAGCGCTCCGAGGCACGCAGCTCTGCCATATCCATAACCTCAGCGCTGGCGCGCATGGAGTGCAGACGCGCGGCGCGTTTCTCATCATACGCAAGCTCAAGCCCTGCCAGAACGTCAGTCACATCCTGTGGGCGATTGCATAAAAGGATCATGTCACACCCGGCATCCAGCGCCATCTGCACCCGTGCCAGTGGTTCGGCAACCGTCATTGCAGCGGCCATGCTCAAGTCATCGGTGAACACAGCTCCGTCGAAGCCATAACGGATGCGCAGCAAATCCTTGACCCAGACGGGTGAAAAACCCGCCGGCAAGGCATCAACCGCTGGGTAAATGACATGCGCCATCATCATACCGGGCAAGCCCGCATCAATCAGCCGACGAAATGGGCGTAAATCATTTGCCTCGATCTCATGCAATGCACGCGCATCCAGCGGGAACTCAATATGCGAATCCTCAGCGACCGAGCCATGCCCCGGAAAATGCTTGCCCACCGCCGCCATGCCTGCATCACGCATTCCCAACATCCAGGCCTCCCCCAACGCCGCAATGCCTTCAGCTTCAGGGTGCAGCGCCCGGTTGCCAATCACCCGACTCAATGCCCCGCCCAGATCCAGTACAGGAGCAAAACTCAGGTCAATGTCAAAGGCGCGCAATTCAGCGGCAAGCAACCAGGCCCAGTCACGCGCGAGACTCACCGCCGCGACCGAATCATGGATATACATCTCCCCCAATTTCGCCGCCGCAGGAATCGCGGTAAACCCCTCTCGAAAACGTTGCACTCGCCCGCCCTCATGATCGACAGCAATGAGTAAATCCTGGCGCAGAGTACGAACCTCGGCAATAAGCGCTCGCAATTGAGCTGGATTCTGGTAATTACGCGCAAAGAGAATCAACCCACCGACCAGGGGATGTTGCAATCGCAGCGTCTCATCAGGCTGAAGCTGCCCCCCCTGGATGTCGATCATTAAGCTGCCAAGCGCCATTATCCATCTTCTCCCACAAGATTTTTTTCGGTTTGTGCATGTTTGCGCAAGGACATCAAGTTGGCTTCTGCGCGTGCGCCAAGATAGACATAAACGCCCAAAGCCACGGTTAACAAGGCTGCCGAGAACATGACGAACGCCGCTTCAAACAAATGATCGGTTGCGCCCATCGCGGATTTGAACATCAACAACAATCCTTCAATGGACACCGCAATGATAATGGAGGCCAGGAAACGTGTCGTCGTGCGCCGTGTGGCGCTGTGACGAAATACATCCTTATGCATCAATACTTCTTCTTCCAGCGTTGTTTTGGCCAGGTCAAAAATCGCCATGGCCAAAGTAATGACGATGATGATACTAAACGGTCGTAGTTTGTCGATTTCGGTTTCGATCGGATGAATCAAGGCTTTGGCAAGATCAGACAAGGCGTTAAACATCAATAATCCGACCACGCCCAGCAGACTTATCCCAAGCAGCGCATACATTATTTTGAATAAAGGTTCAAAACGACGACGCTGGGTATCACCCATCAAAAAACTGACTAACTGTTCAAGGTTGGCATCCAGCACCAGGTAACAGGTCGTTGCATCATCGCAGGACAAGGGCATTGCGGTGGTTAAACACAGGCTACTATCCGCACTGGAAAGATAAGGCTCGGTGACAACAACTTCGTGCTGTCGGTTCACCTGCTGAAAATAAGGCCGATGACGACGGTTTCGCCCAAGTCCAACATCATGCTCCCGGCTGACTTCTTCACCCTCAAGCGTGGAAAACTCACTGATCTGTATCCCTTGCGCGTCCAGGACGTACAGAACCTTCACGAACGGGTAGCGCTCACAGACTGAAACCATAGCCTGGCGTTGCCCATCCTGATGACGAATTAAATCAACATCGGCAATTCCGGTAATAATTGATTTCAGCAGCTCACGAATGGGCGCACGGTATTCATGGTAACGCTCAATTACCGATAGATAACTCATTTCGGTCATATTTATATCCTCAGACAACAAAAGAGGCGCACCAAACGGTGCGCCAAACAGGAGGAGTCAACGACCCCCACACACGCAAGGCGCTGTACGGGCAACCCAGATAACGTAAAGTGTGTGCCAATTGATGTCATATCCTTATCAACCAATATGATAAGGGCACTTCTATTAATTTGCTTTTTGTCGTTCCCGCGAAAGCGGGAACCCAGTTAAATCAAGGCACTGGATGCCCGACTTCGCAGGCATGACGAATTTATAAAAGTGCCTATAAATAAATATCTTCAAACATGATAACCATCATAAAAGAGCGCGTTGCACTCGTTTGATGCGGGATGCACTGCGCTATGCCTTAGCCATCAGTAACACGACGGCTTGCGCCAAAATACCTTCTTCACGCCCGACAAACCCCAGATGTTCAGAGGTCGTTGCCTTGATGCTCAACTGATCGACACCAACCCCCATATCGTCAGCCAGGTATGCCAGCATGTGCGGAATATGCGCCGCCAGGCGGGGCGCTTGCGCCAGTAAGGTCATATCCGCATTCACCAGCACCCACTCGCGCTCCTCCAGAAGGTGCATCACATGGCGCAAGAGCACCCGGCTATCAACACCTCGGTACGCCGGGTCAGTATCGGGAAAATGATGTCCAATATCCCCAAGTCCCGCCGCCCCCAGAAGGGCATCGCACAAGGCATGGATCAATACATCACCATCCGAGTGCGCCAACAGGCTCTGCCGATGCGGAATACGCACCCCCCCAAGTACGACATGATCGCCCTCGGTAAAAGCATGGACATCCACCCCCTGGCCGATGCGTAATTTTGCCAAGCCACTCATACGCCTACTCCGCGTTGTTGCAAGAAAAACTCAGCCAGCGCGAGATCCTCCGGTCGGGTTATTTTGATATTGTCGGCACAGCCTTCCAGCAAGCGCGGCGTGTAACCTGCCCATTCCAGCGCCGAAGACTCATCCGTTACACTCAAGCCTTGAGCCAAGGCGCTTGCGAGGCATTGTTGCAAACGACGCAAACGAAACATTTGTGGCGTGAGCGCGTGCCAAAGTCCTGCCCGGGGTTCGGTATGTGCAACGCAGCCATACTCATCAGCACGTTTCATCGTATCGCGCACCGGGATGGCCAATAAACCACCCACAGGGTCTGCGTTCAACGTCACCAGCAATTCATCCAGATCCTCACGACGCAGACATGGACGCGCTGCGTCATGCACCAGAACCCAAGGATCAGAGGCGCAGGCTTCGTTCTGCGTCAATGCGCCCAGAAAGTGCAGCGCACTCAATACCGATTGTGCACGTTCATCTCCGCCGGGCACACAATGAATCGGCACATCAGCCTCAAGGAGCAGATCCGGCCAATACGCATCCTCAATGGAAACCGCCAACACGATGCCGCATACCTTGGGATGCTGGGTAAAACATCGCAGCGTGTGCTCCAACACACAACGACCGGCAAGAGGCAGGTATTGCTTTGGACGATCGGCCAACATCCGCGCGCCAACGCCAGCCGCCGGAATAACAACCCACACTTGAGCGCGCTCAGTCATGCGTGATCTTACCCTCGGAAGGCGCGACACCTTTAGGTTTGACCTCTATCGGTTTGTCTTTGGCCGGCTCGGGCTGAATGATCTGAAAATAGATATCGCCCTGCCGTATCAAGCCCAAATCAGCGCGCGCGCGCTCCTCAATCGCATCCAGCCCGGTTTTCAGATCAAGCACTTCAGCTTCCATCGTCGCGTTGGATTGCTGAAGCTTTTCGTTTTCACTCATTTGCAGCTCAAACTTTTCGCGCATGGCTTGCGCACGCGGCCAGCTACCCTCGCCAAACCATAGATGGTATTGCAAGGCAGTGAACAGCATGGCAAGCAGAATGACGATAATTTTCAGCATACGAATATCGAATCAGGCAGATAAAGCCCCAAAAAAAGACCAAGGCCGAAAGCCTGCATGGTGGCTTACGGCCTTGGGTCAGGTCAAACCTGGGAGGGTTAGCTCAAAACGCAGAGATCAGGCTTGCTTGGGATTAAACGCCGCCAGCCCGGGGAATACTGCACGCGCACCCAATTGCTCCTCAATGCGCAGCAAACGGTTGTACTTGGCCACACGATCCGAGCGCGAGAGTGAACCGGTCTTGATCTGGCCGCAATTAGTGGCCACCGCAAGATCAGCAATCGTGGTGTCTTCTGTCTCACCTGAGCGATGTGAAGCGATACTGGTGTAACCATTGTCCGCCGCCATGCGCATGGCTTCCAGCGTTTCGCTCAGGCTGCCGATCTGGTTGACCTTAATCAGAATGGAGTTGGCAATGCCCTTGTCGATGCCTTCCTTGAAGATTTTCGGATTGGTCACATACAGATCGTCGCCCACCAGCTGGATTTTCTTGCCCAGAACGGCGGTCTGATGCGCCCAGCCTGCCCAGTCACCTTCGGCCATGCCATCTTCAATACTGATGATCGGGTACTTGTTGACCCAGCCTTCCAGGAAGGCGGTGAACTCTTCGGATGTGAAAGACTTGCCTTCGCTTTCCAGCTCGTACTTGCCGTCCTTGTAAAACTCGGAAGAAGCCACGTCCAGGCCAATGTAAATGTCCTTGCCCGCCACATAACCGGCCTTGGCAATGGCCTCCATAATGACTTCCAGCGCTTCTTCATTCGACGACAGATTAGGTGCAAAGCCGCCCTCGTCGCCCACAGTGGTGGTCATGCCGCGATCATGCAGCACGCCCTTCAGGGCATGGAAAACTTCCGCGCCATAACGTAGCGCTTCACGGAAACTGGGGGCACCAGCGGGAATAATCATGAACTCCTGCATATCGACGCTGTTGTCGGCGTGCGCGCCGCCGTTGATGATATTCATCATCGGTACGGGCAGGGTCACGGCTTTGCCACCACCCAAATGCTCGAACAGCGCCTTGCCATTTTCATTTGCAGCAGCGTGAGCCGCCGCCAGAGAAACCGCCAGAATCGCATTCGCGCCCAGCTTGGACTTGAATTCTGTGCCATCCAGATCACGCATGCTTTGATCGAGCGCCGCCTGATCCTGTACGTCCTTGCCGATCAGTGCCTGAGCGATCACGCCATTCACATTTTCCACGGCCTTGAGCACGCCCTTGCCGCCAAAACGCGCTTTGTCGCCATCACGCAGTTCCAGCGCTTCACGCGAACCGGTCGAAGCGCCAGAAGGCACCAGGGCATGACCGAAATGGCCAGAGGCGAGGAAAACTTCGGCTTCAATCGTCGGATTGCCGCGAGAATCAAGCACTTCGCGGGCATGGATGCGGGTAATGTTCGACATAAAAATCTCCTTGAATAAAGCGTATAAGAGAACTGAACACGGTTCGCAGTGAACCATGCGCACATCAAAGGGTTATGACAGCAAGTTTTCTGCCAAAGGTTGCGACTTCACTTGGACATCAATGGCGATAAGCATGGACAACAGCGGTTCAAGTTGATGCAAAGGCCACATATTCGGCCCATCACTCAGCGCGCAGGCCGGATCTGGGTGCGTTTCCATAAACAGGCCGGACACACCCGCCGCCACCGCCGCGCGCGCCAGCACGGGGACAAACTCACGTTGCCCGCCAGATGTCGTCCCCTGCCCGCCCGGTTGTTGCACCGAATGCGTCGCGTCATACACCACCGGGCAGCCGGTTTCACGCATCATCGCCAAACCACGCATATCCGAGACCAGCGTGTTATAGCCAAACGACACACCGCGCTCGCACACCATGATCTGTTCGTTGCCTACGGCACGCGCCTTGTCCACCACGTTCTGCATATCCCAAGGAGCGAGAAATTGCCCCTTTTTGATATTCACCGGCTTGCCCTGGCGCGCCACGTTCTGGATGAAATTGGTCTGACGACATAAAAATGCCGGAGTCTGTAGCACATCGACCACCGCTGCAACCTCATCCAGCGGCGTGTCTTCATGCACATCGGTCAGAACGGCCAAGCCCAGCTCGACCTTGACCCGCTCCAAAATTCGCAGCCCTTCCGCAATCCCCAGCCCGCGAAAACTACTGGACGAAGAACGATTAGCCTTGTCAAACGATGCCTTGAACACAAAGGGAATACCAAGGCGCTCCGTCATCTTTTTCAGCGTTTCCGCCGTATCCAGAATCAGCTTTTCGCTTTCAATCACGCAAGGCCCTGCAATCAAAAACAGCGGCTTGTCGATGCCGACCTCAAAACCGCCAAGCTTCATACCTTGCTCTCACGCTGCTTGAGCGCCGCTTTGATAAACGCCCCGAACAAGGGGTGTCCATCACGCGGGGTCGAAGTGAATTCCGGATGGAACTGACAGGCCAGAAACCACGGATGATCCTTGATCTCCACCATTTCCACCAGGCTATTGTCCGCCGACATACCGGAGAAAATCATCCCGGCCTTTTCCAAATCCTTACGATAATGGTCGTTGAACTCGTAACGGTGACGATGCCGTTCTGCAATCACATCCTGAGCATAAACCTTGCGCGCCAGCGAACCTTCCTGCAAGCGGCAGAACTGGCTCCCCAAACGCATGGTGCCACCAAGATCAGAGTCTTCGGCGCGCTGTTCAACTTCGCCTTCCGCCGTTTGCCATTCGGTAATCAAACCAATCACCGGATGTTCGGCCTGACGGTCAAATTCGGTGCTATACGCCCCGCTCAGGCCGGCCACATTGCGCGCATATTCGATCACGGCCAGCTGCATACCAAGGCAAATCCCCAGATAAGGAATCTTGTTTTCACGCGCATGACGAATGGCGCGCATCTTGCCCAACACGCCACGTTCGCCAAAACCGCCGGGCACCAGAATGGCATCCACGCCTTCCAGCAGACGCAAATCGCCGCTTTCCAGGCGTTCGGAGTCAATCGACTCTACGTTTACCACCGTGCGCGCATGGATTCCGGCATGGGTCAGCGCTTCATTCAGCGATTTGTACGCGTCCGCCAGTTCGACGTATTTGCCCACCATAGCGATGCGCACTTCATGATGCGGGTTGGTTTGTGCCTCAACCACACGATCCCACTCGGAAAGATCGGCGGGCGGCACATCCAGACGGAATTTGCGCACCACGGTTTCATCCAGCCCCTGTGCGTGTAAAAGGCGCGGAATGCGGTAAATCGTGTCGGAATCGACGGCGCTAATCACTGCGTCCTGCTCTACATTGGTGAACAGCGCAATCTTGCGGCGCTCGTCACGCGGCAACTCACGCTCGCTGCGACAAATCAAAATATCCGGCTGGATACCAATCGAACGCAGCTCTTTCACCGAGTGCTGCGTGGGCTTGGTTTTCAGCTCGCCCGCCGCCTTGATATACGGCACCAGCGTCAGGTGCATGAACAAGGCACGCTCACGTCCCAATTCCACGCCAAGTTGACGAATCGCTTCCAGGAACGGCAGGGATTCAATATCGCCCACCGTACCGCCGATTTCGATCATGGCCACATCAAAGCCTTCAGCGCCTTCCAGCACACGGCGCTTGATTTCATCGGTAATATGCGGAATGACCTGCACCGTGCCGCCCAGATAGTCGCCACGCCGTTCTTTGCGGATGACTTCTTCGTACACCCGCCCGGTGGTGAAGCTATTGGCACGCGTACATGTGGTGCGCACAAAGCGTTCATAGTGCCCAAGATCCAGATCCGTCTCTGCGCCATCTTCGGTCACATAGACTTCGCCGTGCTGGAACGGACTCATGGTGCCCGGATCGACGTTGATGTACGGGTCGAGCTTCATCAAGGTCACGCGCAGGCCGCGCGCTTCCAGCAAAGCCCCCAAAGAAGCGGCGGCAATGCCTTTCCCTAAAGAAGACACCACGCCGCCAGTCACAAAAATATATCGAGTCATGAATCCTGCCATCGTCTTGGCGGCCTGGAACCTGTAAGAACCTGTTTACGATTTTGATCAACGGATGCAGTGCAAGTGAAAAACAACCGAAAAAGCGCAGCATAAAAAATTATGTGAGCATTTTGAGGGTGTTTTTTGCGCAGTAATGCGCCGTTCAGCGAAATCGTAAACAGGTTCTAAAGGTGTGGCCGCCGCTGGAAATACTTTGGAGGATACATTAAAACCCCCATACCCCTCAAATCCACGCCTGTATCAGCAGGCCGTCGGCTGATAGGATGCACCACCGATATTCACCACGTTTGAGGACTTGCACATGGATTTCAGCATTCACCCCTTCAGCGCCCCGACAAACGAAGCTTTGGCAGGCTTAAAAACAGATTGTCTCGTCGTCGGCGTTTACAGCAATGGCGAGCTTACGCCTGTGGCAGCGACGCTGGATCAGCTGAGCGGCGGAATGCTGACCCGCCTGATGGCGCGTGGTGATCTTGAAATGCTGGCGGGCAAAACCTTGCTCATTCCATCCATCTTGGGCGTGAGCGCCGAGCGCGTTCTGCTGATCTGTCTGGGAGCGGCGGAAGAACTTGGCCTTAAACGCTGGAAAAGCCTCCATGCCGAAAGTTTGAATGCCCTGCAACAGCGCGGGGTCGGGCGTGTGGATTTTGCCCTGCTTGAAGCTGCGCCAGCCAGCCTGAGCCGGGATGAAGCCCTGCGCCATGCCATCCTGGCACTGGATGAGGCCAGCTATCGCTTTGTCGATTTCAAAAGCGACAAAACCAGCGGCCTGCCCAGCGTGCAGCACGCGGCATTTATCGCCCCTGCGAGCGCCGCCAGCGCACTGGCAAACACCCTGACACAGGCCCAAGCGATTGCCTCCGGCATTCAACTGACCAAAAATCTCGCCAACACGCCGGGTAACGTGTGTACCCCCAGTTTTCTGGCTGCAACCGCGCTGCAACTCGGCGCACACGATCCCAAACTTGCCGTCGAAATCCTGGAACGCGAGGCCATGCAACAACTCGGCATGGGCTCGCTGCTCTCCGTCGCCCAAGGCAGCGACCAGCCGCCAAAATTCATCATTCTCAACTATCGCCAAGGCGCAGAAGACAGCGCCCCCGTCGTCTTGGTGGGCAAAGGCGTAACCTTTGATTCCGGCGGCATATCGCTCAAGCCGGGCAGCAAAATGGACGAAATGAAATACGACATGAGCGGTGCCGCTGCCGTGCTCGGTATTTTCAAGGCCGTTGCAGCCATGCACTTGCCGCTCAATCTGGTGGGTCTGATCCCCTGCGTGGAAAATATGCCCTCGCATAATGCGCTCAAGCCGGGAGATATTGTCACCTCGATGTCTGGCCTGACCATCGAAGTACTGAACACCGATGCCGAAGGGCGTTTGATTCTGTGTGACGCGCTCACCTACGCCGAATGCTTCAATCCTGCTGCGGTGATTGACATGGCCACACTGACCGGCGCCTGCGTCGTCGCCTTGGCACGCGCACCTTCCGGGCTTTTGGGTAACGACGACAGCTTGCTGCAATCGCTCCTCAGCGCAGGCGAAACCAGCGGGGATCGTGCCTGGCAATTGCCGCTCTGGGACGAGTATCAAGACATGCTCAAGTCCAATTTTGCCGACCTCGCCAATATCGGCAACGCCCCGGAAGGCGGAGCCATCACGGCGGCATCTTTCCTCTCACGTTTTACCCAAGCCTACCCGTGGGCGCACTTGGATATTGCCGGTACGGCGTGGAATGGCGGCGATAAAAAAGGCGCGACCGGTCGCCCTGTGCCGCTCATCATGCAGTGGTTGATGGCGCGGGTTGAAAAATAACTCCATGAGAACTTACGCCGAATGGCGGGGGAGAGGGTGGAAAAGTTGGCACAAGCCTATGCTGATGCGCGTATTTTAATCCCCTCACCCCAAACCCTCTCCTGCGTGCGGGAGAGGGCGTGAAAACCGGTGTCTGCGTAAGCCCTGTTATCGTTTTTAATTGCACAGATGTAAGCCATGTCCAACTCCCAAACCGTTGAACGCCTGCTGGCGCGTCACTCCACCCCGGCCAAATACCTAAGCGCCCCGGCGCCACAAGGCGAACATCTGGACTTGATCCTGCGCGCTGCCATGAGCGCACCGGATCACGCGGGTTTGCAACCTTGGCGGCTGATGCTGGTGCATGATGCAGCACTGCAGCGCTTGGGCGATTTATTTGCGGCAAGCTTTCAGCGGCGCAACCCAGATGCTGCACAAGAGCTTGTCGAACGCGAACGCAGCAAGCCCACGCGCTCGCCGCTTTTGATTTTGCTGGTGTCCAAAACACGCCCCCATCCGAAAGTGCCGGAATGGGAACAACTGATGTCGCTGGGCGCTGCGGCGACCCACATGCAGCTCATGGCGCAGGCGCTGGGTTATGGCAGCATCTGGCTTTCCGGCGAGCGTTGTCAGGATCGCTGGCTGCTGGAACAGCTTGGATTGAGTGCGGACGAGCGGCTTTACGGCTATCTGGCGATGGGCACGCCCAGGGAGAACTGCGCGGGCAAGACGCGGCAAAACCCTTGGGAGATCACTCAGGACTGGTCAAGCTGAAGCGTGTTTTTAGGCAAGCCCAACGATAAGCCCGCCGCCGCCAGCAATAAAAGGCTGGAGGCAAGCAAACAGCCCTCCAGCCCCCATACCGTGTACGCCCAGCCCGACAAAACCGTGCCCGCCAAGCGCCCGCCCGCATTGGCCATGTAGTAAAAACCGACCTTCATCGCCACCTTGTCGCCCTCGGCATAGGCGAGAATCAGGTAGGAATGCACCGAGGAATTGAGCGCGAACAGCACACCGAACACGCCCAATCCAGCAATGACGATCAGCGTCGGGTCAAAGCCTTGCTGCAAACCCCAGGCCATAAGCGCCGGAACCACGGCCAAGACCAACGCCCCGCCGACCACCGCGCCGCGTGCGGGAGAATGCCCCGGTTTGCGCCACAAACCCGGCGCGGCAGCCTGCACAAAGCCGTAGCCGATCACCCACAAGGCCATAAAACCGCCGACTTCGGCAAAGCCCCAGCCGAGCACCGAATGCAGATACACCGGCAGGCCGACCACAAACCACACATCGCGCGCGCCGAAGAGGAAAAAGCGCGCGCCGGAGAGTCCGTTGATCGCCGGGGTGTTGGAGAAAATCTGCCCGAACCTGGGTTTGCCCTGCACCACACCCAGCCCGCCCGGCAAGATCAAAGTGACGGCCAGACCGACCGCCAAGAGCGCAATCATCGCCCAGAGCGCGCCGTGGAAACCCCACACCGCCAACAACAGGCCGCCGAGGAAAAAGCCCACACCCTTGAGCGCATTCTTCGAGCCGGTCAGCACCGCCACCCACTTGAACAGACGGCCCTCCCCGGCCACCAGCTTGACCGAGGACTTGGCACTCATTTTATTCAAATCCTTGGCGATACCCGATAGCGCCTGCGCCGCCATCACGTAAGGCACGCTCAACCAGGCGGCAGGCGCAAGCAGCATGGTAAGCGAGATAATCTGCAAGGCTGTGCCGATCTGCATGGTGCGATTCACGCCGATGCGCGCCCCCAGCCAGCCGCCAACCGCATTGGTGACGATGCCGAACACCTCATAAAACAGGAACAGCATGGCAATCTCGAACGCCGAGTAGCCCAGATTGTAGAAATGCAGCAGCACCAACATGCGCAGCGCGCCATCGGTAAGGGTAAACGCCCAGTAATTACCGGTGACGATGGCGTAGTTGCGAATGTCGGGAGTCATGTCGGTTACCCGTGAAAACCTTTTTTAGCCACAGAGAGCACAGAGGGCGCAGAGATAGGACTTACGCATAACGGCGGATTCTCCCTCCCCCTTGATGGGGGAGATGCCGTGCCGAGGGGGCTGTTGGGGAGAGGGCGTTAAATCCTGACTGCGGATCCTTGCCTGAATGAACCGTGAGTGGACGGAGCGGGCTTGCCCGCGAAGCTTTCAACATACGCTTTTTCGCAGGCAAGCCCGCTCCAAGATATATGCGTGCCGCATCAATAAAAAAATCAAAACCTCACTTGACACGAATCACTGTCTATCATGCCCCGCGCGCAGGCGTTTATGGTGCAGCGCCAACCATTGCAGCAGGATGATCGGCGTTGCCGAACAGACCAAGCCCTGCTCCAGCATCAACAGCGCCTCTTCACGCGACACCACGCTGACACGAATATCTTCCTGTTCATGCTCAAGCCCAAACAGCCCGCCGACATTGCTGCTGTCCACTTCGGCGTAATACAGGTGCAAGCTTTCGGTAGTGCCGCCGGGGCTGACCCAAAAGCGCATGATGTATTCAAGACGCAGCGGCGCAATTCCCGCTTCTTCCTGCATTTCGCGCCGCGCCACCTCTTCGATGGCCTCGCCTGCTTCGATCATGCCCGCCGGAAACTCCTTCAGCCACGGCCCGCCGGGAGCTTCCAGCGCGCCAGGGCGGAATTGCTCCAGCATGACCACCGCATCCCGCTTTGGGTCATACGGCAAAATACCTACGGCATGACCGCGCTCAAACATTTCGCGGGTCATGGTTTCACTCCAGCCCCCGGCAAAGAGCTGGTGGCGCAAATGATAGCGCTCCAGACGGAAAAACCCCTGAAACAGCAGCTCGCGCTGAAGAATTTCCCACTGCATACTGCTCACCTCTCAATG
This sequence comes from uncultured Halothiobacillus sp., assembly GCA_964618025.1. Taxonomy (GTDB): domain Bacteria; phylum Pseudomonadota; class Gammaproteobacteria; order Halothiobacillales; family Halothiobacillaceae; genus Thiofaba. The sequence continues at coordinate 72,308 of CAZTYJ010000002.1, read as the reverse complement.
GATTCCAAATAATGCCATCATGCCCGATGCCAATAACGAACTGCTACAACGCTTAAGCCTGTTGATTGGCCGCGAAGCTGTGGTGGAAGGTCGGCGTGTGCGCGTGGTGGACGTATTGCGCGAAAATTCCTGCCTGGTTTTGAGCGAAATCGGCGCGGATAAAATGCAAGAAAGTCTGTATGGACAAGCCCGCCGCCGTGCTGCACGTCATTTCCACATTCCCTTGCAAGGTGTGGATAAAAGTCGGTTGCACCCCGTCATCTGCGTTTTGCTCAATGAGGATGAACAAGCCGCGCTGCTGACGCTCCTACCCGCGCAATAGCGCCGCCACACGCTGCCGATCTTCTTCCGTATCCACGCCATGCCCCGGCGGCTCAGCCACCACATCCACATGAATGCGCACGCCATGCCACAGGGCGCGCAGTTGTTCGAGCTTTTCCAAGCCCTCAATCGGCGCTTCCGGCCAAGTGGCGAATTGACGCAAAAACCCGGCACGGTAGGCGTACAGACCCAAATGGCGAAAACCATGCTCATGCGTCGTCGCCTCCTCAACCCCAAAGCGATCCCGCTCCCAGGGAATGGGCGCACGGCTGAAATACAGCGCAAAGCCCGCCTGATCGCGCACCACCTTGACCACATGCGGATCAAACATATCGCGCGCATCGTGGATCGGCGTACACAGGGTGGCTATGCCAGCCTGCGGATAGGCCGCAAGATTGGCGGCCAAGCGATCGAGCAGGCTTGCAGGAATCAGCGGCTCATCGCCCTGCAAATTCACCACCACCTCATCATCCGCCCAGCCCATTTGCTGCACGACTTCGGCCAGACGGTCGGTGCCGGTCGCATGATCGGGCGAGGTCATCACCACCTTCACACCCAAGGGCGCGCACAAGGTGCGGATGCGCACATCGTCAGTGGCCAGCACAATTTCCACTGCCTGCGAACCTTGTGCCGCTTCAATCACATGTTGCACCAGGGGCTTGCCGGCAATATCCAGCAGTGGCTTACCGGGCAGGCGCGTCGAGGCAAAACGTGCCGGGATGACCAGCTTGTAGGCTGGTTTGTCGTTCAGCTTGGCGGACATTCAGGCCGCCGCCGGATGCTTGGCGCGCAAGGCTTCCGCCTCTTCCTCGCCCAGGGTACGCGCCTCTTCGGGTAACATCACCGGAATGCCGTCACGAATCGGATAAGCCAGGCGCGCGGCAATCGAAATCAATTCTTGTGCGCCTTGATCATACACCAGCGGGCCTTTGGTCAGCGGGCAGGCCAGAATTTCAAGCAGTCGTTTGTCCATTGCGCAAAGTCTCCAGTTTGGAAAAAATAAACGTCGCAAAATCCGCATCCAACACCGCCTCCACGGGAACAACCCAGTGATTGCGCCATTGATGCGCCAGAGCAAGCGGCTGGCATTTTACGGCATCCTTGGCCGTCATCAGCAGCGGACGAGAATGAAAGTCCTGCAATTCTTCCGCCGTAAAAACATGGTGATCCCCGGCAAAATCATGCGAAGTCACCGACAAACCCAAACCACGCAACATACTGAAAAAACGCTCAGGATGCCCGATCCCCGCCAGCGCATCACACGCCTGCCCGACAAAATCGCTTAACGCACGGCGTGAACCATCGAGCAGATTCAGCGCATCGCCAGCCTGCAAACGCATTCCCCATCGGCGCTGCGCTGCATGGCTTTCGCCGCCGTGCATGATGATGGCGTCCACTTCCTTCAAGCGTTGAGCAGGTTCACGCAACGGCCCGGCGGGCAGGCAGCGCCCGTTGCCCATGCCTTGAGCGGCATCCACCACGGCAATCTCCAGATCACGCGCCAGTTGCAGATGCTGCAAACCATCATCCAGCAATAAAACATCCGCCCCCAACGCAAGAGCTGCCTGCCCGGCACGGAAACGCTCGGGATAAACCCACACCTCGACTTCGGGCAAGGCGCGCTTGAGCATCAGCGGCTCATCACCCACCTCAAAAGCCAGACTATCCAGCATGACCCGGCGCGGCTCGCCCTTGATTTTCGCTCCATGTCCACGACTAAGGATGGCAGGCTTATAGCCCTGTTCGAGCAAACGCCGCGCCAGCCAGAGGGTGAGCGGTGTTTTACCCGTGCCACCAACCGTCACATTGCCAATCGCAATCACCGGGACAGGCAGACGCTGCGCCTTCCTGCGCCCGGCGCGATACGCCTGCACACGCCGCCGCGCCAGCCAACACCAAAGCCAGGCCAGCGGCGCGAGCGCAAGGCTGCGCCAGTCATTGTGCTTAAACCAGAAGTTTGGGGCTTTCATGCTTCATGCGCAGCAAACTGCAAGCGATACAAACGCGCATACGCCCCATTTCGCGCCAGCAAATCCTCATGTTGCCCCTGCTCGACAATTTTCCCGGCGTGCATGACCACGATGAGATCCGCCTTTTGAATAGTGGACAAGCGGTGCGCGACGATAAACGTGGTGCAACGGTGCAGCAGATGATCCAACGCGCTTTGAATCATGCGCTCCGAAGCGGTATCCAGCGCGGAGGTCGCCTCGTCCAGCAGCAAAATCGGCGCATTTTTCAACAGCGCGCGGGCAATGGCGATACGCTGACGCTGTCCACCGGAAAGCAGCACGCCGCGTTCGCCCACCCGCGTATCGAACCCCTGCGGCAAGGCTTGGATGAACTCACTGGCCTGCGCCAGCTCTGCGGCATGCACAATCGCCTCACGCGGCGCGCCCTGCATACTGCCATAGGCAATGTTATTCGCCACGCTATCATCAAATAGCGTCACATCCTGCCCGACCCAGGCGAACTGGGCGCGCAAATGATTCAGCTCAAGGCTTTGAATATCCACGCCATCTAGCAGAATGCGCCCTTGATTCGGCTCATAAAAACGGGTCAATAGATTCAAAAGCGTGCTTTTGCCGCTGCCCGATTGACCGACAATGGCCACCGTTGACCCCGCCTTCACGTCCAGCTCAATCTCATGCAACACCCCGACAGACGTATCGTCCGCCGCAAGCGCGCGATAACCAAACGAGAGGCTTTCAAATTGCACGCGCCGTCCGGGTTGCTGGGGCGCAGCGAGCGTGCCGCTGGCGGTATTGCACTCTTCGGTTTCATCCAGCGTCTGGAAAATTTGCTCGCTGGCAGCAATGCCTTTTTGCAACATGGCGTTGAGATTGGTCAGGCGCTTGATCGGCGCCAGAATCATTGCCAGCGCGGTCAAAAAAGATATGAACGTACCAACGCTAATATCCTGCAAACGCTCGGCGCTCGTGGCAAACGCCACCACCGCCGCCACCGAGAGCGCGACCAACAACTGCACAAACGGCGTGGAGCTTGCGCTGATCGCTTCCATTTTCATCACGGCGGCGCGATTGCGCTCATTCACTGCGGCAAAACGCGCCTGCTCATAGGCTTCGCCACCGTACAGTTTGACCAGCTTGTGACCGCCGACCACTTCATCGGATACCTGCGCCAATTCGCCGACCGAGGTTTGAATGCGCCGGCTGTAACGGCGGAAATGGCGGCTAATCAGACTGACCAGCAGGCCGACGATCGGCGCAATCAACAGAATGAACAAGGCCAGTTGTGGCGACAGCCAGAGCATCCACAACAACAGGCCAATGACCGACAGGCTATCGCGCACCATCACGGTCAGGGCTTCGGTCGCTGCCGAGGCCACCTGTTCGACGGTGTAGGTCAGACGCGCCAGCAAATCGCCGGATTGGGCATGGTCAAAAAAGCGGCTGGGCAGACGCATGAATTTTTCGAACAGCTGCTGGCGCAGAGCGCTGATAATCTGCCGCGCCACCCAGGTCATGCCGTATTTGGCGGCGAATTCGCTCACCCCGCGCAACAGAAAAATACCGATAATCGCCCAAGGTATCCATGCGCTCACGCTCATATCGCGCGCCACAAAGCTGCCATCCAGCAAGGGTTTAATCAGCGCGGCAAAGGCCACATCGGTGAGTGACGCGCCGATCATGCCGAGAATGGCCAGCCCGAACACCAAGCGGTGCGGGCGCACATAACCCAATAAACGCCGGTAGGTTTGCAGACCGCTGGCCGAATTTTTGCCTGCGTGCGTCTGGTTCATTGAGGTGCGGTTGCGTTGGATGTTTCCGTTGCCAGGCCAATATGCGTCAGCCCGGCTGCGCGTGCGGCATCCAGCGCTCTAACAACCGCCTGATGCTCGGTTTTGGCATCGGCACGGATCTGAATGGCCGTGTCCTCGGTACGATCAGGCAGCTCACGCAAGCGCACGGTAAGCTGCTCGCCCGCCAATGCCTCGCCATTCAGCGCAAAATGGCCGTGCGCATCTATTTCAATCACCCATTCCTTGTTTTGATCCTGCGCGGATTCGCCCTGCTCGGCCTTGGGCAGCTCGACTTTCAGGCGTTGCGCCTGGGTGAAGCTCGCGGTGAGCATGAAAAAAATCAGCAGCAAAAACACCACATCAATCAGCGGTGTCATATCCAGACTGACTTCATCCCCTCGCCCGTGCCCTTTGAAGTTCATCCTGCCTCTCCGTCAGCTTTTCTTGACCGCATCACGGGTGTAGAGCGCATCCAGCAGGCGCATGGCCTCGCGCTCCATATCAATCACCAAACGATCGACCTGCGCACGCAAGGCGCGGTAAGCAATCAATGCAGGCAGGGCGACGATCAGCCCCGCCGCTGTGGTAATCAGCGCGGTGGAAATCCCGCCCGCCAACTCGTTCGGCCTGGCGATCCCCTGCGTGGTCAAAACTTCAAAGGTTAGAATCATGCCGACCACCGTACCCAACAGCCCGAGCAATGGGCTAATCATGGCAATCGTGCCCAGGGTGGGCAGGCAACACTCCAGCTCATGCGCCACATGTCGCCCGGCATCTTCGATCCGCGCCTTCATTTCTTCGCGGCTAATCACAAACGGCACCAGCCCGGCGGACAATACCCGCCCCAGCGGCGAGCGCTCGGCAATCACACGCAGCTTGTCCATGCTCAATTCACGGTTCTGCACCAGCTTTTCCAGCTCATCGACCACACCCGGCGGCAATACGCGCGAGCGGCGCAAGGCCCAGCTACGCTCAAGAATAATCCCCAGTGCAATCACCGAAGCCAGCACGATGGGTGCCATCCACCAGCCGCCCATGATAATTAAATCAAGCATTTGCAAGCCTCATCTCATGTTTTGCAAAAGATCAAAGGGTGCGACGGGCACGCACGGCAGCAGCCAGGGTGTGCACAATACCCGCACCATCCTCCCAACTCACACAAGCATCGGTAATGCTCTGTCCATAGGTCAGCTTCTGGACATCCTGCACATCTTGCCGCCCGCCGATGATATGGCTTTCGACCATCGCGCCGATAATCGCCCTATTGCCGCCTGCGACCTGCGCAGCCACATCCGTGGCCACCTCAATTTGCAGCATGTGCTGCTTGCGACTGTTGGCATGGGAAAAGTCGATCATGATGCGCGCAGGCAATTTGGCTTTTTCCAGAGCCGCCGCCGCTGCGGCGACATGCGCCGCATCAAAGTTCGGCTCATGCCCGCCCCGCAGAATAATGTGGCAGTCTTCGTTGCCGCGTGTGGAAAAAATCGCCGAATGACCTTCCTTGGTCACTGACAAGAAATGATGCGGGCGTTCAGCTGCACGAATGGCATCAATCGCTACTTGCAAGCCGCCGTCGGTACCATTCTTGAAGCCCACCGGGCAGGACAGACCGGAGGCCAGCTCACGATGCACCTGGCTTTCGGTGGTGCGCGCGCCAATCGCACCCCAGCTAATCAAATCAGCCACGTATTGCGGGCTAATCAGATCAAGGTATTCCGTCGCTGCGGGCATTCCCATATCCGCCAGATCCGCCAACAAGTGCCGCGCCAGCAACAAGCCTTCGTTGATGCGGTAGCTGCCATCCAGATTCGGGTCATTAATCAAGCCCTTCCAGCCCACCGTGGTACGCGGCTTTTCAAAATACACGCGCATCACCAGCAGAATGTCGTCGGCGACATCTTCAGCCAGGATTTTCAGACGCGCGGCATAGTCACGCGCCGCCTGCACATCGTGAATCGAACATGGTCCCATAACGACCAGCAAACGCTCATCTTCACCCGTCAGAACCCGGTGAATCGCCTGACGCGCCGCGTAAACGGTCTCAGCGCCGCGCTCGGTCAAGGGGTGCTGACGGCGCACGTCCACAGGGGGGGTAACTTCTTGAATACCCACAATACGCAGGTCATCGGTCAGATGCATGGTCACAACAGCAAACCTTAAGCAGAAAAATCAGACCGCGATATTAGCAGGACTTACGTAAAACCGTCCCAACAAAGCAAAGACCGGCATGGCTCCAACGGACAGGAACGATCTGTTGGGCGCATTCCGCGATACTGGACGCTATGGCAAGCTGCTGTACTTCGGTGATGTGGGTCAGTTCCACGGTGCTAGCCAAAGCGCAGTTTGAAATACAGAATCGTCCTGGCCAGCATTGCTGTAATGGTATTGGCGACGATAATCGGCCAGGAACCGATCAGCAGGCCATACATCAGCCACAGCACCACGCCGGTGGTAAACAGCGAGAACATACCCAGTGATAAATCACGCGCATGTTTACTTTTCCATGTCTGAATCACCTGCGGCACAAAGGCAATCGTGGTGAAAAAAGCCGCGAGAGAGCCTACCAGCTCAACAGCCTGCATAAGCTACACCCGGATATTGTCAATCAAGCGGGTTTGCCCCATACGCGCCGCGACTAAAATCACTAACGCATCCAAAGGAGAAACTGGCGTGCCCAAATCCTCCACACGGCGTATCGCCACATAATCCGGCACTAAACCCGATGCCAGCAACGAGGCGCGCCCCTCGGCTTCCAGACGCTCAAAATCCGTGCGCCCAAGATGGATTTGTTCGGCCATAAGCTTGAGCGTGCTGTACAGCAAGGGCGCACGGGCGCGCTCCTCGGCACTCAGATACGCATTGCGCGAACTCATGGCCAGACCATCGGCCTCACGCTCAGTGGGTTGACCGACAACCTCAAGATTGAAATTCAAGTCCGCCACCATGCGCCGGATGATCGTCAGTTGTTGAAAATCCTTCTCACCAAACACCGCCACGTCCGGCTGCAACAGATTAAACAGCTTGGCGACAATGGTGGTCACGCCGACAAAATGTCCTGGCCGCACCGCGCCGCACAGCAGATCCGACAGCTCAGGCACGGCCACGCGGGTCTGTGCCGCCTGGCCGTTTGGAAACAGCATGGCCTCGCTCGGCAAAAACAAAAGATCAGCGCCCACCGACTGCAACAAGGCGGCATCGCGCGCCGTATCGCGCGGGTAGCGGCTGAAATCCTCACCCGCGCCGAATTGCAGCGGATTGACAAAAATACTCACCACCACCGCATCGGCATGCTGGCGCGCCGTTTTCAGCAGCGCCAAATGCCCCGCGTGCAACGCGCCCATGGTCGGCACAAAAGCCATGCGCCCTGCTCCACGACTACGCAGTTTGCGCAAGGCCGCGCGCAATGGTGCAATCTCATGCACAAGCTGCATCATGCGACACCGAACACTTGTGCAAGCGCGTCGAGTAGTGCCTGATTCTGTTGCGGCGTGCCGACGGTAATGCGTAAATACTGCTCAATGCGCGGCTTGTTGAAATGGCGCACGATCACGCCATGTGAGCGCAAACCGGCGACGATTTGCGCGGCATCATGTGCGGGATGGCGGCTGAAAATGAAGTTCGCCGCCGAAGGAATGGTCTCAAAACCCAGCTTTGCCATTTTCGTCACCAAGGCTTCGCGCTCTTCCATTACCGCCCGGCGGGTGCGTTGGAAATAGTCCTCATCGGCGAAAGATGCCGTCGCACCAACGATAGCAAGACGATCCAAGGGATAGGAGTTGAAACTATCCTTCACCCGAGTCAGCGCCTCAATCAAATCCGCATGACCCACGGCAAAACCGACACGCAACCCAGCCAGCGAACGTGATTTGGACAGGGTTTGCGTCACCAAAAGATTGGGATAACGATTCACCAACGCAATGGCGCTCTCGCCGCCAAAATCCACATAAGCCTCGTCCACCACCACCACGGAATCGGTATTAAGTTTGAGCAGGCTTTCAATATCCGCCAAAGGCAAGGCGCGACCAGTGGGCGCATTCGGATTAGGGAAGATGATACCGCCGTTGGGTTTAGCGTAATCGGCGATGCGGATGGAAAAATCGTCCGCCAGCAGGATGGTCTGGTAGTCGATCTCGTACAGGCCGCAATACACCGGATAGAAACTGTAGGTCACATCCGGGAACAGCAGCGGCTGCGCGTGTTTGAACAGCGCTTGGAAGATAAAGGCCAGCACCTCGTCCGAACCATTACCGACGAAGACCTGATCGGTCTGTAAACCATGATAATCGGCAATCGCCTGCTTGAGCGCAAAAGCCTCCGGGTCAGGATACAGGCGCAGGCTATCGCTCACCTCGGCGCGAATCGCCTCCAATACCCTTGGTGATGGGCCATAAGGGTTTTCATTGGTATTTAGCTTGGTGAGATTGGCAATCTTCGGCTGCTCGCCCGGCACATAGGGCGAAAGGCGGGATACTAAAGGACTCCAGAAACGGCTCATTTGATTACTCAGATTCAAAACACCCCGTAGGGCGGGTTAGCGCAGCTCATCCTGTTCTCGTACCCTTCCAGCATCCATGCCGGACACCCTGACGGGTACGGCACTCGAATTAACCTGCCGAAAGGGTTACACGCATGGTTCAAATTCCTTCGGCGCAATACGCTTTGCTATTGCGCCGAAGGCTTGCTTCAAGCCGCCTGCATTTCACGCAAGGGAAGATGTCGCAAGGTAAGGCTGTCCATTTCCACCTTTTTGCTGGCATGTTGCAGATCAATGCCTACCAGGGAGCCATCTTCGGCATAGTCCAGTACAACACCTTCAACAACCTCGTCCGAATCCACGGAAACACGCTCAGATAGGTGGATATAGAGCGAGTCCGTAGCGGCATCATAAGAAAGCTTCATCGGCGAAATCTCCGGTCAGGGAAGGCATTGTGCAAGGTTACTCCATCTTCAAGAGACAGCACCCGTAAAAACTTGCCAAGCTGTTCGATGTAAACCCTGTGACGAATGCGCTCATCCTCAGGCTGAACCTCTCGCTTGGCGGCTGTTCGCAGCGCGGTTAGACACCAATCCGGCTGGATGTACGGACGCTTGATAAGCACGTTTTCCCGAAAATAATCGGCCATCGGCACAGATGTCCAGCCGCACAGCATGGTACGTCAATCCTTGACCCGATACGCCGCCGAAGCCGCGTGGGCGAACAAGCCCTCGCCTTCCGCCAAAACCCGCGCAATCTTGCCCAGTTCTGACGCGCCCTGTGCGGAACAAGCAATCAGGCTGGAGCGTTTCTGGAAATCGTACACGCCTAGCGGCGAGGAAAAGCGCGCGGTGCGCGAGGTGGGCAAAACATGATTCGGCCCGGCGCAGTAATCACCCAGCGCCTCGGCAGTGTAGCGCCCCATAAAGATGGCTCCCGCATGGCGAATTTTGGCAGCAAAAGCTTCGGCATCGTCCAGCGAAAGCTCCAGATGTTCCGGGGCAATGAAGTTGATGACCTCAGCCGCTTCATCCAGATCACGCACATGAATCAGCGCGCCGCGTCCTTCCATCGACTGGCGGATGATTGCACCGCGCGGCATCGCCTCCACCAAGCGGTCACAAGCCTCCGACACGGCTTGCAAAAAAGCCGCATCCGGGGAAATCAAAATGGACTGCGCCTGTTCATCATGTTCAGCCTGCGAAAACAGATCCATGGCAATCCAGTCCGGGTCAGTCTGACCGTCACACAGCACCACGATTTCCGACGGCCCGGCAATCATGTCGATACCGACCGTGCCGAACACCATGCGCTTGGCGGTGGCGACAAAGATGTTGCCGGGGCCTGTGATCTTGTCTACCTGTGGGATGGTCTGGGTGCCGTAGGCCAGTGCGGCCACGGCCTGCGCGCCGCCGATGGTGAAGACGCGATCCGCGCCGGCAATACGGCAGGCGGCCAGCACCAAATCATTCAGCTCGCCATGCGGCGCAGGCACCACGACAATCAGCTCGTCCACGCCCGCCACCTTGGCCGGGATGGCGTTCATCAGCACGGAGGACGGATAGGCCGCCTTGCCGCCCGGCACATACAGGCCGACGCGATCCAGCGGGGTGACTTGCTGACCAAGCAGAGTGCCATCCGCTTCGCGGTAGCTCCAGGATTCCATTTTTTGATGTTCGGCATAGCGACGAATGCGTTCGGCGGCCTGTTCCAAGGCGCTGCGTTGGGCGGCGGGAATGCGTCCCAGCGCCTCGTCCACGCGCACTTTGGGGACTTCCAGCTCGGCCATCGAGGCGGCGGCGAAATGATCGAAGCGCGCGGTGTAGTCCAACACGGCGGCATCGCCACGCGTGCGCACATCCGTCAAGATACCCTGCACGATAGCAAACACCTGGTCGTCAGAGACAGACTCCCATTCCAGCAGCGCCTTGAGTCGGGTTTGGAAGTCAGCTTCAAAAGTCGAGAGTCTTTGGATATTCATAATTTATTTTTTAGCCACAGAGGTCACAGAGAATACGGAGGGGGTAAAACCCAAACTTTAGGGCTATGTATTCTCCCCCTTGATGGGGGGAAGGCCGTGCCGAGGGGGCTGTTGGGAAGAGAGTGGGGAAAACTGGCACGATCTTGGGTTCTAGCTGCCCCCTCTCCCCAGCCCCCTCCCGCCAGGGGAGAGGAAGCTAAATTCAGACATTGCGTATGATCCAGAAGCTTACCCACGCGCTTCGACAGCGCGGCCAATATTGTCAATAAACTCGCGCAGCCGTGCCGATTTCATTTTCATCGCAGTGCGATTCACGATCAGGCGCGAGCTGATGTCAGCAATATGCTCCAGCGGCTCCAGGCCATTGGCGCGCAGGGTATTGCCGGTATCAACCACATCCACGATGCAGTCGCCCAAACCCACCAACGGTGCCAGTTCCATTGAGCCATACAGTTTGACCACCTCAACCTGGCGCCCCTGACGGGCGAAATGGGCGCGAGCGCTTTCAACGTACTTGGTCGCGATACGCAAGCGATGCCGCCCTTCGAGCGCCCCCGGCTTGCCCGCCACCATCAGGCGGCAGCGTGCAATCTGCAAGTCCAGCGGTTCGTACAGTCCATCCCCACCGTGCTCCATCAACACATCCTTGCCCGCCACGCCGACATCCGCCGCACCATACTCGACATAGGTCGGCACATCGGAGGCACGCAGCAGAACCACGCGCACGCCCGGCACGTTGGTATCCAGAATCAGCTTGCGGCTGGTTTCAGGGTCTTCGCTCGGAACAATACCCGCCGCCGCGAGCAAGGGTAAGGTTTCTTTATAAATTCGACCTTTGGAAAGGCCTATCGTCAAATTATCAAGCATTCTGCATCCTCAAGCGGGAACACGGCGGATATTGGCGCCGAGTTTGGCCAGTTTTTCCTCAATCGCATCGTAACCACGATCAATATGGTAGATACGACTGACCTCGGTTTCGCCCTCAGCGACCAGTCCGGCAAGAATCAGACTGGCCGAGGCGCGCAGATCGGTCGCCATCACAGGCGCGCCGGAGAGTTTCTCGACCCCACGCACAATCAAGGTATTCCCTTCAAGCTGGATGTTCGTCCCCATGCGCAACAACTCATGTACGTGCATGAAGCGATTTTCAAAAATCGTTTCGACCACGGTTGCAGTACCCTCTGCAATACTGTTCATGGCCACGAACTGCGCCTGCATATCCGTAGGGAAACCCGGATGGGGTGCGGTACGAATGTCCACCGCCCTGGGGCGTTTTCCCTGCATATCCAGCTCAATCCAGTCATCACCCACTTCGATGTTCGCCCCGGCTTCGCGCAACTTGGCCAAAACCGCATCCAGCGCCGAAGGGTCAGCATCCTTCACTCTGAGCTGACCGCCGGTCATCGCTACAGCGACCAGAAAAGTTCCTGTTTCAATACGATCAGGCAGGACACGATGCGTACACGCACCAAGACGCTCAACACCTTCGATCGTCATGGTGGTCGTGCCTGCCCCCTCAATACGCGCGCCCATGGCTGTCAGAAACCTGGCAAGATCGACAATCTCGGGCTCGCGCGCAGCGTTTTCCAGCACGGTAATCCCCTCTGCCAGACACGCCGCCATCATCAGATTTTCTGTACCGGTCACAGTCACCATATCCATGACAATATGCGTACCCTTGAGTCGATTGGCGCGCGCACGGATAAAGCCTGCTTCGACCCGAATCTCCGCCCCCATGGCTTCCAGACCCTTGAGATGCACATCGACCGGCCTCGATCCAATCGCACAGCCCCCGGGCAGAGAAACATCCGCCTGACCAAAACGCGCCAGCAACGGTCCTAACACCAAAATTGAAGCACGCATGGTGCGCACCAGATCATAGGGCGCAGAAAAATTGTTGGCGGTACGCGGATCAATGTGGATGCTCATGCGATCACCCAAGGTCAGCTGTACCCCCATCCCTCCGAGCAACTCCATCATGGTGGTCACGTCCATCAAATGAGGCACGTTTTCCAGAATGACCGGTGCATCGGCCAACAGGGCACCGGCCATAATCGGCAGAATGGCATTTTTGGCACCCGAGATACGCACCTCACCTCGCAGTGGGGTTCCACCTTGAATCAATAACTTATTCATGAAATCTCATATTTGTTAACTTCGCACAGGCGCAAACAAGCCGAACGGCTTACGTAGCGTCCTGATTTTGCGCTAAATGAGGGAAAAGCGCACCCAGCTGACACGCATCGGCAATCGCCACAAATGTAGCGGGCGCATGTAACACACGCTGCAAACCATGACGTTGCAATTCAAGGACGAGCGCCACGGCGGAGCTGTCACACACACTCACCCGGCTTAAATCCAGCGCCTCAGGTGCCGTTTCCCCGGATAAGGTCTTGATTTGCGCAAGCACTTGCGGCATGGATTGCAAGGTCATGCTTCCTTCAATGGATAGACCCCAAGCGTCACGCGTGACTTTGCAATACCCTTTGTCCATTGTTATTGATCCTTGCCTGAATGAACCGTGAATGGACGGTAGGAGCGGGCTTGCCCGCGAAGCCATCAATATACGCTTTTTCACGGGCAAGCCCGCTCCTGCGCTTCAGGATATATGCGTGCCGCATCAATATTTTCCTTCTCCAAATCGTATCGTGTTAAAGCACGAGATAAAAATATTTACTTAGGACTTACGAAAAGCATGGATTTAGCTCCCTCTCCCCTCACGGGAGAGGGTTAGGGAGAGGGGGCGACAACGCTCGCTAAAACATAGGCTTATGCCACATTTCCCCACCCTCTCCCCAACCCTCCCCCATCAAGGGGGAGGGGGCGAAAACCTTAAATCTGCGCAAGTCCTATTTACTGCATAAAAAAACCCCCAAAATGGGGGGTTTGAAGGCAAAACACATGGACTATGTGGACTCCGGCTTGCCTTCGTTCACCATCAGACGCAACTCCTTGCCGGGTTTAAAGTGAGGCACATGCCGACCTGGCAAGATGACCTGCTCTCCCGTTTTGGGATTACGCCCCTGACGTGATTGACGAAAGTGCAAGGTAAAGCTGCCGAAGCCGCGTACTTCCACACGTTCCCCCATCGCCAGCGCATCACTCATCAGTTCAAGAATCGTCTTGACGGCGAGCTCAACGTCACGCGCGGGCAGATGCTCCTGCTTTTGGGCAAGCTGCTCGATTAATTCAGACTTGGTCATATCCTGTCGTCTTGGAATGAGGCTAATAAATGCGCCCAACGATAAGGATGGACGCACCAAGACATCGAACGGCGATTACTCGCTGCGATTCATCTGTTCCTTGAGCAAGTCGCCCAAGGTCGGCGTGGAAGGCGCGCTCGAACGACTGTATTCGCTCATCACTTCGGCTTCTTCCTGGCTATCCTTGGCCTTGATCGACAGGGAAATCGCACGGCTCTTGCGATCGACACCCACAAACTTGGCTTCGATTTCATCACCAACCTTCAGCAGATTGCGCGCATCTTCAACGCGATCACGTGAGATGTCAGAGGCGCGCAAATAGCCTTCAACGCTATCCGCGAGCTGCACGGTGGCACCCTTGGCATCCACTTCCAGGACAGTACCGGTCACGATACTGCCCTTCGGATGATCGGCAACAAAGGTGGTAAACGGATCATGATCCAGTTGCTTCAAGCCCAGGGAGATACGCTCACGCTCAGAATCGATGGCGATAATCACCGCCTCAACTTCATCACCCTTCTTGAAACGACGTACAGCTTCTTCGCCCGGCTCATTCCAGGAGATGTCAGAGAGGTGGATCAGGCCGTCAATGCCGCCGTCCAGGCCAATGAACACACCGAAATCAGTGATGGACTTGACCTGACCAACCACACGCTCGCCCTTCTGATGGGTTGACGCATATTCATCCCAAGGATTCGCCTTGCACTGCTTCATACCCAGGGAAATACGGCGACGCTCTTCGTCGATGTCCAGCAGCATGACTTCAACTTCGTCACCCAGCGCAACAACCTTGCCTGGATTGACGTTCTTGTTGGTCCAGTCCATTTCGGAAACGTGTACCAGACCTTCGATACCGTCTTCAATTTCAACAAAGCAGCCATAATCGGTGATATTACTGACTTTACCGAATACACGGGTGCCAATCGGCTTGCGACGCACCAGATCCGACCAGGGATCAGAGCCGGTTTGTTTCAAACCGAGGGAGACGCGATTGCGCTCACGGTCGAACTTCAATACGCGCACTTCGATTTCGTCGTTGATATTCACTACTTCCGATGGATGCTTGACACGTTTCCACGCCATATCGGTGATGTGCAACAAGCCGTCAATGCCGCCCAGATCAATGAATGCGCCGTAATCGGTCAGGTTCTTGACGAAGCCCTTGACCATCTGGCCTTCTTCCAGACCGTCCAACAGGGCTTCACGCTCTGCGCTGTATTCTTGTTCGACCACAGCCTTGCGCGAGACAACCACGTTGTTGCGCTTTTGATCCAGCTTAATCAGCTTGACTTCAATATCTTTGCCTTCGATGAAGGTGGTGTCGCGTACAGGACGCACATCGACCAAAGAGCCTGGCAGGAAGGCACGAATTTCACCGATATCCACCGTGAAACCGCCTTTGACCTTGCCACTCACGCGGCCAACAATCACGGCATTATCCGCAAAGGCCTTGTCGAGCTTGATCCAGGCCTGCGCCTTCTTGGCTTTTTCGCGTGAAAGGCGGGTTTCACCAAATCCATCTTCGAGGGAGTCGATGGCGACTTCGATAATGTCACCGACTTGAACCAGCAAATCGCCGTTGTCTTCGCGGAATTGCTCGGTAGGAATCGAGCCTTCGGTTTTCAGACCAACGTTAACAACAACGAAATCAGGGCTGACGGAGACGACCGTTCCTTGAACGATCGAGCCAGTCTGCATCTGGGTGGATTTGAGGCTTTCCTCGAAGAGTTGGGCAAAACTTTCAATCATGATGGGTTAAGGGGTTTCCAGGGTTTCGCCTACGTGAATATCCGTGACCGTAGGGTCAAATAAAAAAACCCGCGCACCTGCCTGTGCGCGGGGCCGTGTCATGGGCCATGAACCGCTATTTACCCAAAAGGGCGAAACACTCGGCCACAACTTGCTCCACTGTCATACAACTCGTATCAATGCGATGCGCATCATCGGCGGCCTTGAGCGGGGCGACTGCACGCTGCATGTCACGCTCATCACGACGACGGATGTCATCAATAATCTGCGCTAAGTTAGCATCAAGTCCCTTTTCATTCAACTGCTTATAACGCCTCTCACCGCGAATTTCGGCGCTGGCATCCAGATAAATCTTGATTGGGGCATGAGGAAACACGACGGTTCCCATGTCTCGACCGTCCGCAATCAACCCGGGTGCCTGGGCAAAACGCCGCTGAAACTCCAGCAAGGCCGCACGCACTGCCGGATGCGCCGCAACAATGGAAGCGGCTTCCCCGGCCTGTTCGCTACGGATCAGCAAGGAGATGTCATCTTCTTCCAGCAACACGCGCGTTTCATCTTCACCCACAAAACGCACATCCAGGTGCGCCGCGACATTCGCTACCGCATCGGCATCGGCAAGATCAATGCCGCGACGTTGCGCTGCCAGCGCAGTAAGGCGATACAGCGCACCTGAATCAAGCAAGCG
The DNA here is from genome assembly GCA_964618025.1 of uncultured Halothiobacillus sp. Lineage (GTDB taxonomy): Bacteria > Pseudomonadota > Gammaproteobacteria > Halothiobacillales > Halothiobacillaceae > Thiofaba. Next base: position 56,132 of record CAZTYJ010000002.1, on the reverse strand, counting down.
CCAGCCCAGGCGCTGTGCCAAAAGACGTGCAATCGTCCCCTTGCCTGATCCGCTTGGCCCATCAAGCGTTAGAATCGGAACACTCATGCTCTCACCCATGGACTGCGACCTGCTCGGCGCGGATGCGCAAACCCGCATGGCTCGCCAGCTCAACAAAACCGGGGAAGGAGGTGTTCACGTTTTCGCAGTCATGGATACGAATCTCACCGGAAGCGCGCAAGGCCGCTACAGCAAACGACATGGCGATACGATGGTCGCCGTGGGTGGTCATTTCACCGCCGGACATGACTCCGCCACGAATCACCATACCATCCGCCGTGGGCTGGGCATCCACCCCCAGCGCCTGCAAGCCGTCCGCCATGACCTGAATACGATCCGACTCCTTCACCCGCAATTCTTCAGCGCCGGTGAGCACGGTTTCACCCTGCGCACAGGCTGCGGCAATAAACAGCACCGGGAATTCATCAATCGCCAGCGGCACCAAGTGCTCAGGAATGGCGATCCCCTGGAGATCAGCGCTGCGTACACGCAGATCGGCCACCGGCTCGCCGCCGACGACCCGCGCATTCAATACCTCGATATTCGCCCCCATCAAACGCAGAATATCGATCACCCCGGTACGGGTCGGGTTCACGCCGACATGCTCCAGCAACAGATCCGAACCCGGCGCAATACTGGCCGCGACCAGAAAGAACGCCGCCGAAGAGATGTCTGCCGGTACGTCAATCGCCGTGGCCGTCAGCTTGCCGCCGCCATGCAGACAAACAGTGCTCACCCCGCCCTCACCCGCTTGACGACGCACCGGGTAGCCAAACCCCTGCAACATGCGTTCGGTGTGGTCACGGGTGGGCGCAGGCTCGGTGACGCAGGTTTCCCCGCTGGCATACAAGCCCGCCAGCAACACGCATGATTTGACCTGGGCGCTGGCCATCGGCATCACATAGCGAATCCCCTGCAAGGCGCTGCCGCCATGCACGCGCAGCGGGGGACGACCGCCATCCTGCGTGTCGATTTTCGCCCCCATCAAAGCCAGCGGCTCGGTGACGCGGCGCATTGGACGGCGGGAAAGCGATGCGTCGCCTTCCATCACCGCATCGAAATCCTGCCCGGCGATAATGCCAGACATCAGGCGCATGGAGGTTCCCGAATTGCCCAGCCACAGCACGCCGTCCGGCTGTTTCAGGCCATGCAGCCCCACTCCGTGAATGCGCACCCGCCCTGCGCCCAGGGTTTCCGGGCCTTCAATCTGCACGCCCATGCGACGGAAGCAGCGCAGAGTGTTGAGGCTATCCTCGCCCTGCAAGAAGCCGGAAACCTCGGTCACGCCTTCGGCCAATGCCCCCAGCATGATCGAACGATGCGAAATGGACTTGTCGCCCGGCACACGCATTTTTCCGCTCAACGAGCCACCGGGTTGCAAAATAAACTGAAGATTGGAGTGCATGGTTACGCCTTGATTGAAATACCTTATCGCTACAGAACGCACAGAATCAAACCCGACGCGCTGTACGGTGGCTAAAAAATTAAAGAAACAAACCTTCCCGCGCCTTTTGCGCCCGGCTGAAACGCGCAAACAGAGCATCGGCATCCTCATGCTGCACATCAGCCTGCAATGCAGCCAATTCCTCTTGGTAGCGCTGCAACATGCTCAAAATCTCGTCACGATTGGCCAGCGCAATATCGCGCCACATGGTCGGGTCGCTGGCGGCAATGCGCGTAAAGTCACGAAAACCTCCGGCGGCATAGCGAAAAATTTCTTGTCGCTCATCCATGCGCGCCAGGCTATCCACCAAGGTAAAAGCCAGCAGATGCGGCAAATGACTTGTTCCCGCGAGCACATGATCGTGATGCGCTGCACTCATGCACTCAACCGTCGCCCCGGTGAGCTGCCACATGTTCACCACGCGGGCAACATCCGCTGCACTGTTTTCAGCCAGCGGGGTGACAATCACGCGACGTTGTTCAAATAGCTCGGCAAAGGCGGCCTCAGGACCGCTTTTTTCCGTACCGGCTATGGGATGAGCGGGAATAAACTGCCCCAGTTTTTCGCCCAAAACCGCACGCGCATCGGCAATCACCGATTGCTTGGCGCTGCCGACATCGGTCACCGCCGTCTCGGGGGATAAAGCGGGTTGAATGCGCTCCAGCACCTCGCGCATGGCCAGCATGGGCACGGCCAATACCACCATGTCCGCAGCATGTACCGCTTGCTGCATATCATCCTCATAACGGTCGATGATGCCGAGAGACTGTGCGCGCTTAAGCGTTGCCGTATTGCGCCCGCAGCCCACCACCTCCCCCACCGCACCCGCGCGCTTCAAAGCCAAGGCCAGTGAGCCGCCAATGAGACCGCTGCCGATCATGCACAACCGTTCGATGGCGACACTCACAACGCAACGTCCATCACTAGCCGCAATGCCGCCAGAAAACGTTGATTTTCCGCTTCAGTACCGATACTGACCCGCAAATGCCTGGGCAGGCCATAACCACCGACCGGGCGGGTAATCACGCCATGACGCAACAGAGCATCGTAGACGTGGTGTGCCGGGCGCTGCATATCCACGCAAAGAAAATTACCCATACTCGGCAAGGCACTCAGTCCCAACGCCGCCAGACCGGTACGCACCTGTAGCAAGCCCCTGCGATTCAGTTCGCGCGTGCGACGCACATGCTCATCGTCATCCAGCGCCGCGCACGCCGCCTCAAGCGCCAGTAAATTAACGTTAAATGGCTGGCGCACGCGGTTCAGCACCTCGGCGACGTGCGGATGCGACAGGGCATAACCGACCCGCAAGCCCGCCAGCCCGTGAATTTTGGAAAAAGTGCGCGTGACCACAAGGTTGGGGAACTCGCCCAGCCAGGCCAGCGCATTGGGAAAGTCCAGCTCATCGTCAACAAACTCGATATAGGCCTCATCCACCACCACCAGCACATCCGCTGGCAGGGAAGCGATAAAGGCGTACAGCGCCTCTTTTTCCACCCAGGTACCGGTCGGATTATTCGGATTGGCAAGAAAAACCACGCGCGTCTGTTCATTGACGGCGGCACGCAACGCACTCAGATCATGACCATAGGGCTGTTGCGGATGCGTCGCGGGCAAGGCTTTGGCGATTTGCGCAATTCCGCCGACGGCTTGCGTACTGATGGCATACACCGCAAAAGCGTATTCGGAAAACACTGCGCCGCGCCCTGTCCCCAAAAAGGCACGCGCAATCAGATCAAGTACATCGTTGGAACCATTGCCCAGGGTGATGGAGTCCAGGCTTACGCCCAACTTGTTGGCCAACGCCTGCTTGAGTTTGTAGCCGTTGCCATCCGGGTAGAGATGCACGCTCCCTGCCCGCTCGCGCATCACCTCCAGCGCTCGCGGCGAAGGCCCAAGCGGATTTTCGTTGGAGGCAAGCTTGATCGCCCCGCTGATCCCAAGCTCGCGCTCCAGTTCATCCAAGGGTTTACCGGGAATATAGGGCGCTAAACCGGCGACTTGCGCACAGGCCGATGCCAGCCAGGGATTGCTACTCATACTCATGTCTTCAATACCGCCTTGGGATAAGAGCCAAGCACCCGCAACCATGCCGCTTGCTGTTCAAGCTCCGCCAAAGCTGCGGCGACGAGCGGATCAGCGCGGTGACCATCGACATCGACAAAAAACACATAGTCCCATGCCGCCGTGCGCGCAGGGCGCGATTCAATCCGCGTCAAACTGATGCCGCGCTCGGCAAACGGCTTGAGCAAGTGGTAAAGCGCCCCTGGTGTGTTCGCGGTTGAAAGCACCAGGGAGGTTTTATCCACACCGCTCATCCCCGCATCCTGCGTACCCAAAACGACAAAACGCGTGGTGTTGTGCGCTTCATCCTCGATATTCGCCGCAAGAATATTGAGCTGGTAAAGCTCTGCCGCAACCTCAGGGGCAATCGCCGCCATCGTTGCATTTTCTGCCGCAAGGCGTGCGCCTTCAGCATTACTGCTGACCGGTACACGCTCGGCTTTGGGCAGATGTGCATCCAGCCAGTGACGGCATTGCGCCAAGGATTGCGCGTGACCATACACACGCTGCACCGCATTCAGCTCAGCGGCATTGGAAAGCAGTTGGTGGTGAATGCGCAGGGCGACTTCGCCACAGATCGACAGATCATGCGCCAGCAAGGCATCCTGGGTCTGCGAAACGCCGCCCTCGGTCGAATTTTCCACCGGCGCAATACCATAAGACACATTTGCTGAAGCAAGCTCACGGAAAACTTCAGCAATGGTTAAACAGGGCACCAATTCAGCCGCATGACCGAATTGGCGCAAGGCCGCCAGTTGGCTGAACGTCCCGGCGGGACCAAGGTAGGCCACGCGCATAGGTTGCTCAAGCGCCAGACAGGCGGACATGATTTCACGGAACAGCCAGGCGACGCTGACATCATCCAGGGGGCCGACATTCAGCGCCTGGATGCGGCGCAACACCTGCGCCTCCCGCTCCGGACGATAGAACCGGGCTTCGGCATGGCCTTCGGCGCGCTTGATTTCACCGACGGCATGGGCGAGATTCGCGCGCTCGGACAACAAGGCAAGCAATTTTTGATCGACCTGATCGATACGCTCTCTTACATCTTCAAGCCGCAAAACAGGCTGCCCGCCTTCGTCCATGCCCAACTCCCGTCCTTAAATCACACGCACATTCAATACGCCGTTGATGCTACGAATAGCATCGGCGGCATCGGTCGGCATCTCGCCCTCAATATCAATCAAGGTGTAGGCCACATCACCACGCGAATCGTTGACCATGTGCACGATGTTCACCTTATGGCTGCCAAGAACGTGTGACATTTGCCCAACCATATCCGGCAGGTTCTTGTTGGCAATTGCCAGGCGGTGGTCGCCTTTGCGTGCCAACCTGATTTCCGGGAAGTTCACCGAGTTGAGGATGTTGCCATTTTCCAGGAAATCGCGCACCTGATCGACCACCATGATGGCACAGTTGTCTTCAGCTTCGCCGGTGGAGGCGCCAAGGTGCGGCAGGGTAATGCAGCGCGGGTGATTCTTGGTCGCGTTGACCGGAAAATCAGACACATAGGCATGAGCCTTGCCAGAGTTGAGCGCCTCAACCATCGCCGCCTCATCCACCACGCCTTCGCGCGCGAAGTTCAAGACCACGACATTATCTTTCATGAACTTAAGGCGTTCGGCGTTAATCAGGTTACGGGTAGCCTCAATCAAGGGCACATGGAAGGTCACAAAATCAGCGCGCGCCAACAGCTCGTCCACACTGCTCGCCTGCTGCACATCCGCAGACAGCTCCCATGCGCGCTCAACGGTAATGCCCGGGTCAAAACCGACGACTTTCATACCCAAGGCACGCGCCGCGTTCGCCACGCGCACACCAATCGCGCCCAGACCGATCACACCCAAGGTACGACCGGGCAGTTCAAAACCGACGAAGTTCTTTTTGCCATCTTCAACCGCCTTGTGCAGGAAGGTGTCATCACCTTCCAGTCCAGTGGCGAATTTCCACGCCTGCGGAATGTTGCGCGCCGCAAGCAACATACCCGCCACCACCAGCTCCTTGACCGCATTGGCATTCGCACCCGGCGCATTGAACACCACAATGCCCTTCTCGCTCATCTCCTTGACCGGGATATTGTTCACACCGGCACCGGCACGACCAATGGCCTTCAGGCTTTCCGGAACCGGCAGATCGTGCATCTTGGCCGAGCGCACCAGCACCGCATCCGGGGTTTGAAACTCAGAGGCGACTTCGTACTTGTCGCGTGGCAAACGATCCAGGCCGACGGCCGCGATATTATTCAGGGTAAGAATCTTGAACATCGTCTAACTCCTCGATTTTTAATAAGTTATTAAGCGTTACGCTGGGCAAAATCATTCATGAAGGCAATCAGGGTATCTACGCCTTCTTCCGGCATGGCGTTGTAGATGCTGGCACGCATACCGCCCACCGAGCGGTGACCCGCCAGACTGGTCAGGCCAGCCGCTTCGGCCTCCTTGAGGAAGGTTTTGTCCAGATCGCTGTTCGCCAGCAGGAAAGGCACATTCATCCACGAACGGCACTTCACATCCACCGGGTTGGAGTAGAACGGTGAGTTATCAATCGCCGCATAGAGCTTGTGCGCCTTGCGCTGATTGATCGCCTCCATTGCGGCCAGACCGCCCATTTCCAGCAAATGCTCGAACACCAGACCGGCGATGTACCAGGCATAGGTCGGCGGCGTGTTGTACATGGAGCCGTTATCGGCATGGGTTTTGTAGTCGAACATCACAGGCGTACCGGCTTGGGCGTGACCGATCAGGTCTTCACGCACGATGGCAATCGTCAGACCGGCAGGGCCGATATTTTTCTGCGCACCAGCATAGATCACGCCGAATTTAGCAACATCCAGCGGACGCGACATGATGGTGGAGGACATATCCGCAACCAGGGGAATATCACCTGTGTCGGGAATATAGCCAAACTCCACGCCGGCAATGGTTTCATTCGGCGTGTAATGCACATAAGCGGCATCCGCATTAAAGCTGAGCTCGCTTGCATCGGGCAGCGTGGTGTACTTGCTGCCCTTGGTATCGGCCACGATATTCACCTTGCAATAACGCTTGGCCTCAGCCACAGCCTTTTCCGACCAGTGACCGGTGTTCAGATAATCCGCACTGGTTTTGCCGCGCAACAGGTTAAGCGGAACCATGCTGAACTGACTGGAGGCACCGCCTTGCAGGAACAGTACTTTGTAGTTGTCAGGCACACCCATCAAGGCACGAAAATCCGCCTCGGCCTTTTCGGCAATGGACACATACTCCTTGCCGCGATGGCTCATTTCCATCACGCACATACCCGAACCCTTCCAATTCAGCATTTCCTCGCGCGCGCGCAGCAGCACTTCGGCGGGCAACATGGCGGGGCCTGCGCTGAAATTGAAGACGCGATTTTCAATACCTGGCATGAGAACAACCCTCTAACTTAATGATTAATCTTTAGATTCATCGAGATGACTTTCAATATCATCCGCCGCTTTGGACTCAACGGAAGCAACCGCCTCGGCTTCGCCTTCCACATTTTCAATACGCTCAATCTGTACCAGATGCTCATCCTTGCCCAAGCGAATCAAGGTGACACCCTGGGTATTGCGCCCGACTTGCGAAACTTCAGCCACTGGCGTGCGCACCAGGGTTCCCTGATCGCTAATCAGCATCAGCTCGTCTTCCGGCTGCACCAGAACAGCGCCCACCAACAAACCATTACGCTCCGTCGTTTGCAGGGCGATCACCCCCTGACCACCGCGATTATGGCGCGGAAAATCATCCAGCGGCGTGCGCTTGCCATACCCGTTGGCCGACGCGGTCAGAATATCGCCCTTGCTGTCCTTCGCCCCCGCTAGCACACCCTCACCCAAGGTTTCGGCGGCATTTTCGCCGAGGGTGATAATCATACTGACCACCACCTGTTCCTCGGCCAGGCGCACGCCAATCACACCGGACGCGCTGCGCCCCATGGAGCGCACATCCGTTTCCGCAAAGCGAATCACTTTGCCCGCATTGGTAAACAGCATCACATCCTGTGAACCATCGGTCAGGGCGGCGCCAATCAGACGATCCCCCTCGCGAATGTCAATGGCGATAATGCCGCTGGGGCGTGGACGAGAATACTCAGCCAGCGGAGTTTTCTTGATAATGCCATTGCGGGTAGCGAACATCACATACGATTCGCCGGAAAAATCGCGCAGCGGCAAAAGCGCTTCAATGCGCTCATCTCCTTCCAGCGGCAGGATATTCACAATCGGGCGACCGCGCGCCTGACCGCTGCCCAAGGGCAGCTCCCACACCTTCTTCCAATACACACGACCACGACTGGTAAAAATCATCACCATGTCATGCGAACTGGCCACCAGCAGCTTTTGGATGGCATCCTCACCCTTGACCTTGGCCGCACTGCGCCCGCGCCCGCCACGGTGTTGTGCGGCATAATCCGACAGCGACTGGGTTTTGATGTAGCCCGCGTGGGACAAGGTCACCACGCGCTGCTCCTCGGCGATCAGGTCTTCTTCGCTCAGATCGGCGCGCGAGGCCTGAATTTCGGTACGACGCGCGTCAGCATACTGAGTACGCACCTGCACCAGCTCTTCACGAATGACCGCACGCATACGCTCAGGATTAGCAAGAATTTCAAGAAGTTCGCCAATAGTCTTAAGAATTTCCGCGAACTCGCCAACAATCTTGTCCTGCTCAAGACCGGTGAGACGATTCAGGCGCAAATCGAGAATGGCCTGGGCTTGCGTCGCCGTCATGCGATAGCTGCCATCTTCAGCCAAACCAAACGAAGCGTCCAAGCCATCCGGACGCGAAGACGAAGCACCAGTACGCGCCAGCATTTCGCTCACCACGCCAGACTGCCAACGCCGCGCCAGCAGCGCTTCTTTGGCCTCCGCAGGCGTGGCCGAAGCCTTAATCAGCGCAATGATTGCGTCGATATTCGCCAGCGCCACCGCCTGGCCTTCCAAAATATGTGCACGCTCACGCGCCTTGCGCAGCTCATACAGGGTACGGCGCGTGACCACATCCCGGCGATGACGCAGGAAGGCTTCAAGCATGTCGCGCAAGGGCAGCGTGCGCGGCTGACCGTCCACCAGGGCGACCATATTGATGCCAAAGACGGTCTGCAACTGGGTTTGACGATAGAGGTTGTTGAGCAACACCTCGGCCATTTCGCCGCGCTTGACCTCGATAACCACGCGCATACCGTCCTTGTCGGACTCATCACGCAGCTCGGAGATACCTTCGATGTTCTTCTCTTTGACCAGCTCGGCGATACGCTCAATCAGGCGCGCCTTGTTCACCTGATAAGGCAGCTCGTTGACGATGATCGTCTCGCGTCCGTTTTTCTCATCGGTTTCGATGATGGCGCGCGCACGCACCTGCACCCTTCCACGCCCGGTCAGATAGGCTTCACGAATACCAGAACCGCCAAAAATAATCCCGGCGGTAGGGAAGTCAGGCCCCGGCACCAGCTCAAGCAAACGCTCGGTGGCAACATCTTCGTCATCCACCAAAGCAAGACAGGCATCCACCACCTCGCCCAGATTATGCGGCGGGATATTGGTCGCCATACCCACCGCGATACCGGCGGAGCCATTAATCAAAAGATTGGGGATACGCGTCGGAAAAACGGCAGGCTCACGCTCGGAACCATCGTAGTTGGGGACGAAATCCACCGTTTCCTTGTCGATGTCCGCTTGCAATTCATGCGCAATACGCGCCTGGCGCACTTCGGTATAACGCATGGCCGCCGGAGCGTCGCCATCCACGGAACCGAAGTTACCCTGACCATCGACCAGCATGTAGCGCAGGGAAAACGGCTGCGCCATACGCACGATGGTGTCATACACTGCCGTGTCGCCGTGCGGATGGTATTTACCGATCACATCACCGACCACACGCGCCGATTTCTTGTACGCCTTGTTCCAGTCGTTACCCAATTCGCTCATGGCGTAAAGGGCGCGACGGTGTACCGGTTTGAGTCCATCACGCACGTCCGGCAGGGCGCGCCCGACGATCACGCTCATCGCGTAGTCCATATAGGAGATACGCATTTCATCTTCAAGATTGACCGGGAAAACTTCCTTGGCGAAATCAGCCATGTACAACGCTACTCGTTTGGTTCGATTTTTAAGTTGTGAACTATAGCACAGCCGGACAACGCACCAGTCAATCTGTTATGCGATCTCACCCATTCATGGCACAAGCTCCAGTTGGGTCACGGTCAATGCGCCGTTGATCAAGTCTGCCTGAAAGCGGATGCGATCACCCGCCTTGACCTGTTCGAGCATGGCTGGCTTGGCGACGCGGTAAACCATGGTCATCGCGCCCATGCCAAGCTTGGGCAAGGAGCCGTGTTTAATGGTGAGTTTGCCAGCGGATTTGTCTACCTTGCGTACTTCGCCATCTGCCCATTCGCTCGCAGCAGCGCTATTGGCGGCTTCTTTTTGCAACAGTTCCTGGTGTTGCTGCAAGCCTTGCGGCGTGCTGTGATCGTGATCGGCATAGCTTTCGGCGGCGTGAGCGTTCAAGCTGAGCGCCAAGGCCAAAAGAGCAGCTTGCATCAATATTTTCATCGTCAGTTCCTCGTGGTTAAGGAAGCGCTGATTTATTCAGCGATTCCGCTTAAGTTATGAATGGATTCAATATTTTTGGCATCAGTGCTTGCCGTGACCGGAAGGTTTAACCACCGTCACAGCAGGCATCTCGGCAGCACTTTTGGCACGAGGCGGCTCGGTAATACGTCCTTTCCAGGCATACGCCCGCGTCCCCTTGGGCTGTTTGTAGTCGCCCGGGTCTTTGTAATTACCGGGGGCGAGCCCCTTGCGGATTTTCACCGTGGTGAACATGCCGCCCATGCCGATGGGGCCGAACGGGCCGAAGCCGGTCATCATCGGCAAGGTGTTGTCGGGCAGAGGCATTTCCATTGCGGCCATGTCGTGCATCCCCTTATCGCCCATCACCATGTAATCGGGGATAAGGCTGCTGATTTTTTCAGCAATACCGCCTTGTTCGACCCCGATCATAGTGGGCACATCATGCCCCATGGCGTTCATGGTGTGGTGCGACTTGTGGCAGTGAAACGCCCAGTCACCCTCGTCTGTTGCATCGAATTCGATGGCGCGCATCTGACCGACGGCAATATCCGTCGTCACCTCCGGCCAGCGCGATTCTGGGCGCGTCCAGCCGCCGTCGGTGCCGGTGACTTCAAATTCGTGGCCGTGCAGGTGGATGGGGTGATTGGTCATGGTCAGGTTGCCGACGCGGATGCGCACTCTATCCCCAAGACGGCATACCAGCGGGTCAATACCGGGAAAGGCGCGACTGTTGAACGTCCACAGGTTGAAGTCCAGCATGGTATTGACGCGCGGAGTGTAGCTGCCGGGGTCGATGTCATAGCTATTGAGCAAAAAGCAGAAGTCCCGATCCACGCGCATAAAGTCGGCATCCTTCGGGTGAACGATGAACATGCCCATCATGCCCATTGCCATCTGCGTCATCTCGTCGGCGTGCGGGTGGTACATAAAGGTGCCGCTGCGCCGCAGGGTGAACTCATAAACATAGGTCTGCCCCGGCGGAATGGCGGGCTGGGTCAGGCCCGCTACGCCGTCCATGCCATTGGGCAGGCGTTGGCCATGCCAGTGAATCGTGGTGACTTCGGGCAGACGATTGGTGACGAAAAGACGCACCCGGTCGCCCTCGACCGCTTCGATGGTTGGGCCTGGGCTCTGGCCGTTGTAGCCCCACAAGCGGGCATTCATGCCGGGGGCGATTTCGCGCACCACCGGCTCGGCCACCAGATGAAACTCCTTCACCCCCTGATTCATGCGAAACGGCAATGTCCAGCCGTTCAGCGTCACCACCGGGTTGTAGGGACGACCCTGTAGGGACGCGATAGGGGCTTGCGTGCTGGCCTTATCCATCACCGCAACCTCGGGCAGCGCCGCCAGCGCGCTTTTATGCACCAGTCCGCCTGCCAGTGCCGCAAAACCTGCCTTGAACAAAAAATCTCTGCGTGAGCTCATGATATTCATCTCGTCTGGTTAATGACCGCCCGCTGCATTTTCAGCGGCGGCGGAGGTGGCAATCATCATGCTGCTGGATGAGGGACTGCCAACGCCAAGCGCCATGCGCAGATCGGCTTCGGCCTGCCAAAACACACGTTGCGCCTCGATGGCACCCATCACCGCTTGAATCTGCACGCGCGCATCGGCCAAAAGCTCGAATACGCCAATCAACATGCCGTTGTAGCGCAGCACGTTTTCCTCGGCGATACGCTGGCGCAGCGGCACGATTTCATGGCGGTAATGGTGTGCCAAATCGAAAGCGGTGCGATAGCGCAGATAGGCTTCGCGCGCTTCGGAGCGCGCCTGGATCGCCGTGGCACGCAGATTTTCCACCGCCTGCATGTACACCGCCTCATGGCGTGCAATACGCGCTTCGCCCAGATCGAAAATCGGCAAGACAATTTCGATTTCATAGCCGCGTTTAGTTGGCAGGTTTTCGTTGTAGCGGGTATTAAGCGCCGCGACATCCAGAACATTACCAAAACGTGTCGCCTCGCTCAGCTCCAGGGTTTTGGACAGCGCCACGGCCTGTTGACGCGCCTGCTGCACATCCAGGCGCTCGCGCAAGGCCTGCTGCTCGACAGCAAATTGCGTGCGCGCATTGATTGGGAGTTCGGGCAGACGCTCCGGCAAGGTGAATGCCGTCTGCGCGCCCCACAGACCCATTTGACGAATCAGGCGCTCGCGCGTCTCCACGCCATGCTGCTGCGCCAAGGCCAGCCGCGCCGTGGCATCGGCGTAAAACGCCTGCTCGCGCGCCTGTTCGCGCGCCCCCCAATTACCGGTCGCGCTCATGCGCCTGGCCAGTTCGGCGCTTGCCTTGGCCGCCTCGTTGACCTGACGCCAGTAGCGCAGGCTTTCTTCGGCGGCAAGCGCATCAACCCATGCCTTGCGCGTCTCCAGGGCAATGCCCATCACCATCTGACTGCTGCGCAAGCGCACCGCCTCCAGCTGATCTTCGGCAATCTCCATGCGCGCGGGCATGGTCAGCAGATCAAAAATACCGAACACAAAGCGGCGCTCGATTTCGATTTCCGCCCCCTGCTCAGTGCGTGAATAACTGAAACCGGGGTTGCGCAGACGCCCCGCCTGCACGCGCTCGGCATCGGCAATGCCCAGATCGGACAAATACATGCGCAAGGCCGGATTATTCAGCAACGCGATACGCACCGCGCTCTCCGCGCTCAGCGGTTGCTTGGCAAGCAATTCGGCCACTGCCTCGCTGACATCTTCCCCCTGTTTAGGCAGATTCTGCTGTTCGCCCGCCAGCAGACGCGCATTGGTCTCGCGCTGCACGCCGCCCAGCCCCGCATCCGGTTGCAGCGTCGCGCAACCTGCCAGGGTCAAAGCAAGCGCCAGCAAGGCCGGGATGCGCACATGAGCCATGAAAGCGCTCATTTCGCACCTCCTGCGCCATGCTGGGCATGTTCATCTGCTGCCCTCGCGCCATGTCCAGCATGGCCAGATGCTCCGGCGACACGCGCATTGGCTTCGGGCCAGGGCAGAAGCTCGGCGGGTTGAAAGGGGATGTAGTCAAGAAAAACCGAGTGATATTCAAGCGGCGCAAGCTTTGCGTCGGCTTGATCGACGCGTGGCATCGCCGTGGCAGGAACAGACTCATCCTGCGCCCATAGGCTCAACGGCTGGCACAACAGCAAGGCGAAGCCTGCCGCAGGCATTGTTCGACGGTTCATAAAAAAGCTCTCCGGAATCTGAATCATGGAAATGCCGCGCACCCTGCCCCGACGGTTCGAGGCATGACACGGCGCATCAAGATTCAGAGGGAGAGCGGGGGGCGCAGCGGCGGCAGTGAAATGTGCGAAGAAAAATGCGCGCTGTGCAGCACGATCACATCGTCAGGCACGCGCTCACGCAAAAACACCCGCGTGGGCGCGGCAATAAAATGCGCCAGCGCAAAACAGTGCGGGCAGCTATCAGGCCATTGCGTGGAGTCGTCCATGCCTTCGGTGATGCCCTCATCGACATGGTGATGACAGGCCGCAGCCATTGCATCATGCACTCCAACAGCATTGAGCCCAGTCACAGACTGCGAAGCCGTGTTCATGCTGCACATGCTCATGCTCACCCCGGCGATTCCCTGCACGGGGAGCACGATGGTGAGCAGCAGGACAAGCAGATGGCGCAGCAGCTTCATGGCGAGATTCAGGATATTGGTAACGATTGCTTTCTGTGAGTGTAGAACGCTACGACACGTTCCGCAAATCAGGCTCTCAGCCTGCCAGCAGCGCCCGCACCGCTGCCGTAGTCGGCTTCAGGATCACGCCGCGCTCAGTCACAAGCGCATCAATCAAATCCGCCGGCGTGACATCAAAAGACGGGTTCCATGCCTCCACGCCCGTGGGGGCGATCGGCATACCGCCCAGCGAAGTGACTTCACTCATCGGGCGGGTTTCTATCGGGATCATGCCGCCGTGTTCCAGACTCAAGTCAAAGGTACTCGATGGCGCAACCACCATAAACTTCACCCCATGATGCCGCGCCAGAATGGCCAGGCCATACGTACCGATCTTGTTCGCCGTATCGCCATTGGCCGTAATGCGATCCGCGCCGACAATCACCCAGCCCACCTGTCCGCTACGCAACAGGCTGGCCGCCGCGCCCTCGCATTGTAAAGTCACGGGAATGCCATCGTGCTGCAATTCCCAGGCCGTTAAACGCGCACCCTGCAACCAGGGGCGGGTTTCATCGGCGAACACCTGCGTAATCCGTTGCTGGGCATAGGCGCTGCGAATCACACCCAGCGCCGTGCCGAAACCTGCGGTGGCCAGCGAGCCCGTATTGCAATGGGTTAAAACCGCCTTGCCCGGCTCGATAAGCGCCGCACCCAGCGCCCCCATGCGCCGATTGGCGGCCAGGTCTTCCGCTTCAATCGCCTTGGCCTCTTGCTCCAGACGCGCCACATCCGCCCCCGCGTCAAGAAGCGTCTGCATGCGTTGCAAGGCCCAAAACAGATTCACCGCCGTGGGGCGCGATCTGGCCAGAGCCTGCATGGACGATTGAAGTGATGGTTTGGACTGCTGCGCGGCAAGAACAACGCCATACGCAGCGGCAACACCAATGGCTGGCGCACCGCGCACCACCATGTCGGCAATCGCATCAGCCACGCCCTCAGCCGTGCCATAACGCAAAAGCACCTGTTCATGAGGCAGGCGACGCTGATCGAGAAGCTCCAGATTTTGCCCCGTCCAGCGCAGGGCGCGCACCGTATCGTATGACTGCATCATCAACCTGCCTTGTGATTTTGGGCTTATAAATCCTGCGGGCATTGTGCAACGCAGTGCTATCATCAGCGCAGAATAATAATACGAGCCAGGCGCCACGAGGAGGGCACAGTGTCCGAACAAAAAATCAAAGTCGTGCATGAGAATGAAGAAACCCTGTACCAGAAGCGCGAACCAATTCATCCGCGCTCGATCAGCGGCAGGTTCCGCACCTTCAAATCCTCCATGCTGCTCATGGCCTTTACCATCTTTTACTTCCTGCCCTGGATACGCTGGGATCATGGCGGAGCGGCCACGCAGGCTGTGTTGTTCGATCTGCCTGCACGACGTTTTTATATCTTTGACTTGATTGTGCATCCACAGGATATTTATTGGCTGGCCGGGATTTTGATTATTTTTGCCTGGGTGCTGTTTTTTGCCACTAGCGTGGTCGGGCGCGCCTTTTGCGGCTATTTTTGCTTCCAGACTCTTTGGACCGATGCGTTCATGTTCATCGAGCGCTGGATTCAGGGTGACCGCCCGGCGCAAATCAAGCTGGACAAAATGCCCTGGAATGCACAAAAACTCACCCGTAAAGGCTTGACCTGGCTGGCCTGGCTAGTCTTCGCCTGGTGGACGGGTTTTACTTTTACCGCCTACTGGGTCGATGCACCTACGCTGTTTGTCGATTTTTTCCAAGGTACAGCGCCCCACCCCGCCTACTTCACGATTGGTCTTCTGACCGCCATTACCTTTGTTGTGGCGGGCTTTGTGCGTGAACAGGTCTGTTTCTACATGTGCCCCTATGCCCGCTTTCAGGCCGTCATGTTTGACAAGGAAACCTTGATTCCGACCTACGACTACACGCGCGGCGAAGGTGAAAAGGGTCGTGCGCACCTCAAGCGGGAACTGAAAAACCGGGATGATCGTAGCGCCCAAGGGCATGGTGACTGCATTGACTGCGGATTGTGCGTACAAGTCTGCCCGACCGGGATCGACATCCGTGATGGTCTGCAAATCGGCTGTATCAACTGCGGACTATGTATTGATGCCTGCGATGAAATCATGGACAAGCAGAGTTGGCCGCGTGGCCTCATCCGCTACGCATCAGAGCTGGAAATTGAAACCAAGCAGAAGCCGCATCTGCTCAAGCCAAAAACCATCGGCTATGGCGCAGCGATTCTTGTGGTCACTGCCATTCTGATTTACGGGGTTCTGAACCAGCCCAAAATGGACATCAGCGTCGCCCAGGTGCGTAGCCCGCTGGCGGTGATAATGTCCGATGGACGGGTGCAGAACAGCTACGAAGTCAAAATCAACAACAAACTCACCCACCCCTTGTATCTGGATATAGCCTTGCAGGATCTACCCAAAGGCGAACTGGAAATTGCCGGTAGCAACAAGGCGATTGTCGTACCTACAGACGGCTATGTGAGTCTGCTGGTGAGAGTCAAACACCCCTTGAGCAAGCGCGGCGAACAACAGCGCTTCGCGTTTGTTTTGACGGACAAAGATGGCAAAATCCCCCCCGTCACCACCTCTTCTACTTTTAATATGCCGCGCTAATCCATGAACCTCCTTCTTACCCTGGCGATTGGCCTTGCACTGATTATTCCAGCATTCTTTATTCTGAATCGTGGTTTGCGCCTTCCCGCTCGTCAGGCTGCGGTTATTCTGGCTATCCTCACCCTCGGCTTTTATCTGCCCTATGCCTTGTTAAACTGGGAAGGGGGGGATGTTCTTGCCATTCACCTGGCGGTCTATTTAATGACGGTGTTCGTGCTTGGGCTTTTGGCACATCAACGCGAGCAGAAACTCCCCGCCAACGGGCGTAGCTTCCGCTGGGGACCGGGCATGATTATCGGCTTTTTTGCGGTGATTATTGCCATGGACTCGATCTTCGTCACTCTGGCCACGAATGGCATGGGCGGCAAAGTCGCTGAGTTTCTGCTCCCCAAACCACGCCACGCAGAAACCGTCAGCTCGCATTTTCCAGGCGTCATCTCGCATGACTTCCAGAAAAAAGAGGCGCTGTACAACAACTACCTGCACCAGGTCGAAGCGCAAAAAGAACGAGGCTGGCAAGTGCATTACGGCTGGATGAGTGCAGCTATCGCCCAGCAAGCCAGCGCATTCCAGGTACAGGCGCGCGACAAGCAGGGACAAGATATTACTGGCGCTCAGGTCGAAGTACGGTTTCTGCGCCCTTCGGATAAACAACAGGACTTCGCCCTGAATCTGCCCGAAGTCGAGCCAGGCATCTATCGCGCAGATGTCACCCCGCCCCTGCCCGGGCTTTGGCAGGTCATCATCGTGGTGCGACAGGGCAGCGACGCGCACGAAGTCCGTGCCTCGACGGATGTTCTCGCCGTCGCCAGCCCTTCGACATCCTCCAGTCCATGACCCATTGAATGCCTGATTCCGTCCCTGTGTTCACCCCGGTTAGCGCATCAGCGCCAACCGACAAGCCGAACTGTTTTCACTGCGGCCTGCCCATCCCCCCTGGCGCACAATACAGCGCGCGCGTGCTGGATGAAGAGCGCCCGATGTGCTGCCCTGGTTGCCAGGCGGTGGCTGAAGCGATTGTGCAAGGCGGCATGGAGGACTACTACCGCTACCGCACTAAAGCCTCACCGCAAGGTCATGAACTGGTGCCGCGTGAGCTGGAGAGTCTGCGCCTGTATGACCGTGAGGCCTTGCAGAAAAGCTTTGTCACCCATGATGGCGACAAACGCGAAGCCGCCTTGATTCTGGAGGGCATGACCTGCCCGGCCTGCGTCTGGTTGAATGAAAAACATGTACGCGCTCTGAGCGGTGTCTTGAGCTTCTCGATCAACTACAGCACGCAGCGCGCCCGGGTGCAGTGGGATGCCAGCCAGATTCAGCTCAGCGATATTCTGCAATCCATCAGCGCCTTGGGCTATTCTGCCCACCCCTTCGATGCAGGCAGGCAGGAGGCTTCAGCCAAGCGCGAGCGCACCCTCGCCCTGCGCCGCGTCGGCGTGGCCGGGCTATCCATGATGCAAGTGATGATGCTGGCGATTGCCCTGTATTCCGGCGATTTTCATGGCATGGATGAAAACCTGCGCGACTACCTGCGCTGGGCCAGCTTGTTTCTAACCCTGCCGGTGATGTTTTACAGCGCATCCGGCTTTTTCATTTCAGCCTGGCGCGAACTTAAAATCAAACGCCTGGGTATGGATCTCCCCATTAGCCTGACCCTTGGCCTGAGCTTTATGGCCAGCGCATGGGCGACCGTCATGCAAACCGGCGAAGTGTATTTCGACACCGTGACCATGTTTGTCTTTCTGTTGCTGACCGGTCGCTACCTGGAAATGGTGGCGCGGCACAAAGCCTCCGCCGCCGCCGATGCGCTGGTCAAACTCCTGCCGACCATTGCCGCCCGCATCAACGAGCGGGGTGAAGAAGAAATGGTGCCGGTCATGGAACTATGCAGCGGCGATCGCGTGCGCATCCGTCCGGGCGAGAGCGTTCCTGCGGATGGTGTCGTGCTTGAAGGGCGCAGCAGCGTGGATGAATCCCTGCTCACCGGTGAAAGCCTGCCCAGTGGGCGCGGCATTGGCGACGCGCTCATCGGCGGCTCGGTCAATGTGGAAAGCCCCTTGCTCATGCGCGTGGAAAAAGTCGGCGCAGACACCATGCTTTCTTCCATTCTGCGCCTGCTGGATCGGGCACAGAGCGAAAAACCGCGTATTGGCGAAATTGCCGACCGTGCCGCCCAATGGTTTGTACTCGGCTTGCTCATCACCACCATACTCGTAGGCGCGTGGTGGTGGGCGCACGAACCGGAACGCGCGTTCTGGATCATCATTTCCCTGATGGCCATCACCTGCCCCTGTGCCCTGGGTTTGGCCACACCCGCCGCCCTGACCGCCGCCACGGGCAGCCTGACCCGTCTGGGGCTGCTGGTCACCCGAGGTCATGCCCTGGAAACGCTGGCCAAGGTCAATCATGTCGTCTTCGATAAAACGGGCACTCTGACCTACGGGCATCTCACACTGGAAAAAGTCATTCCCCTGCCTGATTCCACGCTGAGTGAAGCGCAAATCCTGCACCTCTCCGCAGCACTTGAACGCGCCTCGGAACACCCGGTCGCCAAGGCGATTGTAGCCAAGGCACCGCAAGGACTCGCGGCTGAAGCCATCACCGCCCTACCCGGCCAGGGGATCGAAGGCGTGATTGACGGGCGACGCTATCGGGTAGGTAATGCGCTGTTTGCCAGCGCTCTTTGCTCTGCGCACCCCGCCCCACCCAGTGAGACCGGAACTCTGGTCTTATTGGCCGATGAACAGCAGGCGCTGGGCTGGCTGGTTTTACGTGATGTCGCGCGCAGTGAAACCCATGAAGTCATTGCAGAGCTGCATACACGCGGCATCAAGGTCAGCTTGTTGAGTGGGGATCGCCCCGCAGAAGCGGAGCGTATGGGCGCGATATTAGGCATTAAGCAGGTTTACGGCGGGCTGCACCCACAAGACAAACTCGATCAATTGCGCCGCTTCCAGCAAGAAGGGGATGTGGTGCTGATGGTCGGTGATGGCGTGAACGATGCTCCCGTGCTGGCTGGCGCACAAGTCTCACTCGCGATGGGTGGCGGCACGCAGCTGGCACAATCCAGCGCCGACATGATTCTGCTCTCGGAAAACCTGCGTCACATTCCCCAGGGTTTGAACGTAGCGCGCAAGACCATGCGCGTTATTCACGAAAATCTGGCCTGGGCGCTAGGCTACAATCTGATTGCCATCCCCGCCGCCGCCGCTGGCTTCGTGCCCCCCTGGCTGGCCGCCGTGGGCATGTCATTAAGTTCGCTTGTCGTGGTATTAAATGCTTTGCGCTTGCGCCACGCTTAAGCACAGGCTAATGTGCGAGACAATGACGGAGTAGTCTTGTGGATATTCTTTATCTGTTGATTCCCCTGAGCATGATCGTTGCAGGGTTATTGATCTGGGGAGTCATCTGGTCGGTGCGTAGCGGTCAGTATGATGATCCGGATGGTAATGCACACCGCATCCTGATGGATGATGATGATCCACGCATTCCACAACGCGACGATCCTGATCGCTCGCGCTAGTTCTGCGCAACGCGCACGAGTACAATCGAAACACCTTTAACCAAGCCGGGAGACGCACCATGCACCTGTTCAACTTTGACAACTTCGCCCTGACCTTTGTATTCGGCCTGATTATTTTTTCATGGCTGACGTTCTTCGGTGTCATCCTTTCCTGATCGCGCCGCACAGCAGCCAATAAAAAACCCGCCTTGAGCGGGTTTTTATCTGTGCAGACGAGCAAAACTCAGGCCGTCAACGAAGCACGCATCTTTTTCATCGCCGCCTGTTCAATCTGGCGGATACGCTCAGCCGAAACGCCATACTCCGCCGCCAGCTCATGCAGCGTGGCCTTTTCGCCTTCAATCAGCCAACGGCGTTGCACAATATCGCGGCTGCGCGCATCCAGCATATCGACCGCCGAATCAAGCTGATCGAGCTGTTGGCTGTGACTATCGACACACTCAAGCGCCAAGGCAGGATCACTATCCGAAGATTCCAGCCATGCAGCAGGCGCAAGATGCGCTTCATCCTCGTCATCCGCCTCTAGCGCAACATCGCGCCCAAGCAAACGGGATTCCATCTCGAATACTTCATACAGCGGAACATTCAGCTCCTCGGCAATCGCCTTGCCCTCATCCTGAGTCAACCAGTGCTCACCATCACGCATCCCCCGCAGACGGAAGAACAGCTTGCGCTGCGCCTTGGTGGTCGCCACGCGCACCATACGCCAGTTGCGCATGATGAATTCGTGAATTTCGGCGCGAATCCAATGCACCGCGAAGGTAATCAGGCGCACCTTGCGATCCGGCTCATAGCGGCGCACGGCTTTCATCAAACCGATATTGCCTTCTTGCACCAGCTCGCCCAGTGGCAAACCATACCCGCTATAACTACGGGCGATATGCACGACAAAACGCAGATGTCCCAAAACCAACTGTTTGGCTGCATCCAGATCCTGATGATCCTGCAAGTTTTTAGCCAGCCGATACTCCGTCTCCGCATCCAGCATCGGATAGCGCCGTAACTCAGCCAAATATGCCGAAAGCGCCTCACGCGGCGTGTCAAAGGCGGATGTTTGTAGAACAGGAAGCTGATCGGTCGATGTCACGCTGAGTCTCCTTATTTAACCACTGTGCAGAATTTAGCACTCTGGCAGTGAGAGTGCTAGTCAGGGCTTTTAGTTCAGTAAACCAGCAGGATCATCAAACCACTCTGATCTGACGCATTTGAATCACACTGGCAAGCCATGCAGCCAGTAAGCCCATGACAAAGCCCAGCGGTAAAATGGCCGCCGCGACCACGATAGGCGCAGCCGTCATGGGCAGGGCAAAGCCAACGCGCGTCATGGATTCACTCACGGCGTTGAGCGCAAAAAAGGTCAAGACCACCGCCATGAGCGCCCCGCCGGCACCGAGCAGCCCGCCCACATAAAGAAGAGGCCGCCGGATAAACCCGGGGGTTGCGCCAATTAATTGCAATAAACGAACCTCGTCAATCCGATGTTCCAGCTCAAGGCGAATGGTATTACTCACCGTAATCGCCAGCATCGGGACGAGCATCAACAAAAACAACACCAAGAGGTGTTCAGCCGAAGCAATCAGACCATGCAAACGCTCCACCGCCTGGGCATCAATACGCGCCGAAGCCACGCCAGGACGCGCGGCCAACTCGGCACGTAAAGGCTCCAGATCCTCTTGCCGCTGAGGATAGACCTCGATCACCACAGGCAAGGGATTATGCTTCATTTCGGCAAGCAGGCTATCGAATTGATGGAGCTGTGCAAGCTGCTGCAACCCCTGTTCCGGTGGAATCAGACGCACTTCACGCAATCTCGGATCACTTTTCAGCTGTGCTAAAAATTCATCAATGCGCTGCGAATTTTCGCTGGGCATTGTCTGCATAAAAACCTGCACCACGCCTAATTCTTGTGACCAACCATTCAAACCCGCACGCGCCGAGTGCAGGGTCAAAAGCAAGGTCATCGGCAAGGTCAGGCTCAAACCAATCACCATCATACTCAGCATTTGCCCTACGGGGCGGCGCAACAAACGGCGCAAGGCATCTCTGAAGCTATCGCCATGATGATCCACCCAGGCTTGAAAATGGGACTTCAGACCCATTTGACGAGGATTGCCCTGCTTGATGTGCTGGCGATTCATGCTTACAAACCTTCCGTGCTTAGCCGCCCTTCACGCAGCAGCAGGCGCGGGGCATCAAACGCATCAATCAAATCCAGCGCGTGCGTCGCAATCAGCATGGTGACACCTGCTGCATTGAACTGCATAAAAAGACGCATGATTTCAAAGGACAATTCAGGATCAAGGTTCCCCGTTGGTTCATCGGCAAGAATAATCGAAGGTCGCGCCACCAAGGCACGCGCGATATTCACCCGCTGCTGCTCGCCACCGGATAGTTCATGCGGGTGAGCCTGCTCACGATCAAACAGCCCCACTTTGTCCAACGCGGCGCGTACTCGACGCACTGTTTCATCACGCGGGTAATGCTGCACGCGCAAAGGCAGAGCGATATTGTCGAATACACTCATTTCCCCCAGAAGATGCGGGTCCTGAAAAATCACGCCGATATGCCGCCGCAGGCGTGGAATGCGCCAGCCCCCAAGCTTCGCAATATCCGTACCGTTGATAAACACCTGTCCGCTGCTTGGGCGATCAATTTGTGGAATCAGGCGCAAAAGACTGCTTTTCCCCGAACCCGAGGGGCCGGTAAGAAACGCCATACGGCCTTGCGGAAGACGAAAGCTGACATCCTGTAATGCCACCTGGCCGCTGGAATAGGTTTTACAGACGCGCTCGAACTGAATCATGCGTGTGCCTTATTCATGGTCAAGCACGGCATTGACAAACTCTCGCGCATTAAATGGACGCAAATCCTCGGCGCGCTCACCCACGCCAATATAGCGAATCGGCAAGCCCAGCTTATGCGTGATGGCGAACAGAATCCCCGCCTTGGCAGTGCCATCCAGCTTGGTGACCACAAGTCCCGTCACACCCAAGGCTTGATGGAACTGGATCGCCTGATTGAGCGCGTTCTGCCCGATACTCGCATCCAGCACCAGGAGCACCTCATGCGGCGCGCCCGGATCAAGCTTGGCCAGCACACGCTTGACCTTTTTCAGCTCTTCCATCAAACCGCCCTGAGTGTGCAACCGTCCCGCCGTATCGGCAATCAGCACATCAGCGCCACGCGAGCGCGCCGCTTGCAGAGCATCAAAAATCACCCCTGCCGAATCTGCGCCCGAGGCTTGCGCAATCACCGGCACATCAATTCTCTCGCCCCAGGTTTGCAGTTGCTCAACTGCTGCTGCACGGAAGGTGTCGCCAGCCGCCAGAATGACTTTATTCCCTTCGTAATGCAGGCGCTGGCCAATTTTACCAATGGACGTGGTTTTGCCTGCTCCGTTGATGCCGACCACCAGAATGACCATCGGTCTGGCTGTGCGCAGCACCGTCAGGGGCTGTTCGGCGGCTTCCAGCAGGCGCACCATGTGCTGGTACAAAGCTTCCAGCAAAGCCTCAGGTGACTTCAGATCCTTGCGTTTGACCCTTTGTGTCAACTCGTTAATCAGCGTGCGCGTGGTGTCGATCCCCACATCGGCAAGCAACAGGCGCGTTTCAATATCTTCCAATAGCTCATCGTCAATCTGCTTTTTACCCAACACCAAGCTGGCCAAGCCTTCGGTAAGCCCTTCACGAGTACGCGCCAGACAGCTACGCAAGGTCGCCCACAGTCCCTGTTTTTCTTCTATTTTGGCTTCGACTTTATGCGAGGGGCGGGGCACAGGTTGGGGCAGCGATGCAATCGAAGCCGACGCTTCAATCGCTGGCTCAACAACATGCCCAGCGACGGGATGCTGCTCAATGGAGTGAGCATCGGGCGCAGAGACCTGCTCTGTCTCACTTAGCGTACTCGAATCATTTTGCGAGACCAACTCGGCTTCAGGCTCAATATTCGACTCTGCGACCGGCCCTGCGACCGGCGCGGACTGCTCTTTACGAAAGCGACGAAGGAAACCAAACATAGGCAAGGCATGTCACAGCTGGATAATCAGGATCGTATCGTATCATTCCTGCACCATCCGGAGAGTCTATCGTTTATGCAATCCATACGCTTTTTAGGCCAACGCCCCCTCGCCACACTGATAGTAGGCGTATTCAGCTTAACCCTCAGCCTCGCGCAAGCCGCCCCGGCTGTGTTTGAAGGTCAACTCGCCAACGGTATGCGCGTCCTTGTACAAGAGGATCATCGTGCGCCAGTGGTCACCTCCCAAGTTTGGTATCGCGTAGGCTCCAGCGACGAACCCGGCGGCATGAGCGGTATTTCGCACATGCTGGAACACATGATGTTCAAGGGCACCAAGACCCTCGCACCGGGCAAGTTTTCCGAAATCATTGCCGAATACGGCGGACAGGAGAACGCCTTTACCAGCCGCGATTACACCGCCTATTTTCAAACCCTGGCACGCGAACACCTCGAAACCGCCATGCGCCTGGAAGCCGATCGGATGCGTAATTTGAATCTGCGCGCCGAAGATTTGGCCAAAGAAGTCGAAGTGGTCAAGGAAGAGCGCCGCATGCGCACCGAAGACAACCCGAATGCCAAACTGATGGAGCAGTTTCATGCCATCGCCTATCTGAATGGCGGCTATCACCACCCGGTGATTGGCTGGATGGATGACATTAACCAGTACGACATCAACAAACTGAAAAACTGGTATCAGGCACATTACGCACCGAATAACGCCACCCTCGTCGTGGTGGGGGATGTACAACCCGGTGAGGTCATGCGGCTTGCCGAAAAGTACTTTGCGCCGCTTAAACCCTTCAAACTCAAGGAACGCGCCTATCAGGAGGCGGTCGCGCAATCCGGCGAACGCCGCATGACCCTGCGCGCCCCGGCCAAGCTGCCGGCCTTGATAATGGGCTACCGCGTGCCCAGCCTGCTTTCCGCCAGCAAGGACAAGAGCGTGGAGGCATGGGAACCCTACGCGCTAGAAGTATTGGCTGGCGTGCTGGATGGCGGACAAAGCGCACGCCTGAGCAAAAATCTGGTGCGCGGCGAGCAGATCGCAGGAGAAGTCAGCGTGGGCTATAGCCTGGACTCGCGTCTGAGCGATTTGTTCACCCTTTACGCCGTGCCAAGCAAAGGTGTTGAGCCCGCCAGGCTCGAACAAGCCGTGCGCCGTGAACTGGCGCAATTACGCGATAGCCTGGTTAGTGATGCCGAACTCAAGCGCGTGAAGGCGCAAGTGATTGCCGCCGACGTATATGGTCGCGACTCGGTGTTTTACCAAGCCATGCGCCTGGGCAGTTTTGAGGCCGCAGGCCTTGGGCACAAGCGTCTGGATGAGATAATCCCCGGCATTGAAGCCGTCACCGCCGAACAAGTTCAAGCCGTGGCGCGCAAGTATCTTGTGGATGAACGCCTGACCGTGGGCGTGCTCGATCCGCTACCGATGAGCGAAGGTCAAAATATGAAAACATCATCTGCCGCACAGGGATATAGCCATGTTCGTTAAACGCTTTTTTACGGCCTGCCTGCTGCTGCTCGCGGGTCTATCCTCGCTGGCGCAAGCCGCTCTGCCCATTCAACACTGGATGACTCCGCAAGGCGTGCGCGTGTATTTTTTGGAAACCCACAGCCTGCCGATGGTCGATCTACGGATCAATTTTGATGCCGGTAGCGCACGCGACGGCCAAGCGCACGGCCTGGCCAGCCTCACGGCCAGCCTGCTCGATCAGGGCGTACTGCCCGCCCCCGGCAACGGCGCGGCGCAAGACGCACAAGCCATTGCCGAGGGTTTTGAAAATATCGGTGCCAACATGAGAGCCTCCGCTTCGGTGGACAGCGCCGGTTTAAGCCTGCGCAGCCTGAGCGACCCGGAACGCTTCGAGAACGCCTTGAAATTGTTTAGCAGCGTGATGTCGCATCCAAGCTTCCCGGAAGATGCCTTCAAACGCGAACGCGAGCGCGCCCTGCTGGGTCTGAAAGCCGCCGAGCAAAAGCCCGATAGCGTGGCACAACGCGCCTTTTATAAAGCGCTCTACGGCGAGCATCCCTACGCCTATCAACCCGATGGCGAGATGGACAGCCTGCAATCGCTCACCCTCGATGAAGTGCGTAGTTTCTACGCCAGGCACTACGTCACTGCCAGCATGAGCATTGTCATCGTCGGCGATCTTAGTCGCCCCCAGGCCGAGGCCACAGCGGAACGACTCGCCAGCAGCCTACCCAAAGGCGAAACCCTGCCTGCCATTCCCGCGCCCAGCGAGCTGAAGGAAGCGAAAACCATCCGCATCCCCTTCCCCTCTTCCCAAGCCAGCATCCTGATCGGTCAACTCGGCATGAGCCGCAGCGACCCGGATTACTTTCCGCTCTACGTCGGCAACCATATCTTCGGCGGTAGCGGCTTCTCTTCGATTTTGATGGAAGAAATCCGCGAAAAACGCGGCCTGGCGTATGGCGTATACAGCTATCTTCTGCCCATGCAGCAACCTGGCCCCTTTCTCATGGGCGTACAAACCAAGCTCGACCAAGCCGAACAAGCGCAAAGCCTGATGCGTGAAAATCTTGCTCAATTCGTCCAGAACGGCCCAAAACCCGCACAACTGAAGCACGCTAAGAGCAACATCATCGGCGGCTTCCCCCTGCGTTTGGACAGCAACAAGGATATTGCCAACTGGCTCTCGATCATGGCGGTGTATCAACTGCCGCTGGACTTTCTCGAACGCTATCCGCAAGAAGTCAAAGCCACCACCGAGGCAAGCATCCGCAAGGCATGGCAGGCGCGCATTCAGCCTGATCGCCTGCTGAGCGTGATTGTAGGCGGGGAAGAAAAATAACCCCTAAGTCAAAGCTGATGGATTCCATCCAGGGAATCCATCAGCATTTCCCTATTGATCTTTGCCTGAATGAACCGTGTATTGACGGTAGGAGCGGGTTTGCCCGCGAAGCCTTCAACATGCGCTTTTTCGCGGGCAAGCCCGCTTTCTTGCGCTTCAAGATATATGCGTGCCGCACCAATAGCCACCCTGCAACGGTTTCCTCAAAAATCTCTGTGTACTCTGTGGCTAGCATCTTGGTTTCCACGGCCTACAGTTTGCGCGTCACATGCACCACATCATCGTCAAACGAGCCTGGCAGGCGCTCAAAGCCCATGCGTTCGGCGAGTTTCAACATGCCGATGTTATGCGGCAGCACCTCGCCCATGAGTACACGCACCCCGCGTTGGCGTGCGGCATCCATAACCGCTTCCAGCAACAAACTTCCCAAGCCAGCGCCCTGCCAGGTATCACTCACCACCACCGCAAACTCGGCGCTGATCCCATCCGGTTGCAGGCTGTAGCGCGCCACACCAATTTCCACCGCCTGTTCGCCTTCACCATAAATCGCTACAAAGGCCATTTCGCGGTCATAATCGATTTGCGTAAAACGCATCAACATTTCCGGGGTCAGCTCGTCCAGCGCACGCATGAAACGCAGGTAACGGCTTTCATCCGATAGCTCATGCACAAACGCTTGTTCCATCTCGGCATCTTCCGGACGGATCGGGCGCAGGATGATCTCTCGTCCATCCGCCAGCACCACGCGCCGCGCCAGATGCGCCGGATAAGGATGAATTGCCATGTGTGCATAACGCGGCTGGCCTGGGTGCATCTCGGCCAGCTCAATGCGCGCATCCACGGCCAGCACGCCCTGTTCCCCGGCCATCAGCGGGTTAATGTCCAATCCGGCGATTTCCGGCAGCTCGCACACCATTTCTGAAATTCGCAGCAACACCTGTTCCAATGCGCCCATCGGCACCGGCAAGGCACCGCGAAACGCGCCCAGCATTCTGGCGGCGCGGGTGCGTTGCATCAGGCGTTCGGCCAACAAGGGATTTAGCGGCGGCAAGGCCAGCGCGCGATCATGCAGCACTTCCACCGCCACGCCGCCCATGCCAAAGGCGATCACCGGCCCGAACACCGGGTCACGATGCACCCCCACCAGCAACTCGCGCGCATGTCCCACCTCGGCCATGCGCTCCAGCGTTACGCCCTCAATCGCCACATCGGGATGGGCTGCACGCACTTTGTCGAGCATCTCCTGCACCTGATGGCGCACGCTTTGCGCGCTTTGCACATTCAGACGCACGCCGCCGACATCGCTCTTGTGGGTGAGCGCCGGGGCGCTGATTTTCAGCGCCAGCGGGTAACCCAGACTCTCGGCCACGATCATGGCCTCGTTCGCATCGCGCGCCAGCACGCTGGGGTGGTTCGGAATACGAAAGGCCGACAGAATCGCCTTGGACTCACGCAGGCTCAACACCCTGCGCCCCGTGCTGCGCGCCTGCTGCATAATCAGACGCGCACCTTCAATGTCCGCCGCTGTGTCCTCGCTCAAGGGGCTGGGCGCCTGCATCAACAAGTTTTGGTTGCGCCGATAGTCGAGCAGATACGTCAAGGCTTCAATGGCCGATTCCGGCGAGCGAAACTGCGGAATACCCGCCGCATCAAAACGCGCGCGCGCCTCGCTCACCAAAGCCTCACCCATCCAGCACACCAACACCGGCTTGTGACGTCCGTTACCCTGTTGCTGCGCCTGTTGAATCACCGCATCGGCACAGGCCAAGGGGTCGGTCATGGCTTGCGGCGTGAGCAACACCACCAACGTATCCACGCCCGCATCGGCCAGACACAGACGCACCGCCTCGCCGTAACGCTGCGCGTCGGCATCTCCCAAAATATCCACCGGGTTGGCGTGGGACCAATTCGCCGGCAAAAAGGCATTCAGCGCCGTCAAGGTTTCCGCGCTCAAGCTCGCGAGCGGCATGGCCAAATCCGCTGCCCGATCGGTGGCCATCACCCCCGGCCCACCGCCATTGGTCAGAATCAGCACCCGCCCCTCGCGCAGATTCATGCCCGAGCTCATCCCTTGACCACCCAACTGCGCCAGAGTCTGCGCGGCGGAGAACCACTGCGTAATGCGCTCCACCCGCACCACCCCGGCACGTTCCAGAGCCGCATCAAACACATCATCCGCCCCGATCAAGGCACCGGTATGCGTCGCCGCCGCGCGCGAGCCTTCCGCATGGCGCGCCGATTTAAGCACAATCACCGGCTTGATCCGCGCCGCCGCACGCAACCCGCTCAGAAAGCCACGCGCGTGACGAATACCCTCCACATACAACAGAATGCCCCTGGTTTGCGGGTCGAGCGCCAAATAATCCAGCACATCACCAAAATCCACATCCGCCGCATCCCCGGTGGAGACAATCGCCGAAAAGCCCACCCCGTGCGCCTGCGCCCAATCCAGAACCGCCGTCACCAGCGCCCCCGACTGTGACACCAAGGCCAACTGCCCTTTGGAAGCCTGATTGTGACTAAAGGTAGCATTCAGCCCAATCGCCGGGCGCATCAGCCCCAAACAATTCGGTCCGATCAGACGCATGGAAAAATGCTGGGCAATTTCCAGAATTTCGCGTTGCAAAGCCTGTCCTGCTGCCCCGGCCTCCGCAAAGCCCGCCGAGAGAATCACCGCCCCCTTGAAGCCCGCCTCGCCACACTGACGCACAATACCCGGAACACTGGCCGCCGGAGTTGCAATCACCGCCAGATCAAGCTTGCGCGCCAAGCCCGCATCAACCTGCGCCACATCCGGCCAACAACGCAGCCCCTGAATTTGTGTGTACTTGGGGTTGATCGGCACAATCGCGCCCTTGAAGCCCGCCGCAAGCAGATTCGCCAGTACCGTAGTACCGACCGCACCGGCACGCTCACTGGCACCAAAAACCGCAATACCCTTGGGATTAAAAAGCTGCTCTAAGGTATGTGCGCCCATGCTGGCCTCGCAAGCTTGAAGAACAGAGTCAGCATAACCCAGGATATGTCTTGGCATGATGAATCAACAACGTCGCTTGAATCCACTTGCTCACCACACCCAGGCGCACACAGAATAACCCCGAGCAAAAAAATTTAACTCAGACCTTAAGCCGATGAAAACACCGTTTCTTAGCCTCAGCGCACTGGTCATGCTCAGCGTCTCGAACACTGCCATGGCCACCATTTACAAATGTCCGAACAAGAGTGGCGTGTATATTTACACCACCATCGCGTGTACCGACGGTTTTCGCCGTGAAGGTAGTCAGTGGATTGATCTTGCGGCTGAGCGCAAGAAACGGATGGAGGCCGCTGAAGAGCGCAAAAAGCACCAGCAAGAGGAGTACGGCAGGCAGGATCAGGCTCCTAAAACCAACCCATGACTCAAGGGCACACTCAATAGGTCTCGAAGTACCGCACCCGCGCCTGCATCTCCGCCAAGCCCATTCAAATGTGATGGACGGACGCATTGCTCGCAAATGACATCATGCGACGAAGCCAGGTTTTTCCTCCAAAACTGCCCAAATGTGCAAATGGATGGGAAAAAAGGATGGTATTCCATGTGAGAGGCAGTGGTGCAGGTAAGCTTGCCCTTTTGATGCACAGGGATCCTGGACATGGTTACACGGCAAGCTCGTGACGAATCGCTTGCTCAATCATGGCATTAAGACTGATACCTGCGGCCTTGGCGGCTGTGGATGCCTTGGCGTGGAGTTCGGGAGGCAGGCGCAGCATAAGCCTGCCGGAACTTTTGATAAATGGCTCCACACCGTCTTGTGCGCACATATCCAAAAACACACGCAAACTTATCGCGCCTTCGTGCTGGAGTCCGTCTACCGTGGTCGCATAAAAATCCGCGCCGCCATTGAGTCCGGTAAATTCGCCACGAAACATGCCAATCTTCGGATCAAACTGAATCACGGCATCGACACCTTGGATCGTCATGACATTATTCATCAGGGGTTACTCCGTTACGTTCAAGCCAAACACGAATGGATGCCACCGCACCTTTATCCGTATCCGGCGAAGGGTGCGGGCGATGAAACACTCGGCGATCATCAAACAAACGCACGGCCACACGCGAGACTTCCGCCTGTTCAATGCGGGCACCCAACGCCAGAAATAAAGCTTCAATATCAAGCCATTTGATGCCCGCAGGCACGGGGCGAGCAAATATCTGCTCAAGTGTTTTAATGTGCTTGCGCTTCATACGATGAAGATACTAAAAAGTGGTATCAAATCGCAAAACACACGAACCTCACCCCTTCTTCTGCGCCGCCTGAATCGCGGTCAATGCAATGGTGTAAACAATATCGTCCACCAGCGCGCCGCGTGAGAGATCATTCACCGGCTTGCGCAGTCCTTGCAGCATCGGGCCGACGCTGACCACATTCGCGGCACGTTGCACGGCTTTGTAGGTGGTATTGCCGGTGTTCAGATCCGGGAAGACAAACACCGTGGCTTGCCCGGCAACGGGGCTGTTCGGCGCTTTTTGTTGCCCTACCGACATTACGCTGGCTGCGTCGTACTGCATCGGGCCATCAATGATGATGTCCGGGCGCAGTTCGCGCACGAGCTTGGTCGCCGCACGCACTTTTTCCACCTCCTCGCCCTGCCCCGAGTCCCCGGTGGAATACGAAATCATCGCCACACGCGGGGTTACGCCAAAGGCTGCCGCTGAATCTGCCGACTGAATCGCAATATCCGCCAGTTCTTCCGCGTTAGGGTCGGGATTCACGGCGCAATCGCCATACACCAGCACCTGATCGGGCATGAGCATAAAAAACACGCTGGACACCAGTTTCGCACCTGCTGCGGTTTTGATGAGCTGCAAGGCCGGGCGAATCGTATTGGCGGTGGTATGTACCGCACCGGACACCAGACCATCCACATCGTCTTGCTGCAACATCATGGTACCAAGCACCACGTTGTCTTCGAGCTGCTGTTCAGCCATCGCAGGACTCAATCCCTTGTGCTTGCGCAGCTCGACCATCGGCGCGACGTAATGCGGGCGCACACGCTCCGGCTCCAGAATTTCCACACGATCCGGCAATTCCACCCCATGCGCTTGGGCGACGCACAGAATCTCCTCGCGGTGGCCAAGCAGCACACAACGCGCAATGCCCTTTTGTGCACAGATCACCGCCGCCTGAATGGTGCGCGGCTCATTGCCCTCAGGCAGGACAATGCGCTTGTTGAGGCGGCGCGCTTTTTCCACCATCTGGAAACGGAAGGCCGGCGGGGTCATGCGCAACTCGTGCGGTAGAGCCATTCTTGCCAAAAGTGCGCTTAAATCCAATTTTTCCGCCATGAAATCAATAATACGTTCCATGCGCTGCACATCATCCGCCGGCACATGCTGGCTCATATTGTTGAGCAGGCTTGCCGATTCAAAGCTATTAAAAGCGGTGAGTAATACAGGCAGGTCGCCGGAAAATGCCTTTTGGCAGAGTTGCTGAATACTTGGATCAGGCTCGGCGCTGGAGGTGAGCAATAACCCCGCCAGCGGAATACCGCTCATCGTGGCCAGCGCCACGGCCATCATCACATCGTCCCGGTCGCCCGGGCTCATAATCAGCGCGCCGGGCTTGAGCAAATGCACAATATGCGGCACCGAGCGCGCGATAATCAGATTTTGCGCCACGCGCCGTCCGCGCATGTCTCCGGCGTGCAGTACGCGCACCTGCAACACTTCCACGATGTCCCAAACCCGTGGATAGAGAAATTCCGGAGTATGCGGAATGCCGCCAAGAAAGGGCAGCGGCTGGGTTTGCAGTTGCAGGCTGCGCTCCACGACCTCGCGCCCTAGGGTGTAGACATCTTGCCCGACGGGAATATGGTTGACGATGTAACCCGCCATGCTGTTATGCGCGCCGTAACTCGACACCGCAAGCTCAAACTGTTCCGTCAGAGCTTCGCTAGTTTGCTCACCCAACGCGCCGACCAGAATCACGCCCGCTTGCAGGTTAAGCGCAATCGTACTGTTGAGCGAAGCCACAAACGCATGTTGCGGATTCGGCACCATGCCCTCGACGATCATCACATCGACATCATCCACCGCCTGCTGGTAGAGGCCGACAATTTCCTCCATCAGCTGATCTTCCATCCCCAAGCTCAAAAGATGCTCGGCGCGCTCCATGCTCAAGGGTTCGGGCACAAAGTGATGGTTGATCTGGCGGATAAAATGCGAGGTTAGTTCCGGCTCGCCGCTCGGATCTTGGGAAATCGGTTTGACAAAGCCAACCTTGAGACCCTTTTGTTCCAGAGCATGAACCAGACCGAGTACCACAGTGGTCAAGCCGACGTTATAGCCCACCGGGGCGAGGAAGTAAGTGTGCATGGATGAATCCTGAGTGAAGAGTGTTAAAACATTAATGAGACTTACGCAAAAACTGGATTTAGCCCCTCCCCCGTCAAGAGGGAGGGAGTAAAAACGTTTTTTTGCGTCAGTTCCAATCAAGATATCTGCGGCAAAAAAATCATCCCGGCAAAATCACATGAGCCTTGCAAGTTCAGCCGTGTCCAGCGCAATCATCCATTCCTCATTGGCGTTAATCACCAGCACCGGCACGCTGTCCTCAGCGTGGATAAAGCCACTCTCGCCGCGCGTACAACGCTGATTGGCGATGGGATCCAGCGCAAATCCCAGCGGCTTCAACCACTCCACGGTGCGCGCACGCACCCAGACGGAGTTTTCGCCAATCCCGCCGGTGAAGACCAGCGCATCCATCGTCCCGACGGCCACCCGTTGAGCCGCAAGATATTTGGCCAGGTGATAACAGAATTTTTCCAGCGCGCGCTGCGCGCCCTCATGTCCTTGCGCTGCGGCCTGTTCCAGTTCGCGGCAATCACTGGAAAGCCCCGACAGCCCCAGCAGGCCGGATTCTTTGTTGAGAATCGCGGTGGTTTGCAAGGCGCTCATGCCCGTGGCATCGGCCAGATGGTTGAACAGACCGGGATCGACATCGCCCGAACGCGTGCCCATCACCAAGCCTTCCAGCGGGGTCAGCCCCATGCTGGTATCGACGCTTTTTCCCTGGCGAATCGCCGCCACGCTGGCACCGTTACCGAGATGGGCGCAGACGAGCGAGATTTGCTCCTCCGGTCGAGCAAAAAGGCGTGCCGCCTCGCGTGTGGCAAAGCGGTAACTGGAGCCGTGGAAGCCGTAACGGCGCACACCGTGCTGGTGGTAGAGTTCCATCGGCACGGCGTAAAGATAGGCGTGTTCCGGCATGGTTTGATGAAAGGCGGTATCAAAAGCCGCGACCTGCGGCAGCCCCGGAAAATACTCCAGAGCATGATGAATGCCGATCAGATGCGCCGGATTATGCAGCGGCGCAAGGTGGATGCACTTTTCGATTTCGGCCAGCACAGCATCATCAATCAGCGCCGAGGCTTTGAAGGTCTCGCCGCCATGCACCACACGATGTCCCACGGCGGCAATCGCCGCCATCAGTCCCGCGTGCCGTAAATATTCGATCATGGCCTGCATGGCGGCACGATGATCGGGATGCGGCAACGGGTGACTGTATTTTTCGCCGCCCTGCTTAAAGCTGATCGAAGCCTCATCCAGTCCGAGCTTTTCGGCCAGTCCGGTGAGCACAGACTGCTGGGCGCGCATGTCCATCACCGCAAATTTCAGTGAAGAACTACCGCAGTTGATGACAAGAACCATTGAATCCATACACAGGTCATCCATTTTTGGGTTTGCGAATGCTAAGGCATAGATCGTGACACCGCAGTGAACTGATCGCGTGCAACGCTGAACGCTTTAATGCACTTGCAAACAATTCTCATTTGCCAGATAATCATGCGGCTGAAGCATTTTAAACCCACCTGACACCAGGAGATTGACATGTTCTTTAAACCTAAACTCATTGCCGGCCTGATCGCTCTCGCCATCAGCGCGCCCGTGCTGGCCGCCAATCAGGAGCTTAACCTGTACACTGCGCGTCACTATCAAACCGACGAAGCGCTTTACAAGGGATTTACCGATGCGACCGGCATCAAGATCAACCGCATTGAAGGCAAGGAAGACGAATTGTTTGAACGCATCAAACGCGAGGGCGCAGCCAGCCCGGCGGATGTGTTTATTACCGTGGATGCCGCACGCCTGCAAGCCGCAGATGAAGCCGGCCTGTTCGCGCCCACCCCGTCAAAGGTCTTGCATGAGCGTATTCCTGCTCAATTTCGCGCAAACAACAAGGCCTGGTTTGGTTTTTCTTACCGTGCGCGCGTGATCGCCTACGACAAGGACAAGGTTAAAGCTGAGGACGTTGCCAATTATCTGGATGTCGCCAAACCTGAATTCAAAGGCAAGGTCTGCGTGCGCAGCGGCAACCACCCCTACAACCTCACCCTCATGGCTTCCATCATCAACCACAACGGCGAAGCCAAAGCCATGCAATGGGCTGAAGGCGTGGTCGCCAATCTGGCGCGTGCGCCCAAAGGCGGCGACACCGACCAGATGCGCGCCATTGCGGCAGGTGAATGCGAGATCGCCCTTACCAATCACTACTACTACGCACGTTTAACAGGCTCCAGCAAGCCTGAAGACATCTCGGTCACCGAAAAGGTTGCCATCAGCTTCCCGAACCAGAAAACCCAGGGCACGCATGTCAACATTTCCGGCGGTGGTGTATTGAAACATGCGCCGAACAAGGATGCTGCGGTGAAGTTCCTCGAATATCTCGCCAGTGATGCAGCGCAGGCGTATTTTGCCAACGGCAATAATGAATGGCCGGTAGTGGCAGGTGTCAAGGTGGACAACCCGGAACTTGCAAAGCTCGGCAGCTTCAAAATCGACCCGCTGAATGCCAGCGCCCTGGCCAAGGAGATTCCCCTGGCTCAACGCCTGATCGACAAGGCCGGCTGGAAATGATTTCAGCCTGATCCCCCCAACCCCCGCTCGCCGGGGGTTTTTTTATGGGCGCTGCTATAAATCTGCTGAAGCCGCGCACTTTACCCCTATAGGACTTACGCAAGATGGCGGTTTTCACCTTCTCCCCCTTGATGGGGTAGAGGCCGTGCCGAGGGGGTTGTTGGGGAGAGGGTGGTGAAGTTGGCACAAGTCTATGTTTTGGCAAAGGTTGCCCCCTCTCCTCAGCGGCTTCGCCCCCCCTCGCTTTGCTCTCCTTGCGAGGGGCGAGGGGGCTAGATCCGGGTTTTGCGCAAGTCCTGCACTATACCGCCTAGCGTATACGTCACCGGTGTCTTGCCGATGGATACGTAAATGGTTCATATTGTTCTGAAGAAGAAAAATCCAATACCAAATCCACGCACTACGTGCGCCAATACACACCAAACCGCTCCAACTTCATACAATGCGCGCATGAAACTCAAAATCATCCTCCCCCCGCTTATCCTGCTACTTGCCATCGGCGGCTTTATGGCGCTTAAATCCACCCGCAGCCAACCTGCACCGGTCGTCACACAGGAGCGGGTCTGGCACGTCGATACACAAACCATAAGCCCACAAAGCCTGCACCCCGAACTGATTTTGTACGGACGCATCGAAACCCCCGACCGGGTCAAAATCGCCGCGCCGGTCAGCGGTCGCGTGCTCAAGGTTTTGGTGCGCGACGGCGAGGTGGTGCAAAAAGGTCAGGCGCTGGCGGAACTTGATGCACGCGACCTGCAACCGCGTGTGGCGCAGATCAGCTCGGATATTGAGCGCGAGAACATCAACCTGGCCAATGACCGCGCGGCGCTGAAGCATGAACAGCAAATGGAGCAACTGGCGCTCAACAGCCTGCAACGCAATGAGTCCATCCAGGCGCAAAAACTCGGCTCACAAGCTGCCACCGATACCGCCCGTGAACAGCTTGCCCGCGCCAAACTGGCGGTACTGCAACGTCAGCAGACGATTAGCGAAGCCCCGGCACGCCTTGCCCAGCTGCAATCCAGGCTCGAAGAAGCCCAACGTGATGCTGAGCGCGGCAGCATGAGCGCGCCTTTCCATGCGCGCATCGGCAATGTTGCAGTCGCCGCAGGCGATCAGGTTTCTCCCGGCCAAACCATGCTCACGCTTTATCCGGCGGATGCCCTGTATTTACGCACCAAAATTCCCGCGCCGCAGGTGGAAACGCTGCGCAAAGCCTTGCGCGAAGGCATGGAATTGCACGCGACGGTGGATTTTGCCGATCAACAGCTTCCCGCCACGCTAAAACGCCTGTCGGGCGAGGCCGATGCACGCGGGGTCGATGCCTTGCTCAAACTGGAGACGACCAGCACCCAGATTCCCATCGGCAGCCTATTGAGTGCACGACTTGTTCTGCCTGCACAGGAGCAGGTGGTCGCTCTGCCCTACACGGCGCTGCATGGCGGCTCGCGCATTTATCTGCTCAGGGAGGGGCGTTTGCATGGCGTCGAGGTCGAGCGTCTGGGTGAAATCCAGCGCGATGGCCGCAGCATGCTGCTGGTGCGCGCCCGCGAATTGAGCGCAAACGCCGTTGTCATGATCACGCATTTACCGAATGCGATTGAAGGGCTGGCCGTAACGCCCGTCAAGGCACAAGCCGACGCACGCCACGTTACGAGTCACAACCCCTCATGAATGCCATGCTCGCGTTCTTTATTCGCCACAAGGTTGCCGCGAATGTGTTGATGCTGCTAGCGCTCATGGCCGGCTTCCTTGGCATTACGCGCATGAATGTGCAGTTTTTCCCCAACTTCGCCCTGGATGTACTCAGCGTGCGCGTGTTGTGGAGCGGCGCTTCGGCTGAGGATGTGGAAAACGGTCTCATCATCCCGCTGGAAGAGCGCCTGAAAACTGTGGACGGGGTGAAAAAACTCTCCTCCACTGCGGCACAAGGCGTGGCGAACATCACGCTGGAACTGTATGAAGGCACGGATAGTCTGGTAGCGCTGGATCAGGTGCGTCAGCGCGTGGCCGAATTCATCAATCTGCCCAAGGATGCCGAAGCGCCGCAAATCAGCCGCGTGACCCGTTATGAGCCGGTGGCTCGCCTGCTGGTACGCGGCTCCAGTCTAAGCGAGCTGCGCCCTTGGGTGCGTCAGTTTGAACGCGAGCTTTTGGCTGCGGGTATCGACCGTATCGACATCAACGGCCTGCCCAATGAGCGTATCGCGATTGAAATTCCAGGCAGCCAGCTGGAAAGCCTGGATATGTCACTCGCCGACGCAGGTGATCGAATTGCCAAACTTGCACGCGACCTACCCTCAGGGATTGCCGGGCAACAGGACGGCGCGCGCGAGATTCGCAGCCTGGAACAGCGGCGTGATGCCGAGGGTTTCGCCAATCTGCCGCTGATAAGCGACGAACACGGTGTACTGCGCCTGGGCGATATTGGCGTGATAAGCCGCGAGGCGCGCCCCAATAGCCTGGCGCTCGACATGCAGGGCGAACCCGTGGTGGAGATGATTTTACAGCGCACGGAAAACGGCAACGCGCTCAAGGCGGCCAAGGTATTGGACGGCTGGTTGGACAAGACGCGCCCAACCCTGCCCCCCAGCCTGCATCTTGAAGTCTATGACCAGCAATGGGAGCTGGTGCGCGACCGTATCGACCTGTTGCTCAAGAATGGACTTTCCGGCCTGTTACTGGTCACCCTCATCCTGTATGTATTCCTGCCGGGGCGCGTGGCCTTTTGGGTCGCGGCGGGCGTACCCACTGCGTTTCTGCTGACCCTCGGCCTTTTGCTGTTCTTTGGCGGCTCGATCAATATGCTCAGCTTGTTCGCCCTGATTATGGCGCTGGGCATTATTGTCGATGATGCCATTGTGGTCGGCGAAGATGCCGCCACCCATCGCGCGCTGGGCGAATCGCCGGAAAATGCCGCCATTGGCGGTGCGCAACGCATGTTCTGGCCGGTGGTCGCCTCCTCCTTGACCACCGTGGCGGCGTTTTTACCGTTGCTGATGGTCGGCGGGATGTTTGGCAAGATCATGTTCGATATTCCGTTCGTGATGATTATGGTCATCATGGCCTCGCTGCTGGAATGCTTCCTGATTTTGCCTGCGCATCTGCGTAGCGCCTTTGTGGCCGAAGCGCGTCGCCCTGTCCCCAAGCTGCGCCAGCGTCTGGATGCCGCCTTTGAGCATTTCCGCACCCAACATTTCCGCCCGCTGCTCAGCAAGGCGATTGAATATCGCTACACCACCGTCAGCCTCACCCTTGGCCTGATGATTCTGGCGGTCGGCCTGCTGGTGGGCGGACGCATTCCGTTTGTGTTTTTTCCTTCGCCGGAATCTTCAGTGATTTATGCCAACGCCACTTTTGTCGCCGGTACGCCCAAGGCGCAGACTGAAGCTTTCCTGCGCACGCTGGAACAAAGTTTGACTGAGACTGAAAAAGCCCTGGGCGAACCGCTCGTCAAGACCGCTGTCAGCCGCATGAGCGCCACCATCGGTTCGGCGGGCAGCGGCGCGAGCGGTGAGCAACTCGCCTCGATCATGCTTGAACTTGTGCCCTCGGAGCAACGCAGCGTGCGCAATGAAACGCTGATCGCCAAGTGGCGCGAACTCACGCCCATGCCTGCCGGACTGGAAAATCTGAGTATTGCCTCAAGGCAATCCGGCTCGCCCAGCCGCGATTTAACCGTGCGCCTGATCGGCAACAACGTAGAAAGCCTGAAAAACGCGGCGCTTGCTCTGCAAGAAACCTTGCGCTCGGTTTCCGGGGTAAGTGATGTGGCGGATGACCTGCCTTATGGCCGGGAACAGCTGATTTACCGCCTCACGCCGACTGGCGAGGCGCTTGGGCTGACCACAGAAAACTTGAGTCGTCAGTTGCGCGCCGCATTTGACGGCTACTTGGTGCAGCGCGTCCAGGTTGGCCAGGACGAGCTTGAAGTGCGCGTGTTGCTGCCACGCGCAGAGCGCGAGCGCCTGGATATTCTCGAACGCATGACTATTCGCCTCCCCAATGGCGACTTCATCCCCCTGCCTAGCGTGGTGAATTGGGAATCGCGGCGCGGCTTTGAGGCCATTCGCCACGCCCAGGGACAACTGGCGGTGGAAGTCACCGCCGATGTGGACAAGGCGCAAAACAATAGCCGCCGCATTCTTGCCGAGTTGCAGAAAAAAGCGCTGCCCGAACTCGCAGAACGTTATGGAGTAAGTTACAGCCTGGAGGGCAGTTCCGCCGACCAGCGCGAAACCATGGCCGATATGCAGACCGGCTTGCTGCTGGGGCTGCTGCTGATTTATCTGGTGCTGGTATGGATACTCGGCTCGTGGAGCTGGCCGCTGGTGGTGATGACCGCGATTCCGCTCGGTCTGGCGGGCGCGCTGTTCGGCCACTGGCTGATGGGTATCGACCTCACCCTGCTTTCCATGTTCGGCCTGTTTGGTCTGGCCGGAATCGTGGTCAACAACGCGATTATCCTGGTCAGTCTGTTCAGTGAGTTACGCCAAAAAGGTTTGGGGCTGGATGAAGCCTTTGTCGAAGCGGCCAGCGGGCGTTTGCGCGCGGTCATCCTCACCTCGCTGACCACCATCGGCGGTCTGACTCCGCTGATGTTTGAAACCTCGCTGCAAGCGCAATTCCTGATTCCGATGGCGGTCTCCATCGTCTTTGGCCTGGCGTTTTCCGCGCTGCTGGTGCTGTTTTTTATCCCGGCATTGCTCTCGATTCTGGAGGGTTTCAAAGCGCGCTTTCAGTCCAGGTCTGCCCTGCTCGAAGGAAGATAAAGCGGTGCCATACGCCGCCAGGCACCGCCTTGATGCGCTCGCCCCTCCCAGATGTGTAAATCACTGCTCACGCCCTTGCTCAGCAGCATCTCGTGCAATTCGATATTTTGCGACAAAAAAGGATCATCCCGCCCAACGGCGAGGCTCACGCGCATCTTGCGCAGGTTTTGCAGAATATCGACCTGTTCTAAGTGCGGCAAAAAATGCAGCGGCGTATTGAAATACACCGTGTCGTCATAATAGCCTTCGAGCATGTCGCCAAAATGCTCCACAGCGCGGGTCAGGTCGTAACGTCCTGAAAACGCCACCAGACGCCGCACCAGATCGGGCCGACGCAGAGCAAAATTGGCCGCAAAAAACGCCCCCATGCTCAGGCCGTGCGCAACCAGTTCCCCCGGCGGGTAGCGCCCCTCCAACCATGGCAACACCTCAGCCAACACATAACGCTCAAAGGCTTGGTAGCGTAGAAAACGATCCTGTGGCCGACACCAGAAACAATATAACGACTCGTGCGCGATATTATCCAGGCAGATCAGTTGCAAGGCTCCGCGTTCAATCCACGGGCGCAGCGCGTCCACAATGCGCAAATTTTCATACTCATAAAACCGCCCGTCGCGCGTCGGGAAAACCAGAATTTTTTCACCGGCATGACCAAATACCAACAACTCCATCTTGCGTTGCAGGTTCGGAGAAAACCAGGCGTGGTACTCGCGATTCATACAGATTTTACATATCTCAGATCAAACGGGTATTTCGAGTTTCTGCTGTTCGATAATGGGCATAAACCAATGCGCCAGCATACGGTTTAACTGAATATCCTCACGCAAGCGCCGAGGGTAATCAAAATGCCCAGCCGATAAAATATCCAGCGCCTTATACCCCGCCCAGGCATTGAAAATGGCAAATTGCCCAGGCGGTGCCACCGCCGGGTCGAATCGCGCCAAAGCCGCTAAAAGCGGAGCATGTGCGAAGTGCGCAGCCGAAGCCGCATCGTAATAATCCAGCGTGTCAAGCACATGACCATGTTCGGCAACAAAGGCTTGAATCGCCGCCCCACTGCCCACAGTGGGTAAAGCCAAACGCAGCGGCCAATGACCAAAACTTGGTACATTCAAATGCACGCCCTGAATCAGCGGCTCCCAAGGCGTAGCCAAAGCCCCCAGACCGCCGGCAAAGCTAATTCCGGCATAGCCGATCCAGGCCAATTCAGGCAACATTTGCCGCGCGGCATGAACCGCCAGCCACAGATCATCCACGCACAGCCCAAGCAAATAATGATCTTTATCTTCAATACCATGCAGCACATGCCGGTTGGCTTCATGCGGCACACCGGGCACATGACTGCGCCCAAAACCACGCGCACAGGGAAAAATCAGCGCCGCATCGTGCAATGGCCAGTGCCAATCCGGCGCTTCGCGCCCACCATAGCCATGTCCTACCACCCAGACATGCGTGGCCGCCTGGTAACGCGGCAAGAGCACCCAGCCGCCGAGTTTGATGCCATCAGCGCCATGAAAATGGAAATCAAACACAAGCCAGCGCCCGTGGGAACCGCTTGCGCGCATCTGCGGACGCGGGTCGTGTGCAACCACCCGCGCATGACGCGCACGCCAGTAATCCGCAAAATCAGGCGGACGCTCGGGCGCACGAACCGCCAGCAACTGCGCCAGATCATAGCCATAAGACGGGTCGAAACCGTAGCCATGTTTGAAGCCTGGGCGCATCGGCCTAATCCCGCACTTGATCCTGCAAGGGTTCAGGCCGATAAACACGCCGACAGGCTTTGCCCGCCGTGCAAAGCAGCTCGTAGCCCAGCGTACCGGCGGCGGCGGCCACATGATCCAGCGCCACCTGCTCACCCCAAAGCTGCACCTCATCGCCCACCTTGGCCGCAATACCGCGCAAATCCAGAGTGATGAGATCCATGGACACCCGCCCTGCTAGCCGCGCCATTTGCCCATTCACCGCGACATGCGTGCCGCTGGCCGTAATGCGCGGATAACCGTCGGCATAACCGATGGCAGCCACGCCCATCGGCATGCTCTCCGGACAAACGAAACGCCCGCCATACCCCACGCGATCCCCTTGCTGATGCCATTTGA
Organism: uncultured Halothiobacillus sp.; assembly: GCA_964618025.1. Classification (GTDB taxonomy): domain Bacteria; phylum Pseudomonadota; class Gammaproteobacteria; order Halothiobacillales; family Halothiobacillaceae; genus Thiofaba. Next base: position 13,622 of record CAZTYJ010000002.1, on the reverse strand, counting down.
TGGCCAGCAGGCGTGTTTGCAGTGACATCACCGGACGCAGACCCAAAGCCTGTGCGGAGCCATGCTCCAGAGGATTGCTGCCATACAGGGCAATCCCCGGTCGCACAATCTCGCCCAAAGAACCTTTGGCCGCGCCACTGAAAATTCCGGCGGAATTCGCCACGCTACGCTCCCCTGCCAGACCCTCGGTCGCGGCATCAAACACCGCAAGCTGCTGTTCTGAGGGCGTAATATCCAATTCATCGGCGCGTGCAAAATGCGTCATCAAACCCGGCGGCTGGCGCAGGCGCTTACTGCTCAGCAGACGCGCGTGCAAGGCTCGCGCCTGCTCCGGCGCGACCCCCATGCGGTGCATCCCCGTGTCGATTTTCAGCCAGACGCTCAGCGGCAACCCCAGGCTGGTCTTTTCGATCAGCTCCACCTGCCAGTCCTGATGCACCACGGGTTCAAGCCGCAAGCGCGCCGCCAAACGCGCTTCTATCGCATTGCCAAAACCCTGCAACACCATGATGCGCTGGGTGATGCCGCCCTTGCGCAAGGCTTCGCCCTCGCCCAAAGTCGAAACCACAAAACCATCGGCCTGCTGGCGTAAAGCCTGCGCACACGCCAGCATGCCATGTCCATAGGCATCGGCCTTGACCACGGCAAATACTTTGGCACCTTCGGCATGAGCACGCACGACCTGAAGATTGTGACTCAAAGCCGCAAGATCAATCCTTGCCAGCGGTGTGCGCAAATGTTGAGAACTCACTCCTCGTAACCCCCGCTGCTATAGCTCTCTGGCGTATAGTTGGCGAACTGGGTGTATTTTCCAAGGAAGGTGAGGCGAACGGTACCAATCGGGCCATTACGCTGCTTGCCGATAATAATCTCTGCCACGCCTTTTTCCGGGCTATCCGGGTTGTACACCTCGTCGCGGTAAATAAAGGCGATCAAGTCCGCATCCTGTTCAATCGCCCCTGATTCACGCAAATCCGACATCACCGGGCGCTTGTTCGGGCGTTGTTCCAACGAACGGTTGAGCTGCGAGAGCGCAATCACCGGTACGCCCAATTCCTTGGCCAGGGCTTTCAGGCCGCGTGAAATTTCCGAAATCTCCGTCGCGCGGTTTTCACTGTTGCCCGGCACCTGCATGAGCTGCAAATAGTCGATCACAATCAGCCCCAAGCCATGCTCACGCTTCAAACGCCGCGCACGCGCGCGCAACTCGGTCGGACTCAACGCAGGAGTATCGTCGATAAAAATCGGCGCTTCGGAAAGCATCACCACCGCCGAAGTCAGGCGTGGCCAATCGTCATCTTCCAGCTTACCAGTACGCACACGATGCTGGTCGATGCGCCCCAGGGACGACATCATGCGCAGCGCCAGCGACTCGCTAGGCATTTCCATCGAGAACACCGCCACCGGCTTTTTGGTGCGAATCGCCGCATTTTCGGCGATATTCATCGCAAACGTGGTCTTACCCATGGAAGGTCGCCCAGCGACAATCACCAAATCACCCGGCTGCAAACCCGAAGTCATGTGATCGAAATCGTCAAAACCGGTCGGCAAGCCGGTAATCGGCTCATCCTGCTCGTAGAGCATCTGGATGCGTTCAACCGCCTGGGTCAACAGCCCCTTGATCGGCACGAAACCCTTGCGCTGACGGCTGCCCATTTCGGCGATCTTGAAGACCTCCTGCTCGGCCAGCTCAAGTAGCTGGTGACTGCTACGCCCTTCTGGCCGGTAGGCGCTTTGCGCAATTTTTGTACCTACATCAATCAGTTGGCGCTTGATGGAGTGCTCACGCACAATATCGGCATAGGCAATGATATTTGCCGCCGTAGGCGTATCCGCCGCCAAGTTTCCAAGGTAGGAAAAACCGCCGACATCATCCAGCTGGGCATGATTGTTCAACCATTCGGCCAGCGTCACCACATCGCGTGGCTGATCGGCATCGGCCAAGGCTTGCAGCGCACGGAAAATCAGGCGGTGGTCACGTCGGTAGAAATCATCTTCGGTGACCCGGTCAGCCACGCGCTCCCAAGCCTCCGGGTCGATCATCAATCCGCCCAGAACCGAGGCTTCGCCCTCCATGGAATGCGGCGGAGCGCGCAGGCCGCTAAGTTGCTGGTCGTGTTGACGCGGGTCGGCATACGAGCCTTGCTCCACCCGATCATCACTTAAAAAAATATCATCGTCATCCGCAGTATTCATAAACAATCTCAAAATACCTGGAGGCGCTTCAACGCACAGGCCTGACCATGCCGCTCAGATTCTGGCGCGTCTGTAAAACCTTCAGTGCCGCATCCGCCTCAGCCCGTGAGCTGTATGTTTGCGAGCTGACGCGCCACACCAGGCTACCCTTCACCTCAATCTGTTCAACCTTGGCGCTCACTCCCGCACGTTGCACCTGAGTCAGCAGTTTTTGCGCATTGGCTTCCGCCGTAAAACTCCCGAGCTGAATCACCCAAGCCTCTTTCGCCGCTGCACTCGCGGGCGCGGCAGCCACGCTCTCAGCAGGTTTGCTGGCAATTTTCGCACTCGGTTCAACCAGCGGCTTGGCAAGCGGCGCAGGAGCCGAGGGTGCCGCAACTGGGGGGGCGGCAGGCTTGGCCACGCTTTTGGACTCGATCGGCTCCAGCGGCTTATTCGTCAATTTTTCAGCGGGCTTTTCCAGCGGGTTGTCCAAGGCCTTGACCTTGACTTCACTGGCAGGCGGAGCAGGCAGCGGTTTGGGCTTGACGACCTCGGCGGGCGCGGGTTTGACGATAGCCTTGGGCACCGGTGCAGCGGGCGCAAGCGGCTCCGACAAATCATCCGGCTCGACCAGCGCCTCACGTACATCGGCAGGCAGGGGCGGCACCTGGGTATCGAGCCGCGCGGGTGTAGCCGGACGCTCTGGAATACGGGTTTTAGCATGTTCAGCCAGCCGTTGGTTAGCCTTGTAACCCTCACCCTGCATCAAAAAAGGCAGAATCAACGCCGCCAAAGCCACCACGACCCCAGCGCCCAAAAAGCGCTTGCGCAGTTGCCTATTCATCCTCACCCTCACTCAAGCCTTTCCCATGCTCCAGCACGTTGGTCACACACGAAAACGAACCAAAAACAAAAATGCGATCCCAGGCCTTGGCATCATGCAGGGCACGAGTATACGCGAGGAAGGGGGTCGCTTCGCAGGCTGCAATCGCAAATTCACAATCGACCTTGGCCTGACACAATAGCTCCCTCAGTGCATCAGCAGAACGACCGCGCACCCCCGCAAGGCTCGCCAGATACCAGGCATCCACCTGCCCGGCAAGCGCAGAGGCCATGCCCAGTGCATCCTTGTCCGCCAGTACGGCGAACACCGCCAAAGTACGCCCGGCGCAGGGCAATTCACGCATGGCCTGCGCCAAGGCTTCAATTCCGGCGGGATTGTGCGCCACGTCCAGCCAGACAGGTATCGCACCGGGCAGCCGCTGCAAGCGCCCGGGATGGCGCACCCGTTGCAAGCCCGCCGCGTAGTGCGCAGGCTCGATTTCCCCCGGCCAGAGCGCGGATGCCTTGAGCGCTTCGATCAACATCAGCACGCCCGCTGCATTGTCGCGTTGATGCGCGCCGGGCAATGCGGGCTGGGGCAAGGCATAAACCTGCCCCCCACCCCGCCACGTCCAGCCGCTCGCCCCCACATCGGCAATCGTAAACTCGCGCCCGCGTCGCCAAAGCCGCTGATCGGCATGATGGCCACTCTGCAAGCCCAGCGCGGCGGCATAATGGAGCACCGACAGCGGCGGTTCGGCTTCGGCCAGCACCACGATTTGCCCTGCTCGCATGATGCCCGCTTTTTCCCGACCAATCGCTTCACGATCATCGCCCAACATGGCTTGGTGATCGAGCGCCACATTGGTGAGCAGAAAGGCATCGGCATCTATCGCATTCACCGCATCCAGACGACCTCCCATGCCGACCTCCAGCACGATGAGTTCAGCGCGGAACTCCAGCATCACCAGCACAGCCGCCAGCATTCCGAATTCAAAATAGCTCAGCGCCACAGCGCCGCGTGCCTGTTCAACCCGCGTAAAAGCGCGTATCCAGGCATCGTCCGGCGCATCAACGCCATCAAGGCGCACGCGCTCGTTGTAACGCAGCAAATGCGGCGAGGTAAACGTCGCGACACGCACACCGGCGGCTCGTGCGATAGCCTCCAACATGGCAACGGAGGAGCCCTTGCCATTCGTACCGCCGACCGTGACTACAAGGCCGGGCAAACGTGCGCTCAAACCCAGCGCCGCCAGCACCTGTTGCACCCGTGACAAGCCAAGCTCGATTCCTGCCGCGCCCAAGGGATGCAGGCTTTCGATGTAAGCCAGCCAGTCGGCCAGCGTGTGTCGCTGCAATTGCTGCATAGGTCGTGCGTCCGGTTTAACGCCGCTTCAAGCCTGCACAGGCGAAGGACGCTTTTTCAGCATACTCACCAGGCTGGCAATCGTCTCGCGCTGCTCCAGGCGCGGCACGATCATGTCGATCATGCCGTGCGCCAACAGAAACTCACTGCGCTGGAAGCCCTCGGGCAATACCTCACGCACGGTCTGTTCAATCACACGCGGCCCGGCAAAACCGATCAGCGCCTTGGGTTCGGCGATTTGTACATCGCCCAACATGGCCAAACTCGCCGACACTCCGCCCATGGTCGGGTCGGTGAGCACCACGATATAAGGCACGCCTTCCTTGGACAAACGGGTGAGCACGGCGGAGGTTTTGGCCATTTGCATCAGGGAAAACAAGGCTTCCTGCATCCGCGCACCACCGCTGGCCATGAAGGTGACCAATGGAATTTTCTCATCCAGGGCGCGGTTGGCGGCACGCACGAATTTTTCGCCCACCACCGAACCCATCGAGCCGCCCATAAAGGCAAAGTCAAAACCACTGGCAATCAGCGGCTCGCCCAGCACCCGCCCCTTGATGGCGATAAAGGCATCTTTCTCACCGGTGGTACGCTGCGCCTGCACGATACGGTCACGGTATTTCTTTTGATCGCGGAATTTGAGCATATCGACAGGCTCTACCGTCGTCGCCAACTCCTCACGCGGCTCGGCATCGAGGAAATGCTCCAAGCGCTTGCGAATGCTGATACGCATGTGATGGCCGCACTTGGGACAGACCTGCTGGTTACGCTCCAACTCCGCACCGTAGAGCACCGCCGAGCACTGGTCGCATTTGATCCACAGCCCCTCAGGAATGGTTTTTTTCACCATGCCCTCGGTACGGATACGCGAAGGCAGTAATTTCTGTAACCAGCTCATGCTTAAACTCCCTTTGCCCGCGCCGCATCAATTTCAGCGCGCATCTCAGCCACCAAGGCACCCACAGCCTTGTGCATGGCAGGTAAATCATGCTGGTACTGCTCAATCAAATGCACAATCACGGAACCGACCACCACCGCATCCGCAACCTTGGCGACCTGCCCGGCAGTATGCGCATCACGAATGCCAAAGCCTACGCCCAAGGGGTGCTGGATAAAACGGCGCAGCTCAGCAATGTGCTCCCCCACATCGGCCACATCCAGACTGTTGGCTCCGGTTACACCCTTGAGCGACACGTAATACACAAAGCCGCTGCCCAAACGCGCCACAGCCTCCAGACGACGATTCGGTGTCGTGGGCGAAACCAGGAAGACGCACTCCAGGCCAGCATCACGCAGTGTCTTGGCATAACCCTCAGCCTCTTCCGGCGGCAAGTCCACGGTTAAGACACCATCCACGCCCGCAGCCGCAGCTGCAGAGGCAAATGCGGCATACCCCAGAATCTCCACCGGGTTGAGATAGCCCATGAGGATAATCGGGGTCGTACTATCTTTTTCGCGGAAACGGCGCACCATGCTGAACACATCGTGCATCGACACGTTATGCGCCAACGCGCGTTCAGTGGCACGCTGAATCACCGGCCCATCGGCCATCGGATCAGAAAACGGCACGCCAATCTCGATCAGATCAGCACCTTGAGCCACCAAAAGATGCAATAAATCGAGCGTGGCCTCGGGTACAGGGTCGCCTGCGGTGATGTAGGGAATCAGGGCGCTGCGGCCCGTGGCTTTCAGTTCGGAAAAGCGTTGTTCGATACGGTTCATAGAGCGTAACCTTCAATGCGTGCAAGGGTGTTCATGTCTTTGTCGCCACGACCAGAGAGATTGACGATGATGATCTCATCCTTGCTCATGCTGGGCGCAAGCTTCATGGCATAGGCCACGGCATGGCTGGATTCCAAGGCTGGGATAATACCCTCGGTGCGAGTCAATAAACGGAAACCATCCAGCGCCTCGTTATCCGTAATCGCCACATACTGCGCACGGCCAATATCCTTGAGCCAGCTGTGTTCCGGGCCAACCCCAGGGTAGTCCAGACCCGCAGAAATCGAATGCGTGCCGATAATCTGCCCGTTGTCGTCCTGCATCAGATAGGTGCGATTACCATGCAGCACACCGGGGCGACCTGCGCACAGGGGGGCGGCATGATGCCCGCTTTCAATCCCATCGCCGCCCGCTTCCACGCCATAAATTTTCACCGACTCATCGGCGAGGAAGGGATGGAACAAGCCAATGGCATTCGAGCCGCCGCCCACGCAAGCGATCAGCGCGTCCGGCAAACGACCTTCCTTGAGCAAACATTGCTCACGCGCCTCGCGCCCAATCACCGCCTGAAAATCGCGCACCATCATCGGGTAAGGATGCGGCCCGGCCACCGTGCCAATGATGTAGAAGGTGTTATCCACATTGGTCACCCAATCGCGCATGGCCTCGTTCAGCGCATCTTTGAGCGTGCGTGTGCCCGAAGTCACCGGTACGACCGTCGCACCGAGCATTTTCATGCGCATCACGTTCGGCGCCTGACGCACCACATCGTCCGCTCCCATGTACACCACGCACTCCAGCCCCAAACGCGCCGCCACAGTGGCCGAAGCCACGCCGTGCTGACCCGCGCCGGTTTCGGCAATAATCCGCGTCTTGCCCAGACGCTTGGCCAGCAGCGCCTGACCGATGGTGTTATTGATTTTGTGCGCGCCGGTATGGTTTAGATCCTCACGTTTGAGATAGATCTTTGCGCCACCCAGCTCATGGCTCATGCGCTCGGCCCAATACAGCGGACTGGGGCGACCCACATAATCCTGAAAATCCTTGTCCATTTCGGCTTGAAACACTGGATCAAGTTTGGCCTCAGCATAGGCAGCCGCCAAATCCTCCAGCGGAGCCATCAAGGTTTCCGGCGCAAAAATACCGCCATAAATTCCAAAATGCCCGTGAGCATCCGGAAAATTCGCATAATCAATTGCTGCGAGGTTATCAACTGTAATCTGCATACCGCACCTCATCCACAAATTCGGCCATTTTAGAAAAATCTTTAATTCCAGGCGCAGATTCCAAACCTGAACTCACATCCACCGCCCAAGGGCGCAGCAAACGCACGGCTTCAGCCACATTACCCGGATGCAAGCCCCCGGCCAGAATCAACGGCCGCGAAAGCTCGGGAATACTCGTCCAATCAAAGGCCTGCCCCGTTCCACCCACCGCGCCGGGGGCATGACTATCGAGCAAAAAACCTGTGGCGTGAGGATGGCGCGCCATAACAGCATTCACATCCAGCACGGCACTGTTTTGCGCCTTCCCCATCGGCAACGCCTTAAGATAGGGTCGCCCGAAACGGGCACAGAACTCGGCACTTTCATCCCCATGAAACTGCAAAACCAGCTCGGGAAAAACTCGCAAGACCGCTTCAACCTCATCCTGACGCGGATTGACGAACAAACCGACCGCTTGCACAAACGCGGGCAAAACCTCGCGGATCCGCAAGGCGCGTTCAAGATCAAGCGCGCGCGAACTGGGCGGATAAAACACCAGACCCAAGGCATCCACACCCAGGCGAGCGGCCTCAATGGCATCCTGGGGGCGGGTAATACCGCAAATCTTGATACGGGTACGTTTTAGAGTGTTTGACATGGGTGCGTATGCTAACAGAGGCTTAGCGACGACGCAGGCTCAAAAGCGCGGCACACGCGGCGCAAATTCCAACTCAAAACCTGCCGGATAACTTACATGGGTCAGGTACAAACCATCCGGAGGCGCGGTGATCCCCGCCGTTTCACGTCGCCTGGCTGCCAAAACCTCGGCCACCCAGGATGCCTCCCGCTTGCCCGTCCCCACCTGCAGCAAGGTTCCGACCATATTACGCACCATGTGCATCAGAAACGCGTTGGCGCTCAGATCGAAATAAATGAACTCACCGTCACGCTGAATCTGGAAATTGGACAGTGTGCGCACGGGTGAATGCGCCTGACAATCCCTGCCGCGAAAGCTGGAAAAATCATGCTCCCCCAAAAGATGCAGCGCCGCCTGCTGCATCCGCTCCACCGCCAAAGGCAGGTGAAACCAGCTCACCCGCCCATGCAACAATCCTGGACGGTGCGCCGCGTTATACAACACATAACGATAACTGCGGCGCAACGCACTGAAACGCGCATGAAAATCGGCATTCATCTCACGCACCCAAAGCACGCCAATATCCTTGGGCAAGCCACTCAAGGTTCCGCGTTGCCAGGCTTGCAGGCTGCGCTGCGCCGTCGTGTCAAAATGGACGACCTGCATCGTGGCGTGAACGCCGCGATCCGTGCGCCCAGCACAGACAATCTCCACCGGGTGATTGGCAATGCGGCTCAACGCCTCCTGCAAACGCGCCTGTACACTATCCACGCTCGGCTGAATCTGCCAGCCATGATAGCGCGCTCCCAAATACTCAATCCCCATGCTCAACCGGGTGAGCGGTTCGATATCACAATCCAATGCAGGGCTATTCACACCATCCAAAATTGTCTTCCCAAATGCTCTGATGGCCTGTAACAAAGAAAAAACGCTGTTGAACCCAGCGTTTTATTGATCCAGCCTGAATGAATCGTGAATGGACGGTAGGAGCGGGTTTGCCCGCGAAGCCTTCAACATGCGCTTTTTCGCGGGCAAGCCCGCTTTCTTGCGCTTCAAGATATATGCGTGCCGCATCAATATTGATTCGAGCCATTGAAGCAGGACTTACGCAAAACCCGGATCTAGCCCCCCTCGCGGGAGAGGGGGCAAGCTTTGCCAAAACGAAGCGTTTGGCAACAAGCTCGCTCCCGCAGAAGAAACCTTATTTAAGCCGGATCAATACGATTTCAGCCCAGCCGACAGGCACAGTCTGCCGCGATGAGAGGACGCAACCCGTCAGGCTTGAATCTGCAACAACATCTTCTGCGCACGATCCTTGAGCAGCTCGTCACAATCACTCGCCAAAACTTCCTGCAACATCTCGCGCGCGCCCAGCGGGTCGCCCATATCCAGATAGGCCGAAGCGATATCAATCTTCACTTCATGCTCGCTCACCATCCCCGTCTGCGGAGCAAAACCCGATTCCTGCATCACCGTCATGGGCGCAGCCGACGCAATATCCAAGGACAATCCACGCGGGGATTCATCCGGCGCATCAACGTTCGTCGCCGTAAAGTCCATATCCAGCGCAAGCGGTTCAGGACTCAGCTCAGGTGCAGAATATTGCGCCGCCACAGGCTCCAGACTCAGACTCGGAAGTTCAAGAGGCTCGAATGCAGCCAGGCTATCCTGCGGCTCCAGAGTCATCGCTGGAGCTTCTTGCCGTACATCGTTCAATGGCAAAGGAATGAAATCCATGTCCAATGCCGGAGCTTCAAGACTGGCCTGCTCAATCGCCTGACGGTCTTCGGCAAAATCATATTCGGGCTCAAGAGGTTCCGAGCTGATGGGTGCCGGAACATCCTGACCCGACCAGTCAATACCCAAGGTTGCAAGATCATCCGCTGAAACATCGGCATCACTGAGCACGGGAGACTCGGAAGCAGCCGCATATCCGTCTTTCTCGCCCAGATCCATCAAGGAAGAAACAGATGAGGTCGGCAGCTCCAGCGGAGCCCAGTCATCTGTCATTTCAGCCACGCCTCCAGCGCCCGCGCTCTGCGCTGAAGATGCGCCTGTTTCCCGAACTGCGCTCAGGGGCTTGGCAGACGGAAAATCAAATTCCAGAGGGGGAATATCCAGCGCAACGGACGGATACGCTTCTGCCACCGCCGTCGGATCCCCAAGATCAAGGCCATCCAAAGGCTGAATCAAATCAGGATTCATATCCTGATCGACATTTTGCGCAGGCGCTGTCCAGAAGCTTGTTTCATCTGCCGCCCCGGCTGCAAACAGAGGGGAGGAAGCGTAATGCGCCCGGCCTAATGCGCTTAGTTCAGCCCAATGGTCTTCATCCAGCGGGTGCTGCTCATGAAATGCCTGTGCTTCACGCAAAAAGCCATCCGCATCCCCTGCCTCGTGCATCGCCCGCGCACGTCGTGCCATCAACAACGCATGGCCGGGTTGCTCTTGCAGCGCCTCACTCAACACCTGAATCGCACGATCATGCAAGCCATAGGCCTGCATCACATCGGCTTCTTCCAAAGCCGCCTTGAGCGGATCTTCTGCATTCTCAATCACATCCGCCGCAGCGACACCTGCAACAGCGGCAGCAACGACAGGCGCAGCCTTGGGTGATACAACCGCAGGCTCGGAAACGACTGCTTCCTCAGTTTTGGCTAAAACCACTGCAGTCGGCTGAGCCGCAACAGGCTTGGGTTCGTCCTTGGCACGGCGGCGCGAACCGGCAAAATAGGCAAGCAGCGCGGCGATCAAACCGCCCAAGCCGATCAGCCATGAACTCCACCAAGGCGCGGCGGCCTCAACGGGCGCGGCCACGGGAACCGTTGGCGCAGCGGTTGCTGCGCGCATCTTCTGCTCCATGTCCTTGATGAGCGTTTCATTCAAACGCAGCAGCTCTTCCATTTTCTGCAAGCGTTCATCCTGCGAAGCCAGCAAGCCCGTCAAGCGTTCATTCTCAACCTTGCCCGCTTCGATTTGTTCCTGAATCTCGACGGGAATGGCAGGAGCCTGCGAAGCGATGGCCGACGAAGCCGTGGCAGCACTACCCGCGCTTGCCGCGCCACTTACAACCTCACCTACCACCGGCGCAGCAGGCGTGGAAACAGCAGGCGTGGCCGCCGTGGATGGAGACACAGGCTGCACAATATCCAGGCGTGAATCCTGCGTAGCCGCTGCAACGCGAGCCTGTGGCTCAGGCGTGACTTTTCCCTGCTGCGTTTTTTGCCCCGCAGACGATGCCTTGGCGGTTTGCATCGCCTGCGCGTTGGGGATCTTCAGCGTCTTGCCCGCCAGCAGAGTGCCCGCATCATCCGGATTGGCAAACGCATGGGGATTGCCTTGCCGAATCATCTCAAGGGTCTGCTGCAATCCCACGCCAGCCGGCTTGACCCGCCGGGCGATACTGTAGGCTGTATCACCACTCACTGCGGTGTAATCCCCCCCATCCAGCATCGGCTGCGCAGGCGTGCGATACGTAGCGGGTTTCGCCACGCCATGCCCCGTTGCTGCAAGCCCCAGATCTGTCCCTGAGCTTGTTCCACTTGCCGCAACCGGCTTGAGAGCGGCCACGGGGCGATAACCTTCAGGATCAAGCAAGATCGACACCGAGCGCTCAAGCTTGCCACTTGATCCATCAAGCTCAAGCACCAGCCCCAGAGCCGGATCGCGTACAGGGGTATCCGAAGTCACGAGGATGTGGGGTTTTGCTCCCCCTACCACCTGCAACTTGATGCGCCCATAAACCGACATCAAGGAATAACCATGGCGCGCGAACTGCGCCTCATCACCCAGTTTTACGCTCAAGGCATCCAGATCACCGGGACGAAGATCAGTTATGGGAATCGAGGCGCGCAAGGGCTGATTGAGATAAGACTGGGTTTGTAATTCACCCAACCCCATGGCAAACGCACCGGGCGTTCCAAGAATCAATGCACACGCCAGCGCCAGAGGCAATTTCCGCATATCCGAATCCCCGTTAATACTCTAATCCATGATTGAAGGTCTGTTGCCACAACGCACTGCCACCCGGCAAATGCTTTGCAGCAAGCGTACTACTTTTTATGGCTTTATGGTGCGCACGTTACCCAATCCATGTCCGATTGGGTAGCCCGTTAGTGCAGGATGCGTGGTTTTCATCCTACATGCACCACCGAATCCACCCACCTATAAATAGTCACGAATCAGGATTTCCGCAATCTGTACGCTGTTCAACGCCGCGCCTTTACGCACGTTATCGGACACCACCCACAAATCCAGCCCACGCGGATGGGATACATCTTCACGAATCCGCCCGACATAGCTGGCATCGTGATTCGCGCCTTCGGTCACGGCGGTCGGATAACCACCGGCCACATGCTCATCCAGCACCACTACGCCCGGTGCCTTCAACAACAGCTCTCGCGCCTGTTGCGCCGTCATTTTGTCACGGGTTTCGATATGCACCGCCTCAGAGTGGCCGTAAAACACCGGCACACGCACACAGGTCGGATTCACCTGAATGGCATCATCGCCCATGATTTTCTTGGTTTCCCACACCATCTTCATTTCTTCCTTGGTGTAGCCATTGTCCATAAACACGTCGATCTGCGGAATGACATTAAACGCAATCTGCTTGGGATACACCTTGGCTTCGACCGGCTGGGCATTGAGCAGATGCGCCGTCTGCGTGGCCAGCTCCTCAATCGCCTCCTTGCCTGTACCGGAGACCGCCTGATAGGTGCAGACGTTGATACGCTCGATGCCCACCGCATCATAAATCGGCTTCAACGCTACCAGCATCTGGATGGTGGAGCAGTTCGGATTGGCAATAATGCCGCGATTTTTATACTGCGCCACAGCCTGCGGATTGACCTCCGGCACCACCAACGGAATATCATCGTCATAGCGGAACTGTGAGGTGTTGTCGATCACCACGCAGCCTGCCGCCGCCGCCTTGGGCGCGTACTCAGCGGACACCGACGCCCCCGGCGAAAACAGACCGATCTGCACCTTGCTGAAATCAAAATCGGCCAGATTTTCGACTTTCAGATAACCATCACCAAACTGCACACGCTTGCCCGCCGAACGCTCGGAGGCCAAGGCATACACCTTGCCCACCGGAAATTTGCGTTCTGCCAAAATGGCCAGCATGGTTTCGCCCACCGCGCCGGTCGCACCGACGACAGCGACATCAAACACTCGACTCATTAATAAATACCCTTGCTATAAATACCAAAAAACCTATCAATCACTTTTTTGAATGGCGACAGACGCGCGCGAGGCGGGCAAGGCCAGTTGTGCGGCTCCAATCGCCTCAAAAGGTGTGTTGCTGCAGCGCCCATCCAATACGCCACCTTTTTCGACTGTGAGCTGTTCGCAATAGACTTCGCCAGTCACACGGGCTTGACTTAGCATTTCCAGCGTAGAACAGTGAATCTCCCCTTCAACGTGCCCCGATAAAACCACACTCTTGGCGCGAATCACGCCTTTCATACGACCTCGCGTGCCCACGGACACCGAGGATGCCTCCTTAATCGTTCCTTCGAACTCGCCCTCAAGTAAAACCGCGCCGAGAGTGGTCAATTCACCTGTAAATCGGCAGCCGTCTGCGATGATCGTCTTGTTATCCGTGCCACTGACCGTCTTGTTGCCAGCACCAGCGATCACCTTGCTATCCGCACCAGCGATCACCTTGCTATCCGCACCAGCGATC
>CAZTYJ010000001.1:89904-138815 GCA_964618025.1 uncultured Halothiobacillus sp. | reverse complement strand
AATAAAAAACCCGGAGCCTGCGCCCCGGGTTTTCTTTACCGTCGGATGGTTACGGATTACTGTTGCAGCAAGCCGTTCTTGTCATAAATCGCCTGGGTTGAGTAATCACTCACTGGCAACTTGTTCAGCACTTTGACCTTCTTGGTGTAGTCCACGAAGGACTGCGCGTAATCAAGATAGGTGTCCAGGGAGCGACCGCTATCGGAAACCTTCTTGAAGGTGGCGTAGCCATCACTGCCCCGAGCAAGGAAGTTGTTGGTGACCACCTTGTAGCTGGCGCTCATATTCAAGGCACTCCAAGCGCTATCCTTCTTGCCCTTGTACTCAAGATTGCTGAAGCGCGAACCGGCTGGTTTGGACAGATCCACCGTCCAGCGCAGACCTGCGGCATACGGATAAGCACCGGTTGAACCGCCGCTCTTCACCGCATATTCGACCGCTTCTTCCAACACCGCCTTGATTTCCGTACCGCTCATATCCAGCTCGGTCAGGGTGTTGGCAAACGGCAACAGGGTGTAGGCCGTGCCGATGGTGACATCCCCCGCAGGAACATCAATACGCACACCACCTGCATTTTGGATCGCAATCTGTGAAGTGATGCTCATATCGCGGAAGGCATAGGCCACCAGGTTGGAAATATCACCGCCGTGGGCATTCGTAGCCGCAGTACAACCCGGCGTTTTGGACGCGCCACCACCAGGAATACGCTCGAGGCAGAGCAACTCGCTCGCTGTACCGATGACTTCCTTCTTCAGCGTATCGACCTTGTCGGCGTAACTCTTCAACACCGCTTCGGCGCTGGCGTTCGGCTTGAGCGACCACAACTGAGCATCCTTGGCGATAATGGCCTTGACTTCGTCAAGATCAGCACCCGCCAGAGTTACGGTCTTACCCGCCGCATCCTTGCGGGTGAAGGTCTCACCCAACAGAAGATGCTCTTTGCCAGAGCAGCTATCCACGGCTTGCTTGGCATTGAAGTTAACCGTCAGCTCGCCCATGGCCTTGGAGTATTCCCAGGCCTGCACGATGCAAACATTATCGCCGTCCTTGTTTTTGGCCATGGTCGGGTAGCTGCCCGAGGACGACGTAATACCGTAGGCCGTGAAATCACCCAACAGGCTGTGCGAATCACCACCGACGATCACGTCCACGTCGGTCAGCTTGGCGGCAATGCTTTTGTCATTGCTGTAACCGATGTGGCTAAGCAGCACGATGCGCTGGATGCCTTGCGCCTTGAGTGCATCAATGGCCTTTTGCGCGGCCATCGCTTCGTCTTCAAACACGGTGGTGGGCAGGGGGCTGGAAGAACCTTGGGTCTTGCCCTTGATGGTCAGACCGACGATACCGACCTTCTGGCCGCCGAAATCCTTGATGGTGTAAGGCTTGATGGTGTCGTCGCTTTTGGTCGGCGCCAGCGGGGTTCCGACTTTGGGGATGACGTTGGCAGAGAGCACCGGCGTTTTGCAGGAACCCGCCTGCAACATGGTGACGAAACTCTTCAGACGCTCGTCGCCCTCGTCAAATTCATGGTTGCCGACCGCCATGGCATCGAAACACACGGTATTCATCATCGCCGCATCGGCTTCGCCCTTGAACAGGGTGTAATACAGCGTACCCGACAGCGCATCACCCGCGTGCAGCTTGAGCAGGTTCGGCTTGCCGGCCATCTGATCGAAGGCTGTTTTAACGCGCGCAAAACCGCCAATTTCAGCCGTGGTGTCCTTGCCATTGAACTTGAGACTTTGCGACAGCGCGACCAGGTTGGAGTGATGATCGTTGATATGCGCAATGGTCACGGTCAGAGGCGGCGTGACCACTTCAGGCAACACCACCGCATCGTCACCGCCACAGCCGACCAAAACAGCAAACGGCAGCGCCGCTAAAGCAAAAACAGGTTTGAACCTCATGACACCCAAGCTCCAAAGAATTTTAGTCCCCGGAAGGCTAGTGCAGAAGAATGACGTGGACGTTACAAAATTGTGTTCACCCCGCAGTCAAGGCCGAAAGCAAAACTCAAACGACCGCAACCCGATTACGCCCGTTCTGTTTGGCCTGATACAAGGCCTGATCGGCGCGCAACAGGGCGCTGTGCTCGTCATCATCCGGCTTTAACAAGGTGCATCCAAGGCTGATGGTGACGACAAAACGCTCGTCTCCGGAGGAGTAATCATGTTCGGCAGCAATGGCACGCACCCGCTCCGCCCACTCAAGCGCAGCGTCAAGACTGGCATCGTTGAGTAAAACGGCGAACTCCTCGCCGCCAATGCGCCCCACAACATCTGTTTGAATCTGTTTGACGCATGTTTTGCCGCAAAATATCAGCCAGCCCTTGTAACACCTCATCACCCACCGCATGACCATAACGGTCATTCACATTTTTGAAGTGATCGCAGTCAAGCATGATGACGCAAGTACGCTCAGCGAAACGTTTGATACGCGCGATGCCCTCCGTCAACCGGCCAAGGAAATAACGCCGATTGTGCAACCCGGTCAGCGCATCCGTCGTCGCCAGCTCCCGCAGTTGTGCCTCCATGCGCTTACGCTCGCTAATATCCTCAAAAATAACCACCGCTCCGACGATGGTTTTGTTGTCCAGCATCGGCGCGACCAGCATATCGACAGGAAAATGTTCGCCGTCCGGGCGAGTAAAGCACTCCTCGCTACGCCTAAGCTGAGCATCGTTGAGCGTTTTTCGCGTTGGACAATCCTCTGGGTCATAAACCCGGCCATCCGCGTGGTGGTGGTGAAACAGTGCATGCGCCCTATGTCCTATGATCTCGTTTGCCTGGATACGCAGGATTTTCAACGCACTTGGATTGATAAAATGACACACTCCCTGGACATCGACCTGATACACGCCTTGCGCCAGAGAGGTAAGCACAAGCTGATTAAACTGCCGCGCCTGCTGTTCCCGACGCCAAGCCACAACCAGGCGAATACTCAGGACAAGAATGACCCCGGCGGCACACACAAGCGCCATTAAAAGCTCTTTCCAGCGCCACACCACATCCCAGACGGTAAACGCCGGCGCATGATCAAACGGGGGTAAGCGCAACGCCCGACTCAAATTCTCTACACGCACATAATCCATCGGCACAGAGTAGCCATAAATGCCTGCCCAAAGTGCAGCCGGGTCATTGGACTCCAAAGCAAACAAGGCGGCAGCCACCCGCCCAACAGTCCGTTCAGGCACCTGCGACAACGCCAGCCAAGGCCACCCAGGATAGGTCGGCGTTGAATGCGCATACAGACAACGCGGGTGCGTTTTGGCATTCAGAATACGCAACACAGCGCTGGGAATCTGCCCACTGGCCTCCATATCTTCCAGGGTTCCTGCACGCACAAAACCGACATCCGCCGTGCGTTGTAAAACCGCCTGTACAACCGCTTCCTGGGTTTTTAATTCACGCACAGCTTTCACGTCCTGCGGCAAACGAACGCCTGCACGCAGCAACTCATATTGTTGTGTACGAAAAGCGCCAAAATTATCGATGCTCGGAGCTGCCACAATCATCCCGCGCATGTCTGCCAGCTTTTGCAGATCATGACGATCGGCGCGGGTAAACATCACGCCCGCAATACATGGCGCAGGGTGTCCTTGATGACTTTCGATCAACGAAGCCAGGACCCCTGTGACCTTGTCACTCTGCCGCAGTTTTAAATAATGAGTCGGGTTAGTGGTAATGAAGTCCAGCGTACCTGCATTCAGGCGCGCATCAATCTGGGCTTGCGAAAGCACTTCAAGCCGGATGTGCTCATGCGTCAATTTCTGGTTTAGATACTCCACAATCGGCGTGTATTGCGCCAAGGTCGCCTCGTCTCCCAGGTAGTTAAAAACACCCAAGGTCAAATATTGTTTCTGCTCCCAAGGCGTCGTTACCCCAGTCAACGCCTGTTCTGTGGCACGCGCTAAACCCGCGCCCAGCGCAAAGACAAACCCTATGGAAACAAGGAGTACAAACCACCCGCCTCGAACGGAGAATCGACTCAAGACATACTCCCTAAAACAAATAGTTACATCAGCAAATTAGCAAATTATTGATGCGGCCTGAATGAGCCGTGAATGGACGGTTAGAGCGGGTTTGCCCGCGAAGCCTTCAATATACGCTTTTTCGCGGGCAAGCCCGCTTCCTTGCGCTTCAAGATATATGCGTGTCGCATCAATAGCGACACATGAACAGCAAACGATACCAAACGTTCCATTTTTAGACTGCGCCTTTTTATCCCGATATAAACCCAAAATCCAATACGTTGTCTGAAAAGCCACATTGGGTTCGTTTCGGCAAAAACTCAGCTATCCTCTGCGTAGTTGTATCTTTATCAACCTGTAGCGGAGTTGAGATGTGTTCCTTTGATCGAACTGTCCGTGCCAGCACCCTTGGCTTCATCTGGCTCAGTCTTGCCACATTGCTGACCGCCTGCGACAAGGACGTTGCGCCCATGTCGATGCCGCCCCCCGCTGTCAGCGTGCAAAACGTCACGCCGCAGGTTTTGCCTGCCGACATGGGCTTCGTCGCGCAGACCGAAAGTTCGCAGCGTGTGGAAATCACCGCGCGCGTGTCCGGTTTTCTGGATGGCATTCATTACACCGAGGGCGCAGCAGTGAAAAAGGGGCAGTTGATGTTCACCATCGACCCCAAGCCCTTTCAAGCCCAGCTCGATGCCATGTTGGGGCAGCTGAAAATGCAGCAGGCGCGCCTGAGCACCGCCGAGGCCAACTACGCGCGCATCAAGCCGCTGGCCAAGCTCAATGCGGTCTCGCAGAGCGATCTGGACAACGCCACCGGAGAACTCAACGGCTCGCGCGCCGCCGTGTACGCCGCCGAGGCCGCAGTCGAAGAGGCCAGGCTCAATCTCGGCTATACGCGGATCTACGCGCCGCTCGACGGCCAGGCCAGCCAGGCCATGCAGCGCCAAGGCGCATACATCAATGCCATGTCCAGCGATTCCAAGCTGACCTATATCGCCGCGCTCGACCCGATCTGGGTGAATTTCAGCGTGTCGCAAAATCAGGAAGAACGCCTGCGCAAGCTGATTGCCGAAAAAAAGATCGTCATGCCCACCGAAAGCAGGCTGGAAGTGGAACTGACCCTGCCCGGCGGACAGGTTCTCCCGCAGCGCGGGCAGATCGACTTTTCCGACCCGTCCTACGATGCCAACACCGGCACCATGCTGGTGCGCGCCGTCATCCCCAACCCTAAGCAAAGCCTGCGCCCCGGCATGTTCGTCAACGTGAACATTCTCGGCGCGACGCGCCCGGATGCCATCGTCATTCCACAACTGGCGGTGATGCAGGGTGCCAAGGGGCATTTCGTCTATGTCATCAAAAGCGACAACACGGCTGAAATGCGCCCGGTCGTCGTCGGTGATTATGTCGGCGACAAGGACATTTTGATCGAAAGCGGGCTACAGGGCTTTGATCGCGTGGTCATCGAAGGGGTGAGCAAGGTGCAGCCGGGCAAGCCGGTGAGCATCAGCACAACGCCCGCCGCGCCAAAAAACTAAGAGCAGTCAGGCATGTTCACCCA
Organism: uncultured Halothiobacillus sp.; assembly: GCA_964618025.1. Classification (GTDB taxonomy): domain Bacteria; phylum Pseudomonadota; class Gammaproteobacteria; order Halothiobacillales; family Halothiobacillaceae; genus Thiofaba. The sequence goes on along the minus strand of CAZTYJ010000001.1, from coordinate 133,287 downwards.
TTACTTCATCGCCAGGCCGATTCTTTCCGCCGTCATTTCCATCCTGATTTTGATCGGCGGCGCGCTGTCCATGCTGGCCACGCCGGTGGAACAATACCCCGACATGGCACCGCCGCAGGTCACGGTCAGCGCCAGCTACCCCGGCGCGACCGCCGATGTGATCGCGCAGACCGTGGCCGCGCCGATCGAGGCGCAGCTCAACGGCATCGACAACCTGCTGTATTTCTATTCCAACAGTTCCTCCAGCGGCAACGTCAGCATCAACGTGCTGTTCACGCCGGGCAGCGACCCGGATATCAACCAGGTGAACGTGCAAAACCGCGTCAGTCAGGCCATGTCGCAACTGCCGCAGGCCGTGGTGCAAAAGGGCGTGACAGTAGAAAGCCAGTCCAGCTCGATGAACATGGTGGTGTCCGTGTTCGCGACCGACGAGCGTTTCGACAGCACCTTCGTCGATAACTACACCAATCTCTACGTACTCGACGAGCTCAAGCGCGTGCCCGGCGCCAACCGCGCTTCCGTGCTCGGTCTGCCCGACATCGCCATGCGCGTCTGGCTGCGCCCGGACTTGCTGGCGCAGTTCAGTATGAGCACCGACGAGGTAGCGCGCGCCATTCAGAGCCAGAATCAGACCTTCGGCATCGGCCAGCTCGGCGCATCGCCCACCTTGCCGGGCGTGCAACAAAACTTCGTGGTCACGGCGCAAGGCATGTTGACCAACCCGGATGAGTTCGGCGACATCATCATCCGCACCGACCAGAACGGCGCAGCCATCGTGCGCTTGCACGACGTGGGACGTGTGGAGCTGGCCAAGCTGGATTACTCCGTGGCCAGCCGCATGAACGGCAAAACAGCGACCACGATTGCCATTTACCAACAGCCCGGTGCCAATGCGATTGAAACTTCCAAACGGGTGCGCGCGCGCCTGGAGGAGCTGAAAAAGCAGTTTCCCGACGGGCTGGATTACCGCGTAGTCAACGATTCCAGCGTGTTCACCATGGAATCCATCGACAAGGTCGTGCATACCTTTTTCGAGGCCGTGGTGCTGGTGGTGCTGGTGGTCTTCGTCTTCCTGCAATCGCTGCGCGCCACCATCATTCCGATTCTCGCCGTACCGATCTCGATTATCGGCGCGTTTATCGGTATGCACGCCCTCGGCTACCACATCAATATGCTTACCCTGTTCGGCCTGATTCTGGCCATCGGCCTGGTGGTGGACGATGCCATCGTGGTGGTGGAAAGCGTGGAGGAAAACATGCAGAAGCATGGCCTCTCGCCGTTCGAGGCCGCCAAACGCGCCATGAGCGAAATCGCCGGCGCGCTGATTTCCATCGTGCTGGTGCTGCTGGCGGTCTTTATCCCTACCATGTTCCTGGGCGGCGTGACCGGCACGCTGTACAAGCAATTCGCCGTCACCGTGGCCGTGTCCATCGTTATTTCCGGCATTGTCGCTCTCACTCTCTCGCCCGCGCTGGCGGCGCTGGTGCTGAAAAACAAACATGCGGAGAAAAAGGGCTTTTTCCTCTGGTTTGAAAACACATTTGAGGGTATTCGTCAGGGCTATCTTTCCGGGGTGCGCTGGCTGCTGCGGCACAAGCTGGTCGGCTTTGCGCTGTATCTGGGCGTGATTCTGGCGATTGTCGGCCTGTTCCGCCTGGTACCGAGCAGCTTTGTGCCGGATGAAGACCAAGGTTATTTCTTTGTGGTGATGCAAACCCCGGATGCCTCCAGCGCCGCAGTGGTCAAGCAGCTTTCAACCAAGGTGGAAAACATGCTGCTGCAACACCCCGCCGTGCAGGATGTCGGCGTGGTGGACGGCTACAGCCTGCTTGAGGGTCAGGTGAAAAACAACGCCTCGCTGGCCTTCGTCTTGCTCAAGCCTTTTGCCGAACGTACCGACCCCGCACTCTCCAGCTTCAAGGTCGTGCCGCAGTTGAATGCGCAGTTCTCGCAGTTCAAGGACGGCATCGCCTTCGCCATAAACCCGCCGTCGATTCCCGGCCTGGGCACCACCGGCGGCTTCGAGTTCTATCTGCAAAACCGTGGCGCGGGCGATACCGCCACCACACAAAAAGTATTGCAGGACTTCCTCGCCCAAGCCCGCCAGCGCCCGGAGCTGCAAGGCGTGAACACCACGTTCAACGCTTACACCCAGCAGTTGTTCGTCGATCTGGATCGCAGCAAGGCCGAGCTGCTCGATGTGTCGGTGGCCGATGTATTCCAGACCATGCAGGCGCTGTTCGGCTCGCAGATCGTCGGCCAGTTCAGCCAGTACAGCCGCATCTGGTGGGTGGTCATCCAGGCGGACGCGGCCTACCGCGTCAAACCCTCCGACTTCGAGGGCGTGTACATCAAATCGCGGCGCGGCGAGATGGTACCGCTCTCCGCGCTGATGACCACGCGCTATATCCCTGCCCCCAAGCTGCTCACCCGTTTCAATGGCTACCCGGCGGTAAAAATCACTGGCGATGCTGCGCCGGGATTCAGCTCCGGCCAGGCGATCGCCGCCATGCAGGCCGTAGCGCATGAAACCCTGCCCAACGACTTCAGCTACGCTTGGGCAGGACAGGCTTTGCAGGAAATCGGCTCGGGCAATACCTCCACCATTGCCTTTATTTTCGGTCTGATCGTGGTATTCCTGCTGCTGGCGGCCAAATTCGAGAAATGGTCGCTGCCGCTGGCTGTGGTGTTCAGCGTGCCGTTTGCCATTCTCGGCGCGCTGCTCATCACCTGGGCGCGCGGCATGGAAAACGACGTGTATTTCCAGGTCGGCCTGGTCATTCTGGTTGGTTTGTCGGCGAAAAATGCCATTCTGATCGTCGAATTCGCCATCGAGCGCGTGCGCGCAGGCATGAACACGGTCGATGCGGTGGTCGAAGCCGCCGGGCTGCGCCTGCGCGCCATCGTCATGACCTCGCTGGCCTTTATCCTCGGCGTGATTCCGCTGGCAATTGCCACAGGCCCCGGCGCCAACAGCCTGCACGCCATCGGCACCGGCGTGATCGGCGGCATGTTGTTCTCCACCCTGATCGCCACCTTCTTCGTGCCGCTGTTTTTTGTTGTACTGGAGGACATGGGCAAAAAGGCCAAGCCCGCGCAGGAGACCGGCCATGCGTAAACACACCCCGCTTGCAAGCATTTGGCTCGCCGCCCTGAGCGGTGCCTTGGGATTGAGCGCCTGCACCGTCGGCCCGGACTACGTGCGCCCGGAAGCGCAAATGCCGGAACAATGGCGCACGGCAAGCCAACACGCGCCAAAAGAAGCCCTCAACGCCACTGACCTCCTCTGGTGGCAAGGCTTTAACGACCCCGTGCTCGACCAGCTCATCAGTGAGGCGGTGAGCAACAACAAGAACCTCCAGCTCGCCCGCGCGCGCGTCGATCAATACCTCGGTGCGCTGCAAAGCACGCGCTCCGCCTACTTCCCGCAGATCGGCGCAGGCGTGAATGCCAGCCGCACGCGCAGCACCGAAGCTAGTGCCTCGCCCTTCCCTTCCGGCATCGCCAACCCTTCCAGCCTGTACGCCGCGCAATTCAACCTGGCTTGGGAAATCGACCTGTTCGGTCGCACGCGCCGCGCCACCGAGGCTGCGCAAGCCCAGGTTCAGGCCACGGAAGAAGAGCGCCGCGCGGTGATGCTCAGCGTGGTCGCAGGCGTTGCCTCCAGCTACATCGCCCTGCGCGCCAGCGATGCCAAGCTCGCTATCGCCCAGGCCACGCTGAAAAACTACGCCGACACCCTCAATATCTTTGAACTGCGCTTCAAGGGCGGGGTCATCTCGCAACTCCAGCTTGCCCAGGTGCAATCGCAATACCAGCTCGCCCAAGCCGCCATCCCCAGTATCGAGCAACAAATCGCCATGCAGGAAAACCTGCTCTCCACCTTGCTTGGGCGCAATTCGGGCGACATCCCACGCGGCAAGCCGCTCAACAAGCTGGCCATGCCGCCGATTCCCGCCGACCTGCCCGCAAGCCTGCTGCAACGCCGCCCGGACATCCTCAGCGCCGAAGCGCAACTGGTCGCCGCCAACGCCCAGATCGGCGTAGCGCGCTCGCTGTACTTCCCCAGCCTCTCGCTCACCGGCGCGCTCGGCACAGCCAGCAACCCACTCTCCAGCCTGTTCAGCGGGCAGGCGCAGGCCTGGAACCTGGCCGCCGGACTCACCGCCCCACTGGCCACCTTCGGCCAGATCGAAGGCCAGGTGCAATCCGCCGAAGCCCTGTATGAACAGGCGAAAATCCGCTACCTGCAAAGCGCGCAGCAAGCCCTGCGTGAAGTCAACGATGCCCTGAGCGGCATCGACAAAACCCGCCAGACCTTAAACGCACAACAAAAACGCGTCCTCGCTCTGCAAGAATCCGCCTATTTCGCTCGTTTACGCTTTGATAATGGCTTAACCAGTTATCTGGAAGTGCTCAACGCCGAAGATGATTTATTCAGCGCCCAACTCACCGCCGTCGATGCGCAAAGCGCAGGTTTCGGCGAAATGATTAACGCCTACAAGGCCATGGGCGGGGGATGGGTGGATAAGGTCGATCCGCTAAAGGAGCGCGTTGGAAATACACCATCATCACCGGCGGGGTCATAGGTTTTTCGTGGCTGTTATCGCGGCACACGCCCGCAACGGCCTTAAAAAATCAATGACTTACGCCATTGTTCGTGTTGGCGCAGGATACCTCAGCATGACTCAAGCCCCGGCACAAAGCCCGCCCAGTCCACCTTCGTATCCGCAAACACCAGAAATTCCGGGTTAAGCAAAGAATCCTTGGCGTTGTAACGCATACGTTCGCCCAAAGTATCGGTCATATGCGCCCCCGCCTCTTCCACCACACATTGTGCAGCCGCCGTATCCCACTCGGAGGTCAGGCCAAGGCGCGGATAAACATCCGCTTGACCTTCCGCAACCAGGCAGGATTTGAGTGCGCTGCCCATGCGCAGGCACTCCACTTCACCATGAGCGCGTTGCAGGGCATCCATGTATTTCTGCATTCTCGGACTCCCGTGTGAACGACTGAGCGCCACCTGCAACGGTAACTGCACCGTTGCGCGCGCGTGAATACGCACCGGGCGATCTTCATCCCCGCTCCACTTCCACGCGCCGCCGCCGCGCCATGCGCCATAGGTCACGCCCAAGGCGGGCGCATGAACCACGCCAAGGACGATCTCGTGTCCATCCACCAAGGCAATGTTGACGCTAAATTCACCATTGCGTTTGACAAATTCGCGCGTGCCATCCAGGGGGTCAACCAGCCAGTAGTTTTGCCAGCTCTGGCGCACGGCAAAGGGCACATCCGCGCCCTCTTCGGAGAGTACGGGGCAGTCAGGCATTAGCTCCAGCAGACCATGCTCGATCAGGCGATGCGCCGCCAGATCCGCCTCAGTAAGCGGCGTCAGATCATCCTTGGAGGTGACAGCAAATTCCCCGGCATAAACGCGCATAATGGCTTCGCCAGCACGCTTGGACAACTGTAGTATCGCGTCGAACAATGCTTTATCAACCGTCATGATGTCGGCTCGCTTTCAATGAGTGCACGAGTCATAAATTCACGCGCCATCAACATGGCGGCCAGGGTGCGCGCCTCACTGCATTCCGGCATGGCGATCAGTTCATGCAAACGCGCCAGAGGCCAGGGGACAATCTCCAGCGGCTCAGGCTCGTCCCCCTCCAGTGGATCAGGGTACAAATCACGCGCCAGAATCACATGGGTGCGCTGACTGCTGTAACCCGGCGCCAGCGTCAGTTCACCAAGACAATCCAGCGCGCGCGCACCAAAGCCGGTTTCTTCACGCAACTCGCGCAAACCTGCCTGCAAGGGTGTTTCATCAGCCTCCATCCCCCCCTTGGGCAGACCTAATTCGTAACGCTCCATCCCTACGGCATACTCACGCACGAGCATGACTTCATGCTGCGCGTTCAGCGCAACAAGCAAAACAGCACCGTGCGGATTGCCGAGCAGGCGCTCATAGCGCATCTCAACGCCATTATTAAAACGCAGGTGAACCTCTTCCACGGCGAATAACCGGGTACGCGCAATCAGAGTGGTGGCAAGGATCGTTGGCTTTTTCTGTGTCATCCCCGCATGATAAATCACTCCCACACATCACGTCAGCGCATGAATTCTCCTTCTACCCCCACGCCTCTTAAATCCCGCCTCATCCGCTGGGGCATCGAATGGGCGTTTATTCTGGCCGTGATTTTGCTGATACGCGCCTGGCAGGCACCCGCGCTGCAGGATATGTATTTACCTCCCATTGTCGGCATGACGCTGGACGGCCAGCCGTTTGATAGCCGCACGCCCCGGGAACGCCCGCTTATTGTGCATGTCTGGGCGGAATGGTGTCCTGTCTGCCGCATGGAATTGAACGGCATGGCGAATCTGGCGCGCACTACGCCGCTTATCAGCATCGCTTGGAAATCAGGCGACGATGCCGCCGTGCGCCGTTTTCTAGAGCATGAAAATGTAAAACTCCCCGTGCTCAATGATGCCGGAGGTCAATGGCTCGCCCCCCTGGGGATCAAGGCTGTACCGCTGCATCTGATCGTGGACACTTCAGGCCGCATCCGCTTTATTGAAACCGGCTACACCACAGAATGGGGTCTGCGCGCCCGTGTCTTTTGGCTTGAGTTCTTTGCTGGGTCTTGAATCATGCGCTTGCGCGGTACTATTTTTTTCTGGACATTGATCGCGACCGGCCTGCCTTTGCTTAGCCTGACATTTGTGCTGTTAAATTGGGGTGAGCAGCGCTATTTGCATGAAATGGATGCGGACATGGGGCGACGGCTGAACGCCTTGGCCAGCGAAATTGACAACCGTCTGGGGTATGAGCGCGACATGATTCGAGGCATTGCCCAGTCCAGCGCCATGCAGGACTTCCTGCCCGTCGCGCGGGCGGCCGGCGAAGGGGCGCGTCACCCCGATTATGTCCCGCTGAAAAATCAGCTCACGCAGTTTTTGCTCAATCTGCAACGCACAATCCCAAGCTTGGGGAGCCTGCGCGTGCTCGATGGTCAGGGCAATACCCTGATTAAAATCACCGAGGGACGCGCCCGCCCTGCCCTCTACCCCAGTCTGGGCAATGTCGAATACGCCGAAGAGGAACTGCACGCCCCGGGGTTTGCGCGCGCCATGCGCCAGAACCCCAGTGGTGAGATTGTGTTCATGCCTCTGCCTCAAAGCCGTTGGGACTTACCCAGCGGGCAAACCTTAACCATGTTGACCGCGCTCGTGCCTTTGGGCGAGGGTGGACGGGTGGATGCTGTTCTTGCAATCAACACCTTCGGCGCATATCTGGATCGCATTCTTCGCCTCGTGCCGCGTCCTTCGGGGGCTGAACTGCTGATTGCCGAGCGTAATCTTGATGATCCGCAACGCAACGGTCTTTTGCTCTACCATGACCGCCTGGATACACGCTTTAGTGCGCCCAAACCCCACGAAGTCAAACTGCAAAGCCTGGATGATGGCGAGCTTTGGCAACACCTCCAGCGCAGCCCCTACGGCCAGTTTAATACCCACGATGGGCAATGGCGGGTTTACTACCAGGAATTTCACCCCTACCCCAACCAGCTTACAAGCTGGATTCTGGCCTTTGCCGTTCCATACAGCACCCTGGACACCCCCTACGCAGGGCTGCGCCAATCGTTGTGGCTACTGGTGTTACTGGTCTTCATCGCCTCAGCCCTGCTCGCTGTTCTCGGAGCCCGTCACATCGCCCGCCCGATCCTGCAACTCCGCTCGGCTTTGCATGATTTTGCCGACAATGCCAATCGTCGGGTCAAGGTCAGCAGCCAAACCCGTGAAATCCGCGAACTGGAGGATGATTTTAATTCGATGGCAGAACGTCTGCGCGCCGCCGAAGCCGAGCGTTTGCGTTCCGAGCGCAAAATGCTGCAACAGGCCAAACTGGCGAGTATTGGCCAAATGGCCGCTGGGATTGGACATGAGATTAATAACCCTCTCAACAACATCCTCTCCTACGCCACACTGATTGAACGCGGCCTGCCCGCAGACAGCAAACATCTGCATGACGACATTCAGGGTCTGCGCGAAGAAACAAAGCGTGCTAGCCGCATTGTGCGCGGCGTGATGAATTTCGCGCATCAACTCCCCCCGCAACATCAGCCCTTTCAGGTTTGCCCCTGGCTTAAACACACACTGGAGTTGATTGAACCTGAGGCAATGGCCAGAGACGTGGTATTTGAGCTGCGCTCCTGCCAGGCTGATTGCCAGGCCGATGCAGATGCAGATCAATTACAGCAGGTGTTACTTAACCTGTTACGCAACGCGCTGCATGCAAGCGTAGAGCACGGGAAAATTGATGTTCACGCCCACTGTAGCGCGGCACAATTGCGTGTTGTGGTACGCGATTACGGCACAGGACTCTCTGATGATGTGCTGGAACATCTGTTCGATCCGTTCTTTACGACAAAAACCGTAGGTGAAGGCACGGGGCTTGGATTATCCATCAGCCTGGGCATCGTCCAGTATCATGGCGGTGAATTAACGCTGCACAACCATGCACAAGGCGGCGTGGAAGCCTGCTTCGCAATACCCCTTAAACCTGCCCCCCCACGTATTCCAGTCACCCCGCATTCCGATTATTCATCATGAACACGCCTAAACCCACCGTCCTGTTTGTTGACGACGACCCACGCGCGGGTGATTTGTTTCGCCGGTTTGCGCGTCATGAAAACTACATGGTCGAAGTCTTCCGTCATCCGCAAAACCTGCTGGATCACCTGCAACAACGCCCCGCCCCGGCCATCGTAATCTCCGATCTGAAAATGCCCGACATGAGTGGCATCGAGTTATTGCAGGCCGTGCGCACCCGCTACCCCAAACTGCCCTTTATCCTGATTACCGGCTATTCCACGATGGACGATGCGATTGAAGCCTTGCGCCTTGGCGCGACTGATTTCATAAAAAAACCGTTCGAAATGGAAGATCTATTGGCATTGGTGCGCGAGCAGCTTGACCGCAATCCAAAACCTGCTGCGCCGACCCTGCGCTATGGCGGAATGCTGGGCGACTCCGCCGCGATTCGTGCCGTGTACAAAGTGATCGAAAAAATCCACGATGTGCGTGTCAACATCATGATTGAAGGAGAATCCGGCACAGGCAAGGAGTTGGCGGCACGCGCCGTACACAACCTGTCCGATTTTGCCGACAAACCTTTTGTGGTCATTGATTGTGGTGCCATTACAGGCTCGCTACTGGAAAGTGAGCTCTTTGGCCATGAAAAAGGCGCGTTTACCGGCGCGCATCAAACCAAACGTGGCTTACTGGAAGTCGCCTCGGGCGGCACCCTGTTTCTGGATGAAATCGGCAATATTTCCGATGCCATGCAAACCAAGCTATTGCGCGTGGTACAAGAACAGCAAGTGACCCGCGTCGGCGGCATTACCCCTATCGACATTGATGTACGCTTTGTGGTCGCAAGCAACCGCGAACTCAGCACACTCGTCGAACTCGGGCAATTTCGTCACGACCTCTACCACCGCCTGAACGTCGTCAAACTGCGTATGCCACCATTGCGTGAACGACGCGAAGATATCCCCCCCTTGCTCCAGCATTTCCTGCGTGAATTTGCCGAACGCTACCATCGGGATGTTACCGGCTTTGATGAGATCAGCCTGCAACGGCTGATCGCTTACGACTGGCCGGGCAATGTGCGTGAGCTGAAAAACCTGATTGAGCGTCATGTCGCCCTTGCGGAACAGCCAACGCTGCACATTGAACCCGGGAGTACACCCCATGAACGCAGCCATCCCCAAATCACCCCTCCCCCCGAGGCACAACTCAACCCGGCGGATCAGGGCTGCATTGATCGCGACAACCCAAGCCTGGAAGAATTGGAGCGACGTTACATTCTCAAAACCCTGCAACGCTTCGAGGGCAACCGAGAACACACAGCGCGTAGCCTTGGGATCAATAAATCAACCTTATGGCGCAAATTGCAAACCTTTGGTGCCGCATAATTGCAAACTGCAACACCTGGATATTGCAAATTGCAACCAACAGCAATAAGCGCATGACCGCAGATGGCCTTACATACTGTTATTTAAGTAAAAAACATACTTCACAAAGACTTGGCACAAGCCATGCTCTGTTTAACAACGTGTTCAACACACAAAACTCTAAACATGAGGAGATCAACATGCAGAGCAACCGTCGTGTATTTTTGAAAGGCAGCCTAGCTGCCAGCGCCGTAGGTATCGCCGTGGGCGCAGGCCTGCTGACCCCGCGCGCTGTTTTCGCCGCGTGGCCAGAAGCCGCGTTCAAGGCCAGCAACGTTGCTGACGCACTGAGCGCCATCATGGGCGGTACCGCCACTGAGAGCGCCGACATCAGCATCAAAGCTCCAGACATCGCTGAAAACGGCGCTGTTGTACCTGTCACTGTTGAAGGCAAGGCAGCTGCTGAAGCGGTTGCCATCCTGGTTGAAGGCAACGATCACCCACTGGTCACCAACTATGTGCTGACTGGCGCTGCGCCTTACCTGTCCACCCGTATCAAGATGGGCAAGACCTCCAACGTCATCGGTGTCATGAAGGTTGGCGGCAAGCTGCTGTCTGCCAAGAAAGAAGTCAAAGTCACCATCGGTGGTTGCGGCGGTTAATCGCCCTGCCCCCTTGAACTTACGAACTCAATACATTCACTCGGAGATATTTCAATGCCTGGTACTATCAAAATCCGCGCCTCTCTTTCTGGCGACATGGCTGAAGTCAAGTGCCTGATTACTCACCCAATGGAACCCGGTAACCGCAAGGACAAAACCACCGGTGCTGACATTACTCCAAAGTTCATCACTGAAATCTCAGCTGATGTCGGCGGCAAAACCGTCATTGCAGGCAACATGTCTGCCGGCGTATCCAAGAACCCCTACCTATCCTTCAAGGCTCCGGCCAAGGCGGGTGACAAGGTTAAGGTCACCTGGAAAGACACCACCGGTGAAACCGACTCTGAAGAAGTCGCCATTGCTTAATCTGGCCTGACGTTCGTCATCCAGAAAAAGTCGGTTGCTTGCAACCGGCTTTTTTGCTGCCTGTTCTCACCTGAATCGCTCAGGAACAACGTAAAACAACCCTGAAAAGAGCTGTTCTAATTTTTGGCCGAATTGAACTCCGCTACACACGCCGCCAGCGCGTCACACCCGCACCGTCTTCCAACACAACCCCCTGTTGCAACAACGCATCACGAATCTCATCCGACCTGGCAAAATTCTTCGCCGCACGCGCCGCTAAACGCTCATCAATCAACGCTTGAATCCTCGTATCCTCCAAGCCCCCTTCGGCCTGCTCTCCGCGCAGATAGTCCTCTGCATTCATCTGCAATAAACCAAGAATCCCGGCAAGGTAACGCAAGGTTTGCGCCGCTGAGCTTCGAGCATCCCCCGTCTGACGATGAATTTCACCCACAAGATCAAACAATACAGCCATAGCGATTGGCGTATTGAAATCATCCTCCATGGCCGTAAAAAAACGATTTTCAAACGCACTCAGGCGCGGCAGAGAAGCATCCACATCTCCCGCATCGCGCAACGCAGTATATAAACGGGTTAAACCTTGGCGCGCCGCCATAAGCTGCGCATCGGCATAGTTTAATGGACTGCGATAATGACTATTAAGAATAAAAAATCGTATTTCCTCAGCACGAAAACCCTTTAATACCTCACGCACAGTGAAGAAGTTATTTAACGATTTCGACATTTTTTCTTCATTGATACGCACAAAACCATTGTGCATCCAATAATTCACATAATGGCAACCTGTCGCCGCTTCACTTTGCGCAATTTCATTTTCATGGTGTGGAAACTGTAAATCCATACCGCCGCCATGAATATCAAAGCTATGCCCCAAGCAGGTGGTGGACATGGCCGAACACTCAATATGCCAGCCGGGTCGCCCCGCACCCCAGGCCGCATCCCACGCGGGTTCACCCGGTTTAGCGGCCTTCCACAGCACAAAATCCAGCGGGTCGTTTTTAGCTTCACCAATTTCGACACGGGCTCCGGCGCGCAAGTCGTCCAGATTTTTCCCCGACAAACGCCCATAACCCTCAAACCGGCTCACGTCATAGTACACATCACCATTATCGGCACGATAGGCAAAATCCTTTTCAATCAGGGTGTTAATCATGGCGAGCATGTCTGGAATAGCTTCCGTGGCACGCGGTTCATGGTCGGGGCGCAAGCAGCCCAGCGCGTCGGCATCTTCGTGCATGGCATCAATAAAACGCTGCGTCAGTGCCTGGATCGACTCACCATTTTCCGCTGCACGTTTGATAATTTTATCGTCAATATCAGTAATGTTGCGCACATACGTCGTCTCAAACCCAAGATGACGCAAATAGCGGTAAACCATATCGAACACCACCATGACCCGCGCATGTCCCAAATGACAATAGTCATACACCGTCATGCCGCACACATACATGCGTACCTTGCCGGGTTCGATGGGAACAAAAAGACGTTTTTCACGCGCTTCAGTGGAGTAAATATGGAGCATAGTGACCTGCAAACGATAGAAACAAAAAAGCCACACGATAAGGCATGGCTTTAGACAAAATGCTCAAGTCATTAGATTGCTCTAATGACTGAACTCTAATTTAGGGGCAAGACATGCCGCTCCGAGCAACGAAACAACAGCCCAACGCCTTGAATTAGAAACGGCGTGGCGGACGTGAGTCAAAACCACCGCCATCACGGCGCGGAGGACGCGCTTCGCGTGGCTGAGCTTCGTTCACACGCAGAGTGCGACCGCCCATATCCTGACCATCCAGTGCCTTGATCGCAGCCATGCCTTCTTCCTTGTTTGGCATTTCAACAAAACCAAAACCCTTGGAACGGCCAGTATCACGATCCATCACCACCTTAGCGGAAGCAATTTCGCCAAAGCTTTCAAAAGCCTGACGAAGCTCTTCGTCGTCGGTACGGAAGGACAGGTTGCCTACATAAATATTGATCATAAAACTCGATCTACAAACGAGCGCCATGGAAAAACAGCATCAGAAACCTGCCATGACGCAATCTAAGCTTACTGATGTGACCCGAAAGTCTTGAACACACGCCCACCGCCCAGAAATTTAATCGCCAGAACAACAAACGCATGCCTATCCTATGCCGGATTGCCAGGGAAGCGAAGCCTTTTTTAATTTATGGAGCGATTTATTTGCCTATCGAAGACACGTTATGATGTCCGCCCGTAAATGAACCTGAGTTTTATTTGATGTCCAGCAACCCACAGATCCAGATTTCCACCCGTCTTGGCAACATCACCGTTGAGCTTGATGCCGTGGCCGCGCCTAAAACCGTGGCCAATATTCTGCGCTACGTAGATGAAGGCTTTTACACCGGAACCTTGTTCCACCGCGTGATCCCGGGCTTTATGATCCAAGGCGGCGGCCTGACCCCGGATATGGCCAACAAGCCTAATCATGCCCCCATCGAAAACGAGGCCGCCAATGGCCTGAAAAACGATCGTGGCACGCTGGCCATGGCGCGCACGTCCATCCCGCACTCCGCCACCAGTCAGTTCTTTATCAACCTCAAGGACAACGACTTCCTCAACTACAGCAGCCCAAGTCCGCAAGGCTGGGGGTATTGCGTATTCGGCAAAGTCGTCGAAGGCATGGACGTGGTGGATACCATCGCCAAGCAACCTACTGGCAACCGTGCTGGCCACGGCGACGTACCGCGTGAAGACATTCTGATCGACAGTGTTGTGCGCATCGAAGCCTAAACCCGTGCCTGAGACCCTCATTCTCGCTGATCTTCATTTACGCGAGAATGCTCCGGAAATTACCGCACGCCTGATCGCCCTTGAAAACCGCCTGCTTAATGCCGATGCGGTCTATATTCTGGGCGATTTTGTCGAAGTCTGGGTAGGGGATGATGCCCCCATCCCAGCCAGCCTTCAGCCGGCGTTTGACCTCCTCAAACGCATCACCACGGCGGGCATCCCCCTTTTCTTTCAGCATGGCAACCGTGATTTCCTTGTCGGCAAGACACTCGCTCGCCGCCTGGGGATACGCTTGCTGCCTGATATTTTCGTCACCCACTTTTACACGCACCGCGTCGCTCTGTTGCATGGCGATACACTTTGCACTGACGATTTGCCCTATCAGGCCATGCGCCGCAAACTGCGCCATCCGCTCGTTCGCTTCATCCTGCGCCGCCTGCCGCTCAGCACACGCCTCAATCTGGCCGCCCGCCTGCGCGCGCGCAGTCAACAGGCCGTTGGGCAGAAAAGCGAGAGCATCATGGATGTCAATACCCAAGCCGTGGATACAACCATGCAGCAGCTTGGAGTGAGCGTCCTTATTCACGGCCATACCCATCGCCCGGCGATCCATCGGCTTCGCCACGGCCTACGCGCCGTGCTTGGTGATTGGGAAGACGCGGCAACACTGCTCAGTGTTCAACCCACAGGCTTAAGTTTGGAACGTCTCCATAATACGCATGATGCCCAACAAATAGCCTGCGAACCCTGGTTTGAAGAAAATTATTGATCCTTGCCTGAATGAACCGTGAATGGACGGAACGGGCTTGCCCGCGAAGCCTTCAACATACGCTTTTTCGCAGGCAAGCCCGCTTCTGCACTTCAAGATATTATGCGTGCCGCATCAATTAGGGCACTTCTATAAATTCGATCAAGCCGATGAATGCAAGCCAAACCTGCGAAAAAGCGGCCTTACGGCAGCTTCGCGTTCAGCGTACACGCCGTATGTGAGCATTTTGAGTAGGTTTTGGCTGCGAAAAACGCTGCTTTGGCGCAAATCCTATTACATGGTCTTGGCTGCACACCAAACCTCGACCCGCTCACAACCATGTTTATGCAGCAATCGGCTCAGCTCGCGCACCGTCGCCCCGGTGGTCAGAATGTCATCCACAATGGCAACATGCTTAGGCAAGACCACGCCGTCTCGCAATGCAAACACTCCACGCACATTCGCCACCCGCTCATCTTCCGCCAGTTGATTTTGCGGGACGGTTTTGCGCACACGTCGAACCGCATCAGGCCATACTTGAATTCCCAGCGCCGTCCCCAAAGGCCGCGCCAGCTCCAAAGCCTGATTAAAACCGCGCTCACGTAAGCGCGTGGCATGAATCGGTACCGGAATCAGCGCCTCTGGCAAAGCATCATTCCGCTTCTGAATCGCGTGCAATAAAGCCTGTCGCAAAGGCTGGGCACAACTCAAACGCTGCTGATATTTGAATTGCGTCATAAGATAGCGCGCCGCACCCGTGTAGGCCAGTGGCGCAAACGCTAAAGAAAACGCAGGTGGATGCTGCAAACAGGCCGCGCACACCCCCTTTGTCACCACCGGCGCGGCACAGCACGGGCAGGCCAGCCCCACCTGCGGCAAATCAGCCTCACAACCCGCACACAAATGTGATGCCCCAGCAGGCAGGCCGCACAGTAAACAGCGACGCGGCAACAGCCAATTCGTTATACTTCGCCCCCATTTCGCCATAAATTGAGTCACCCGTCCTGACATGAATACCCCCGAACCCGCTGCCATCCTGGTGAGCGCCACAAGCCAACGCCGTGCCGCCGCCCTGTTTAATATCATCAATCTTGTCGTCATTACCCTGGCCGGCATTCCTCTGTTGATGGCCAGCACGCACACCGGCAAAGGTATGATCCTGTACGTTGCCGGTGCCATTATTCCCATTGTGTTGTGGTTTGGCGGCTCCATGCTGCTGTATGCGTTCAACAAACACCACCCCAATCCCAAGGTCGGCCATTACACCCAGTGGGCGGCTTATCGTTATTACGCTGTCACCGGCTCGCTGATTGTCATCGGCACCTTCTTCCCCGCCGACATTCGCTACTATCTCGCCTTTTGGGCTTTTGCCGCCTTGATTCTGATTCCCTGGTCGCTATGGGAATTGCGCACAATCTACCGCGACACCTGGCAGGATCTGAATATCCCCGCTGAACAAGCGGGACACTATCACTAAATCACCCCGACCCGAGGTCATATGCCTCGGCTTGAGATTCAGTCTTGCAAGGTTTTGCGCAAGCCCTGATCCATAAGAAAAAAGCAAAAAAGAGCATGAATACCGAACTTCGCCACGACTGGTCACGCACCGAAATTCTCGATTTATTCGCCCTGCCTTTCAACGACCTACTGTTCCGCGCACAAAGCCTGCACCGCCAGTATTTCGACCCCAATGCAGTGCAGGTTTCCACCCTGCTTTCGATCAAAACCGGTGCTTGCCCGGAAGACTGCTCCTACTGCCCGCAAAGCTCGAAATACGACACCGGGCTGGAAAAAGAGCGTCTGCTCGCGCTTGATGAAGTTCTAGCATCCGCCAAAGCCGCGCAGGCCAAAGGCTCCACCCGCTTCTGCATGGGTGCGGCCTGGCGCAACCCCACCGACAAGAATCTGGCTTTTGTTGAAGAGATGGTGCGCGAAGTCAAAGCTTTGGGCATGGAAACCTGCGTCACCCTCGGCATGTTGCGCGCTGAGCAGGCGCAGCGCCTAAAAGATGCCGGGCTGGATTACTACAACCACAACCTCGACACCTCGCCGGAGTTTTACGGCACGGTGATTACCACCCGCACCTACGACGAGCGCCTCGATACGCTCAAGCATGTGCGCGACGCAGGCATGAATGTCTGCGCAGGCGGCATCGTCGGCATGGGCGAATCGCGCAATGATCGCGCTGGCCTGCTGCAACAACTCGCCAATATGCCCAAACACCCCGAATCGGTGCCGATCAACAATTTGGTGCAGGTTGAAGGTACGCCGCTGCACGGCACGGCCAAACTCGATCCGTTTGAATTTGTGCGCACCGTGGCTGTGGCACGCATCCTGATGCCGCAATCGTTTGTGCGCCTCTCCGCCGGACGCACGGAAATGAGCGATGAAATGCAGGCGCTATGTTTCCACGCGGGCGCCAATTCGATTTTTTACGGCGGCAAACTTTTGACCACCGATAATCCGGATGAAAACCACGACCAAGCCTTGTTTGAACGCCTGGGTATTCACAGCCTCGGCGCGCATGACGAAGGCGGTTCATGTGCCACCTGCGGTTGCGTTTGATTTTTTGCCACAAAGGACACAGAGAGCTCAGAGAAGAAAAATCTTCATTGGCTTTACTCAGAATTACTCTGTGAACTCTGTGGCTAATTTTTTTAGAATTTTGATTAAACCGATGTCATAGGCCACCGACCATGCAAGACATTCTGCGCACCGTCATCCTGGTTTTGTTCTCAACATTCGCGCTTCCCCTCCACGCGGGCGCACACGACTACAAACTCCTCAATGCCGCCAAAGCGGGCGATATGGCGCAGGTCAAAGCCTTGGTGGATACAGGCGAGGTGGAAGTCAACATCATCGACTCCTTTCAGACCACCCCACTGATGATGGCCGTGGATAACCGTCATCTGGCCGTGGCGGACTACCTACTGCAACACGGCGCAGACATCCACCTCGACAACAAATACGGCTACACCCCGCTAATGCAGGCGGTGATGCGCAACGACCTCAACATGGTGAAGCTGTTGCTCGACAAAGGCGCGCGTATCGACCAGAAAAATTTCTACACCGAGCTAACCCCGTTGATGATGGCGGTAAATAACGGCGCACTGGAAATGGTGGAGCTGCTGCTGGCACGCGGCACCGCGCTCAACCTGCAAGACGGTCGCGGACGCAGCGCGCTGATGCACGCCACCGCCGCACATCAGGACAAAATCGCCCAGCGACTGATCCAAGCGGGTGCGGATCGCACATTGAAAGACAAACAAGGCCGCACGGCTGACGACCTGGCCAAACCCAACCAGCCATGAAGCACGCCCGCTTACGCCTCCGCCTTGAAGAACGTCAAGCCAGCGGTCTGTATCGCAGACCACCTATCGCCGAAGGTGCGCAAACCCCGCGCCGTATCATCAATGGCCGTGAGGTTCTGAGCTTTTGCAGCAATGACTATCTCGGCTTGGCCAATCACCCTGCCGTGGTCGCCGCCTTGCAGCAGGCCGCCAATCATTACGGCGTGGGCAGCGGCGCGGCGCACCTTATCAATGGTCACACCCGCGCGCATCAAGCCCTGGAAGAAGATCTCGCCGCCTTTTGCGGCTATGAACGCGCCTTGCTGTTTTCCACCGGTTACATGGCCAACCTCGGCGCGCTCGGTGCGCTGGTCGGGCGCGGTGATGCGCTGTTTGAAGACCGGCTCAATCACGCCTCCCTGCTCGATGCCGGCCTGTTATCCGGCGCAGGCTTCAAACGCTACCCGCACAATGACAGCGCCGCACTCGCCCGCTTGCTCGCCACGAGTGCCGCGACCGAAAAGCTTATCGTCACCGATGGCGTTTTCAGCATGGACGGCGATCTTGCGCCCCTGCCCGAACTGGCCGCACTCGCAGGGCAACATGATGCCTGGTTGATGGTGGATGATGCACATGGACTCGGCGTGCTCGGCGCGACGGGACGCGGCACGCTGCAACATTTCGGCCTGAATGCCGCCCAGGTTCCGCTGCTGATGGGCACACTGGGCAAGGCGCTAGGCACGGCGGGCGCATTTGTCGCCGGGTCGCATGAGATGATCGAATGGCTGATCCAAGCCGCCCGCCCCTATATCTACACCACTGCCATGCCAGCCGCCCTGGCCGAAGCGACGCGCGCCAGCCTGGCTCTCGTGGATCGGGAGCCCTGGCGACGTGAACACCTGCGCACACTGATTACCCGCTTCAAAATCGCTGCCCAGCAACTCGGCTTACCCCTCATGCCCTCCGACACCCCGATTCAACCGATTTTGCTCGGTGAGGCCAATGCAGCCACTCACCTGAGTCAGCAGCTGTTTGAATCGGGCATTCACGTCACCGCCATCCGCCCACCCACCGTGCCCCAAGGCTCTTCGCGCCTGCGTATCACCTTCAGCGCAAGGCACAGCATGGACGATATTGATTTTTTGCTGGAACATTTGAATCAGCTGCATATTCCCATGCGCACCCCTGCCTGAATCATTGCTATGCACCCAACACCCAGCACAGCCCCCATCGGCATTTTCGACTCCGGCATCGGTGGCCTGTCGGTCTATCAGGCGCTACGCCAAAATCTGCCGTGGGAGGACATGATCTACGTCGCCGATTCGGGTCACGCCCCCTATGGCGAGCGCAGCGTGGAATACATCACAGAGCGCGCGTTCGCGATTACCCGCTTTTTGCTCGAACAGGGCGCAAAAGCGATTGTGGTCGCCTGCAATACCGCCACCGTGGTCGCCGTCGAACGCCTGCGCCAACACTTCAGCCTGCCAATCATCGCGCTGGAACCTGCGATCAAACCGGCGATTGAGCATAGCCGCAGCGGCAGCGTCGGCGTGCTCGCCACACGCAGAACCCTGGAAAGCCCGGCGGTGCAGCGTCTATGCCAAACCTATGGACAAGAGCGTAACATCATCCTGCAAGCCTGCCCCGGCTTCGTCGAACACGTCGAACAGGGGCGGATGCACAGCCCGGAAGCGCTGGCGCTGGTTGGACACTACGTCACCCCCCTGCTGGACGCAGGCGTGGACACCCTGGTGCTGGGCTGCACCCACTATGTTTACCTGCACCAAGCCATCCAGCAACACAGCGGAGCGCATGTACGCCTACTCGACTCCTCGGCTGCCGTGGCGCGCCAAGTCGCCCGCCGCCTGCACCAGCTCGGCCTGGCCAAGCTGCATCCATGCCAAGCACAGGATCATTTTTACACCACTGCACACAACCCACAGGCGGCAAGCGAAGTGATGTCCACCCTGCTTGGCCACCTGGTCAGAGCAAAGACAGCGTTAATTTAAGGGCACTTCTATAAATCCGCTGAAGCCGCGTCTGCCGCACCCAAAACCGGCTCAAAATGCTCACATACTGCGTGTATGCTCCGTTTTTTCGTAAGTTTGGCTTGCATCCATCGGCTTGAATTTATAGAAGCGCCCTATATCCCGACCCAACCGGAAATACCTTGATGTAAGAAGCTGTTTACGATCTTTTTTGAGGCTAAAAATTCTTCGTGAAACGACACTGGAGCGGGCTTGCCCGCGAAAAAGCGTATGTTGAAGGCTTCGCGGGCAAGCTCGATCCTACCATCAATTCATGGTTAATTCAGGTCGCATCAATAATTGATTAAAATGTCAAGAGAAGTATTCGCCTAAAATACCCGGAGGAAGCTCACATTATCCGAAAATCGTAAACACAAGCTCAACCACCTGAACCTGTCATTCCCGACTTCACTCCCCCTTGGGTAAGATCATATGGAGAGAGTAATCTGCGCAGCAGTCCCTCGTCCAAATCGGTATGCTCCAGAGCGACCTCAAGCAGGGTACGTCGCTCTTCGTAGGCCTGCTTGGCCAAAGCAGCGCCCTTTTCGTAACCAAGGACAGGATTGAGAGCGGTCACAAGAATTGGATTGCGATGAAGTGCAGCATCCAGCGTTGAATGATTGACTTTCATGGTATCAACTGCGTGATCTGCCAAGGCACGACATGCGTTTGCAAGCAGGCCAATACCATCAAGCAAGGTATCCGCAATAACCGGCAACATAACATTTAACTGAAAATTACCTGATTGCCCGGCAACAGTAATACAAGAATCATTCCCAATCACACGGGCACAGGCCATGGCGACCGCCTCAGGAACCACAGGATTAACTTTGCCAGGCATAATTGAACTACCGGGCTGTAATGCAGGAAGTGTAATCTCAGCCAATCCCGCAAGCGGCCCTGAATTCATCCAGCGCAAGTCATTACTCATTTTCATCAGCGCAACAGCCAATACTTTCAGCTGACCACTCACTTCAACCGATGTATCCTGACTCGATAAACCCATGAAAAAATTATCCATGGGCGTAAACTCGATACCCGTAATATCGCTAATCTTTGCACATGCAACACTTGAAAAATTCACCGGGGTATTAATCCCTGTTCCAACAGCCGTTCCCCCTTGTGGCAAACGCCGCAAACGAACCAGGCTATCGGTTAACCTCTGCTCTGCACACAACAACTGGGAAGACCAGGCTGAAAACTCTTGCCCAAGGGTAATGGGCATTGCATCCATTAAATGGGTTCGTCCCATTTTAACAACGTCTGCAAATTCTTTTGCACGACGATCAATAACGGAGCGCAAATACGCCACAGAAGGCAACAACTGCTCCATAATCCCAAGACTGGCACTTAAATGAATCACCGTGGGAATGACATCATTGGAACTTTGTCCCATATTGACGTGATCATTGGGGTGAACATCAATACCATGCCTGCTCGCCAGATATGCAATCACTTCATTGGCATTCATATTACTCGAAGTGCCCGAGCCTGTCTGAAAAACATCAACAGGAAAATGTCGATCAAACTCCCCGCGCGCAACATCCAATGCGTACCTGGAAATAAACTCAGAGCGCGCTTCATCAAGCAAACCTAAAGCATAGTTCGCTCTGGCACATGCAGCCTTAACAATACCGAGCGCGCGGATAAAGCCCCGAGGCATACTGCGCCCGCCAAGACTGAAATTATCAATAGCACGCTGAGTCTGCGCCCCCCAAAACGCATCATCAGGGACATAAACATCGCCCATGCTATCGC
This sequence comes from uncultured Halothiobacillus sp., assembly GCA_964618025.1. GTDB lineage: Bacteria > Pseudomonadota > Gammaproteobacteria > Halothiobacillales > Halothiobacillaceae > Thiofaba. The sequence continues at coordinate 111,725 of CAZTYJ010000001.1, read as the reverse complement.
GTTCAATCCGACAATTCGCTCGATTCTCTAAATTCATGGCTTAACGCACGATTCCACGTTGACTAGATCTGATAAAGTCAATAAACAGGCGAACCTCCGAACAGGTTGCCGCCATTTCCTCAGCTTCATCCCAATTCTCTTTGGTAGGTCGATTTCTAACCAACAACTTGAATACCCGATGGAGCTCCCTGATCGATTCCTCAGAAAAATTACGACGCTTCAAACCATGTTTATTAATACCTATAGGCCGTGCACGCGCACCATCCACCATAACAAAAGGGGGTATATCCTGGGTAATCTTGGTGAAGCCACCTGCAAAACTATGCGCACCAATACGACAAAACTGATGCACCACAGAAAACCCGCTCATTATCGCCCAATCATCAACAATGGTATGCCCCGCAAGCGAAGCCGCATTGGCCATAATCACATGATTACCAATCTTACAGTCATGGGCAATATGCACAGTCGCCATAAAAAGATTATCATCACCAATACTGGTTACACCGTCGCCCTGTGCCGTGCCACGATGAATCGTACAGTTTTCTCGAATAGTATTCCGATCTCCGATCTCCAAACGGGTAGGCTCACCGGCATATTTCAAATCCTGAGGGGACTCGCCCACAGACGCAAATTGAAAAATCCTGTTATCGCAACCTATGCGCGTTGAACCATTAATAACAACATGAGGCCCAATCCAGGTTCTATCACCAATTTCGACCCCCTCGCCAATCACGGAAAACGGGCCAATAAAAACCCCTTCACCGACCTTTACACTTGGGTGAATGACAGCGCGAGGATCAATCATGTGGTCACATCCTTGGCAATACATTTAATGGTAGCTTTGGCCGCAAGCTCGTCACCCACGCATGCTTCACACTCAAAAATACCCAAATTTCGAACCAAGCGCTTTTGTTTGACATGCAGGGTCAACTGATCGCCAGGTTCAACCATCCGTCTAAAGCTGACATCATTCAGACCAACAAGCATATACAAAGTATTATCATTCGGCTTGTCACCCAAACTTGCAAAAGCGAGGATCCCCGTAGCCTGAGCCAAGGCTTCAGTCACCAGCACACCAGGCATGACCGGACGAATGGGGAAATGACCCTGAAAGTAGTTTTCGTTGTAGGTAACATTTTTTAATGCCACCAGGTAATCATTGGGTTCCCAGTCAATAACGCGATCAACAAGAAGAAAAGGATACCGATGAGGTAAATGACGCATAACGTCCTGGATATTTATTGTACGACTCACTCATCAATCCTCTAATACTTTTTCAAAACCAAGATGTCGCTCAAGACGAGCCAAGCGGCGTGCCATTGAATCAAGTGCTTTAAATCGCGCTGCATTCCGGCGCCATTGTCTGTTGCTGTCCAATGGCGTTCCAGCAGAATAAACACCTGCCTGAGGAATGGATTTGGTGACCATTGACATACCGGTGACATGCACGCCATCGGCCAAACTCAAGTGCCCTGCAAGCCCCACTCCACCTGCCAAAAGACAATGCGCCCCTACAATGGAGCTTCCGGCCAGACCTGCACAACCGGCAATGGCCGTATGCTCGCCAATGACAACGTTGTGTGCGATCTGCACCAGATTATCTATTTTCACACCATGATTGATGCAGGTATCAGACAAGGTTCCACGATCAATGGTGGTATTCGCACCGATGTCTACATCGTTTCCGACAAGCACTTTACCCAAATGTGGAACCTGAGCCCATGCACCCTGGTGATGGACAAGGCCAAATCCTTCTGAGCCAATCACAGCCCCTGATAAAACCCGGCAACGTGAGCCGATCACAACATCATGCATGATGGTTACACGAGGATGCAGCTCGGCATCTTCCATGATCTGGCTGTTACGGCCAATATAGCAATATGCACCGACCTGAACGTTACGGTTAATAAGCGCAAATTCCTCAATCACTGCAAACGGACCGACCCAGGCGCTCGCATCAATCTGCGCATCGGGACTGATGACCGCAGTGGGATGAATGCCTCGTCGTATTATTTTCGGATGCAATAATTCAGTTACTTTGGAAAACGCAAGATCAGGGTAATCGGCAAAAAGGAAGTTCTTGCATAAAAAATCATCTACTGCACTCTGACAGACAACTGGAAGAATTAAAATCCCACAGTGCGATTTTTTAGCCAACGATAAATAAGAGTCATCGCGAACATAACCCAATGAGCTTGCATCACCCATATCAAGTGCAGATACAGAAGTGACAGCAAAAAGGCCATCCCCCGCATAGGGGATACCCAGTTTTGAAGCAATAGCCTGTAACTCCACGTCAATATCGCGTTAGCATTTGACGATTATTTGGATGACTGAAGACGCTCAAGGATGCGACTCGTAATATCCACAGTCGGACTGGCAAATACCACGCCGTCACTCAGGATCAAATCAAACTCTTCACTCTTGGCCATTTCGCTAATAACCTGATAAACAGTACGCTGCAATTTGGCCAATTCCTCGTTTTTGCGCAGATTCAAGTCATCACGAAACTCAACCTGCTGACGCTGAAGCTCACGCATACGGCGATTAAGGTCGCGTTCCTGACGCGAGCGCTCTGCATCGCTCATGGTTGCGCCATCCTTGGCGAGCTTTTGCTCAATGGCTTGCGCTGCCTTCTGGTTTTCAACCAAATCACGTTCACGACCAGAAAACTCCTTTTCCAGCTGAACACGCGCAACCTCAGCCTGAGGCGCTTTATCCAGCAACATGGCTGAATTAACAAAACCAATCTTGAGTTCTTTAGCCAAAACCGAGCTGGAAAAGGCTCCTGAAAGCGCGAAAACAAGAATAGCTGAAATAACCGTTGAACGCTTAGACACAAAAAACCTCCAATGAATCAAAAACCAGAACCCACAGAAAACTGGAAAGCCTGCAATTTATCGCCAGGCTGGTCGTTAAACGGCACGGCGTAACTTAAAATCAAAGGGCCAATTGGCGAAATCCAGTTCAAAGAAACACCTGCTGACATACGCAACTTATCCGAATCGAATGCGCTCGCATCATAAAACACATTACCAACATCATAAAACAGGCTTACACGCACATTTTTCTCAAACTCTGCCCCGAGGAACGGAACAGGTGATGAAAACTCCAGGCCACCGACAACCTTAAACGATCCGCCCATGGAATAACCTTTACTGTCAATTGTTCCCTGGCCAGAGTTCAGACTGAAATCCTGATAACCACGCACCGAACGCACCCCACCCGCGTAATAATTACGGAAAGGGGGCAGTGGGGTTTCGATCGTTTCACCCTGACTATTGACATAGCTATAGCTCTTGCCGTAGCTATCACCATAACCAACGAGCGCATGTCCTTTAATCACATAGTTTTTAAATACACTCAGGTATTGAGCATAATCGGCATTGAGCTTGTAAAACTCCAATCCGCTTCCCGGAAGGGCAATATCGGCATACGTGCCCGTCACAATACCCGTATTGGGGAATACGAGACGATCACGCGTGTCATAAGTAATACCCGGGGTCATTGTCCAGAATCCATAACCTTGATTTATGACCCAGTCTGGCGATTCACTGGTGCGTTTGAGGTCGGCATTCGAGAGGCCAAAACCAAGTCTTGCGTTCATGGACTCGGAAATGGGTAAACCGAAGCGCAAATCACCGCCATAGGAATCAAGAACATAACGACTGATGAGGGTAGACGTAAGGCGATCGGTATCTGTCGCCGTATAGAAAAGGTTGACACCTGCACTGATTCCATCAACAGTCCAGTAAGGATTGGTATAGTTCAGATTGTAGGAACTGTACGAAGCGCTTCGATCCAGCTTGATTCTCGCCTGGTTTCCAGTACCAAGGAAGTTGGCGAATGAAACATTAAGATTGAAAAGAACACCCGCAGATTGTGAATACCCCACGCCAACGTTAAATTGCCCGGATAATTTTTCAGTCACGCCAACATTCACATCGACAACATCTGATTTTCCAGGCACGGGCTTGGTTTCAATACTGGCATTCTCTACGTAAGGCAGGCGCTGTAATCTGGCTTTCGAGCGGTCCATTTTTTCCCCCGAATACCACGAGGCTTCCATTTGGCGTAATTCGCGACGGAAGACTTCTTCATCCGTCATGTAATTTCCCTGGATATTAATATTACGCACATAAACCCGCTTACCCGGATCAACATACAAAGCCAGCTTCACCGTTTTGCTGCTTTCATCCAGTTGTGGAACAGGATTGACGTTGGCAAACGCATAGCCCTCATTGCCAATACGTTTGACCATCGCCGTTGTTGATTCGGTCAATTCCTTACGTGAGAACGGCTGGCCATCCTTAATGACAACCAGCTTGCGCAGCTCAGCTTCATCGACCACTTTAGCGCCCGCAAACTCAACGCCTGAGACTTTATATTGATCGCCCTCTTTTACGCCAACGGTAATATAAATGTCCTTACGGTCAGGCGACATGGACACTTCCGTCGATTCAATCGCAAATTTCACATAGCCGCGATCAAGGTAAAAAGAGCGCAGTTTTTCCAGGTCAGCTGCAAGTTTCTGTCTCGAATACTGATCCTTGCTTGAATAAAATTCCCACCAACTCTTGGAACCCAAATCAAACTGGCTGGCAAGGGTTTGTTCCGAAAAAACCTGATTCCCCACAAATGCAACGCTACGAATTCTTGATTCTGTTCCTTCAAGAATTTCAATATCCAAGGCGACGCGATTCCCCGGTAATTCGGTTTGTTTGACATCGACTTTCATGCCATACAAGCCCATGCTGAAATAAAGCCGCTGCAACTCCTGTTCCATTTGCTCCAGCACGGCGCGATTCAAAATACGCCCCTTGACCAGTCCAGCCGATTTTAATGCCTTTTCCAGATCAGCTTTTTCGACTTTGTCGTTGCCTGAAAACTTCAGTTCACCAATGGTTGGCAGCTCATCCAGCTTCACGACGAGGACATTGCCACGCTGATCGACTTCGACCTGCCGGAAAAATCCCGTCTTGTAAAGGTCGCGTACCACCCGTGTGCTGTCTTCTGCATTAAATGCGTCGCCCACACGATACGGCAAGTAGGTAAATACCGTCCCTGAGTCGATATTTTGCAAGCCTTGTAGCTCAATGTCGCTGAGCTTGACCGATACAGCCGCCTGTACGTGAGAACCTAAACTCAGCGCTACTCCGACACTTAAGAAAATGTATGCAAGCCTATTCATTAATACAAAGTATCCCGTTGAGTTTATTGCTCACCATTCAAGAAAACAGCCGCGTCAGGTCATTGAACATCGCCAACCCCATCAGTGCAAGCAGCAGGGACAGCCCTACTTTCTGCCCCACAAGTTGCGCCTGCTCTGAAAGAGGCTGACCACGTAGCGCTTCAATCAAATAAAACAGCAAGTGACCGCCATCCAACACGGGCACGGGCAACAAATTAAGCACCGCCAAGCTTAAACTTATCAAGGCGAGGAGGCCAAGAAATGCTGATAACCCAAGTACCAGGGTATGTCCGGCAATATCGGCAATGCCTAAGGGTCCACTTATGGACTCCACAGTCGCTTGACCGGCGAGCATTTTACCCATGACTTGCAGACTTAGCACAGTCATATCCCATGTTTTTATGCTGGCCGCAACAAAAGCAGAACCAACATCCAGTCGATCAACCCGCAACAAGCGCTCACGCACGCTCTCGGGAACATCCAAAGCAAAAGCCGCGCCAATATAACCTACGTTCTCACCGCGCTCATTTTTGATTCCCGGCACAATCTCCAGTTGCATATCCCGCCCGTCACGTATGACATCCAGCGTCATACGTTCTCCTGGGTGAGCGCGAATGGCATTCAACAAGGTGTCTGCATTCAGGAGCTTTTCGCCTTGATAACGGGTCATCCGATCACCAGCACGCAACCCGGCCTGTTCAGCCGCACCACCCGGATTAATTTTTTTGACGAGCAATGCCCCACCCGCAGGCTGCCAGGGACGCAATCCAAGTTGAACCAGCGGATCTTCCCGGCTGGCAAACAAGGCATAGGGTGCACCCGGCAAAGTGACTGTGTAGCTATAGGAAACGCTCGTATTCAGGGCATCCGCACGCACCTCAAGGCGAATAGGCTGATCGCTTGCCGCCGCTTGCATGACCGCGACGCGCAATGCGTCAAAGCTGTTCACGCCCTGACCATTCACCGCCGTGATCTCATCGCCCGATTTCAATTCAGCGCGTTGCGCAGGCGTATCCATAGGCGGGCTACCGACAATCGGCGCCAAGGCCTGTACCCCAAGCATAAACATGGCGGTATATGCCAAGACCGCGAAAACAAGATTGGCCAATGGCCCCGCCAACACTATCGCTGAGCGCTTCCCTACCGACTGGCGATCAAAGGCGCGGTGAGATTCGGAGGCATCAACCTCACCCTCGCGGTGATCGAGCATCTTGACGTAACCGCCCAGCGGTATCGCGCCAAGGACAAACTCCGTTTCACCCCGCCGCCAGGTATAAAGAGCGGAGCCAAAACCGATAGAGAAACGCAAAACCTTGACCCCCAGGCGGCGCGCGACCCAGTAGTGTCCCCATTCATGCACCACGACCAGCACGCCCACGGCAAGCAGGAAGCCTACAACGCTCAGCAAAAAATGACTCACCCCGGCTGCCCTCGCTCATCAAGCCACGCTCTCGCCAGGCTGCGTGCCTGAGTATCCGCTGCAAAAACACGCTCCAACGAGCTTGCTTCACCCCAAGGTGCCGCACTCAATACTGTCTCGATCAATGGTGGAATCTGCACAAAGCCGAGCCTGCCCTGCAAGAAGGCATCCACCGCGACTTCATTGGCTGCGTTTAATGCCGCGGAAGACAAACCTCCTTGACGCAAGGCATCGTAAGCTAGGCGTAGACAGGGAAAACGCTGCATGTCAGGCGCAACAAATTTCAAGTCAGCCCATTGCGTTAAATCCAGTGCCGCCACGCCCGAAACCACGCGATCAGGCCAAGCCAAGGCGTGCGCAATCGGTGTGCGCATATCCGGCAAGCCCAGTTGCGCCAAAACAGAGCCATCGGCATACGCCACCATGGAATGCACAATGCTTTGCGGATGCACAACCACCTTGATGCGCTCCAAGGGCATGGCAAACAGCCAATAGGCCTCGATCACCTCCAGCCCCTTATTCATCAAGCTGGCTGAATCTACGGAGATTTTCTTGCCCATCGACCAGTTGGGATGAGCACACGCCTGTTCGGGAGTCACCTGTGCCAGGCGTTCCTGCGACCAATGCAAAAAGGGGCCGCCAGATGCCGTTAAAATCAAGGAATCCACCCCGGCGGACACGCATGAAGTTCCCGCATTGAAATACGGCATACATTGGAACAGCGCATTGTGTTCGCTATCCAGTGGAATCAGACTGGCTCCATGCGCTTCGACCTCCCGCATGAACAAAGCGCCCGACATGACCAGAGCTTCCTTATTTGCCAGCAACACACGCTTACCCGAACGCACGGCCGCAAGCGAAGAGCGCAAGCCAGCAGCACCCACAATGGCGGCGACCACGATCGGGCTCTGAACATCCCCCGCGATAGCCTCCATACCCGCCTCACCGGACAGAACAGCAATGTTCAGACCTTTGCTATTGAGAGCGGCCAGTAGCTCAAAGGCCGCTTGCTCATCCGCCATCGCCACCTGACGTGGCCTAAATTCCTCGCACGCGGCCAACATACCGGCAACATCCCGATTTGCACCGAGCGACTCGACTCTCCAGCGCTCAGGATGACGACGCAGCACATCCAGAGTACTGCGGCCAATCGAGCCCGTCGCACCCAGAATACATACGCCGCTCCTAAGATGCTCCGTCATACCAGCCCCGCCACGCCCATCAGCCATAAACCGAACACCATAATCGGCGCGGCAGCCAATAAACTGTCCACGCGATCAAACACGCCACCATGCCCAGGCAACAATCTACCGCTATCTTTCACCCCCGCTTCGCGCTTGAGCAGGCTTTCATGCAAATCGCCAATCACCGAAAACAAGGTCACGGCCAGAGTCAAAACAAACCAGGACCATAGAGGCAGCTGCGCAAAGGGCTCAAAACCATGCACAACCACGGCATAAACAGCGACCCCGATGAGCGCACCCAGCAAGCCCTCGACCGTTTTGCCAGGGCTGATATGCGGTGCCAGTTTAATCTTCCCAAACATACGCCCGGCAAAATAGGCGGCGCTATCTGCCACGCCCACCACCAGCAATGTTCCCATCACCCACCAAGCCCCTTCTGGCAGCGAATGCAGGCGCTCCAAGGCAAACCATGCTGACCAGAGCACCCAGGGCGCAAGCAACAGTTTGAAACGAGCATGGTGCAAAGCCTCGGGAACATGCGCATATAAAAAAACGCGCAAACTCAACAAAACCCAAAGCAGCACGCCCCCTGCCAACAGCACAAAATGCAGCGCAGCGCCAAAAGAAGAAAAAATCAAACCCGCCCCGCCCAGGACAACGCCGCCCACATAAGCCAAACGTAGCCCACCGCGCCAATCAGCCAGAGCCGCCCACTCGAAGGCGACCAGTGCAACCACCAGCCCCATGAACAACTGAAAAGCCAAGGGCGGCAGCCAAAAAAGAGTGGGCAATAACAACGCGACCAGCAGCAGCGCGGTCAGGATTCGCGTTTTAAGCACAACGCACCCTCATGGCAGCATGTTGCAGCAAGTTCATGTATCACTCTCGACACGGCCAAAACGCCGCTCACGCTCAGCAAACCAGTGAATCGCCCGATCCAGATCATCCACGCGAAAATCCGGCCAGAGCGTCGATGTAAAGTAAAGCTCGGTATAAGCCATCTGCCACAACAGAAAATTACTGATACGCTGCTCCCCGCCGCTGCGAATCAACAAATCGGGCTCGGGCAGATCCGCGAGTTCAAGATGCCTGGCCAAAGATGACTCGTTCACCTCAGCCAAAGCCAACGCCCCCGCCAAAACCTCGCGAGTTAATGCACGCGCGGCCTGTGTGACATCCCAACGCCCACCGTAGTTCACTGCGACCACCATCGTCATGCGCTGATTGCCTGCGGTTCGTTGCTCCGCATCCTGCATACGCTGTTGAAGCGCTGCATCAAAGCGGCTTCGATCCCCCACAAAACGCAAACGCACCCCCGCCTCATGAAGTTTTTCAACCTCACGCCGCAAAGAATGCGTAAACAACAGCATCAACGCCTTCACTTCGGTATCGGGACGGAGCCAGTTTTCACTGGAGAACGCAAACACAGTCAACACTTCAACATGACGTTTAACGCAGGCGCGCACCACATGGCGCAAAGCCGTTGCTCCGCGTTGGTGACCCATCACCCTGGGCATACCGTGTTGCCGCGCCCAACGCCCATTGCCATCCATGATAATGGCGATATGTCGTGGAACATTTGAACCAAGGGGCGTTGTAGAAGGTACTGAAGCGTTCAAAACCGTGCCGTAATGAAATGAGGAGCCAAACGCCCGACTTGAGGGCATATCTACAAATAAGGGCGTACACAAGGTTTTGATAAAGCTGTAGCCTGGATGCAATCCGGGATGGTTTTTCCGGATTGCATCCGGGCTACACGTTGTGCTTTTTAGCCGTTTTGCGTAAGTCCTGTTATCAAATCACCCGTAAGCGAACCCGCTTAAACTTCCATCAATTCCTTTTCTTTAACGGCCAGAATGCCGTCCACATCCGCCACAGCCTTATCGGTCAGCTTTTGCACCACATCCTGTGCGCGGCGCTCTTCATCTTCGCTAATCAACTTATCCTTGAGCTGATTTTTCAACGTGCCATTCACATCACGACGAATATTGCGAATCGCCACTTTTGCAGCCTCAGCCTCGCCGCGCACCACCTTGACCAGTTCACGACGACGATCTTCCGTCAACGCAGGCAAAGGCACGCGAATCACCATCCCCATGCTCATCGGATTCAAGCCAAGATCCGAAGTCATAATCGCCTTCTCGATCTTGCTCACCATATCCTTTTCCCAAGGCGAGACGCTCAGATTACGCGCATCCTCCGCCACAATCTTGGCCACTTGAGACAAAGGCACGTCCTGTCCGTAATACTCAACCTTGACGTGGTCGAGAATGGACGGATGAGCGCGTCCCGTGCGTACCTTGGACAACTCGTTTTTCAGGGCATCCAGGCTCTTGTTCATGCGCAATTCAGCGTCTTTACGTAATGCTTCGATCATTTTGTTATCACTCCCGTGTCACCAAAGTTCCCACACGCTCACCCATGACCAGGCTTTGCAACAAGCCGGTCGTATTAATATCGGCGACGATAAGAGGCAGATTATTATCACGGCACATCACCAGCGCCGTGGCATCCATCACGCCAAGCTGACGGGTAATGGCTTCATCATAGGTCAAGGTTTCATAACGGCAGGCTTGCGGGTTTTTCAACGGATCACTGTCATACACGCCATCCACCTTGGTCGCCTTAATCAGCACATCGCAGCAGGATTCAATCGCACGCAGGCTACCCGCCGTATCGGTGGTGAAATAAGGACTGCCCGTACCCGCAGCAAAAATCACCACACGCCCTTTTTCCAGGTGGCGCACAGCGCGACGACGCACGTAATCCTCACACACCTGATGAATCGACAAGCCCGACATCACCCGCACCTCACCGCCCTGGCGCTCAATCGCATCCTGCATGGCGAGAGCGTTCATCACGGTGGCCAACATTCCCATATGGTCACCCGTAACGCGATCCATACCCCCTTCGGCCAGACCTGCGCCACGGAAAATATTGCCACCGCCGATCACCAGCGCAATTTCAACACCCAGCTTTTGCAGATGAAGAATATCGCTTGCGAGGCGGTGGAGCACCTGGGGATCAATACCATAGTCAAACGCCCCCATCAGCGCCTCCCCGCTCAGCTTGAGAAGGATACGGCGATAGCGGAGCGTATGAGTCTGCATGATTTGATTCCAGAAAAAGTCCAGTAAACCGACCGGACGCATGACCGGTCAGATAGCCGGAGGATGAGCACCCCGGCTGTTTTTCAGCGCAAATGACCAGCCTGTCGGCCAGCCGTCAAGTTCAATCAGCTTGCAGCAACTTGCGCCGCAACTTCAGCCGCGAAGTCAGTGACCTGCTTTTCAATACCTTCACCGACTTCAAAGCGCACAAACTGAGCAACTTCTCCACCATTCTTTTTCAGCATGGCACCCACGGTCATATCGGCATCCTTGACAAAAGGCTGCCCAGTCAATGCAACCTCAGCCAGGAACTTGCGAATGCGTCCATCAACCATTTTGGCTGCAATCTCAGCGGGTTTACCGCTTTGCACAGCCTGATCCAGGAAGATTGCGCGCTCCTTCTCCACCAAATCCGCCGGAACATCGGCTTCAGAAACACAAACCGGGCGGCTTGCCGCAACGTGCATGGACACATCCTTGGCCACAAGCACATCACCACCATGCAGCTCGGTTATAACACCGATACGCTCACCATGACGATAAGTGCCGATCACTCCCGTTGTTTCAATACGCACAAAACGACGTACCTGAATGTTTTCACCGATTTTGGCGATCAACGCAGAACGCACGGCATTAACATCTTCATCGCTTGCCATTTTAGCGGCCAACAAAGCATCCACATCCGCCGGATTTTGCTTGAGCACAACATCAGCGACTTCATTCGCAAACTTGGCAAAATCTTCGCTTTTGGCCACAAAGTCGGTTTCCGAGTTAATTTCAACCATCGCGGCTGACTTACCGTCATCAGACAGCGCGATCACCACCACGCCATCAGCCGCAGTACGCCCCGACTTCTTGTCTGCCTTGGCCATACCCTGCTTACGCATCCATTCAATGGCCGCCTCAATATCGCCACCCACTTCAACCAGCGCCTTCTTACATTCCATCATTCCGGCGCTGGTGCGCTCGCGCAACTCTTTCACCATACCCGCAGAAATCGTACTCATACCATTCTCCAAATCGCTTACAAAAACAACGGGTCATAGGACCCGTGCGAAAAATCAAAACATCAACCCTGTCACGGGTCAGCAAGCACAAGCTCAGGCTGCGGCTTCACTGACCTCAACAAAATCATCACCTGCAACCGTCACTGTACCCTTGGCATCTTCAACAGCATCGGCGACCGCCATGACATACAGTTGAACCGCGCGAATCGCATCGTCGTTGCCCGGAATGATGTAGTCCACACCGTCCGGCGAGCTATTGGTATCCACCACGCCCACCACGGGAATCCCCAGCTTGCGCGCTTCGGTAATGGCGATGGACTCATGATCCACATCGACCACGAACAGGGCATCCGGCAGATGCTCCATGTTCTGAATACCGCCCAGGCTCTTTTCCAGCTTTTCCATTTCACGCTGCATATCCAGGGCTTCGCGTTTGACCAGACGATCAAAGCTGCCATCCTGCGACATGGTTTGCAGGGTTTTCAGACGACGCACAGACAGCTTCACCGTGCGAAAGTTGGTCATCATGCCGCCCAACCAGCGGTGATTGACGTAAGGCATATTGCAACGCTCAGCCTGCTCGCCGATCACATCACGCGCTGAGCGCTTGGTACCCACAAACAGGATAGTACCGCCTTTTGCAGCGATTTTGCCCAGAAAATTCAGTGCGTCGTTGAACATCGGCACGGTTTTTTCCAGGTTGATAATGTGAATCTTGTTGCGATCGCCAAAGATGTACGGAGCCATCTTGGGGTTCCAGTAGCGGGTCTGGTGACCGAAGTGAACACCCGCTTCCAACATTTGACGCATACTGACTTGAGCCATTTTTATAATCCTCTATGGGGTTAAGCCTCCGCGCATCCTGACCGGCGACCTGCAACTCAGGGTCAAACCCCAAGAACAAGGCACCCCGCCGAACAGGGATTGATGCGCGTGTGGAGTGTAGTTAATTCCGCAACCGGACAGGCTCAAAAATGCACCCGTCAAATTGCGGCCTGCATTTAACCACATAAGCGTATCCATGTCATGTTCCAGTGCCCTAAATGCGCCAAGCCTGCTGCGTGATAACATTCGGAAGATTCTACTCAACCCAACACCGCTGACGAGCCCAAGCCCATGACACAATTCAACTCCGCCGACTTCACGCTCACCGCACTTTCTCCCGTCGATGGTCGCTACGCCGACAAGGCGGATGATCTGCGCCCGATCTTCAGCGAGTTCGGGTTGATTCGTCATCGCGTGCTGGTCGAAGTGCGCTGGCTGCAAGCCCTGGCGGCGCATCCCGCGATCAGCGAAGTGCCGGCGCTGTCCGCTCATGCCAGCGATCTGCTTGACAACATCGTGACTCATTTCAACGCCGACGATGCGCGTCGGGTAAAAAACATCGAAAAAACCACCAACCATGATGTGAAGGCGGTTGAATACTTCCTCAAGGAAAAAGTGCAAAACAATGCAGAACTCGCTGCAATTTCAGAGTTTTTCCATTTTGCCTGCACCTCGGAAGACATTAACAACCTATCCTACGCCTTGATGCTGCGCGAAGGGCGCAACCAGGTTTTACTGCCACGCCTCGACGCTATTTTGCAGACATTACGCAGCATGGCGCATGAGCTTGCCGATGCGCCGCTGCTCTCGCGCACCCACGGCCAACCCGCTTCGCCCAGCACGATGGGCAAGGAAATCGCCAACGTGGCTTATCGCATCAAGCGTCAGCGCGAACAGCTCGCCCAAGTCGAAATCATGGGCAAAATCAACGGTGCCGTGGGCAACTACAACGCCCACCTTGCGGCCTATCCCAAGATCGACTGGGCGCAATTTGCGCAAGGCTTTGTTGAGAACCTCGGCCTGCACTGGAACCCCTACACCATCCAGATCGAACCGCACGACTACATTGCCGAATACTGCGATGCACTGGTGCGCACCAACACCATCCTCATCGACTTCGCCCGCGATGCCTGGGGCTATATTGCGCTGGGTCATTTCAAGCAGCGTACCGTGGCGGGTGAAGTGGGTTCATCCACCATGCCGCACAAGGTCAACCCGATTGATTTTGAAAATGCCGAAGGCAACCTGGGGATCGCCAATGCCCTGCTCACGCACTTTGCCCAGAAGCTACCAATCTCACGTTGGCAGCGCGACCTGACCGACTCCACCGTACTGCGCGCGCTTGGACTGGCCATGGCGCACAGCACCATTGCCTATCAATCGCTTGGACGCGGCCTGGGTAAACTTGAAGCCAATCGTGAGGGCATGTTGGCCGAACTGGAGGCGAACTGGGAAGTCTTGGGCGAAGCGGTACAAACCGTGATGCGCCGTTACGCCATTGAGCAACCGTATGAAAAACTCAAGGAACTCACCCGTGGCAAGCGCGTGAATGCCGCCTCCATGCGTGAATTCATTGAAAAGCTCGACATTCCTCTTGATGCCAAAAACCAGCTCCTCGCCATGACCCCGGCCAGCTATGTGGGCAATGCGGTGCAGCAAGCAGGGGCTATTTAAGCTGCTGCTCAATCGCCCAAACCACATGCTCCGCGACCAGCGCTGTCGCCCCCGGCAAAGCCAGGCGTAATGCTCGAGTGATTTCCCCGCTTGGCGGCGCATTCCCCAAGGCTACCGCCAGATTGCGTCGCCAGCGCTCATAGCCGATACGCCGGATGGCGGAACCTTCGGTGCGGTGCAGAAATTCGTCTTCCGTCCATGCCCATAAGTCCAGCAAATCCGCCGACTCCAGGCCATGACGCGGCTTGAAATCCGCTTCATCCGTCGGGCGGGCAAAGCGGTTCCACGGGCAGATCAACTGGCAATCATCACAACCGTAAATCCGGTTGCCGAGCAACGGACGCAGTTTAAGCGGAATGCTGCCCGCATATTCAATGGTCAGATAGGAAATGCACAGGCGCGCATCGACTACGCCATCGGCCACAATCGCCTGGGTTGGGCAAATATCCATACATGCCGTACAGCGCCCGCAATGCCCCTGCCCGGTCGGCATATCCAGCGGCAGTTCCAGATCAAGCAACAGTTCGCCCAGAAAAAACCACGACCCCGCGCCGCGACTCAAAATCAGCGAATGTTTACCCTTCCAGCCCAGTCCCGCGTTTTCCGCCAGCCCGGTTTCATACACCGGCGCGCTATCCACAAACACCCGATGCCCGAAAGCTCCAATCTCCGCTTCAATTCGCTTCGCCAGTTTTTGCAAACGCGCGCGCAACAGCTTGTGGTAATCGCGTCCCAGCGCATAGCGGCTGATGTAAGCCTTGCGCCCGTCTTGCAACACCTGCGGCGCATTGGCCATAGATTCCGGCATGTAATCCATGCGCACGCTAATCACAGAGCGCGTGCCGGGCTGCAACTCCGCCGGGCGCAAACGCTTGAGACCATGCCGCGCCATGTACGCCATCTCGCCGTGCATTCCCGCGTCCAACCAACGCACAAACCCGGCTTCAAAACGGCTTAAATCAGTGGAGGCGATAGCCACATGCTGAAAGCCAAGTTCACGCCCCCAGGTTTTGATTTTGGCGACGAGCGCGGTTTTATCCATGAAAATTAGCCACAGAGGACACGGAGGTCACGAAGAAATCTCCGGTTATTAATTCGCCCAAGTGAAGCAGAACCCGCGCAGTTTGTGGTTTTCACCCCCTCCCCCTTGATGGGGGAGGGTTGGGGAGAGGGTGGGGACGTTGGCAGAAGACTTCGTGATGACTGAAACCGCCCCCTCTCCCGCGAGGGGAGAGGGAGCCAAACCCAAGCTCTGCGTAAGTCCTGATAGATTTAAGGACATATCACATCATGCGCTCGGCCAGCACCATGCCGCCGCGCGTCGCCAGCAAGGCAAAGGCTACGCTGCCGACAATATAAAAAAAGGCACGCCACCACTCCGCGCGTTCAATCAGTGTGAGCGCATCAATACTAAAGGCCGAAAACGTAGTGAACGCGCCGAGAAAGCCAGTCAAAACCACGATGCGCCACGGCTCCGGCCAGTGCAGCTTGCTCATCAACACAACGCCCAAAAAGCCCATCAAAAATGAGCCGAGGATATTGATGCTGAAAATACCCCAAGGGAAATCGCGCCCAAACCACTGCATCATCCAGTAATTCAGCGCAAAACGCGCCGTCGCACCCACAGCACCCGCCAAGCCCAAGGCCAGCCAAAATAGCGGGCTCATACTTGCCATCATGCGGATTTACTTGCCAAAGCGGTACGCGGCATGACACTGGATACAGTTTTTCATAATGCCGGACATCTGCTCCAGCACTACGCGGGTATCGCCCATGGTTGCCGCATCGACCGCCAGTTGATCGAATGCCGCATGGGTTGTGCTGCCCATTTCACGAAAACGCTGCGGCAGCGCCTTGCCCAGACCACGCGGCGCAGCCTGCGGTGCTTGTGCTCCGGACTGACGCGCATAGCGCGCCACCGCTTCGAAATCCTGCTTGGCCAGCGCCTCGTTAATCCCCTGCAAGGAAACAAGGAAACCGCGCATCTCATAACGCACATGCGCTTCATGCTCCGGCGCAAGTTTCATCACTTCACGTTGCGGGGCTTTTTCGCTCTCCGCCCAAACTTGCAGCGGCAAACAAAAGGCCAGTACCAGCCCAAACATCATGCGTTTCATATCACTTCTCCTCGTTTTTTTGTGCCTGCTGATTCAACTCACGCAAGCGATCCAGTTTTTCTTTCAGACGAATCTCAAACCCACGCTCCACCGGTTGATACCACTGTCGCCCGATCAGCTCATCCGGCAAATAGCTTTCACCGGCGGCAAACGCATCCGGCTCGTCATGAGCGTAACGGTAACCCTTGCCGTAATCGAGTTGTTTCATCAGCTTGGTTGGCGCATTGCGCAGGTGCAGCGGCACCTCAAGACTACCGCGCTCGCGTGCCTGTTTCATCACCGCCTTGAAGGCCATGTAGACCGCGTTGCTTTTAGGGGCAAGCGCCAGATAGGTCACAGCCTGCGCCAAAGCCAGCTCACCTTCGGGTGATCCCAGGCGCTGATACGCCTGCCAAGCCTCCAGCGTCAGACTCAAGGCGCGCGGATCGGCGTTACCAATATCCTCCGTGGCCACGCGCACCAGACGACGGGCGATATATTCCGGGTCAGCACCGCCGTCCAGCATCCGCGCCAGCCAGTACAAGGAAGCATCCGGGTCGGAACCGCGCAGGGCTTTATGCAGCACCGAAATCTGGTCATAAAACACATCGCCGCCATGATCGAAACGCCGTGGAGCCTGCTCGGCTACATGCGCCAGCACTTCGCGGTCAATCACGCCCCGTTCGGCATAATCCGCTGCCATTTCCAGCATATTCAAGGCACGTCGCGCATCCCCATCCGCCGCCTCGCCCAAATGTAACAACACCGCATCATCCGCCTGCACATGCAGCGTCCCCAGACCACGCTCGACATCATGCAGCGCACGGCGCAACAACACAGCCAATGCCGCAGCATCCAGCGGCTTGAGCACATAAGTACGCAAACGCGAGAGCAGCGCATTATTCAACGCGAAAGACGGGTTTTCGGTGGTTGCGCCCACCAAAGCCAGAGTGCCGGACTCGATATGCGGTAAAAACGCATCCTGCTGCGCCTTATTGAAACGATGCACCTCGTCCACAAACAACAAGGTCGGCTGCCCTGCCTCAGCGGCAAACTGTTTGGCCTGTTCCACCGCCTCGCGCACCTCTTTCACCCCGGCCAGCACCGCCGACAGGGTGAGATAACGCGCCCCGAAAGCCTCGGCCATCAGCCGCGCCAACGTGGTTTTACCCGTACCCGGCGGCCCCCAGAACAGCATCGAATGCAGATGTTTGGCATCCAGCGCGCGGCGCAAAGGCCGCCCTGCATCCATAAGCTGCGGCTGTCCCACCACTTCATCCAGCGTCGCCGGGCGCATACGATCCGCCAGCGGTTGCCAAGGTTGGGCGGATGCTACAAAACCTGCACCGCTGATGTTTTGTCCCCTCGCCCCTTGTGGCATAGGGCTGGGGAGAGAGGGGGAAGCATCAGATAAAACAGAATATTGCGCCACGCCCTCACTCTCTCCCCGGCCCTCCCCCATCAAGGGGGAGGGAGCCAAAAACGCGCATTTTCATGCTCATTGCGCCGCACGCACCACATCCACCCCAGCCGGCGGCACAAAGTTGAATGCCCCCTCCGCCAGTTTGGGGTTGAGCTGCATCTCCTTGAATTCAATCAGCGTGATCTGACCAAAAGCATCCGTGAGCTGCATCCGCGCCAGCATCTTTTTCTCGAACGCAAGCTTGACTTCGCGCACATCAGCCTCGTCCTTGCGCGGTTTCAAACCGACCCAATCCAACCCCTGATCGCTGCCAAGCTCCGTCAGCAAGTAATCCTTGTCCAGCGATTTCTTTTCCAGCAACAGCATGATCGGCGCCTGTGCCGTGGCTTGCCGCAAGGGTTTTTGCGTCACCTGCTCCAAGTCCTGATCGTAAATCCACAGCGATTCACCATCCGCCACCAGCTCTTGATGATAGGGCTGGACATACACCCAGCGAAACTTGCCCGGACGCGATAGCTCAAGCGTGCCGCTGGCACGTTGGGTTTCCCGCCGATCGGCGTTGAACTGCGTCTGCACGAACTGGCCTTGCAGTGTTTTCATGTTTTTCAGAAAACCATCCAGAGCATCCAAACCCTGCCCAGCCTGTGCACTCAAAGGCAGAAGCGCCAACACCGCCAGCAAACGCAAATAACTGAAAAAACGCATTCAGTGAGTACCTTTAAGTAGATGCTGAATAAATCCGTCCATGGATTTATTCAGGTCGCATCTTCGCGGCACATGTCCGCGAAGGCTCGCGCGAATCAATGGCATACGCCATTGCTCGCGTTGGGGCATCCTGCCCCAAGCGGGAAACGCTGAATAAATCAGCGTTTCCCTAAGTAGATGCTGAATAAATCCGTCCATGGATTTATTCAGGTCGCATCTTCGCGGCACATGTCCGCGAAGGCTCGCGCGAATCAATGGCATACGCCATTGCTCGCGTTGGGGCATCCTGCCCCAAGCGGGAAACGCTGAATAAATCAGCGTTTCCCTAAAATTAAGTCACGCTTTGGGCATGGCACACCCGATGAAGTTCAAAACAGTCTCAATCCCTACGCGCATCCGGTGCCAGCACTTCGCGCTGACCATTGGCTTGCAGGGCGCTGACCACTCCCGCCGCCTCCATATCTTCCAACAAGCGCGCCGAACGGTTGTAACCGATTTTCAGCCGACGCTGCACATAAGAAATCGAAGCCTTGCGCGACTCCAGCACAATGGCGACGGCCTGGTCATACAGCGCATCCGCCTCGCCCCCGCCTTCACCTGCTGCGGGCTTTTCACCGGGCAAGGTCACCGCTGACTCTTCCAGCACACCCTCGACATAACGCGGTTCACCTGATGCCTTGAGCATCTCCACCACGTTATGCACCTCCTGATCGGAGACAAAGGCACCATGCACACGCACCGGCAGCCCGGTTCCCGGCGCAAGATACAACATATCGCCATGCCCCAGCAGCGACTCTGCACCCATTTGATCCAGAATGGTGCGCGAATCAATCTTGCTCGACACCTGGAAGGCGATCCGCGTGGGAATATTCGCCTTGATAAGCCCGGTAATCACATCCACTGAAGGCCGTTGCGTGGCCACAATCAGATGAATTCCGGCGGCACGCGCCTTTTGTGCAATGCGTGCAATCAACTCTTCGACCTTCTTGCCCACTACCATAATCATGTCGGCGAACTCATCCACCACAATCACGATATACGGCAAGGTCTCCAACTCAGGCGCGGGCAGATCAGGATCCAGCGCCTCGGCATGATTGTAGAGCGGGTCGCGTATCGGCTCACCCGATTCACGCGCATCGCGCACCTTCTTGTTCATCCCCGCCAGATTGCGCACGCCCAAAGCCGACATCAAACGATAGCGCCGCTCCATCTCGCCCACCGCCCAGCGCAAAGCGTTCGCCGCCTCTTTCATATCGGTCACCACCGGCGCGAGCAGATGCGGAATGCCCTCGTAAATCGACAACTCCAGCATCTTCGGATCAATCAGAATCAGGCGCACCTCATCCGCCGAAGCCTTGAACAGCATCGACATCAACATGGCATTCACGCCCACCGACTTGCCCGAACCGGTCGTCCCCGCCACCAGCAAATGCGGCATCCGCGCCAGATCGGCCACCACTGGTTGCCCGGCGATATCCTTGCCCAACACCAGCGTCACCGGTGAAGTGGCCTCCTGATACACCTTGGAGCCGATCATCTCCGAGAAAGCGATCACCTCACGCTGAACATTGGGAACCTCAAGGCCAACCGTTGATTTACCGGGAATAACCTCCACCACACGCACGCTAATCATCGCCAGCGAACGCGCCAAATCCTTGGCCAGATTGGTAATCTGACTCACCTTGACCCCCGCTGCCAGCTCAAGCTCAAAGCGCGTAATCACAGGCCCCGGCTGCGCCAACACCACCCGCACCTGCACCCCGTATTCCTGCAAGCGTTCCTCAATCAGACGCGACATGGAATTCAGCGTTTCAGCGGAATAGCCCCCAATGCGCACACGCGGCGGATCAAGCAGGGAAATATCGGGCAACATCGCTACGGCATGTACAGAAGCTCGCGCCAAACGAACCGGCGGACGTTTCTCGCCAAGCGCTGGAGTAGGTGACGGAACAGGTGATAGCACAGGAATCGGACGAGATACTGGAACAGGCGCAGTGGGAACTTCAACGCTCTGCCCGACCTCATCCGCCTCGTCATCCATCCAATCATCGTCACCTGCATTCGTCCTAGTTCTGTCAGCATCCCAGGGAGGAACATCATCGTAGCGCGTCAATGGCGCATACATCTTATCCTCAGCCGTATCTGCGACAAGACCGGCCAAACCCTCATCCGGGCGGCTCTCAAGCGCAGGAGCATCATTTTCAGCGGAGTCACGCCGCCCGCCCAACCAGGCAAACAAGCTGAACAGCCCACCACCAAGCACATCAAACAGACCAAGCCAGGAAAAGCCACTAAACAGCGTTAAGCCGATCAAGGCAAGCGGAAACAATAACAACGTCGCCCCGAACACCCCGACCCAAGGCGTCAAAAACAGGGCAAGCGCCTGTCCCAGCACCCCTCCAGCCCCCATACTCAAGGTCTGCTGACCGACATCAACATGCAAAAAAAACAAGGCCGCCAAGGCCAGCCAGGCAAAAACAAAACCAAACAAGCGTAGCGCGAGCCATGTTTTTGCAAACAGACGTGCCTGAGCGCCGCCACGGATCAACCAACCGACCATAAGCACCCCAAACGGCAGCACATACGCCGCATAGCCGCTCAGATAAAACGCAAGATCGGCAATCCACGCCCCAAGCCCAGCGCCGGCATTAAAAACCTGTTTGGCATTATTGGCCTGCGACCAACCCGGATCGCGCACATCGAAAGACAACAGCACAAACAACAAATACACGCCCAATGCCGTCGCCACGTACAACGCCGACTCACGCAAAAAGCGCCCGATATGCAGCGTCAGCACGGTCGTTTTCAACTTTGCCGATGTATTCCTGCTGGCTCCGGCTGTATTTTTTGCGCTCAGGCGATCAACTGCACTCATCATCTACGCTCTGTCCACGATAACGCCGCGCATTCTCGCATGAACACCGCTTAAACAAGCCCTCACGCCAACATATTCGCAACAACAGCGTCAAAAACAGGCGCGAAAAATGCCAGAAAAACAACGTCAGACATTCACACAAATGTCTATGCTGCTATAGAATCACCCACCACAGGCTTTCCAGCCCCATGTTTAAACTCGCAAACAGGAAAATCCACCATGCGTATCCTCAAAACCTCAGCTCTTATTCTTGCCATGCTCGGCCTGGCCGCCTGTAGCTCCACCCCAGAAGAAGGCGCCGGAGCCGG
>CAZTYJ010000001.1:0-89804 GCA_964618025.1 uncultured Halothiobacillus sp. | reverse complement strand
GCCGGAGCCGGTGCTGGTGCTGGCGCGGGCGCGGGCGCGGGTACATCTGGCATGAGCGGCTCAGGCTACGACGAAAGCAAGCTCTACGCGGGCAAGCCCTCGCAAATCAACTCCACCGTGTATTTTGACTACGACAGCTATGTTGTGAGCCAGCAATACCGCCCGGTCATCTCTGAAAACGCCGCCTTCCTCAGCGCCAATGCCCAACGCCAGGTCACCATTGAAGGCTTCACCGACCCACGCGGCAGCGCCGAATACAACATCGCCCTCGGCGAAAAGCGCGCCATGGCCGTGCGTGATGCACTGATTCTGCAAGGTGCCAACAGCGCGCAAATCTCCATCGTCAGCTATGGCGAAGAAAAGCCTTCATGCAGCAGCGCTGACGAAAGCTGCTACAGTCAAGAACGCCGCGCCGAAATGGTGTACGGCAATCGCTAGTCACAGCCCGGCGAAGCCAATGGCTTCGCGCTACCCAAGCCCGCAATCCTGCGGGCTTTTTTATGCCCGCGCACCGCCCCTGCTCTTGATCGGGTCTGAATGAACCGTGAATGGACGGTAGGAGCTGGCTTGTCCGCGAAGCCTTCAACATAGGCTTTTTCGCGGGCAAGCCCGCTTCTTTGCACTTCAAGATATATGCGTGCCGCATCAATTAAGAAACACCACACCCTGCTTACAACACAGACTTCACCCGCCGCGCACGAAAAAACGCCCGCAGCATCGAAGCCGCCTCCTCCGCCAACACCCCGCCCTCCACCAACAAACGATGGTTATGACTCGGGTGTGCGGGTAAATCCAAAGCACTGCCACACGCCCCTGTCTTGCCATCCGATGCCGCGAACACCACCCGCGCCACCCGCGCATGAATCATCGCCCCCACGCACATCGGACACGGCTCCAGCGTCACATACATCACCGAATCCGGTAGCCGATAATTCCCCACCCGCCGCGCCGCATCACGCAAGGCCAGCATCTCGGCATGAGCGCTCGGGTCATGCGTCCCAATCGGCCGATTCCAGCCCTCGCCGATCACCTCGCCCTCGCGCACCAAAACCGCGCCGACAGGCACCTCGCCCTCGGCATCAGCACGTGCCGCCAACCACAAGGCATGGCGCATCCAATCGGTATCGTTCATAAGGGTACTTCTATACATTCGATCAAGCCGATGGATGCAGGCCAAAGCTGCGAAAAAGCGGCCTTACGGCAGCTTCGCGTTTTTATTGATCCGACCCGAATGATCCGTGAATGGACGGCAGGAGCGGGCTCGCCCGCGAAGCCTTCAAGATATATTCGTGCCACATCAATAGCCACAGAGGACACAGAGACAGGGCTTACGCAAACCCCGGATTTAGCCCCCTTTCCCCTCGCGGGGAGAGCGAAGCGAGGGGGGCGAAGCCGCTGGGGAGAGGGGGTTAAAATATGCGATGAAACAAAGGGTTGAGCCAACTTCTCACCCTCTCCCCAGCCCTCCCCCATCAAGGGGGAGGGAGTGAAAGCCATCACTCTGCATAAATCCTGTTCTATTGATCCTTGCCTGAATGAAGCGTGAATGGACGGTAGGAGCGGGCTTGCCCGCGAAGCCTTCAAGATATATGCGTACCGCATCAATAGTGTCGACGTTACTTCTCGTCCGGCACAAATTTCAACACATTGCCATTAATGCAATAACGCTTGCCGCTGGGCGGCGGGCCGTCGTCGAAGACATGCCCCAGGTGGATGCCGGAACTCTTGCTGCGCACTTCCACCCGTTTCATGCCGTGGGTATTGTCTTCCACCAGCACGATGGAGCCTTCCACCGGGTTGAAGAAACTCGGCCAGCCGGTGCCGCTGTTGAATTTGGTATCTGAGCGAAACAGCGGCGCGCCGGTAAGCGGGTCAACAAACATGCCGGGGCGTTTTTCGTCGAGATGCGATCCGGTGAACGGGCGCTCCGTGCCTTGTTCAAAGGCGATTTTGCGCTGTTCCGGGGTGAGTAGCTGAAAGCCCAGCCATTTCCAGAAACGCTCCTGCTCGCCGTTGTAGCCGGTAAAGCGCGAAACTTCCTTGCCCTTTTCAAACAACACGATGGTTGGGGTGGCGAACAGGGTTTTCTCCAGCGTCCAGCCCTGGGGCGGGTTGGTATTAAAAGTGGCGACAATCGGCGTGGTCGCCTTCCAGCCATCCAGTATTTCGCGCTGGAATTGCTTGCAGAACGGACAGTCTTCGGCCTCGAACACGATCAACTGGCGCTCGAAATGCAAGGCATCCGCCGACAATGGCGCGGGCGCGGCCTTGGAGACATTGCCCGGATAGGCCACCCCGGTTCCACCCAAACCACAATAGCCATTGGGATTTTTCTTCAGGTAGTCCTGGTGGTACTCCTCGGCGCTGTTGTAGTTGCGCAGGGGCGCGATCTCGGTGGTGATTTTGCCGCGTCCCGCCTGGGTCAGCGCCTGCTGAAAAGCATCGCGCGTCTCCAGCGCCACGGCTTTTTGCGCCTCGCTTTGGTAATAAATCACGCTGCGGTAATTGCTGCCGCGATCATTGCCCTGACGGTCGCCCTGGGTCGGGTCGTGATTTTCCCAGAACTTGATGAGCACGGTTTTTAGTGGCACTTTTTGCGGGTCGAACGTCACCTTAATCACTTCGGCATGATTGCGCGCCTTGGTTCGCCCGGCCTGAATCTCTTTTTCCAGACCGAGCACCTCGTAATACCCGGCCTTGGGGGCATCACCCCCGGCATAACCGGATTCGACATCCAACACACCGGGAATCTCCGCCATGCGTTTTTCTGCCCCCCAGAAACAGCCCATACCCAGCACGATGGACTCACTTTCCCCAGCCTGCGTTGGCCATGTCATGCTCATCATTATCCCCCCAAAAATCATCCAAAGAATATGTTTCATGCTACGCGCCTCGTCTAATGCTGCACCTTAAGCCCTGTTTTAACCGTTCCGGGTTCACATCAACGCCCATCAATCTGTGTGGGAATATGGCTTCATCCGGCTTTCCCGGCCTGCAGTTACAATGCGCGGCCATCACTTCACGTCATTTTCACCATGCTGCGCATCATCACCGCCAACCTCAACGGCATCCGTTCCGCCGCCACCAAGGGATTTTTTGACTGGCTGCCCAGCCAGAACGCTGACATTGTTTGCCTGCAAGAGCTCAAGGCGCAGGTCGAGCAAATCAGCGACCCCGTGTTTTGGCCAGAAGGTTACAACTGTTATTACGAGCCCGCCAAGCGTAAAGGCTACAGCGGCGTGGGATTGTATGCGCGGCGCGAACCGGATGAGGTCATCGCCGGTTTTGGCGTGGAAGAGTTTGATAACGAAGGGCGTTATATCGAAGCACGTTTTGGCCAGCTCAGCGTCATCAGCCTATACGCACCCTCCGGTTCCGCAGGACCTGAACGTCAAGCCAGCAAGGATCGCTTTCTCGATGTATTTCCACACAAAATGCGCGAACTCAAGGATGCCGGGCGCAGCGTGATTATCTGCGCCGACTGGAATATCGCCCACAAACCCATCGACCTGAAAAACTGGCGCAGCAACCAGAAAAACTCCGGCTTTTTACCGCATGAGCGTGCCTGGCTGGATGCACGCTACGAGGCAGAAGACTGGGTAGATGCCTTCCGCGAGGTCAATCAGGAGGAAGAGCAGTTCACCTGGTGGTCAAATCGCGGTCAGGCCTGGGCGAAGAACGTCGGCTGGCGCATCGACTATCAGATGGTCACGCCAAATCTGCGCGGCAAGGCGCTGACCGCCTCCATCTGGAAGGACTCGCGCTTTTCCGACCATGCGCCGCTCATCATGGATTACGCTATCGACCTGCCTGGCTGAGGAACACGCCATGCAAGCCATCACCTACACCCACCCCTTGCCGATCACTGACCCGCTCGCCCTGCAAGATGTCCCCCTGCCCGACCCCAGCGCCGACGGGCATGACCTGCTTGTCGAGGGAGCCGCCGTTGCCGTCAACCTACTTGAGCAAAATACCGCTGAAAGCTTGAGTGCGAGAAAGTTGCACACAAAGTCAATGCAACTAAACTAAGTCGCATTGACTTGATGGACGCACGCAATGGGCAAAAATGACAAGCGATTAGACAAGCTGCGACAGGCGAAGGCGACGCTGGCTTGGACTGATGTTGTGAATTTGCTCGCGCAACTTGGTTATGAGAAACAGGAAATGGCCGGGTCGCGTGTACGTTTTACTCATCCCACGCGCCCAATGATTTTGCTACACCGCCCGCATCCGGAAAACCACTTGCGCGGCGGTGCATTGAAGGCGCTCAAGGCGCTGCTTCTGGAGGATTGAACCCATGACCTATCTGGAACACAAGGGCTACCTTGGCACGATTGAAGCCGAGCTTGAGGACAACACGCTGTTTGGCAAGCTGGCGTTCATGCGTGATCTAGTGACATATGAAGCGCATGATCTGGCTGGGCTACGGCGTGAGTTCGAGGCTTCGGTCGATGCCTATCTTGAGTCGTGTGCCGAGCTTGGACGCTCGCCCGATACACCATTCAAAGGCACGTTTAATGTGCGCGTCAGCCCGGAGATTCACCGCAAGGCGGCGTTGCTGGCTGGTGGCCGCAGTCTGAATGCGTTTGTGGCGGAGGCTATTGCGGAAAAGATCAGCCGGACGCTCGCCTAAAAAAATCGGTGAGCAGTTCCCTGTTGATGCTGCATTTCCTGCATCGTTTGTGGCTTGAGCAGCATCAGCAACGCGAAACCCATGCGCCCTGCGCCCTGATCTGGCCTTGGCTTTGCATGGCGCTGGCTGCCGTGCTCATTCCCTGGGCGCTGTACCTGACGCTTCCGCTCGGCACGCTGCAACAGGCTTTGACCATCAAAGCGCTATGGAACGGCCTGTGGCCAGTATTGCTGGGCGGCTTGCTTTTGCTGGCGCTGCTGCGCGCACCGGGCGTGCTCCCTGCCATTCCAGCAGGCGATATTGCCGCCGGTCTACGCTCATTGGCTCAACTTAATGCACAGCTCGGCAAATTGAGCGTGGCACTGGACAACTACAGCCGCCGCTGGATCGTGGCGACCCTGAGTCTACTGGGGTTGGTGCTAGGTTTTGCAATTCTTTTGCGATGAGCCATCCATGCTGTTCAGGCGGCTTTCAGCATGAACTCAACCTTGAGCGCGTCGTAGGGAAAAACCACACGACCATCCGCCGAATTTTGCACGATGCCCGCATCAAGCAGCGCCTCAATATCCTCACGCACCGCAGACGCTTCCCCCCCGCTACGCCGAGCCAGCTCGGCGACGCTGACCTCGCCTGCACCACGCATCAGCTCCAAAAGTCCCCGACGCCTTGCGCCCAAAACCTGCCAGAGCAAAGCAGGCGAAGCGAAGCTAATGCGCGCCTCGGCATCGCCATGCCCCGTTTGCATTGCACAGACCGCATCGGCCAAACTGTCCTGAAGACTACGCACATCAAGAACGACCGTGTTCATCATTCCACCTCCGCACGTCAGTATGAAAATCACGCATGAGCTGCTCCGGACTCAAGAAGGAGTAAACCCGTTCATGAGCACCCCAATGACGATGACCGCCTTTGCCACGTTCATTGTCATAGCGCAGCACACAAACTCCCTTGACGACATAGGCCGGACGATACTTGGAAGCGTGAGCGGAAGGCGGCACAGGACCAGGTAGCTGCCAAATCACCAGCTCGACAAAAGCATCGACGGCGAGGACAACCCGGCGGCGCAGCAAAAGCTCCGCCTTCACGCCTCGACCGCTTCCGCCTGTTTTTCCAGCACCACGATCTTCAAGCCCGTAGCGTCAGCATTCTGCTCGACTCGCGCTTCGCCGCCGCCTTCCAGTGCGCCGAACAGCAACTCCTCGGCCAGCGGGCGCTTGATCTGTTCCTGAATCAGGCGCGCCATCGGCCTTGCGCCCATGTGCGGGTCGTAACCCTTGTGCGCCAGCCACAAACGCGCCTCCTCGCTGACCTGAAGATGTACGCCCTTGGCTTCGAGCTGGTGCTCCAGCTCCAGCAGCAGCTTATCGACCACTTGGGCAATATCGCGTTCACTCAACGCATTGAAGCGAATGATGGCATCCAGCCGATTGCGGAATTCCGGTGAGAAACCGCGCTTGATGACCTCCATCGCATCGCCGCTGTGATCCTGACGGGTAAAGCCCATCGACGCGCGAGTGGATTCCTGCGCCCCGGCGTTGCTGGTCATCACCAGAATCACATGCGAAAAATCCACCTCGCGGCCATTGGCATCGGTCAGCTTGCCGTGATCCATCACCTGCAACAGCACGTTGAACAAATCAGGGTGCGCTTTTTCGATCTCATCCAGCAGCAACACCACATGCGGCTGCTTGTGTACCGCTTCGGTGAGCAAACCACCGCTCTCGTGGCCGACATAACCCGGCGGCGAGCCGATCAGGCGCGAAATCGAATGGCGCTCCATGTATTCGGACATATCAAAACGCAGCAAACCAATGCCCAGCAAACGCGCAAGCTGACGCGCCACTTCGGTTTTGCCCACGCCGGTGGGACCTGCGAAAAGGAAAGAACCGATCGGCTTGCCTTCGCTACGCAAGCCGGAACGCGCCAGCTTGATCGAAGTCGCCAATTGCTCCACCGCCGCATCCTGCCCATACACCACCATGCGCAGATTGCGCTCCAGATTGCGCAAAATGTCGCGATCCGAGCTGGAAACCTGCTGTTCGGGGATGCGCGCCATGCTGGCGACCACGCTTTCAATGTCCGTTGTACCAATAATCGCATCAGTCTGCCCGGCCAGACGCGCACGCGCACCCGCCTCGTCCATCACATCAATCGCCTTGTCCGGCAGGTGGCGGTCGTGGATGTGGCGCTCGGATAAATGCACCGCAGCCTGTAGGGCTTCATCGGTGTAACTGACCGCGTGATGCTCCTCAAAGCTGGCGCGCAGCCCCTTGAGGATGGCCAGAGCCTCGTCCAGACTCGGCTCGGGGACATCAATTTTCTGGAAACGCCGCGCCAGCGCAGCGTCTTTCTCGAAAATCTGGCGAAATTCATTGTGCGTAGTGGAACCGATGCAGCGCAGTCCCTTGGCCAAGGCCGGTTTAATCAGATTCGAGGCATCCATCGCGCCGCCTGAAGCCGAACCGGCACCGATAATGCTATGAATTTCGTCAATGAACAGGATCGCGCCGGGCATGGCATCCAGTTCTTGCAACACACTTTTCAATCGCTTTTCAAAATCGCCGCGATATTTGCTGCCCGCCACCAAGGCACCAAGATCCAGGCTGTAAATCACGCTGTTTTCCAGCGCAGCGGGAACCTCGTCCTGCACGATCATGCGCGCCAGCCCTTCGACAATCGCCGTCTTGCCCACACCTGCCTCGCCGATCAGCAGCGGATTGTTCTTGCGCCTGCGGCACAATACCTGCGCCACGCGCTCCAGCTCTTTGCTGCGCCCGATCAAGGGGTCGATGCGTCCTTCACGCGCCATTTTGTTGAGGTTGATCGCATACTGTTCCAGCGCCGAAGCCTGCTCCTTGGCGGACTGAGCCGCCTCATCTGCGGCCTGCTGATCTGCGCCCTGTGCCTGGCTCGGCGGCTGGTCGCCGCCGTGCGACATATAACGCAGCACATCCAGACGCGAAATGCCCTGACGCTTGAGCAGATAGACCGCGTGCGAATCCTGTTCGGCAAACAACGCGGCCAGTACATGCGCGCCGGTCACCATCTGCTTGCCTGCTGCCTGCACCTGCACCATGGCACGCTGCAATACGCGCTGAAAGCCCAGGGTCGGCTTGGCATCGTCCTTGTCATCTTCGGCCAGACGGGGAATGGTTTCCTCCAAAAAAGCCTCCAGCTCCAGATCGAGGCGCTCAATGTTTGCCCCGCAACCAAGCAATACCGGTCGCGCCTCAGTATCGACCAGCAAATATCGCAGCAATACTTCCAGCGTGACATATTCAAAGTGTTGCAACTTGGCAAAACGAAAGACCTGATTGAGGGTATTTTCCAGCGACTTACTCAACATACTCTTGTCCCTCACACAATCACCGGTCAACCGGCTCGGAAACACATAACAGGGGATGGTCATTTTCCCGCGCCCACTCAACCACCAGGGCGACCTTGGTTTCAGCCACTTCCCGACTGTACAACCCACACACCCCGCGCCCTTGTTGATGCACATCGAGCATGATCTGTACCGCGCGCTCATGCGGCAGACGGAAAATGCGTTCCAGCACCAGAATCACAAAATCCATGGGGGTGAAGTCATCATTCAACAACAGCACACGAAACATGGGAGGAGGCTCCAGCTCCTGTTCCAGCAAGGCCTCCTCTGGAGCATAGCCTACATCGTCCGCAGGGATACGCCGCTGATCCATCATTCTGCTCGCCATAGGTTTAATGCAGCACGCCATGTTGCGACTCGATCAGCGCACGGGTGATTCCTGTCGATACGGCTGCGGATGTCGCCACCCCCAAACGCCCAAGCAGACGATCAAGCACGCTTTGTTCACTGGTCACATCCACCACCTTCTCCACCTTGACCACATCACGCGCCACGCTCTCCACCGTGCCCAAGCCATCCACCAGACCAAGCTCAACGCCTTGCTGCCCTGTCCAGATCAGACCTGAAAACAAACCTGGCGTCTCCAGATTCAAACGCTCACCACGCCCATCTTTAACCGCCTTGATAAACTGCGCATGTACTTCATTCAGCAAGCCCTCCATGTGCGCCTTTTCTTCCGGATTAACCGGTACAAAAGGACTGAGCAAGGCCTTATGGTCGCCCGCCGTCAGTTCACGGTATTCAATGCCAAGCATTTTCATGGCATCGACCACGCCAAAACCATCCATGCGCACGCCAATTGAACCGACAATACTGGCTTGATCGGCGTAAATGGCTGTCGCGCCTGCCGCAATGTAGTAACCGCCCGATGCCGCCATTTCTGACACCACCGCATACAACGGCTTATCCGGATATTTTTCACGCAGACGGCGCATTTCCTGATAAATGTAATTGGATTGCACCGGACTACCGCCCGGACTGTTGATACGCAGAATCACCGCCTTGGAGTGCTCACTCTCAAAGCCCTCGCGCAAGCCCTCGATCACCGTATCGGCATTGGCGCGCGTGTCACTCATGATCGCCCCGTCCAGAGTGACCAGCGCGGTAAACGGCTCATCGGAGAGCGTGTCTTCCGTATTCCCCATCACCAGCACGAACAACAGCACAATGGCATAGGCCAAAAACGCCAGTTTGAAAAAAACACCCCAGCGCCGTGCGCGGCGTTGCTCGACCAGACTGCTTTCCGCCAGTTTGCCAAGAAGATTGCGCATCCAGACATCATCCGTAGCGTTCTTGCTGCCCAGCCCCAAGTCCTCGTCATGACGAAAGGCCTTGATATTCTCCAAATCACTCATACTCACTCATCCTTCACCAGTTCAATCGGCCGCAGCCAAGCAGCCAGTTGATGCAAACTCTCCACCAGAGCCAGCGGCGCGCTGGCCAACAAATCTTCATGCCCGTGCGCTCCATGCGTCACGCCGACCGCAGGCACCTTGGCATGGCGCGCCATATCCAGATCAAACCGGGTATCTCCGACCATCAAACACTGCGCAGGTTCAGCATCCGCCTCAAGCATCAACTCGTGCAACATCAAAGGATCAGGCTTGGACAAGGTTTCTTCCGCACAACGTGTGGCAAAGAAATAGCGCCCCAAACCCGTGCTGGCCAGCACCTCATTCAGGCCGCGCCGACTTTTCCCCGTCGCCACGCTCAGCCAGAATCCGCGTGCGGCCAAATCAGCCAACAAATCTTCCGCACCGTCATACAGCCGCATCGGCGTAGGGTCAAGTTCAAAATAATACTGCTGATAAACCCGTGCCAGATGTTTTTGCGCCTGCAAACCCAGTTCAGGAAACAACGCATCCGCCGCTTCGGGCAGCCCCAAGCCGATAATGGCCATAATCGGTTCCGGCGGCAGCACCGGCAGGTTCGAGGCTCGCATTGCATTTTGAAAGCTGCTCACAATGCGCTCGGTAGAGTCCATCAGGGTGCCATCCCAATCAAATATCACCATCTTCAGGTTAGAGACGCGGTAAGGCTGCATCAAACACCCCGCTGTGCAACAGGAGCGCCATGCTGCAAGGCATCCAGCACACTCGCCAATTCCTCGGGCAACGCAGCCTGCACGCGCAACGTCACTTCACTCACCGGATGCAACATATCCAACTGCTCGGCATGCAGGAAAACCCGCTTTAACCCAAGGGTTTTCATCTGTTTATTGAAGCCTTCATTGCCATATTTTTCATCCCCAGCCAGTGGATGCCCCAAATGTTGCGCATGTACCCGTATTTGGTGCGTGCGACCGGTTTCAATTTCAACCCGCGCAAGACTGGCAAACGACCCGTAGCGCTCCACCAGACTGAACAGGCTCAGCGCATCCTTGCCCTGCGGATCGACCTTCACCATGCGCTCGCCGCCCTGCAACTCACTGCGCAACAGGCGCGCATCCACACGCAGCACCCCATTGCGCCCAGCGCCGCGTGGTGCATTTTTCGCCTGGCTTTTGAAGGCATCCCCCTGCAACAGCGCAAGATAAGCCTTGCGCGCTGTTCCTGCCACCAACTGACGTTGCACGCCGAGCAAAGCTTCGCGGTTCTTGGCCAGCACCAAACAACCGCTGGTATCCCGATCAAGCCGGTGCGCCAGCTCCAAACCGGGAAGATGCGCCCAGGACGCGCGCGCCAGCTCAATCAAACCATAAGGCACGCCGCTACCGCCATGCACCGCCAAGCCGGGCGGCTTGTTCAGAATCAGCACGTCATCATCCTCATACAGCACGATGTCGCGCATGGCAGCCACACGCGCCAAAGGCAGGTCGGGTGCTTCATGTTCACTCATGCGCACTGGCGGAATCCGCACCACATCGCCTGTCGCAATCCGCGCCAAAGGCTTGACTCGCCCCTTGTTAATGCGCACCTCTCCGCTGCGCACCATGCGATAAATCCGGCTTTTGGGAACCCCCTTGAGCTGCGCCAAGAGGAAATTATCCAGACGCTGCCCAGCCTCATGCGCCCCCACCGTCACATAACGCACACTCGTAGCGGGCGAAGTTTCGCGTAGTTGCGCGCGCGCGCCAGCAGAATGACCTGCTTCAATTAAATCGTCGTCAAAAGGCTCATCAAAGGGATTCATAGCGGTGTTAGCTGATTGGAATGGGCTTAATGATAGCCCATTCCCCATCCTTGGGCGGGGCGGGTGATTGCCGCACTGTAACGATATTGCTATATTCGGAACGTTGTTGCGCAAGGTAGCCCCAAAAGTGGGCGTGACATACCGAAGCAACACCACAAGAAGACTTTATGTTTACTGAAGTTTCCAAAGCACGCCGATTACAGCGTGACTTTAGCTTGGGGCAGGAGGCCTATGAGCAACCCGTGAGACCACTCAACCTTAAACGTTTAGCGTCTCGAACAAGTGATGACAGCCAAAATGTCCTAACCGACGTTGACGTATGACTTGAACTCATGGATGCCTACCGACAATGGATTTGGTTGGGCAACATAAACCAACGAATAGAAACCCACGTATATGACCGCTGGACACCTGACCCTCGCCTGCCTGCTTGCGCCGCTCCTTATGTGGATGCGCGGTGTATCTGCACGCACGGTATTTGTGGTTGAGTTGATAGATCAACACCTTGCACGCATCCCGTCCGACTTAGGCTCGACCGTGAAGCGTGCATGGGTGTTCAGCCCATCTTTCAGGAAACACCCGCATGAAGCGAATGCTCATCAATGCCACCCACGCCGAGGAACTGCGCGTTGCCTTGGTGGATGGTCAAACCCTTTACGATATCGACATCGAAACGCCCTCGCGCGAACAGAAAAAATCCAATATCTACAAAGGCACGATTACCCGCATCGAGCCTAGCCTCGAAGCCGTTTTCATCAATTACGGCTCCGATCGTCACGGCTTCCTGCCGTTCAAGGAAATTTCGCGCAGCTACTTCAACCCCGAAGCGGTGGATGACAAGGGTCGCCCGATCATCAAGGATGCCCTGCGCGAAGGCCAGCAACTGCTGGTGCAGATCGACAAGGAAGAACGCGGGCAAAAAGGCGCGGCGCTGACCACTTTTGTCAGCCTGGCCGGGCGCTATCTGGTGCTGATGCCCAATAACCCGCGCGCCGGCGGCGTTTCTCGGCGCATCGAAGGCGAAGATCGCGCCGAGCTGAAAGAGGCCATGGCCTCGCTCAACGTGCCGGAAGGCATGGGCATGATTATCCGCACCGCAGGCGTAGGACGCAGCACCGAAGAGCTGCAATGGGATCTGGACTACCTACTCAGCGTCTGGCAGGCGATTGAAAGCGCGGGCAAGGAACGCAATGCCCCCGTACTCATTTACCAGGAAAGCAGCCTGCTGATCCGCGCGCTGCGCGACCATTTGCGCGACGACATCGGCGAAATCCTGATTGACGACGAGGCGACCTACCAACAGGCCATCGAATTCGTCAATCAAGTCATGCCGCACAATGCTCGCCGCCTGAAACTCTATCAGGATCGCGTGCCGCTGTTTTCGCGCTACCAGATCGAAAGCCAGATCGAATCCGCCTACGGACGCAAGGTCAGCCTGCCCTCCGGCGGCGAACTGGTGATCGACCAGTGCGAGGCGCTGACGGCGGTGGACATCAACTCCGCGCGCGCCACCAAGGGCGAAGACATCGAGCAAACAGCCTTCAACACCAACCTGGAAGCCGCCGACGAAATCGCCCGCCAGATCCGCCTGCGCGACCTGGGCGGCCTGATCGTGATCGACTTTATCGACATGGCACCGACCAAGCACCAGCGCGAAGTGGAAAACCGTCTGCGCGACGCGCTGAAAATGGATCGCGCCCGCGTGCAGCTTGGCCGTATCTCGCGCTTCGGCCTGCTGGAAATGTCACGCCAACGCCTGCGCCCTTCACTGGAAGAGTCCACCCAGCATGTCTGCCCGCGCTGCCATGGTCAGGGCACGATTCGCGGCACCGAATCGCTCGCGCTGTCCGTACTGCGCCTGATTCAGGAAGACCTGCTCAAGGACAACACCGGGCGCATCGTGGCGCAATTACCCGTCGCCGTAGCGGCGTACCTGCTGAATGAAAAACGTCATGCCATTCGCCGCATGGAAGAGGACTACCGCGTCAGCGTGGTGCTCATCCCCAATCCGCAAATGGAATCGCCCAATTTCCGCATTGAGCGTATGCGCCGCAATGAAATGGACGAAGCTGGCATCGACTACAACCTGGTCGAACACCCGCAGGATGGCGCAGAACATGCCGACAATGGACGCAATGCCTCACGCCCGGCACGTCCAGCCGCACGCCCTGCGCGCCAGAACAGCGACAGCCCGCGTGAAGCGAGTAACGAGCCGATGGTCAAGATCGTGCCGACACTGGCTCCTCCCCCCACTGCGCCACGACGCAACGAAACGAACGCCAAGCCGGTGCAGGCTCGCCAGGCCGCCGAAGCTTCGTCTACCGGGTCTGAGGGCGGCTTCATCAAACGCATCTGGAGCTTCCTGTTTGGTGCGCAGGCCAAACAGCCAAATGTTGTAGAGACACGCGCAACAAACCAGGGTCGTGAGCAGCGTTCAGCCCGAGCTGACCGTCATGAGCGGGACATGGATGCAGCCGAGCGTGATGGCGAATCACGCAGTCAAGGTCGCTCGCGTGAGCGCCAGGACGCAAGCGAACGCAACAAGCCCGCCTTGGCGCCGGTACCACGCGGAAGTGTACCGCCACGCGAACCGCGCCCACGCTCGCGCCCCGAACCCGAGCAGCTTGAAAACACGCCTCTGGAAGGTGCAGAAGCCGAACGCATTGCACAACAGCTCTCCGCGCCGCTGGCCGAACCGCCCAAACCCGTGATTGATATTGCAGCGAAGAAAAGTATCGCCGAACAGTTCCCGCCCAATGCGGCCACCCGCCTTGAAGCAGGGGATCGTATTGTCGGCGGTTACGAAGTCATCCGCAGCGCCATGGCAACGCTCAACATCACTCAAGCGACCCCAGAGGAACAGACGCAGGCGGACACTGCAAACAGCCATGTCGTGCCAAGCGAAGCCGAACCCGCAGCCCTTGCGGAAATCGCGCCATCAAGCACGGCGGAGGAAATGCCTCAGCCGGATAACATCATCCAGCATAAAGCAGAGGCGACACCCCCGCCTGACGCCGAGATCGAAGCTGAGACTGAAGCTGAAAACGCGCCCGCACCTGCCGTCGATGCAACACCCCCGGTCGAGATCATCCCAGAAGCTGAGCTTGTTATCACTAAAGCAGCACCTGCGGCCTTGAATGCTCCAGCAGCGCCAGAAGCCGAAACGCTGACCGAGCACGCGAATGCACCAGCTTCAACTGAGGCTGTGCCAACGCCCCAAGCCGATGACATCGGCAACGTACAGACAGAAATAGCGCAAGACATGACACCTATGGCGGAAGATCATCAAGCGGACAAGCCTGCAACAGCGGCTCATTCATCCGGCACGATCAATCCCTGAGGTCGCCATAAAGTCGTAGGGCGCTTTTAGAGTCTGTTCACGAGTTCGCTGAACAGCACCACGGCTCAGCGAACACCTGTCCCGGAGAGTACGAACGCCAGTTCAATATGAACTGGCGTTTTTTATTGCTGCCTGTTTTTCATTCAGACTGACTCGCGCCCGGATTTAACCCAAGCATCCAACAAGGTATAGGCCACAGCCAAAACCACCGGGCCAATAAAAATCCCCACCAGACCAAAGCCAAGCAGGCCACCAATCACCCCGGCAAAAATCAGCACAATCGGCAGATCGGCTCCCTGTTTAATCAGAAATGGACGAATAAAGTTATCCATCGTGGTCACGACAATCGACCAGACCAAAAGAAACACCCCCCAGCCCGTATCCCCCGACCAAAACAGCCAGCCTACAGCGGCGAACATCACCAGACCCGCCCCAATCTGCGCGATACACAACATAAAGATCAACGCAGTCAACAAAGCCGCCATCGGCACCCCGGCAATCGCCAGCCCGATTCCACCGACCACCGACTGAATCAAGGCAGTCAGCACAACACCAAGCGCAACCCCACGAATGGCTTGCTTGACCAGGACAACCGCTGCTTCGCCGCGCTCGCCGCCCAGACGCGCACCGAAACGGCGCACCCACAGCGCCGCATCATCCCCCATGACATACAAAATGGCGGTCATCAGCACGATCAATAAAAACTGCATGAACAGCAGGCTCAAATCACCCGCCTGAGCCGCAAACCATTTGCTAATGCCTTCCGCATGGGGAATCAGACGCGGTGCAATATCCTCCAGACCCGAGGCCACATACCCAAGCCAGAACTCCTGCAACCTTGCCCCGATCACCGGCAGCGTAGCCACCCAATCCGGCGGCGGCGGAACACGGCTTGCGGCCAGCCATTTGAACCAACCGACGATCTTGTCCGCATTCTCCACAATGGTGGCAATCGCCAACGACAAGGGCAGCAGCAGCACCAGCAAAATACTCAGGCTCATGAGCATGACCGCAAGCCCGCGCCTCCCCCACAAAACGGCCTGAATTTTCACCATCAAAGGCCAGGTTGCCACCGCAATCATCGTCGCCCAGATCAAGGCGGACAGAAAGGGCTTCAACACCCAAAACGAAGCCAGCATCAAGCCGCCGATAAACAGCACCGCCAGGGTTATCTGGGTTAAATCACGGGGGGTTGTCGTCATACCGGGAGCTTCCTTGGTTTCGGAAAAGAGTACACGAGGATGAAAGCCGCTCAAACAAAAGCCCCCGCGAGACCATTCACGCGAGGGCTTTTGAAATCGACTTTAAAATGGTGGAGCTATGCGGGATCGAACCGCAGACCTCCTGCATGCCATGCAGGCGCTCTCCCAGCTGAGCTATAGCCCCGAGTTTATAACCTGTTTTTCCATCCATGGAAAAACAGGTTCTGATATTCACGGCGCATGTCCGTGAATATCAGCGCCGAACAGGGGATTTACCCCTGTTCGCGTTGAGGCATCCTGCCTCAAACTGAGCGCAACAAACGACAAGAATAATGGTGGAGCTATGCGGGATCGAACCGCAGACCTCTTGCATGCCATGCAAGCGCTCTCCCAGCTGAGCTATAGCCCCACAGCGGGAGCGCGCATCTTACGCACGCACCCTGTCAGCGTCAAGCCGATTTTGACACTTCGATGAAAGTCAGTGCCTTTTGCAAACGCAGAAGGCTGCGCTCACGTCCCACCAGCGCCAAAGTCGCATCAATCGACGGCGAGGCCGTTGAGCCGGTCAAGGCCACGCGCATCGGCTGCGCCAGCATGGGGAACTTGATGCCCAGCGCCTTGACCGTGTCCTTAATCACCGGCTCCAGCACCGCGCCACGCCAATCGCTCACGCCCTGCAAGGCCTCAATCACAGCACGCAACACCGGCTCCGCCGCAGCATTCAAATGTTTGGCCGCCGCATCGTCGTCGTAACTCGACTCATCACGGAAATAACAGGCCGCCTGCTGCGCCATTTCAATCAAGGTGCGTGCACGCTCACGCAGCGCGACAACCACATCTTCCAGCGCCGGACCTTGCGCCGGGTCTACGCCCAGATTGCCCAAATGCCAGCCCAGATAGCGCGCCACATAGGCCGGGTCGCTGGTTTTGAGGTAATGCTGGTTCAACCACAAAAGCTTGTCCGGGTTGATCGCCGAAGCCGACTGATTCACGTCGGCCACATCAAACAGATTCACCATTTCCTCACGGCTGAACACTTCCTGATCGCCATGTGACCAGCCCAGACGCACCAGATAATTCAGCAGGGCATCCGGCAGATAGCCTTCCTCGTGGTATTGCATTACGCTCACCGCGCCGTGACGCTTGGAGAGCTTCGTCCCATCCGGCCCAAGAATCATCGGCAGGTGGCCATACACCGGCGGCGTTGCACCCAGCGCACGGAAAATATTGATCTGGCGTGGCGTGTTGTTCAAATGATCGTCACCGCGCACCACATGGGTAATGCCCATGTCCAAATCATCCACCACCACGCTCAGATTGTAGGTCGGCGTGCCATCCGAGCGCGCGATAATCAGATCGTCCAGCTCCTCGTTGCGAATCACCACCCGCCCGCGCACCAGATCGTCGATCACCACCTCGCCATCCAGCGGGTTCCTGAAGCGCACCACAGGCAGCACGCCCTCCGGCGGCGTGCCGTTGAAATCGCGGTAACGCCCGTCATAACGCGGCTTTTCACCGCGCGCCATCTGCCCCTCACGCAGCGCGTCCAACTCATCCTTGGGCATATAGCAGTAATAGGCATGACCCGTGGCCAGGAGTTGCTGCACGATCTCCTTGTAGCGATCAAAACGCTGGGTTTGATAGAACGGACCTTCGTCGTATTCCAGATTCAACCAGGCCATACCCTCTAGAATCGCGTTCACCGACTCCGGCGTAGAACGCTCAAGATCGGTGTCCTCCACGCGAAGAATGAAATCGCCGCCGTGGCGACGCGCATACAAATAAGAGAACAAGGCGGTGCGTGCGCCGCCAATGTGCAAATAGCCCGTAGGACTTGGAGCAAAACGGGTGCGAATCTTTTTCATGGTCATCTCAGCAAAAATGTGGCGCGCAGTTTAGCAAATCTCAGGCACTCAAACGTTCTTGAGCGCTATCACCACATCCATCACATTCGTTCCCGTCGACCCGGTGCGAATCAGCGCATCCACGGCGGCCAGCGCGCTTCCGCTATCCGCATTGAACAACGCAGCCTCCGGGTCTATGCCCCGCGTGCGCATCAAGGCCACCGTGCCACCATCCACACACGCCCCTGCATCCTGCGTCGCCCCGTCCGTGCCATCCGTGCCCGCCGCCAACAGGGTGATGTCTGCCTGTCCATCCAAAACCAGCGCGGCATTCAGAGCAAGGTGTTGATTACGCCCGCCACGCCCCGGATACGGCGGCAAGCTCACCGTCGTTTCCCCGCCCCAGAGATACAAGCCCGGCGCGCCGTCGATCAATTCACGCGCCAACTGCACCCCGGCCACAGCCGCGTCGCCACTTAACAAGTCATGCGCACGATAGATCGGCCACCCCAAACAGCACGCGGCTCGCACCGCGCCATCCAAGGCCATCGCATTGCTGGCCAGAATATGCGACTCCACCAATGCCCAGCGCACATCATCCAGCGCGGGCATAGGCGACGCGAGGTCAAGTAGGGCGCGCAGAACGTGCGGCAGCTTGTCCGGCAAAGGCCGCTGTGCGCACGGTGACAACAACCCGGAACCGATACTGGCCGCATCATCCCCCGGCACATCGGAAATCATCAACACCACGGCGCGCCGCCCGTCCAGATGCGTAAGCAGCCGCCCACCCTTGATGCACGACAAACGCTTGCGCAGCGCATTCACGGCATGAATATCCAGCCCGCTGCCCAGCAACCAGGCACTCACCCGCTGCCAGTCTTCAAGCGTCACCCCCTGCGGCAACACCTCAACCAGACTGGAGGCTCCGCCGGAGAACAAAAACAACAAAGGTCGATCAGGCGGTGCAGCGCGGATAAACTCCAACAATCGCCATCCGGCGAGC
Organism: uncultured Halothiobacillus sp.; assembly: GCA_964618025.1. GTDB lineage: Bacteria > Pseudomonadota > Gammaproteobacteria > Halothiobacillales > Halothiobacillaceae > Thiofaba. The sequence continues at coordinate 71,265 of CAZTYJ010000001.1, read as the reverse complement.
AGGCTGCGCGCATCCGGCAGCGGATGGCCGGCTTCGATGATTTCCACGCTAGGACAATGCGCCAACGTGGGCGAAACATGCGCGTCCTTGGTGACCAGTAAAGCAGGAACGGCGGGCAAAACCTCCAGCGCCCCTTCCAGCATGGCAGATGCCGCCTTACCGATGGCGACGATACCGCCAAACGGCTCCACGTCGTGACGCAAAGCATCGGCAACAACAGCTTTGCCATTCACCGATGACAAAGCTGCATTCAACAAGGTGCGAAGAACTTGGTGAGTATTCATCGACAAGGACGAGCCTCATAAACATGTAGCCCGGATGAAGCAAAGCGGAATCCGGGAAGGGTGCCCCGGATTGCGGCGACCGCCTTCATCCGTGCGACTCAAAATCAGGTGCGCACATCACCATCCACATAAAACCAGCGCCCCTGCTCACGCACAAAGCGGCTGCATTCCTGCAAGCGCTGCACCCGCCCGCCACCGACCCGCCAGCGCGCCACAAAACACACTACGCCGCGCACATCCTGCACGCCGCCCGCCTCCACCTTGTCGATGCGCAGCCCCAGCCATGTCGTCGGTTCATCAGCATCCAAGCCCAGCGACGCAGGGCGCGTGGACTCATGCCAACTCGCCAGCAGATAAGCCTCATTGGCCTGGGTGAACGCGCTATAGCGCGAGCGCATCAACTGCTCAGCGCTTTCGGGCAGCAAGCCTTGGTCGATAAAACGAGCGCAGCAAGTCGCATACGACAGACCGGAACCGCAAGGGCAGAATTGTTCACGCATGGATGCTTTATCACCAAAATAGGGCGCGTTAGCGAAGCGTAACGCGCCGAATGAAGAATGAAGCACGGGCGGCAAACCCATGCGGCGGTTTACGCTGAGTGCAAAGCTGGCGATAGCCCGCTAAATCACCCTACACGGGCTGGCGGGAATGGAAATCTCATGCCTTTCCCGCCCAATCGACATGAATCTTGCGGTGCTGCATAACACTGTCTCACAGATAGGGGTTAATAAGGCTTTGATAGGGTATGCCCGCTTCCTCCGCCATGCGCTTAAAATAATCCGCCACATCTTCGGACAGGCGCACGGTCATGGGCTTTTTGAGCTGGCTGGCATAAGGGTTTCTGCGGAATTTCATTGTGGACAGGTCGTATTCAGCTTGCATGGCGATACCTGAAGGTGTTAACCCAATCCCCGCGCCAAATCCCGAATCAAATCCTCAGCATCCTCAAGCCCCACCGCCAGGCGAATCAACCCTTCCTTGATGCCCGCTGCCGAACGTTGCTCATCGCTCAAACGCCCGTGGGTGGTGCTGGCGGGATGGGTCATGGTGCTCTTGGCATCGCCCAGGTTGGCGGTGATGGAGAACAGCCGGGTGTGGTCGATCACTTTCCATGCCGCCTCGCGCCCACCTTCGACCTCAAAGCCGACAATACCGCCAAAGCCCTTCATCTGGCGCTTGGCCAGTTCGTGCTGCGGGTGGCTGGCAAGGCCGGGGTAATAGACCTTGGACACGCGCGGCTGCGCTTCCAACCATTCGGCCAGGCGTTGTGCATTGGCGGAGTGCGCTTTCATGCGCAAATTGAGAGTTTCCAGTCCCTTGAGGAAGATCCAGGCGTTGAACGGTGCCATGCTCGGGCCGAGGGTGCGCAATACGCCAACCATTTCATCGGCCAGTGCACGCGGGGCGCAGACTGCACCGCCAATCGCCCTGCCCTGTCCGTCGAGGAACTTGGTAGCGGAGTGAATGACCACATCCGCACCCAGCAGCAGGGGGCGTTGCAGTGCGGGGGTGCAAAAACAGTTATCCACCACCAGCAAACAACCCGCCGCATGGGCAATTTCCGCCAGGACGGGGATATCGACGATTTCGGTCAGCGGATTGGACGGAGTTTCCAGAAACAAAAAGCGCGTATTCGGCTGGATGGCCGCACGCCAAGCCGCCAAATCCGTCAAATCGACATGGGTGACTTCCACGCCAAACTTGGCGAAGTATTTGTTCCACAACACGGTGGTAGTACCGAACACCTGCTTGGAACACACCACATGATCGCCCGCCTTGAGCAGCGCCAAGCCAAGGCTGAGAATCGCCGCCATGCCGGACGAGGTGGCCACGCAGGCCTCTGCACCCTCCAGCGCGGCCAAACGCTCTTCAAAATTGCGCACTGTCGGATTGGTGAAACGCGCATAGATATTGCCGGGGGTTTGCCCGGAAAAACGTGCTGCGGCCTCGGCGGCGCTGCCGAAGACAAAGCTTGAGGTGGGGAAAATCGGCTCGCTGTGCTCGCCTTCCGCCGTGCGCCGATGGCCGGTGCGGATGGCGAGGGTGTCGAAGCCGAGTTCTTGGCTCAGTTCAGGGATGTCGTCGGGGTGCATGACTGCCTCCAGGGTGTTTTTTGGCAGTTTAGCAGGAGGGGGGATTTTAGTGAGTGTTACAAGGGGAAGATAAGGTGGACAGTTGCTGCCGACTGCGCGGCTTTCCCCTCCCCCTTGGCCGCGCCGTGCCCGGCTTGGACAGCGGAGGGGCAAACCGCATGGATGCGGTTTGAGGTCTGACGGGGCAAGGATGCCCCGTTCAGGCCAACCCTTCGATGGCCATGTCGGGCACGGGAACCCCGCAGGGGCGTGGTCTCGGGGGTGTGTTCTTTTGGTTACTTTTCTTGCACAAGCAAGACAAAGTAACTCGCCCGTAGTCAACGCTGTTGGCAACGAAGTTTCTACGTCAAAACGGGCGAAAAAGCCCACAGGCAGTTCTAGTGCGGTGGTATCATTTCGCCCGTCTTGACGTTGGCACGCTGCACACAACATGATTGACACGGGCGAGTAACTTTCTTTGCGTGCACAAAGAAAGTCACCAAAGAAATGCACCCCGTTGATGCTGCCCTTCAGGCAAGCCGTGAACTGACCTGCTCCAGCCGGGTCGTCTCAACGCGACATCCTGTCGCGGAGAGACTAAATGCGCCATCCATGGCGCTTTTACCCAGCTTCCTCAGATCAGTCCACAGCAGCATCAAAAGGGGACAGAAAATCCAAAGCAAAAGCCGAGCAGTCGGCAAGGCCGGTGAAAAAACTCACCCTCACGGCGTAATGTAAACCAACGTACCTTCCGGCAAACGATCGAACAGATCCACCACATCTTTGTTCAACATCCGTACACAGCCATGCGAGGCCGGGCGACCGATCAGACCCTCCTCCGGCGTGCCGTGGATGTAGATGTAGCGCTTGTAGGAATCGACCTTGCCGCCTTGGTTGATACCCGGCTCTAGCCCTGTCAGCCACATGATGCGCGTGGTGACATCATCTTCTGGCACATCACGCGGCTCGGTAATGATGTTGGCTATGCGCCCGGTCGGTTTGCGCGCTTTGAAAATCATACCTTCCGGTTCGTTTTCACCGATTTTTTGCTTGATTTGATGCAGGCCAAGCGGGGTCTGGTTACTGCCTTCCTGCGCGCCAGGACCAAAGGCTGAGGTCGAGACGGGATAGGCTTTAAGCAAGCGCCCGTCTTGCATCAGGTACAAACGCTGCGCCTCGATGGCGACCACCGCATAGGGCTGACCTTGTTGTTTGAGTTCAGTCTGAACCACACGCACCGCGTTAGAACCCTTCAACGCCTGCGGATCAAGCGCATCCCCTGCAAAACCCGGCGTTGCGTTCAACATCATCCACACCCCAAAAACGCCTAAAAACGCACGCCACATTGCCTTACTCCGCATTATGCAAACCCACCGTCACAATATCGCGTGAACGCCTCTCTTGAGCTTCATTTTTACTGCCATCCGCACGACCGTTGGCGACTCCAGCCAGATATTCTTCCGTCACATCTCCGGTCACATATTCGCCGGTAAAACATGAACAGTCGTAGCGCGTAATGCGGGGGTGATCCTGGCGCACCGCATCAATCAAATCATCAAGCTCTTGATAAATCAGGCGATCTGCGCCAATCGCCTCAGCCACTTCGACCTCGGAACGCCCGTGGGCGATTAGCTCATCCGGCGAAGGCATGTCGATGCCGTAGACATAGGCATAACGTACCGGCGGTGCGGCGGAAGCCATGTACACCTTATTCGCTCCAGCCTCGCGCGCCATGCGGATGATTTCCGCCGAGGTGGTGCCGCGCACAATCGAATCATCCACCAGCAAAACGTTCTTGCCCACAAACTCCAGATCAATGGCGTTGAGCTTCTGACGCACCGATTTTTTACGCTGCGCCTGCCCCGGCATAATGAAGGTACGCCCGATGTAGCGGTTTTTGATAAAGCCTTCGCGGTAAGGCAGTTTCAGCGCCACTGCCATTTCCAAAGCCGCCGTGCGGCTGGTATCCGGAATCGGTATCACCACGTCAATATCGTGATCCGGCCATTCGCGCATCACCTTGTCCGCCAGTTTCTCGCCCATGCGCATCCGCGCCTGATACACCGACACCCCGTCCATGATCGAATCCGGGCGCGCCAGATAAACAAATTCAAAGATACACGGTGCATACGTCGAGTGCGTCGCACACTGTTGGGTGAAAATCTCGCCGGTTTCGCTGACAAAAATCGCCTCGCCCGGTGCAAGATCACGCACCAGCTCAAAACCAAGCGCATCAATCGCCACGCTCTCCGAAGCCACCATGACTTCAACGCCCTGCTCCGTAGTGCGCGTGCCATAGCACAAGGGGCGGATGCCAAACGGGTCGCGGAAAGCGAAAAGTCCCATCTCCGCAATCAGCCCCACCACCGCGTAACCGCCCTTGATACGCTGATGCACCCGCGCAATCGCATCGAAAACATCCGCTGCTTCCGGTCGCAATTTGCCGCAACGCTGCAACTCGTGGGCAAACACATTCAACAGCACCTCCGAGTCCGAAGTGGTATTGATATGCCGCAAATCCTGTTGGTGCAGCTCAACCCGTAATTCTTCGGCATTGGTCAGATTGCCGTTGTGCCCAAGACCAATGCCATAGGGCGCATTCACATAAAACGGCTGCGCTTCGGCGGCTGAATCATTCCCCGCCGTGGGGTAACGCACATGCCCGATGCCGATATTGCCGTGCAACTGACGCATATGGCGGGTGTGAAATACATCTTTCACCAAGCCCTTGTCCTTGCGCTGATACAGACGACCGTTTTCGCAGGTCATCATCCCCGCTGCATCCTGACCACGGTGCTGCAAAATCGTCAGCCCGTCGTAGATCATCTGATTAACCGGAGAAACCCCTACAACACCAATAATTCCGCACATGGGCATTACTCACAAATGAAAATGACTCGCCATATCCTGAGGCAAAAGATTAGCAATGGTTTGTGCCACCGGGGTCAGATATCGAATCATCTGCGATTCTTTCCACCATGAATCCTGTGGCATGGGGGTCAAACTGCCCAGCAGCATGAGCACACACACCAAAAACACCCCGCGCGCCAGGCCAAACACGACACCGATGCTACGATCCGAACCGGACAGCCCCGTTTTCTTGACCAACAAGCCCACCACCGCATTGATAATCCCACCGACAATCAGCGTGACGATAAACAAGCTGACAAAGGCGATGGCCAAGCGTGCGGACGGAATATCCACACTGGCCGGTACCAGCGGCGCAAGATGCGTGCAATAAAACAAGGCCACCAAAAACGCTGCGACCCAGGTCAAGAGCGAAATCATCTCTTTCATAAATCCACGCAAGATACTGATAATCGAGGAAAAAGCGATGATACCGATCAGAATGAAATCAATCGTCGTCAACTGCATGAATGAAGCGCCGAAAATAAAGGCGCATTCTAACCGCTAGACGCTCATGCCGCCACGGCGGCGATCCGCTGAATAAAGCCTGCAAACGGCGGCGAAAAGCAGGGAATTGCCTGCGAAAAAGCTCAGTTATCCCTGATATAACAGGCTTTCACTGCATTGGGCGATGGGTCACCAAAAACATCATTGCTGCAAAAAACGCCGTTCGACACCCTTTGAGTTGTCCAGTTTCTGCCTTCGCCATAACGCACCATGCGGCTGCCATTAAAGCGGCAGAAGCCATTTTCACGGGCGCAGCGCCGCCACCCCGAACCCGCCCCTTCGGACTCATCGAAGGATGAAGTACGGACAAAGCATGATTTGGCCTGGTTGGGGGCAGGGTCACCAAAAACGATATTTCCACAGAACAAGCCATTGGTTCCGGTGCGCACCGCCCAACGATTGCCCACGCCATACCTGACTTCTCCTCCTCCGCTGAACTGGCACATCTCGTTTTCATGCGCGCACCAGCGCCAACCCGCGCCGCCGAAATCATCATCCCCACTGGAGCCGGACATCACATAACAGGCCTTTTCGACATTGGGGGCAGGATCGCCAAAAACTTCATTACCACAGAAAACCCGGTTGCGAACCCTCTGCGAAGCCCAGCGATTGCCGCTGCCATAACGTACAACCTGGCTCCCCGAAACATGACAATACTCGCCCTCATGCGCGCACATTCGCCACCCACTGGCGTGAGCAGAGGAAAAGGCGCTGAACAAAAATGCAAAGCTCACGGCAAGCAAAACAAGGATTTTCTTCATGGTCGTCACCTTGTATCATTCTGGCGGCTTATCAAATCTGGAAAACTTTCTGCCATCTCACCTCATGGATACGGCGTGGAATTTTGCAGAGAAACCCCGCGCCATTATTGCCCAAAAAGAGCTTGAAATATGTAGTGCTTTTCGGATCGTGTGACATGGAAAGCCGACAGGATTTTTTGTCGCTGCCGATCCAGCAAACAAAAAAGGGTGCAACAAGCACCCTTTTGATAAACCATCACGCCCCACGGGCGCATCTTGATTATTCGGCTTCTTCTTCCGCCACTACGTTGACGTTAACGCTGGTGTTCACTTCAGCATGCAGATGCAAAGTGATGGCGTAAGTACCGACCAGACGCAGCGGCCCTTCGGGCAGGCGAATTTCACGCTTCTCAACGTGATGCCCCACAGCAACCAGCGCATCGGCAATTTCAGCCGTGCCGATAGAGCCGAACAGCTTGCCTTCTTCGCCAACTTTGGCGCTGATGCTAACCGCAACACCCGAAAGTCCTTTCGCACGCACATGGGCAGCGGCCAGGATAGACTGCGCCTGCTTTTCCAGCTCCGCACGCAACGCAGCAAACTCTGCCACGTTGGAACGGGTTGCGGCTTTGGCCTTACCGTAGGGAATCAAAAAGTTACGTGCATAACCATTACGCACATTCACCACATCCCCCAGGCTTCCCAGGTTTTCGACTTTACTCAACAAAATAATTTGCATGACTCACCCTCTCCTTAGTGGCTATCGGTGTAAGGCAGCAGCGCGATATAACGCGCACGCTTGACGGCTTCAGCGAGCATACGCTGGTAACGCACCTTGGTACCGGTGACGCGGCTAGGGATGATCTTGCCGGTTTCGGTGAGAAAGCCTTTCAGTGTGGCCAGATCTTTGTAGTCAATATGGGTCGCGCCTTCAGCGGAAAATTTGCAAAACTTGCGACGACGGAAAAAACGTGACATGTGCTCTTACCTCATCAACGCCTTAGGCGGACTCGTTAGTGGATTCTTCAGCGGCAGGGCGACGACGCTCACCACCTTCGTCAGAAGATGAACGGCGTGGACGCTGCTCTTCTTCTTTCATCATGATGGACGGCTCGGTTTCAGCAGCATCCATCTTGATGACCATATTACGAATCACCGCATCGTTGAAACGGAAGGCATCATTCAGTTCAGCCAGCGCCTTTTGTGAACACTCGATGTTCATCATCACGTAGTGCGCCTTGTGAATTTTCTGGATCGGGTAAGCCAGCTGGCGACGCCCCCAGTCTTCAAGGCGGTGAATCTGACCGCCATCCGCCTGGATCAAGGCGCGATAACGCTCGATCATGGCAGGAACTTGTTCACTCTGATCTGGATGAACCAGAAACACGACTTCATAATGTCGCATGGTTAACTCCCTATGGATAATAGCCTGCCGCCTGTACTTATTGTCATGAGCGGTCAGACAGGGTGGATGCTCACCGGACAACCCGGCTCGCAAGAAAGCGCGTGATTATATACGCAGTACAGCGGAAATTCCAGCTACCCGGCGCTCATGCGCTGGCGCACAACCTCGTACAAGGTTACTCCAGCGGCCACGGACACGTTCAGGCTTTCCACCCTACCCAGCATGGGCAGTTTGACCAGCTCATCACAGGACTCGCGCGTCAGACGGCGCAAACCTGTGCCTTCAGCCCCCATCACCACCGCAAGAGCATGTCTGGAGACATCGGCAGCATAGAGCGTGTGGTCAGTCTCCCCCGCCAGCCCCATGACCCAGATGTCGCGTTGCTTGAGCGTATCCAGGGTACGCGCAAGATTGGTCACTTGCACAAAGGGCAGGCTCTCCGCCGCACCCGAAGCGACCTTGCGTGCGGTGGGGGTCAGGCTGGCGGCACGATCTTTCGGCGCAATCACTGCATGAACCCCGGCACCGTCCGCCACACGCAAGCAGGCACCCAGATTATGTGGATCGGTAACCCCATCCAACACCAGCAACAAGGCGGGTTCATCCAGACGATCCAGCAAGGCATAAAGATCGTTTTCATCGAAGCTGCGCGGTGGACGATATTGCGCGGCGACCCCTTGATGCCGATCAACCTTGGTCAATTTATCCAGCTCACGCATCTCAACGCGTTGGATTTTAACGCCCATTTCATGCGCCAGCGCCTCAATCCCTTGCAGGCGCTGATCGCGGCGGCCTTCGGCGCATATCAGCCGAATCATGTTTTCCGGATCATTGCGCAGCACCGATTCGACGGCGTGCAAACCGAACAGCCAATGGTCAGCCCGCGCACCCGCTGCGGGTTTGCCGCCATGCTGCTCTGCTTCGGGGGTTTCATCAGACTCACGCGACTTGCGGCGCGGGGTAAACATTCGGCTCATGCAGAGGGTTTCCGACGCGACCCACGACGGCGGCGCGAGGATGCGCGCTTATCCGTCGTCGCCGGGCGATTGCCGTGGGTCACCGCAGCCATGCTGTTGCCAAAGCTGTCTTCCTCGTCCTCCAAATCTTCATCATCATCCAGCAGCGTGATACGCACTTCAGGCGCGCCACGGTTACCGATATTGTCATCAATATCCGCCTCATCATCTTGCGCCCACAGTTTTTTAGGCTGAAGCTCATCCGTATCGCTGCTCGCATCCGCATGAGCGGCCTTGTCTGCCGAACCCTTCTTGCGACGACGACGTTTTTTGCGGCTGGGTTGAGTCTCATCCTGCGCGTCCTGTGTATCCTCCTCTGCATCCTCGGGAAGATCGTGCTTGACGCTCTGGGCAGGCACAGGTTTTTCCGCTGGCTTGTGCGCTGCCGCCTGCTCACGCGGCAAGACAAATTCGATTTTCTTGTCATCCAGATCAACGCGCGCCACCTGCACGCTCACGGTATCACCAAGGCGATAAATTTTGCCGCCGCGCTCACCCACCAGGCGATGCCCCACCGGATCAAAACGATAGAAATCCTTGTCCAGTGCGGTGATGTGCAACAGACCTTCGACGAAAATTCCTTTCAACTCAATGAATAAACCGAATGAAGTCACCGAGCTAATCACGCCATCGAATACATCTCCGACATGATCCTGCATGTACTCGCACTTCAGCCAATCGGTCGCGTCGCGGGTCGCCTCGTCGGCCAGACGCTCATTGTTGGAGCAATGCTCGCCAATCAGCCCCATTTCGTCATGCGAATAAGGGAAATTTTCTGCCCCGCCTGTGCGCAGAACATGGCGAATCGCGCGATGCACCAACAAATCAGGATAACGGCGAATCGGTGAGGTGAAGTGGGCGTACTGAGTCTGCGCCAGACCAAAGTGGCCGATATTGTCGGGTGAATATACCGCCTGCTTCATGCTGCGCAGAATGACTGTTTGAATCAGATGCGCATCTTCTCGGCCTTCGGCTGCTTGCAACACGGCGTTGAAATCCTTGCCCGTCGGCTTTTCGCCACCGCCCAGCGACAAGCCCATTTCCCCGAGAAGGGTACGCAAATCAGCCAGCTTTTCCGACTTGGGAGTGTCGTGAATGCGGTACAGGCCGACGATCTTGCGCCGTTCCAGATAGCGTGCTGCCGCCACGTTGGCCGCAATCATGCACTCTTCAATCAAACGGTGCGCATCATTGCGCTCGTAGGGCACGATGGCCTCGATTTTGCGCCCTTCACCGAACACGATCTTGGTTTCCACCGTATCAAAATCCATTGCGCCACGGCGATTGCGCGCCTCGTGCAAGGTTTTGTACAGCTCGTGCAGCGCTTCAAAATGCGGCACCAGCGGCGCGTACTGCTCACGCAGGGCTTCATCCTTGTCCAACAGAATTTTGCCGACCTGGGTATAGGTCATGCGCGCATGGGAGCGCATCACGCCTTCGTAAAAACGCGAGCGAATAATGTCGCCTTCACGGTTGATGAGCATTTCGCAGGTCAGACACAAACGATCCACATGCGGATTGATGGAACACAGGCCGTTCGACAGAACCTCCGGCAACATCGAAATCACCCGCCCCGGGAAATATACCGAGGTGCTGCGCATAAAGGCTTCATGATCCAGCGGACTGCCCACCGTGACGTAATGCGACACATCAGCAATCGCTACCAACAAACGCCAGCCTTTGGCCGTCGGCTCGCAATATACGGCATCGTCAAAATCACGCGCATCTTCGCCGTCAATCGTCACCAGCGGCAGCTCGCGCAAGTCCACGCGCCCCAGCTTGTCCTGTTCGCTGACCTCTTCGCCCAAGCCTGCAATCTGTTCCAACACATCCTGCGGCCAGACGTTGCGCAGGTTATGGGTATGAATCGAGACATCAATCTCCATGCCAGGCGCCATATGGTCACCCAGCACCTCAACCACCCGACCGACGGGTTTATTGCGTGCCGTAGGCTGTTCAATCAGGGCGACGCGCACGATCTGACCATCCTGTGCTCCGGCCAGATTGTCCAGCGGAATCAGCACATCCTGGGTGATGCGCTTGTTATCCGGCGTCACAAAAGCAATGCCTGATTCAAGAACCAAACGCCCGACCACCTGGGCATTGGCGCGCTCAATCACCTCAACCAGCGCACCCTCGCGCCGCCCGCGATGATCGACGTTAATGACTTGCACCACGGCACGGTCACCGTGCAGCAGGGCGCGCATCTGGCGTGCGGCAAGGAATAAGTCATCCCCACCTTCATCGGGGGTCAGAAAACCGAAACCATCCTTGTGTCCGATCACCCGGCCACGCACCAGCTCGCCCTTGACCAAGGGGATATAGCCACCCTTGCGGTTGCGAATGAGCTGACCATCACGTTCCATGGCGCGCAAACGGCGGCGCAAGGCTTCGATACGCTCATCTTCATCGTAACCAAAGTCGAGCAACAGCCGCTCGAAGGTCATCGGCCCGCTGTGCCCCTTGATCTTTTCCAGAATCAGTTCACGGCTGGCGATCGGATTATCGTATTTTTCCGCTTCGCGCTCAGCAAAAGGGTCACGTTGTTCAGTCATGGGGCCACAAGCTCTTGGGGTGGATTTCAGGCTGCAAAAGGATGACGCAGCACAATGGTTTCTTCACGATCAGGACCTGTGGAAATAATATCCACCGGCACGCCGCAAACGTCGGCAATACGCTGAATATAGGCGCGCGCAGTGTCGGGCAGGTCTTCAAGGCGCTTCACGCCCACGGTGGACTGCGACCAGCCGGGCATGGTCTCGTACACCGGTTCGATCTGCGCGAAGCCGTCTGCACCGACAGGGGGCGCCTGGGTAATCCGGCCATCGGCCTTGTAACCGATGCAAAGTTGCAGCGTGTCCAGGCCATCCAGAACATCCAGCTTGGTCAGGCACAGGCCGCTGATACTGTTGATTTGCACCGCACGACGCAAGGCCACCGCATCAAACCAGCCACAGCGACGCTGCCGTCCGGTGGTCGCGCCAAATTCATGCCCTTTGGTGCCCAGATGCTTGCCAATCGGATCCCCGACATCATCCGCCGCGTTGTATTCCAGCTCGGTCGGGAACGGCCCCGCGCCGACGCGCGTGGTATAGGCCTTGGTAATCCCCAGCACATAATCCAGTTGCAAGGGGCCAATGCCACTGCCGGTCGATGCCCCGCCTGCCGTGGTATTTGATGAAGTCACAAAAGGATACGTCCCGTGGTCAATGTCCAGCAGAGTTCCTTGCGCGCCTTCGAACAACACTTTTTTGCCTTCCGCGCGCAGGGTGTGCAAATATTCGGTGACATCGCACATCATCGGCAACATCAGCTCGGCATAGCCCATGCAGTCATCCAGCACCCGCTGGAAGTCGATGGTTTCGACGTGGAAATAATGTTTCAGCACGAAATTGTGATAATCCAGTACCGCGCCCAGCTTCTCGGCAAAGCGCTCACGATGTTGCAAATCAATCACACGCAATGCGCGGCGCGCCACCTTGTCTTCATACGCAGGCCCAATCCCGCGCCCGGTGGTGCCAATGGCAGCACGCCCGGCGGAACGCTCACGCGCCTGATCGATGGCCACATGGTAGGGCAGAATCAGCGGACAGGCCGCAGAAAGCTTCAGGCGCTCACGCACCGGTACGCCGCGTGCTTCAAGCTGGGTCATTTCCTTGAACAGTGCGTCCGGAGCCAGCACCACGCCATTGCCGATCACACACTGCACGCCTGCGCGCAAAATACCGGAGGGGATGAGATGCAACACCGTCTTCTCACCATTCACCCACAGGGTGTGCCCTGCGTTATGGCCGCCCTGAAAGCGCACCACGGCGGCAACATCTTCGGTCAGAAGATCAACGATCTTGCCTTTTCCTTCATCGCCCCACTGGGAGCCTAAAACCACAATATTTTTGGCCATCAAGATCAAATCTCTCGTATTTTCCAAAATTCACTGTCATGCGTCATGTCCGGCTCGATGCAGTGCGTGCAGCCCATGCTCTGTGCGCAATCGCCCAGGCTCTCGGCAGCATCATCACTCGCCGGCAAGGCCTGAATCACCCGATGCCCTGCGCTGCGAAGTTGGCGCACCAGGGATTGCAGTGCCGCATAGCCCGGCTCATCGACATCCAGCACCGGAGCCAGATAGGTTTGTACTGCACCCACGTCCGGGGCGTCCTCGTCGCAACGCATCAGATCAATCAAGGCGCGCACATCCGCAGAAAAGCCCGTAGCCGGACGCGCCCGGCCAAAGGCCTCGCCGATACCGTCATAACGCCCACCGCGCGCAATCGCCTGACGATGCCCCGGCACATAGACGGCAAACACCATACCGGTGTGGTAGTGATACCCACGCAGCTCGCCCAGATCAATGTGCAGATGAACCTCCGACGCGCCTGCCAGAATCTGCCGCGCCAGCTCGGCAAGATTGTCCAGGGCAAGCAGCACGTCCTCACCCGCGCCTGCCAATAACGCGCGAGCACGCTGCAATGTTTCCAGCCCTTCACCATGCAACTCAGGCAAAGCCTGCAACATCGCAGCAAGCGTTGAGTCCAACTCACGCGAGGCAAGAAACGCCCTGATCTCAGGCATGGCCTTGCGCTGGAGCAAATCAAAGAACGTCGCCTCATCGTCAGCATCAAAATCGGCCTGTGCCACAAGCGCCCGGAAAATCCCGACATGCCCCAAATCCAGCCATACCGACTTGATGCCGACTTCGTGCAGCATATCCAGCATCAAATCAAGAATCTCGCGATCACTCTCCATGCCGGCATGACCAAACAGTTCCGCCCCAACCTGCATCGGCGCACGCGAACCCGCAAAGCCGCTTGGCATGGCGTGCAACACCGTGCCCAAATAACATAAACGCGTGGGTTCGCTGCGCCCCAAGCTATGCGCATCAATGCGCGCCATTTGCGGCGTCATATCGGCGCGAATCCCCATCAAACGCCCGGTCAACTGGTCAATCACCTTGAGGGTAGACAAATCCAGATCATCCCCCGGGTGAATCAGCAAGGATTCAACATACTCCACCATCGGCGGCACGACCAGCTCATACCCCCAGGCGCGAAACAGATCCATGACCCGTCGGCGCAAATCCTCGGTCGCCCAAGCGGCCTTGGGTAACAACTCATCAATACCCGCAGGCAGCAACCATCTGTTTTCTTGATTCATTCTTTCATAAAACTCGTTTAGCCACGAGAAAGCCCGGGTGAAACAGCCAATTCCTAGCTTCTAACCCACGCCAGCGATAGCAGACCCAGCACAATCACCGCAAAACCAACCCTGCGAATCACACGATCAGGCATGGAGGCGAGCTGCTCTGCCGTCTGGCGATACAGGCGCGGACTTATAAAAGGCAGCAACCCCTCAATCACCAACACCAAGGCCAGTGCCGCCCATAAATCATTACTCAGATCCATCAGTGCTTCTTGGCGGCTTCAGACGTTGGGCTGTTAAAAAAGCGGAAAAAATCACTATCCGGCTGCAATACCAGCACATCCGACTTGTCCGCAAACGCCTTGCCGTAAGCCTGCAAGCTGCGGTAGAACTCGAAGAAATCCGGATCCTGACCAAAAGCCGCCGTGTAAGTGGCCGCCGCTCTCGCATCGCCCTGACCACGAATCACCTGCGACTCGGCATACGCCTGCGCCAGAATTTCTTCACGCTGACGATCCGCATCCGCAGTAATCCGCCGCGCCTGCTCCTCACCGCGCGAACGGAAGCCACGCGCTACGGTCGCACGCTCTTTTTCCATGCGACGATAGACCGACTCACTCACTTCAGGCGGCAGATCAATGCGCAAAATGCGCACCGCCACGATTTCAATACCCAACTTGGACGCTTCCAGATTGGCCGCCTGACGGGTGCGCTCAGTAATTTCACCGCGCGCCCCCGAAACGGCCTCCGTCACGCTCATGGCACTGAACTGGTTCTTCATCCCATCACGCACAATCTGGGTCAGGCGTGAGCTGGCCATACGATCATCGCCGCGTGTCGAACGATAGTAAGTCGCCACATCGCTAATGCGCCACTGAATAAACGCATCGACAATGACGTTTTTCTTTTCACTGGTCAGATAACGCTCGGGCGGCGCGTTCAAGGCCTGCAAACGGCCATCAAAGCGCTTCACATTGGTCAAAAATGGCAGTTTGAAATGCAAACCGGGAGTAAAGTCGGTTTTAACAATCTCGCCCAAACGGAATAAAACCACACGGTCATACTCATTGACGGTAAACAATGCCGACGAAAAGACGAAAAAAATCAACGCCAAAACCGGCATGAAATAGTTTTTCAAAGTATTCATGGTGCCGTCCTCGAACGCAGGTCAGGCTGAACACGCACCGCTGGAGCCGCTGGCGTTACAGGCGCAACCGGCTTGGGCGTGTCCACAGGTGTATTTGCAACGACGGCTGAGGCATTTTGCAACAGACGATCCAAAGGCAGCATGACAACATTGCTATTTCCCTGGCCGCCAGCGCCCTGGGTATCCATCACCACCTTGCTAGTCCTGGACATAACGCCTTCGAGCGCCTCAAGATACATGCGCTGACGGTTGATTTCAGGCGACTTTTTCACCTCAGCCAACAAATCAAGAAAACGCTGCGCCTCACCCTCAGCGGATTTTTCCACCCGCGCACGGTAGCCGCGAGCATCTTCCACAATTTGCGCCGCCTGCCCTTTGGCCACAGGCAGAATACCCGCACGATAGGCATCGGCCTCGTTAATCAGACGCTGTTCATCCTCGCGCGCCTTGATGGCATCCGCAAAGGCGGGCTGCACCGACTCCGGCGGCTGTGCATCCTGCATGTTGACTGTTTGCACCTCCAGGCCGCTACGGAATGCAGGGTCAGCATTGTCCAGCATCTCCTGCAACTGCTGCTTGACCAGCGTGACCACTTCCGCACGCCCATCGGTCAAGACAAACGTCATGGTATTTTTACCCACCACGCTACGTACCGCGCTTTCAAACGAAGCCTGCATCACCCCGTCCGGGTCACGGGTATTAAATACGTATTCGCGCGGATCCTTGACGTTATATTGCACCGCCATTTCGATTTCGACGATATTCTCATCAGCGGTCAGCATCTGCATTTTCATTTGCTTGCTGCGGAATTGATCCACATCGACGGTCTGCACCTGCTGAATCGGGGCAGGCAAATGCCAATGTGGCCCCGGGGTTGCTGTAGTGACGTATTTACCGAATTGGGTCACGACTGCACGCTGACCGTCGTTGACAATATACACGCCGGAGGCCAACCACAAGACCAAACCGGCACCCGCGATCAAGCCTAACGTTGTGGCGCTAGGCATTCCACTGCCACCATTGTTTTCGGAGTCGCCCCCGGCTGCGCCCATCTTGCGTTGCAAATCTTTCAACCACTGATCGACCTTGGGAACATTATCCCCACTGCGACGCGGCGTTTTCCACGGGTCTTGGCCGCCACCGCCAGGCTCATTCCACGCCATTCAACTGCCCTCTTCAGAGACTTTAATTAACAAACATTCCGATTCTATGGGTAGCCACTAGGCCATAGCAAGAAAACCGCCGGGACGAAATGCAAGGCTGCATGGCATATCCGGGATTATCCCGCGCGCTCAACGGCATGACGCAGCAGCGGCTCATGCACCAGCAGCTGATTCCAGCGCACCGTCGGCAAACGAATACTGAGATGCCAATGCCCTTCGTCGTCCATGCGTTCATGCGTAATCGCGCCTTCAGCATAGAGTTTGGCACGCAAACGCGCTTCAGCAGGTTCAATATCCAAATCCAGACTGACCATCTCTTGTGCCAGACATTCCTTGATGGCTTGCAGCAACAGATCAACCCCCAGTCCGCGCACCGCCGAAATCCACACCCGGCGCGGCCGACCCTGTTCATCGTAATCAATGCCCGGCGGACGATACATCAGGTCAATCTTGTTCATTACCTCAAGACGCGGCACTTCATGCGCATCAATCTGCTCCAGCACATGCTCCACTTCATGCACCCGTTCGTCACGCCCTTCGGAAACCGCATCAATCACATGCAGCAGCAAGCTCGCTTCGCGGCTTTCCTCCAGGGTCGAGCGGAAGGCCGCCACCAACTCATGCGGCAGATCGGCGACGAAACCGACCGTATCGGCAAGCACAATCGCCCCGCCCTGCGGCATATCCACCCGACGCAAGGTCGCATCCAGCGTGGCGAACAACTGATCGGCGACATACACCCCGGCTTCGGTCAGACGGTTAAACAACGTGGACTTGCCCGCATTGGTATAGCCTACCAGCGCCACGGTCGGCAGCTCGGCGCGCTGACGACTTTTGCGCCCCTCATGCCGTTGAGCGCGCACTTTTTCCAAGCGACGCTTGAGTTGCAAAATGCGTCCAGCCACCAGACGGCGGTCGGTTTCCAACTGGGTTTCTCCAGGCCCGCGCATCCCGATCCCGCCGCCGCCTTGACGCTCCAAATGCGTCCAACCACGCACCAGACGGGTGGAAAGATGCTGCAACTGCGCCAGCTCAACCTGTAACTTACCCTCATGCGAACGTGCACGCTGGGCAAAAATATCCAGAATCAGCCCGGCACGATCCAGCACACGGCATTGCAAAATCGCTTCAAGATTACGTTCCTGACTGGGCGAAAGTTCATGATTGACAATCACCACCTGCGCCTTGCTGGCTGCAACTTCAAGGCGGATTTCCTCAGCCTTGCCGCTACCGATCAAGGTACGTGCATCAAACTGTGTCCGCGTGACGATCATCAGCGCATCAATCACCGCCCCGGCTGAACGTGCCAGCTCGATGAATTCGTCCACCGCCTGCGGTGATTCATCCGCCTTGGAACGTACATGCACCAACAGCGCACGGTCACCCTCCGACGTGGGCTTGCCGCTGCTTAAAAAGCCATCTTTGGATGCAAATTTATAACTGACCAAAGGCTCTGCATCGTGTGCAGGCTCATCGGCCACTAAAGACCCAGCCCGAAGCAACGCGTCGTTCAATCGTCACGCCCATAGCCGACATGGTCGTCCAGACCATCATCCAGATCCATCGACACCGGGCGCGCCGGAACAATGGTCGAAATCGCGTGTTTATAGACCATCTGACTTACCGTGTTTTTCAGTAGAATCACATAATTATCAAAAGATTCGACCTGGCCTTGCAGCTTGATGCCATTCACCAGGTAAATGGATACCGGCACACGATCACGGCGCAGGATATTCAAAAAAGGCTCTTGTAAATTTTGGCCTTTAGCCATGGTTTTTAGTCCTGTTCAATAACATCGGTCACAAAATACCGACAAAAGAGTTGGCGGATGTTAACACAAGCCGAACGCGCCACCGCTTAACCATTGTTTGAGCGCGTGTACCAGCACGCGGCTATCCGCAAGATCAAGGCAGGCCGTCACATCGTGCACATCACGCTCACTACGCAACCAGGTCATCTGTCGCTTGGCCAGACCGCGTGTTGCCGTAATGCCCAGCTCCAGCATACGCGCATAACTATGGACACCATCGAGATATTCCCAGACCTGACGGTAACCTACCGCCCGCATCGACGGCATATCGGCTCGCAAATCGCCGCGCGCGCGCAGAGCTTCGACCTCTGCCATAAAACCGTCGGCCAGCATCAACTCGAAACGTTCGGCAATACGCTGACGCAATCGTTCACGCGGCGGCAACAACGCCAGTTTCAAGACCCGTCCAATCTCCGGTGCAGCCTGCTCACGCCCGCGCGCCTGCCACTCGGAAAGCGGGATACCCGTTAAGCGCCAAACCTCCAGCGCTCGCCCGACCCGTTGCGGATCATTCGGATGCAAACGCGCTGCAATGACCGGATCAACGAACGCCAGCTGTGCGTGCATGGCCGCCCAGCCCTGTTGCGCGGCCTCGGCCTGAATCGCCTCTCGCACCTTTGCGTTCGAGACAGGCAACTCGGCCAGACCATCCTGCAAGGCACGGAAATACAGCATGGTGCCGCCCACCAGCAATGGAATGTTGCCACGCGCATGAATATCCGTCATCGCCTCCAGCGCATCCACACGAAAACGCGCGGCGGAATAAGCTTGCGCCGGGTCGATGATGTCGATTAAACGATGCGGAAACGCACGCAGCGTGGCCGCATCCGGCTTGGCCGTACCGATATTCATCTCGCGGTATACCAGCGCCGAATCCACGCTTATCAACTCAATGGGCAGCTGACGCGCCAACTCAAGCGCAAGATGAGTCTTGCCCGAGGCCGTCGGCCCCATCAGCCAAATGGATTGCATCACTTTTACTGCCCACGCATAAACATTGCATCCAACTGCGCCATGCTCAACTTCATCCACGTCGGGCGACCATGATTACACTGATCCGAACGCGGTGTCGCTTCCATATCACGCAAGAGCGCATTCATTTCGCTCACGCTCAAACGCCGCCCGGCGCGCACCGAGCCATGACAGGCCATGCGCGAGAGCACCGCGTTCAATGCTTCATCAATGTGGCGTGAATGGCCGTATTGCGCCAGTTCATCCAGCGTATCAAGCACCAGCCGCTGGATATTGGCATGTGCCAACAAAGTCGGCACTTCGCGCACCACCCAGGTGCCTGGGCTGATTTGATCCAGCACCAGACCAAGCTTGTGCAGGCTCGTCTGCCCTTCGCTGGCGGCATCCGCCTGACGCGGGTTCAGCTCCAAAGCCTGCGGCACGAGCAATGCCTGGCGGCGAATCCCATCCTCGGCCAAAGCCTGCTTGCAACGCTCATAGGTGATGCGCTCGGCAGCGGCGTGCATATCCACAACAATCAAGCCTTCAGCATTCTCGGCAAGAATGTAGATGCCATGCAGCTGCGCCAGGGCATAGCCCAAGGGAGGGATGTCCGGCGACTGCGCCATATTCAGCCTTGGCTCAAACGGTGCGGCCAAAGCCTGATAACTGGCGAGCGTTTCACGCACCTGCCCTGCCGCCATCGGCAAGGGCAAGGGCAGGTGCGACTGATAGGCAGGCACAAAAGGCGCAGCGTGCAAGGCGCTTTTGGCACGATCACTACGCGCAAGCTCCGCAGCCAGCGGAAGCGGATGCTCCTGCGCATCAGGCTTGAGTTCAGCCATCACCCGGTGCAAGGTGGAAAACAGAAAATCATGCACCTGCCGCGTCTCACGAAAACGCACTTCCAGCTTGGCCGGATGCACATTCACATCAACACGCTCAGGATCAAGCACAAGATGCAACACATACGCCGGCTGGCGTGTGCCATACAGCACATCGGCATACGCCTGTTTAACCGCATGAATCAACACCTTGTCGCGCACCGCACGGCCATTGACGAAAAAATACTGTGTATCCGTTCGATCACGCGCCAAGGTCGGCGGCTGCAACCAGCCGGATAAATGCAAGCCATCGCGCTCGTGTTCAAAATACAGCGCATGATCGGCAAAAGCCGCGCCACACAAGGCGCGCAAGCGCTGACCGGCTTCGCTATTCTCCTCTGTACGCCATTGAACTTTACCTGCAACATTCAGGCTAAAGCCCACATCGGGACGTGCCAAGGCCATGCGACGCAGCACTTCGTCCAGATGGTGCAACTCGGTACGCTCGGCACGCAAAAATTTGCGCCGCGCCGGGATATTGAAAAACAAATCGCGCACTTCAATCGTCGTGCCGCGTGGGTGAGCCGCAGGTGCAAGCGCAGCCTGTTGCGGATTGCCGGGGCTGTGAATACGCCAGGCGTGCTGCGCATCTTTTGCCTGTGAAACCAGACTGAAATCCGTCACCGAAGCGATACTGGCCAACGCTTCACCACGAAAGCCAAAGCTGCCGACACGCAGCAAATCGTCCAAGGTACTGATTTTACTGGTCGCATGACTGGCAATAGCCAAGGGAAGCTCATCTTTCGGAATACCTGCGCCGTTATCACGCACACGCAGCAAGCGTATCCCGGCATCCTCAATATCCACATCAATGCGCGTCGCCCCCGCATCCAGGCTATTTTCCACCAATTCCTTGAGCACACTGGACGGTCGCTCGACCACTTCGCCTGCGGCGATTTGATTGATGAGTTGCGGGGGAAGAAGCTGAATGCGCGACATACTGGACACGAGAAATAAAAGCAGGTGCGCAGGATGGGGCAGGCGCGTGCGTGATTCAAGGGTAACTTATGTAGGACTTACGCAAATCTTATGGGACTTACGCAAGATGGCGGTTTTCACCCCCCTTGATGGGGGAGAGGCCGTGCCGAGGGGGCTGTTGGGGAGAGGGTGGTGAAGTTGGCACAAGTCCATGTTCTGGCAAAGTTTGCCCTCTCTCCCCAGCGGCTTCGCCCCCTCGCTTCGCTCTCCTTGCGAGGGGCGAGGGGGCTAGACTCCGGGTTTTGCGTAAGTCCTAAAAAACAACGCAGCCGCACGCTCACAACATGGCGAAATGCGTGCCTTCCATCGCCTTGCTGGCGTAGTAGTCGTGCAAACCACGGAACATCGATTGAGCCACGCGCTGCTGGTGCGCAGGGGTACGCAATTTGCGTTCTTCTTCCGGGTTGGAAAGGAAAGCGCTTTCTACCAGCATGGAAGGAATATCCGGCGATTTGAGCACCATAAAACCAGCCTGCTGCACGCTGCGTTTGTGTACAGCGCCAATTTCGCCCAATTTGGTCAGAATGCGCTGCCCAGCGTCCATCCCCGCCTGCATACTGGCCGACTGGGACAAATCCAGCAACACCGAGGCCAGACTATCGGAGCGATCATTCAGGCTAACGCCCCCAACCAGATCCGCTGCGTTCTCTTTATCAGCCATCCAGCGCGCGGCTTCCGAACTCGCACCGTTAAGAGAAAGACAATACACCGAAGCTCCGCGCGCATCCGGGTCGATGAATGCATCCGCATGAATCGAGATAAACATATCCGCCTTGTTGCGGCGCGCGATATTGGTACGCTCACGCAAAGGAATAAACACATCATTGCGCCGCGTCAAAACAGGTTTGAAGCCGCGTTCAGCTTGGATCAATGTCTCCAGTTTGCGCGCAATCGCCAGGGTCACATCCTTTTCACGCGTACCACCAGATCCCACGGCACCGGGGTCTTTGCCCCCATGTCCCGCGTCGATGGCGATCACCAATTTACGTGCGCCCCCCCGCGACTCTTCGCGTGCCGCCTGACGCTGGGCTGCACGAATGTCTTTATCACTCGGCTCAGCAGGGCGTTCCTCTGTCTTGGCCGAAGGTAAAAGTCTGGCTTCGCGCTCGGCGACTTTGGCATCAAAAGCCTGTTTGGCAGGATTGTCCTTGAGCGCAACCGTAGGCATTCCCAAAGGCTTGTGGCTCAACTCAAGCACAAGTTTAAAGCCCTTGCCATTCGCGTCTGGAAGCATACTCACCGAAGGCCTGGCGGGTTGTTGCACATCAAAAACCAGACGCAGATCATCACCATTTTGCACACCGCTGCGCAAACGCTGCACTACAACGCCCTCAGGAAGCTGCATTGCAAAGCTTTTCGGCAAATGGGTATTTTTTAAGTCCAACACCACACGTTCCGGATTGCTCAGGGTAAAAACCTTGTGATCGGCCGGAGCGCTGAGATTGAACACCAAACGCGAACCGCGTTCAAAGACACTCGCCTCACCCGCACTAATCGCCGGGCGCACGCCTGCATAGGCCGACTCAGGCAACCACAAAAACGAAGCGCCGCCCGCCAGAAATTTGAGCAGAAAACGGCGGCGCGTATTGATTTGTAACGATGTTTGCATAATTCACCTCCCCCATGCCGGGTTCAGTCCCTGAAATAGTAGGTGAAGTTATAATCCAACAAGATACAAAACTCAATCCAATGAACAAGATATGTTGTTTTTCTTCAGCATAGCCTTAACTTTGTCCAACCAGGCTTCACCCACCTTCCCGTACGCATGGAGCTGCGCCTGACGCGATTCGCCTGCATGCACAAGATAAAGCTCAAGATCCGCAGACGGCAACATGCCTTCGCCGCGCTCCGGCCATTCCACCAGACAAAGCGTGTCGGCAGAAAAATCTTCGCGCGCGCCCATCCACTCCAATTCTTCCGGGTCATTCAGGCGGTAAAGGTCGTAATGCGCAATATGCCGTCCGGGCAGCTCATACCGCTCGACCAGGGTGTAGGTCGGACTGACCACGCGCCCGGCAAAGCCCAGGGCACGCAGAAAAGCGCGCACCAGCGTGGTTTTGCCCGCACCCAAGTCGCCATGCAAAGCCACCCAGCCGGATGGCGGTGCCGATTCGGCCAACAGCGCAGCAAAATGCTGGGTCGCAGCCTCATCCGCCAGATGCAAACTCAACATGGACAAACCTCCTCCAGTAACAGGCGTGCATAGGGCAGCAGATCCAGCGCCAATACGCCACGCCCGCCTTCGGCTTGCGCAGCGCGCTCTCCGGCTGCAGCGTGCAGCGCCACGCCCAAACGCGCCGCCGCTCCGGCCTGCACGCCCTGAGCAAGCAGCGCAGCCAGCATCCCGCCCAGCACATCCCCCATGCCACCGCTGGCCATGCCTGGATGCCCGTGCGTACACTGGAACACCCCCTCCTCGCAGGCAATCAGCGTCCCTGCCCCCTTGAGAACCCATACGCCGCCAAAACGCGCACGCAAGGCCAGCAGCGCAGCATGGCGATCGTGCTGAATCGCCGCGCTTGAATACCCCAATAACCGCGCAGCTTCGCCGGGGTGAGGGGTCAAAATCACGTTATCCGCCCATTTTTCCGCACGATTGCGCAAGAAAATCAGCGCGTCGGCATCCATCACCTTGGGTAAATCACTCGTCACAGTGGCACTGAACATGTCTGCCGCCCAAGCGTCCTGTCCCAAACCTGAACCCAGCGCAATCACACTGGCGCGCGGCATGATCGAGCTGAGCACAGCGCTATCTTCCACAGCATGAGCCATCAACTCCGGGCGTGTTGCCGTGAGCACAGGAACATGCTGTGCGCGCGTCGCCACGCTGATCAAGCCCGCGCCGAGGCGCGCCGCTGCCTCGGCCACCAAGCGCGCGGCACCGGACATGCCATGATTGCCGCCAACCACCAGCACATGGCCGAAATGTCCCTTGTGAGCATCGCATCGACGCGGCGGCAAAAGGCCGCGCACATCGTCCAGGCTGTAGCGCATCGGACTCATGAACGAAACAACATGCTTCACTTGCGCGGAATAAAGCCAAGCACATCCTTGGCGTGGCGCAGAGTGGCATCTGCACGTTCTGCCGCCTTATCTGCACCCACGTTCAAAATGCGCATAAGTTCGCCAGGGTCGTCACGCAATGCGTGATAACGCTGCTGCACCGGCTCCAGAAAAGCGATCACCGCTTCCGCCGTGGCTTTTTTAAGATTGCCGTAACCCTGCCCGGCAAGCTGAGCCTCCCAATGCGCCATCGACTCACCCGACACCGTCGCCAGCAAGGTCAGCAAATTGGAAACCCCGGGTTTGGTTTGCGGATCAAAGCGAATCTCATTGTCTGAATCCGTGACCGCGCGCATCAGCTTCTTGCGCACCTTGCCCGGCTCATCCAGCAGGGCAATCGAAGCCTGTTCATTCGGATCAGACTTGGACATCTTCTTTTCCGGCTCTTGCAGACTCATGATGCGCCCGCCGACTTCGGGAATCATCGGCTCCGGCACGGTGAACACCTCGCCGTAGAGATTATTAAAGCGCATGGCCAGATCACGCGCCAGCTCCAGATGCTGCTTCTGATCGTGGCCGACAGGAACCAGATCAGACTGGTAGAGCAGAATATCTGCGGCCATCAACACCGGGTAATCAAACAGACCGACATTGATATTCGCCTCATGCTGCGCCGACTTGTCCTTGAACTGGGTCATGCGATTTAGCTCACCCATGTAGGCATAGCAGTTCAACAACCAGCCCATTTCGGCATGTGCAGACACATGCGACTGCACAAACAGAGTGGATTGTTCCGGGTCAATACCGCACGCCAGGTACAAGGCAATGAAATCCAGGCTACGTTCACGCAGGATTTTCGGATCCTGGCGCACGGTAATGGCGTGCAGATCAACCAGCATGAACAGGCCATCATGCGTTTGTTGTAGTTTGACCCAGTTACGGATGGCACCAATATAATGGCCGATCAACAAGTTACCGGAGGGTTGAATCCCTGAAAGGACAACGGGACGAGAATGGGAGGCGTGTGTCATAAAAAGTTGGCTAATGTTTGAAAAATATCATTGGCGCTCATGATAGGCTGGAGGCGCTCATAACCCAAACCACACCGAATCCAGCGATCTGCCACAATGCACCACAGCGCGCTATTTGAAGTCCTGCTCCTACTCGCCATCTCAGTGATTGCGGTCACCGTATTTCGCCGCATCAATCTGCCGCCGATTCTTGCCTATCTTGGCGTTGGCGCATTGATTGGCCCTCACGCACTCGGCTGGATTCACGAATCCGAAAACACCCGCATACTGGCCGAATTTGGCGTGGTTTTTCTGCTGTTCACCCTGGGGCTGGAGTTTTCCATCAGCAAGCTCTCCGCCATGCGTCGAGCGGTTCTCGGCATGGGCGGCGCGCAAGTTGTCATCACCACACTGGTCGCCGCTCTGGCGGCCTGGGCGCTGGAGCTGTCCCTGCCTGCGGCGCTGGTCATCGGCGGTGTTCTAGCCATGTCATCCACGGCGATTGTCATCAAACTTCTTGCCGAGCAACTGGAAATCAATTCGCGCCACGGGCGCAATGCCGTGGGTATTCTGCTGTTTCAGGATCTGGCGGTGATTCCCTTCCTGATCCTTATCCCCGCGCTGGCCTCCGGCGACAATGAAATTGGCGACGACATCGCGCTGGCACTTGTCAAGGGCATTCTATTCACCATCATCATGCTCGCCGCCGGACGTTGGCTATTGCGCCCCATGTTCAATGAAATCGCCAAGGCACGCTCGCCGGAACTCTTTACCCTTGCGGTTCTCCTCGTCGCGCTCTCCTCGGCGGCCATGAGCCAAGCAGCGGGTTTATCCCTCGCACTTGGGGCATTCCTCGCGGGCATCATGCTCTCTGAAACGGCCTTTCGCCACCAGATCGAGAGTGATATTCGCCCGTTCCAGGACGTGCTCCTTGGTCTATTTTTCATCACCATCGGCATGTTGCTCGACATGCACGCTCTACCGCAATACCTTCCACCGGCTCTCCTCCTGCTGGTCGCGCTGATTCTGATGAAAACCCTCATCATTTTCGGCGTGGGCATAGGTCTGAAACAAGAACCCGGGGTCGCCCTGCGCACCGGTCTGGTTCTGGCGCAAGGCGGTGAATTTGGCTTTGCCCTGCTCACGCTGGCAACCCGCGACCATCTGCTTGACCACGACACCACGCAAATCGTGCTCACCGCCGTATTGATAAGCATGATACTCACACCTTTTCTCGTGCGCTGGAATGGCCATATCGCAAAATTTTTCATCCGCAGCTACCAGCAGACTTACGTTGAAATGCGCGAAGGCATTTCGCAAAAAAACAGCGACTTAACTGACCACGTCATCATTACCGGATTCGGACGGGTCGGACAAAATCTGGCCTACCTGCTGGATCAGGAAGATGTCCCCTATATTGCGCTGGAAGTTGACCCCGACATCCTCACCAAGGCTCAAAACGCCGGCTACAACGTCCATTTCGCCAACGCAACCCACTCGGACATGCTCCACGCCGCAGGGATCAACAAAGCACGCGCACTGGTCATCACCCATCACGACACCGATGCAGCCATCAAAACCCTGCACGTAGTTCGCATGAGCTACCCGAATCTGCCGATCTTCGTGCGTGCGCTCTCCATCAACCGGCTGGATGAAATCATTGATGCTGGTGCCACCGAAGTCGTCCCGGATGCCTTTGAGGCCAGCCTTATGCTTGGCTCGCACCTGATGAGTCATATGGGCATTCCCATGCGCCGAATCTTTCACCGCACCCAACGCATTCGTCAGGACAACTACAGCCTGTTGCGTCATATTTTCCAGGGGCGCGGCGAAGCTGTCGATGCAGCACATGCTCTGCGATGCTCACTGACCAGCATCAACCTATCCCCCGGTGCCTGGGCTGTTGGCCGCACACTGAGCGAAGCGCTGGACGGTCTCAAGGTTTTCCCGGATGCCATACGCCGGGGCGGAATCAAGGGAGAAATGCCCGCCCCCTCTACCGTACTGCAAGAAGACGATGTCCTGATTCTTTATGGCACAGAAGCAGACTTGGCTCGCGCCGAGCAGCGGCTTTTAGGCGGAAGTTAACCCCCCAGGAGCAAACAAAGTGGATCTATTACAAAACCCGGAGTTTTTATCGCGCCTACAGTTCGCCTTTCTTGCCATGTTTCATATTCTATGGCCGCCACTTACGGTTGGCCTGGCGATTATTATCTTTGGACTGGAAGCGACTTGGTTAAAAACCAAAAACCTATTCTATTACCATCAAACGCGCTTCTGGACACGGATTTTCATGATTAACTTCGGCGTGGGTGTGATTAGCGGCATCCCGATGGAGTTTGCCTTTGGCACCAACTGGGGGCCTTTTTCCGTTGCAAGCGGTGATTTCTTCGGCAATATTTTAGGCTTTGAAACCGCCATGGCCTTTATGCTTGAGGCAGGATTCCTTGGCATTATGTTGTTTGGCTGGAACAGGGTCAGCGGAAAAATGCACCTTTTCGCCACTGGCATGGTCGTTTTAGGCAGCACATTATCTGTATTCTGGATCATGGTGGCCAACGCCTGGATGCAAACCCCGGCAGGGGTTGAGTATATTAACGGTAAATTCATTGTTACTGATTATCTTGCTGCCGTTTTCAACCCTAATTTAGGGCACGCCTTTTGGCATATGTTCATCGCCTGTATCCAGCTCAGCCTCGTGGTCGTGGCGGGCTTGAGCGCTTACTATTTACTTAAAAAACGGGAAAGCGACTTCTTTCTGCCCGCATTCAAATATGCCGTATTTGCCTTGGTGCTGATCGCCCCGCTACAAATTCTCATTGGCGACTCTGCCGGCGGCGCGCTGGCAGAAACCCAACCGGCCAAACTCGCCGCCATTGAATCCCATTGGGAAACTAACCCGCCAGGCAAGGGCGCGCCTTGGGCAGTGCTGGCCATTCCCGATCAGGAAAACCAACGCAATTTGTGGGAGTGGACGATCCCCGATGCCCTGAGCCTGATTGTGACCCACTCTTTAACCGGCACTGTGGTGGGCTTGAAAGCCTTCCCCCCCGAAGACCAGCCCCCCATCTGGATTCCCTTTTATGCGTTCCGCGTCATGGTCGCGGCGGGCGTTTTCATGGCGGCTCTGGCGTTCTGGACGCTGTGGCTGTTCTGGCGCCAATCCAGGCAAATGCAGGCTGCGCATATCGCACAAAAAAAATGGCTGCTGCGCGCCTGGTTGCTGGCGATTCCTGCGGTCTACCTTGCGGTTGAAATGGGCTGGATGGTGCGCGAAATCGGACGGCAGCCCTGGATCGTTTACGGCATGATGCGTACCCAACACGGAGTCTCCGAACTTCCTTTGGCCGCCGTGCAATGGTCTCTTGCGTCCTTCGCCCTGTTTTATCTGGCCATTGGAATTGCTGCGTTTTATTTCATGCGCCATGTCATTCGCAAGGGGCCGGCGTATGAAGCCGCGCCGCATTATATCCAAAACAAAAATATCCCCATGTCTTCAATGAATGATGGAGGTTATTGATGGACAGCCTTGTTCTCGACTCGACCCACCATCTGCTCGCTACCGCATGGTTTGTGATTATCGGTCTGTTTCTGGTCTTTTATGTCGTGCTGGATGGCTTTGATTTGGGTATGGGAATGCTTTCCCTCGCCGTCCCCAGCGAGCATTACCGT
The DNA here is from genome assembly GCA_964618025.1 of uncultured Halothiobacillus sp. Classification (GTDB taxonomy): domain Bacteria; phylum Pseudomonadota; class Gammaproteobacteria; order Halothiobacillales; family Halothiobacillaceae; genus Thiofaba. The sequence continues at coordinate 42,577 of CAZTYJ010000001.1, read as the reverse complement.
GGTGTCATGATGCGCAGTCTCGGCAGTATCTGGGATGCCAATGAAACCTGGCTGGTGATTGTAGGGGGCACGCTATTTGGCGCGTTTCCCATGGTTTACGGTACCGTGCTGCATGGGTTGTATATTCCCATTACCCTGATGCTGCTCGGTTTTATGCTACGCGGTGTTTCGTTTGAGTTTTATGCACTTTCATCACGCAAAAAGCTTTGGGGCATGGCTTTCGGCTTTGGCAGCCTGCTTGCCGTCATTGCCCAGGGGTTTGCCCTTGGCGGTTTGCTGGCCGGAATGAAGATTGAAAATGGAATCTTTATCGGCGGTATTTTTGACTGGTTTTCACCATTCAGCATAATGGTCGTGCTTGGTGTTATTGCGGGCTATAGCGTCCTGGGTGCCAATTACATGATTCTCAAATTCAGCGGCGAGTTACAAAACCATGCGTATCAACGCAGCATGACCTTCAGTATTCTTATGCTTCTGGCGGCTGGCATTATCACCGTATGGACACCCCTGCAATATCCTTACATTTTTGAACGCTGGTTTGCATTCCCGGCCTTCTTTGCCTTTGCCCTGCTTCCCCTCGCAGCCTTGCTAAGCTTCTACGCCTTGTTCAGCGCACTGAAAAAACGCGCCGAACGCACCCCTTTTATCTGGAGCCTCTTGATATTCCTGTTTTCCTTTATTGGCTTGGCGGCCACCTGGTTTCCGTATATCGTCCCCGCTGCGATCACCATCGACCAGGCCGCTGCCCCCGCCAACACCCTGATTTTCATGCTGTTCGGCATCGGAACGCTCATCCCGGTGATGATTGCCTACAACATTTACCAATACAGCGTGTTTGGCGGAAAAATTGACCCCGACGCACCGATCAGCCACGACTAACCCACTCCCTACGTTCAAGGATGACCCATGCGCCTTTTGATGATTTCCGACGTGTACTTTCCGCGCGTAAATGGCGTATCCACCTCGATTGAAACGACGCGTCACGCGTTGGAAAAACTTGGGCACGAGATCACGCTGATTGTCCCCGACTATCCGCAGCAAAACGAAAGCAGCGATTCCAAGGTGCTGCGCATTCCGGCGCGCAAGGTGATGTTTGACCCGGAAGACCGTCTGATGACCTGGCGTGACCTGAGCCGAACCTTACGAGTCATCACTCCGCAACATTTTGATTTAATTCATATTCATACGCCTTTCATTGCACATTACGCCGGTACGCGTATCGCGCGCAAATTCCGGCTGCCCGTGGTTGAGACCTACCACACGTTTTTTGAACAATATCTGGAACATTACATCCCCTTCTTGCCCGACTCCGTGCTACGTCTGGCGGCGCGACGTTTGACCGCCAACCAGGGCAACGCCGTGAACGCGCTGATTTCTCCTTCGTTCGCCATGCGCGATATTTTGCGTCGCTACGGTGTGCGCACCCCGATCAGCGTCATTCCCACGGGGATCAACCTTGAGGCCTGGCGTGCGCCGACTGCACCCGACCCACGCAGCGCGCTTGGTTTATCGTCTTCACAGCCTATGCTGCTGTTTGTGGGACGTCTGGCGTTTGAGAAGAACGTCGAATTTCTGCTCAATATGATGTGCACACTGATTGAGCATCACCCCGATGCGCGCCTGGTGCTTGCGGGCGAAGGGCCTGCCGAAAAACATCTGCGTAAACTTACGGCTCAACTCGGTCTGGAGCAGCATGTTATTTTCGTTGGCTACTTGCCACGTGATGGTCAACTGCAAGCCCTGTACCGTGCAGCCGATGCCTTCGTATTTTCCTCCGCCACCGAAACCCAAGGACTGGTGCTCGTCGAAGCTTTGGCACTCGGCTTACCCGTGGTCGCACTGGCGGAAATGGGCACACGCGATGTTGTGCGCGAAGGTGAGGGCTGCCTGGTCGCCCCCAATGACCCGCAAGGCTTCGCCCAGCGTGTACTCGAACTGTTGAACCATCCGCACAAAACCGCGCGTCTTGCCGCACAAGCCGTGATTGCCGCTGATGCCTGGCAACAGGAACGCATTGCCGAACGCCTGGTGAGTTTTTATCAGGAAACCATAACACGCGGCGAATCGGCACCCATGCGCAAACGCTGGCGGCGCAAAAAAGACCTATGACACTTGACCAACTCACGCTGGATAACAGCTATGTACGCGACCTGACCGCCGACCCGGACGAGCACCCCGGCTCGCGCCAGGTGTACGGCGCGTGCTACTCGCGCGTCCGCCCAACCCCGGTCAAAGCCCCCCATCTTTTGGCTTATTCACGCGAAACCGCCGCCTTGCTCGGGCTGGATGCAGCCGACTGCCAAACCCAGGCTTTTGCCGACATCTTCAGCGGCAATGCCCTGCTCCCCGGAATGCAGCCCTATGCGGCCTGTTATGGCGGACATCAATTCGGCCACTGGGCAGGCCAACTGGGTGATGGTCGCGCCATCAACATTGGCGAAGTCATCAACCCCCAAGGCGAACGCTGGACGCTGCAACTCAAGGGCGCAGGCCGCACACCCTACTCACGCAGCGCCGACGGACGCGCCGTACTGCGCTCCTCGGTGCGTGAATTTCTCTGCTCCGAAGCCATGCACCACCTTGGCATCCAAACCACCCGCGCCCTGAGCCTGATCGGCGCGGGTGAAGGCGTGCTGCGCGACATGTTCTACGACGGTCATCCAGAAATCGAGCCCGCCGCGATCACCTGCCGCGTCGCCCCATCCTTTACCCGCTTCGGCAATTTTGAACTCTTCAAACAGCGCGGCGACCACCACAACCTGCGCCTGCTGGCGGAATACACCCTGCGCAACGACTTCCCGGAACTCATCCCTCAGGGCAAAACGCCCAACCAGGACACCTACCTCGCCTGGTTCACGGAGATCGTGCGCCGCACCGCGCACATGATCGTGCACTGGATGCGCGTCGGCTTCGTCCACGGAGTGATGAACACCGACAACATGTCCATTCTCGGCCTCACCATCGACTACGGCCCCTATGGCTGGCTGGAAGGCTTTGATCCGCTGTGGACACCCAACACCACCGACGCGCAAGGTCGGCGCTATTGCTTCGGCAACCAGGCGCTGATCGGCCAATGGAATCTCGCGCGCCTGGCCAACGCCCTGCTGCCGCTGGTGGGCGCAACCGAACCCTTGCAAGCCGCCCTGCATGGCTACCGTGATGAATACGCCAGCGCCTTTAACGCCATGATGGCCGCCAAACTCGGCCTGCGCACACACCAGGGCGAAACCGACAATGCGCTGATTGATGCCATGCACACCATGCTTGCTCTCACCGAAACCGACTACACCCTGTTTTTCCGCGCACTCGCCGACCTGCCCGACACTCAGAATGCCGAAGCCCTGCTCGCCACCCTCCAACCTGCGTGGTACGCACCCCAGGAGGTTCAGGGGGAAACCCGTCAGCAGATTCTTGACTGGCTGTACCGCTACCTCGACCGCCGGCGTGAAGACGCACGCGAGCCAGCAGAACGCCGCATGAGCATGAACACCGTCAACCCGAAATACATCCTGCGCAACTACCTTGCCCAACAGGCCATCGACCAGGCTCAAACGGGTGACCCTTCCATGATTCACACATTGCTCGAACTCCTACGCCACCCCTACGACGAACAGCCTGAACATGCCCACTACGCCGTCAAGCGCCCGGAATGGGCGCGCATCAAGGCTGGTTGCTCCATGCTGTCATGCAGTTCATAAAAGGCACTTTTATACATTCGATCAAGCCTATGGCCGCAAGCCAAACCTGCGAAAAAACGGCCTTACGGCAGCTTCGTGTTCAGCATAGACAGACTATTGATCCTTGCCTGAATGAACCTTGAATGGACGCTAGGAGCGGGCTTGCCCGCGAAGCCCTCAACATACGCTTTTTCGCGGCCAAGCCCGCTTCCTTGCGCTTCAAGATATATGCGTGCCACATCAATAGGTGGGCATTTTGAGCCGGTTTCATTCCCACTCAATCGTCCCCGGCGGCTTGCCGGTAATGTCGTACACCACACGCGAAATACCGCGTGTTTCGTTGACGATGCGGCGGCAAACATGATCGAGGAAGTCGTAAGGCAGGTGTGCCCAGCGGGCGGTCATAAAGTCGATGGTTTCGACGGCGCGCAGTGCCACCACGTAGTCATAACGCCGCCCGTCGCCCATCACGCCTACCGAGCGCACCGGCAGGAAGACGGCAAACGCCTGTGAGGTTTTGTCGTACAAGTCGTGCTTGCGCAGTTCTTCGATAAAAATCGCGTCGGCCTTGCGCAGTAGGTCAGCGTAGTCTTTTTTCACCTCGCCCAAGATACGCACGCCCAGGCCGGGGCCGGGGAAGGGATGGCGATAGACCATTGCATACGGCAAACCAAGCTCTAATCCTAGTTTGCGTACTTCGTCCTTGAACAATTCGCGCAGCGGTTCGAGCAATTTGAGACGCATGTGCGCGGGCAAACCGCCGACGTTGTGGTGCGATTTGATGACGTGCGCCTTGCCGGTTTTACTGCCCGCAGACTCGATCACATCCGGGTAAATCGTGCCTTGCGCCAGCCACATGGCATTCGGCAGCTTGTTGGATTCTTCTTCAAAAATCTCAACAAACACGCGACCGATGATCTTGCGTTTGGCTTCGGGATCAGCCTCGCCTGCCAGCTCACTCAGAAAACGCGCTTCGGCATCGACGCGAATGACACGAATCCCCATGTGCTGGGCGAAGGTGGCCATGACCTGGTCGCCTTCATCCAGACGCAGCAGGCCGTTGTCCACAAATACGCAGGTCAATTGCTCGCCAATAGCGCGATGTAACAAGGCCGCAACCACCGAGGAATCGACTCCGCCGGACAGACCGAGAATCACTTCATCCGCGCCCACCTGGGCACGGATTTTTTCGATGCTCTCTTCAATGATATTGGCCGGGTTCCACAACGCCGCGCAGCCGCAGATGTCATGCACGAAACGATTGAGGATGCGCTCGCCCTGGCGGGTGTGGGTGACTTCTGGGTGAAACTGTACGCCATAGAAATGACGGCTCTCGTCGGCCATGCCGGCAATCGGTGCGCCGTCGGAGCTGGCCATCAACTTGAAGCCTTGTGGCAGATCGACCACGCGGTCGCCGTGGCTCATCCATACATCCAAAAGACCGAAACCTTCCGCTGTCGTATGGTCTTCAATGTCCTTGAGCAAGCAGGTATGGCCGCGCGCGCGCGCCTGGGCAAAGCCAAATTCCTGATGGTCGCTGGTCTCCACCTTGCCACCCAGTTGTGCTGCCATGGTCTGCATCCCGTAGCAGATACCGAGTACCGGCACGCCAAGGCTAAACACAATCTCCGGCGCTCGCGGCGGATTGTCTTCGGTTACCGATTCGGGGCCGCCGGAGAGAATCACGCCCTTGGGCTTGAAGGCCGCAATGGCCGCCGTATCCATATCCCAAGGATGCAGCTCGCAGTACACACCCGCGTCGCGCACACGGCGGGCGATGAGTTGGGTGTATTGCGAGCCGAAGTCGAGAATCAGGATACGGTCGGAGTGAATGTCATGTTGCATGGAACACATCCAGAAAGTGCAAAAAATTATTTAGCCACAGAGGTCACAGAGTCCGCCGAGAAAACCGGCATTTTTAACTCTGTGCGCTCTGTGGCCTGTGTGGCAAAAACGCTTTAACGACCTGCGGCATCAATCCAAACGGTAGTTCGGCGCTTCCTTGGTGATTTGTACATCGTGCACATGGCTTTCACGCAGTGCCGCCGAGGTAATGCGCACAAACGATGGCTGGGTACGCAGTTGTTCAATATTTGCGCAACCGACATAACCCATACCGGAGCGCAAGCCACCCATGAGCTGATGCACAATCGCCGCCATCGGGCCTTTGTAGGGCACGCGGCCTTCAATGCCTTCCGGCACCAGCTTGTCGGCGGCGTTTTCGCCCTGGAAATAGCGATCCGAAGAACCTTGCTGCATGGCACCAATCGAGCCCATGCCGCGATAGGCCTTGTAGGAACGGCCTTGGTACAGCTCGACTTCACCCGGAGCCTCTTCCGTGCCGGCGAACATGCCGCCGACCATGACGCAGTCGGCACCCGCCACTATCGCCTTGACCAAATCGCCGGAGAAGCGAATGCCGCCATCGGCAATCATCGGCACGCCTGTGCCTTCCAGTGCCCTGGACACGTTACTGATGGCCGTAATTTGCGGCACGCCCACGCCTGCCACAATGCGCGTGGTGCAGATGGAGCCGGGGCCGATGCCCACTTTCACCCCATCCGCCCCAGCTTTGACCAGATCCAGCGCAGCTTGCGCCGTGGCGATATTGCCGCCGATCACCTGCATTTGTGGGTAGTTCTGCTTAATCCAGCGCACCCGGTCGAGCACACCTTGGGAGTGACCATGCGCGGTATCGACCACAATCGCATCCACACCGGCTTCGACCAAGGCCGCTACACGCGCCTCGGTATCGGCGCCTGTGCCGACCGCTGCGCCAACACGCAGGCTGCCATAGCTATCTTTGGAGGCATTCGGAAAGTCCTTGGACTTCTGAATATCCTTCACGGTAATCATGCCGCGCAGGTGGAAATCGTCGTTAATGACCAGAATCTTTTCGATACGGTGTTTGTGCAACAAGCTCAAAACCTCGTCACGACTCGCGCCTTCGCGCACGGTCACCAGCTTTTCGCGCTTGGTCATCACACTGCTGACGGGAGCATCCAACTGGGTTTCAAAGCGCAAATCACGATGGGTCACAATGCCCAATAAATTCAGGCCGTCCACCACCGGAAAGCCGGAGATATTGTGCAAACGCGCCATTTGATTCACTTCACGAATGGTCGATTGCGGCGTGACGGTAATCGGGTCTTTAATGACACCGCTTTCGTATTTTTTCACTTTGCGCACATGGCTCGCCTGCTGTTCGGCATTCATGTTCTTGTGAATAATGCCGATACCGCCCTCTTGAGCGAGGGCAATGGCGAGGGCGGCTTCCGTCACCGTATCCATGGCGGCGGACACCATGGGAATATTCAGAACAATGTCGCGCGTAAAGCGCGTGACCAACGAAACATCACGCGGCAAAACGACCGAGTGAGCAGGGACGAGGAGTACGTCGTCGAAGGTTAGGCCTTCCTCAAGAATGCGAACCATAAGATAGACTTTCCTTTGCAACAATTTTTGCGATTATAGAGATTGCCCCATGCCCGGTAAACTCAATCCTGAAGCTGGTCAACAGCTTGACCCAGGAAGCGCTCTCCCAACGTCAATCTAAGACATCAACCCAAGAGGATGTGTTGCATTATGAACCCAAACACCATGTTTAAGACTTTGACGATCGCTGCGGCATTGGCCTTGATGACCGCATGTGCCAGCACGCCGGAGTCTACAGGCTCGTCGGACGCTTACGACAAGGCGCTCGTTGAAGCCAAAACCGCACAAGCCGCCGCCAAAAAAGCCAATAATCAGTGGTTCTACAAGGAAGACTTAATCAAGCAAGCTGAAAAAGCTGCCGAGGAGGGTGATTATGCCAAGGCGACCAAGCTGGCTGAAAAAGCCAAGTTCCAAGGCGATATGGCCGTCAAACAGGCGGCTGAACAGAAAAATGCAGGGCCTTACCCAGCACGATAAGCCCGTACTGTGAGCCAAAAAGAAACGCCGGAAATTCATCCGGCGTTTTTTGTGACATCAAAACATCAAATCAACTGACACGATTCGATGCCTTCAACGTCACCAACTCTTCGCTACTGGTCGGGTGAATGGCCACGGTGTTATCGAAATCCGCCTTGCTCAGGCCAGCTTTCAGCGCCACTGCAAAGCCTTGCAACATTTCATCTGCGCCATCGCCAATGAGGTGAATGCCAACTACTTTTTCTTCCACGCCCGCGCACACCAGCTTCATCGCCGTCGGCGATTTATGCGCTGCCAGGGCGTACTTCATCGGCGTAAAGCCGGTTTGATACACCGTCACAGCCGTACCGAATTGTTCGCGCGCCTGGGTTTCCGTCATGCCCACGCTACCCATCGGCGGATGCGAAAACACCACGCTGGGGATATTATCGTAGCTGAGTTTGGATTCAGCCTGAGCGGCAAACAGACGCATCATCAAACGCCGCCCCGCCGCCACCGCCACCGGCGTGAGCGCCATACGCCCGGTCATGTCGCCAATCGCATACACCCCCGGCACATTGGTGTTCTGGTACTCATCGGTAGGCACAAAGCCATTCGACTGCACCTCCACGCCCGCCGCATCCAACCCGATTCCATCGGTATTCGGCTTGCGACCCGCCGCCCAGATCACGCAATCAAACGGACCAAGCACCTCACCTTCTGCGCCGTCAATCACAATACCCGCTTCAGTCTTGCGCAAAGCCGTTGTGCGGAAAGGCATTCTGAGCTGAATACCCTCATGCAGCATGTGCTGGCTCAGAGTTTCGCTCAACATCAAATCAAATGGCATCAAAATGCGCGGCGCAATGTCGGCCAGCGTCACTTCAGAAGCAAAGGAGCGCATCAAGCCCGCGATTTCCACGCCGATATAACCGCCGCCGAGAATCGCCACGCGCTTGGGTTGCTCATCCAGCGCAAAGAAACCATCTGAGGTAATGCCCAGCTCCGCGCCCGGAATCGGCGGCACAAACGGACGACCACCGGTGCTGAGCACAATATGTGGCGCGCTGTACGGCTGTCCATCCACCTCCACGGTATTGGCATTCACCAAGCGCCCATACCCTTTCAGCAAGGTGATACCAAGATCTCTTGTGGCATAGCCTTCCCACCACTCACCAATGCCTTTCACCTGGGTACGGCGTGCATCCACCAGCGTTTTCCAGGAAAAGCCTTTGACCTCGACATCAAAGCCGAAACCGGACGCATTGCGCAGGCTTTCCGCTATTTGTGAGCCATACCACATCAGCTTCTTCGGTACGCAGCCCAGATTGACACAGGTTCCACCCAAGGCTTTCGGCTCAATCAACAGCACACGCTTGCCAAGTTGTGCGGCACGCTCTGCGGCAGCCAAGCCACCACTTCCGCCGCCTAAGACCATCACATCAAAATCCTGGGGGGTGCTCATTATTTCTGTCCTCTGCGACTGCTAAAAATGAATCGGGCGGCATCAACACCGCCCGGGGTTTTATTGTGAACCCAAAGACCTTTCAAGCTTATGACTTCGCGGCGAACCACGCGCTCAAGTCATCCGAACCACCAATATGCTTACCGTCGATAAACACTTGCGGCACGCTCTCACGCCCCGTTGCGGCACGCAGGCCACGAATGGTCACCTCATCACCGCCTACCGTGATTTCATCATAAGCCATGCCCGCATCCGCCAACATCCCCTTGGCGCGTGCGCAGAACGGGCAGCCATCACGGCTAAACACCAGTACGGAGGCCGGTTTGTTCGCCCCCGGCGCAAGGTAATCCATCATCGTATCGCCATCCGACACTTCATAGGGATCACCCGCTACATTCGGCTCGATGAACATCTTCTCGATCACACCGTCGCGCACCAGCATGGAATAACGCCAGGAACGCTTGCCGAAGCCAAGCTCGTCCTTATCCACCAACAGCCCCATGCCTGCGGTAAACTCGCCGTTACCATCAGGAATAAAGGTGATATGCGGCGCGTCCTGATCTTTCGCCCACTCGTTCATCACAAAAGTGTCGTTGACTGACATGCAGATTATGCTGTCCACGCCGTTCTCAAAAAACAGCGGTGCCAACTCATTGAAACGCGGCACATGACTGGATGAACAGGTGGGGGTAAACGCCCCCGGCAGCGAAAACACAATCACCGTCTTGCCCTTGAACAGATCATCCGTCGTAACATCCACCCACGCATTATTCTGGCGGGTATGAAACACAACCTTCGGCACCTTCTGGCCTTCACGACTTTCAAACATGCTGCACACCTCGATAGAGTTAAAAACCAAGCCTTGCGAACATCCCCAACGATTTTGGAGTTCGGGTTCAGCATAAACAGCACAACGCGGGCTGTGAAATTGGAATTTCACACAGTCTCAATAGCCAATACCTATCACTTAAACCCTGATGAATCCAAACCACCATGAACATCGACCACTACGCCGTGATTGGCAACCCGATTTCCCACAGCAAATCGCCGTACATCCACAGCCACTTTGCCGAACAAAGCGGACAAAACATGGATTATGTGCGCCTGCTCGCGCCGTTGGATGGTTTCAAGTCAAGCGTATACGACTTCCGCGCCGCAGGCGGCAAAGGCATGAATGTCACCGTGCCTTTCAAGCTTGAGGCTTACGCCCTTGCCAGCCGCTTAACACCGCGCGCCCAGCGCGCCGGCGCGGTCAACACCCTGATTTTTCATGCCGATGGCAGCATTGAAGGCGACAACACCGACGGCATTGGCCTGGTGCGTGATCTGCGCTACCACGGAGTAAAAATGCAGGATGCGAATATCCTGCTTCTCGGCGCAGGCGGCGCAGTACGCGGCGTGCTCGCGCCACTCCTCGCCGAACAGCCCGCCCGCATCGTCATCGCCAACCGCAGCGCAGACAAGGCGATCCAACTTGCGCAGGATTTCGCTGACCTGGGCGCTTCGGTTCAGGGGTGTGGCTACCCAGACCTGCAAGGACAACGCTTTGATGTCATTATCAACGGCACATCTGCCAGCCTGAGTGGCGAACTCCCTCCCCTGCCCGATCATCTACTCAAACATGACGGCGTGACTTACGACATGGCCTATGGCAAAGAGCCCACGCCATTCCAGCGCTGGGGTCAAACACATGGCGCATCTCAAACGCTCGATGGTTTGGGCATGTTGCTGGAACAGGCCGCAGAGAGTTTTCATCTGTGGCGCGGCGTGGTTCCGCAAACACCGCTATTGCGCGCCTGGATGCGCCAGGGAAACGCTGAATAAATCAGCGCCTCCCTGATTCAGGGGTACGCTGCCGGATAAGCGCAACAATCCGCCCCGCCAACGCCACATAATCCTCGTCGTAGTGGTGTCCGCCAGGCAGGCGCACAAGCGTAATACCCGCCTGCGCCAACGCGGCTTGGCTGCACAGACTGTCATCTCCCTCCTCCATGCCTTGCACACACACCACTTGCGCGGCGGGCATCTTCAACACCGCAGGCAAAATCGGCGTGGCATGTTCCCCCGCCTGTGCGCCCAACCACCCGGCCATGTGAATTTCAAAGTCGGTGCGCAATTCCGGCGAGAGCAATACGCTCAACATCACACGCTCGCGCACGGCTGGCGGTGATTCGGCGTACACCAAAGGCAAAATATTCGCACCGAACGAATAGCCGATCAGTACCAGCCTGGGCGGGGGGCTTGGCTGGGCAGGCGCGTGCTGTGCGAGCAGCGTCGCAAGATCCGCCGCTACACCCTGCGGAGTGCGCTTGCGCCAGAAATAGCGCAGCGCATCAATACCCAGCACATGCAGCCCATCCTCCGCCAAAGCGCGTCCGACCTGCTGGTCAATATCACGCCAGCCGCCATCGCCGGAAAAAAACACCACGCTGATATTCTCCAGCGCCGGGTCGCGCGCCTTGGCCTGCGGCACAAGCTCGACCACCGGCATGGCGGATAGCGTTGAACGGGAGAGCCTAGCCCGTGGCGCGTTCACCCACAACATAAACGCACTCGCCAACTCCGCGTAGTCCTTGCCCTGTTTCACCCACGGCTCCGTTTGATCGCCTGCGGCTGCCGCCTGACGCGCATAGCGCACGGCATCAAAATTCAGTGCCTGTGTCGCAGCCAGCGCCCATGCCCCATGCAAAACCGTATCCGGGGCGACATGCCGATCCGCCGCCACCGTAGCGACTCCGCACAGCGGGCGCGCCGTTGGGTTGCCCGGCATAAAATTCACACTTAAACCCGCTTGGAATACGCCTTCCGGCGCCTGCGCCAGCAGGGAATGCACCACCCATGCGCCAGCGCCACGCCCCAGCACGACAGCGGGACGAAAATCCTCCAGCCCCAGACGTTGCTGCATGGTTTGGCTCAACCACTGCCCCACGGCGGCCAGTTCCAGACAGGCTGCACGATCTTCTTTCGCCCAGCGCACCAGCGCCGCACTATCCACCAGCGCCAGCGCGTAGCCTTGTGAACGCAAACGCTCTGCCGCCTGACGATCTTGGGCTTCCACTCCCGCCACGCCGGAAAACATCAACAGCACATCCCGCGCTTTGGACGCAGGCAGAAACAGCTCCGGCGTACCCCATTCGCGGCTAGGCAGGAATTCGTTCAGGGGTTCAGTTGCAACTGCCAAAGCCAGATTCATCCAGCCACACAACACCAGCATCAGCAATCGCAGCAACAGCCTGGCAGCGCTCATCACTTCCCCAACACCCCACGCACGCCGCCACCGACCAGCATGGCGACATCGGCCAGAATAATCGCCGGATCAAGCCCGCCCTGCGTGACCAGATAACGCGGCTCCCACTGCGGGTAAAACTGCTCCTTGAACTGGCGCACGCCGGAAAAGTTGTAATACGCGCCGCCGTATTGATAAATCGCCGCGCCAATGCGTTGCCACACTGGCGCATAACGACGTCCCTCCAGCCCCGACAGCGGTGCCATGGCCAGCGAAAAACGCTGCACACCCTCGGCTTTCGCATACAGCATGAGCTTCAAAAGTAAAAAACGCATGGCATCACGCGGCGCATCGGCTCGCTGACGCATGATATCGGTCGTAAGCTCAACCTTCGTCGCCGTGCGCAAGACGGTGACAAAGGCCACAATGCGCCCCTCGAAACGCAACAGCGCAACATCGAAATGGCGCACATACTCTGCGGCAAACAACCCCAGCGAGAAACGCTTTTCACGCGCATTGCGCTGCGCCAGCCAGGCATCGGACACGTCTTTGACCTCAGCGAACACTTCATCCCAACGCGCCGCCGGCAGATACTCGAACGCCAGACCCACACGCTCACCGCGATTTACGATGTAGCGATTGGCCTCATGCCGCTTGCCCTTGAGCTCAAAATCCGGCAGCGACACCACCGCCTCTTCGCCGATTTTCAGCGGGGTCAGCCCCATATCCAGATACATCGGCAGGTTTTGCGCCCGCACCTGATAAAACGCAATCCGCCCGCCCTCACGACTCACCAGCTCGCGGAATTGCCAGCTCAACTCCTCAAGCGCATTGGGATTTTCCGGCACATTACCCACTGCGTCACCAAGCGCAACAAAACTCGACCCCTGGCGGGCAAACATGATGAAGGCATTCCCTTCATCGTTCAGCATAATCGACTTGTCGCCCAGCAAAGCCAGATTGGCCGAAGCGTTATCCTGAGTTGAAACAATGGCTTGTGCATGAGCCAATACCGCAGCGTTCGGCGTGTGCGGCACACGTAAAGGCGGGCGCAACAGCACCATCAAGCCCAGCAGTGCCACCCCGACCCCCACCCCCAGCGTGGCCCGCAGTGAACGCGCGGCATCATGATCGAGACCAAACTGCCACCACAGCATCGGCGAATAGGCCACACCCTTGAAGGCAAAAAACGTCAAGGCCAACATGCCGATCAAGGCGGCAAACACGGCCACAAACCAGCCGCCGGAAAACGGTGAATCCAGCAGGCGTGTGTGCCGATAAAACTCCTTGCGACTTAAAAACAGCACCAGCGCCACCGTGGCCAGCACGCCCGCCTCTTCAAAATCCATACCCTTGGCAAGATTGAACACAATCCCAAGCCCAAGCAGCAACATACTCAACACATACGCGCCATTCAGCCGCCGCTGCAAACCGCGCGCCAAAAACAGCAGACTCAAGCCTACCAGCGCCGCCAGCACATGCGACACCTCGACCAGTATCCAGGGCAAGGTTTCGTCCAGCAACGCCAGACGCTCCGGCACCCCCGGCAATGCCGCCGAAGCCAGCATCACCAACCCGGCAATAAACATCAGCCCCGCCGTCGCCAGAGGCACCAGACGTGCACCCCAATCGCCCAAAATACCGATGGGCGCACGCAATCCATCCAGACGCGAACCTGCCGCAGGCGAGGCACTTCCCAGGCTCGTGACGGCGCGCCCCCGCGCCAAACGCACCTCACGCCACACCAACAGCAACATCGCCAAAGACAGCGGCAACAGGTAATAAATCAGCCGAAACAGCACCAGCGCGACCATCAACTGCGCCAGAGGCACATGCTCACCCAGCGCCGCAATCATCACCGCCTCAAAGACTCCAAGGCCAGCGGGCACATGACTCGCCACCCCCAGCGCAGCCGCCAGCACAAACACCAGCACCAGCGTGCCGAACGGCACACTGCCCGCAGGCAGCAGCACATACAGACAGGCCACCGAAAACAGAATATCGAACACCGTAATCGCCAACTGGGTCAGGCTTAAACGCCAGCCCGGCAAATCCAGTTGCCAGCGCCAAAGCTTGATATGACGCGGTTTTGGAACCAGCCAAAGCAGCACGCCCGCCGCCAGAGCCAACCCCAAAAGCCCAACCCCGCGCAATACATCCGCAGAAATATGCAAACGCTCCGACAATAAATCCGGATGCAGCGCCAGCCCCGCCGCCGCCACCACATGCGCGCCAATCCCAAACGCCAGCGCGCAAAATGCGGCGATTTTGGCAATGTCCAGGCCATCCAGCCCGGCTTCGACATAAATCCGGTAGCGAATCGAGGCACCGGATACCAGCGCCATGCCCACCGTATTCGAGAAGGCATAACCGGTAAACGCCCCCAAGGCCACCGTGCGCCAGGGCAGGCGTTTTTTCAGATAAAACAGGGCAGAAGCGTCATAGCCGATCATGAACACAAAGCTCAAGGCCATGAAGAGCACCGACAAGGCCAGACTGCTCCATGGCATGGCATGTAACCCGGCCAACAGCTGTTGTGGCTGAACCTCGTGCAGCATGTGATACATCGCCGACACGGCGAGCCCAAACATCAGCAGTGTAATCGTCGGCATCAGCCATTTGGCGGCGAAGACCCGGCGCAGGCCTGCGAACAACGCGGAACGCTGCCCGCGTTCATCATCCGGCAAGGCGTGTTTTGCCGCAGGCGTTTTGCCGTGGTTCATGAGACGGCTCGCGAACGTTCAAACGACCCTGCCGCACGCTGCGCCGACCGCGCATCGTGGCAAAACGAGGCGCTTTTTGGGTGCCCGATGCCCGGCAGACGCTCCAGCACGGGCGTATCCAGATCGGCTTCGGCCACGGGCTTCAACATCTGCTGACGCACATGCCACAAGGCCGCATGGGTGCTATTCCAAGAAAAGTCCATCAAGCAAGCTCCATTACGGCAACACCTTTTCACCACGCCACAAATCCGGCAAAAGTTCACGCTCACGCACCACATGCACGCGCGCGCCATCCACCATCACCTCGGCGGCACGCGGGCGCGTGTTGTAGTTGGAACTCATGGTGAAACCATAAGCTCCCGCGCCCTTGGCAGCCAGCAAATCGCCTTCGACCAGACTGAGCTGACGCGCCTTGCCGAGAAAATCGCCGGTCTCACACACCGGCCCGACCACATCGTACTCACGCCCCACCTCAGAGCGCGGCACCACCGGCACAATCTCCATCCAGCTGCCATACAGCGCCGGGCGCATCAAATCGTTCATCGCCGCATCCACAATGGCAAAATCCTTGTGCAGCGTGTGCTTGAGCAACTCCACCCTGGTCAACAACAGCCCGGCATTGCCGACAATCGAACGCCCCGGCTCCAGCATGATCTCCACATCCATACCCGCCAAGCGCGCCATCAGCGCGCCCACCAACTCCGCCGGTTGCGGCGGCCTTTCGTCGCGATAACAAATACCCAGCCCGCCGCCCAAATCCAGATGGTGCAACTTGATGCCATGCACGGCCAAACGCTCGACCAAGGCCAGCACCCGATCCAGCGCATCCATAAACGGACGCAATTCGGTGAGTTGCGAGCCAATATGGCAATCGACCCCGAGTACCTGCAAACCGGGCAAGGCCGCCGCACGCAGATACGCCGCCTCGGCCTCCTCAATCGCAATGCCGAATTTATTGTCTTTCAGGCCGGTGGAAATATACGGATGGGTCTTGGCATCCACATCCGGATTGACGCGCAAGCTGATGGGCGCACGCGTGCCCATCGCCAGTGCAACCTCGTTAAGCCGCTCCAGCTCCGGCAAGGATTCCACATTAAAGCAGCGAATGCCCACGCTCAGGGCGCGGCGCATTTCCTCACGCGACTTGCCCACGCCGGAAAACACGATCTTGCCCGCCTCGCCGCCCGCCGCCAGCACCCGCTCCAGCTCACCGCCGGAGACGATGTCAAACCCCGCCCCCAGGCGCGCCAACACATTCAACACCGCCAGATTGCTGTTCGACTTGACCGCAAAGCACACCAGATGCGGCCAATGGCCAAAAGCCATGTCATAGGCATTGAAGTTTGCCTCAATCGCTGCGCGCGAATAGACATAGGTCGGTGTGCCATGCGCTGCGGCAATGCTCGGCAAAGCCACGTCTTCCGCGTACAAAACACCATCACGCGGCATAAAAGCAGAAGTCGAATGCGTCATATCCATCGCTATCACTAGAAAAAAGTGCGCCGATTATCCTATATTTTGCGCCCACGCAGGGCGTACACAGCACAGCCTATTGATGCGGCACGCATATAGCTTGAACTTTAGGAGCGGGCTTGCCCGCGAAAAAGCGTATGTTGAAGGCTTCGCGGGCAAGCCCGCTCCCATCCATTCACGCATCATTCAGGCAAGGATCAATACTTCGCTTGCGCTGCGCCGGACGACAGCGCTTTTTTATCCGCCACCTTGTCCGGCAGATACAAATCGCCCTTTTGTCCACAGGCGCTTAGTACGCCGAGCAAGATCAAGCTGGTGAGCACAAGACTTAAGCGCATAATCCATCCCCTCATAAATTTTGCAGAGCATACCCCGTGCATCGCAGTAACAGGTCTAAAAAATTGGCTTCATCCGCGCTTCCCTCTGTCCCCACCTCTCCAGGAGAAAGCTGCAAAAAGGTCGTATTTACATGGCGCACTATTCGTGACTGGGCTCTCCTGCACAAAAAGGCGTTATTTCAAGCGAATGGTATAGCCATTCTCGCTGCCCTGGTCAGCCTGCCCCTACCCATGCTGCTGCCTCTCCTGGTGGACGAGGTTTTGCTGCATAAGCCAGGTTTTCTGGTGCAGACCACCCAGGCATTCTTTCCACAAGGCTGGTGGGGGCCTGTGCTGTACGTGGTGGCCGTCATGGTTTTGACCCTGCTGCTGCGCCTGATCGCCCTGGGTTTGAATGTATGGCAAATGCGCGCCTTTACCCAGATCAGCAAGGATGTCAGCTTCCGCCTGCGTAGCGCCCTGCTCGACAGGTTGCGCCATGTGTCAATGAGCGAATACGAAACCCTCGGCAGCGGCGGCGCGGCCTCGCGGCTGAATACCGACGTGGAAACCATCGACAGCTTTCTTGGCCAGACGGTAGCGCGCTTTCTGGTCAACCTGCTCATGCTGGTCGGCACGGCGGCGGTGCTGCTGTATATCAACTGGCAGCTTGCGCTGATTATTTTGCTGTTTAACCCGCTGGTGATCGTGCTCACCATGCAGATGGGCAAGCGCGTCAAAGAGCTGAAAAAACGCGAAAACAAGGCGTTCGAGGTCTTCCAGCAAGCGCTGACTGAAACGCTGGACGTGATGCAGCAGGTGCGCGCCGCCAACCGCGAAAAACATTACCTCGCGCGTGTGACTGAGCTGGCGCGTGACGTGCGCGACCAGGCGACCGCGCACGCTTGGCAAAGCGACGCACTCAACCGTTTGTCCTTTATGGTATTTCTGTTCGGCTTCGACATTTTCCGCGCCCTGGCCATGCTCACTGTGGTGTTTTCCGACCTGTCCATCGGCGTGATGATCGGCGTATTCGGCTATCTGTGGTTCATGATGGGGCCGGTGCAGGAACTGGTTTCCGTGCAGTTTGGCTTTTATGCTGCCCATGCCGCGCTCGCTCGCCTGAATGCTCTCGCCGCACTAAAACCCGAACCCGACTACCCGCAGCTGCACAACCCCTTCGCTGGCAAAACCGCCGTCGGCGTAGGGCTGCACGAGGTGCGCTTCGCCTATACCGATG
The DNA here is from genome assembly GCA_964618025.1 of uncultured Halothiobacillus sp. Classification (GTDB taxonomy): domain Bacteria; phylum Pseudomonadota; class Gammaproteobacteria; order Halothiobacillales; family Halothiobacillaceae; genus Thiofaba. The sequence continues at coordinate 24,565 of CAZTYJ010000001.1, read as the reverse complement.
ACCAAGCGGTGCTCGACGGCGTAACCCTTGCCATCGCCCCCGGCGAAAAAGTCGCCCTGGTAGGCGCAAGCGGCGGCGGCAAATCCACGCTGGCGCAGATTTTGCTCGGGCTTTACACCCCGCAGCAGGGCAAGGTGCTATTTAATGGCGTTCCCATCGAACAGATCGGCCTGCCCGTGGTGCGCGAGCATGTCGCCGTGGTTCTGCAACAGCCCGCGCTTTTTAACGACACGATCCGTGAAAACCTGTGTCTGGGACATCTGCATGGTGATGACGAACTCTGGCAGGCGCTGGATGTAGCCGAACTGCGCTCCACCATCGAAGCCATGCCCAACGGTCTGGACACCTTGGTCGGTCGTCAGGGCGTGCGCCTCTCCGGCGGCCAGCGCCAACGCCTGGCGATTGCGCGCATGGTGCTCAGCCATCCGGCCGTGGTCATTTTGGATGAAGCCACCTCCATGCTCGACAACACCACCGAAGCGCGTGTGCATGAAAACCTGCGCGCTACGCTGGCGGGCAGAACCGTCATCATCATCGCCCACCGCCTCTCCGCCGTGCGCCAGGCGGATCGGGTACTGGTATTCGAGAACGGACACATCGTTGAACAGGGCGAACATGAGGCGCTGCTGGAGCAGAAAGGGCTTTATCACAAGCTGTATGGGCATGAGGCGGGATAAAAGCCCTCATCAGCATCAGACACCTACTCCAGAGAAGCGCCATATCTTCACGGCAAGCATCGGATAGCTTGTCTGAAACACTCAGGCATGTAGAATGACCTCACTACGTTATAAAATAACTAATGAGGCTTTGCATGGTTCGTCCGCTTTTGAGCGCCAGCATTTTCGGCGCATCTTTGTTTTCCCTGCCCGCAGGCGCAAACACCCCGAGCGAAAACGACTTGCCGGATGTGCGCTTTTCAGCCGCCTTTTTTGTTGATGGCGTTGCCTATGATGCCACCCAGAATTTGCGCGTACAGGACTCCCTGGGCATTTACAATGTGCATGGCGGACATGGACACGAAGGCGAGCAAGGCGGCCACAGCCACGGCGGTGATTTCAAGAGCGGCTTGAACTTCAATAATGCAGAGGCCGCTTTTGGCGTGCTCGCCCCCGGTTGGCTGGATGGGCGCATGAATCTATCCATGAGCAGCGATGGGCTGGAGCTGGAAGAGGCATGGCTGCGCACCCAGTTTTTACCGGCCGGGCTGCAACTCAAAGGCGGCAAAATGCTCAGCGACATCGGTTATCTGAACAACAAACATCCGCACGCTTGGGATTTCATCAATCAGGCTCTGCCTTATGAAATGTTGTTTGCTGGCGCACTGAACGGGACGGGCGCACAGCTCAACTGGCTTGCGCCCACACCGGTCTATTTGCGCTTGGGTGTTGAAGCCTTGACCGGCGGTAATGAGGGTATTGCCGCCAGCATTGGCCCAACCTTGGACGATAAAACCGGTAAACCGATTTATTTTGAAAGCAAGGGGCATTGGCCGAACGTGTGGACAGCCTTTGCCAAAATGGGCGGAGAAATCGCGCCCAATCACGAGGTGCTCGGCGGCGTGTCCTGGGTGCATTCCGGCCTGCATCAGGAGCTGCACGAATACCATCCCGGCATTAACGATGCGATGCATGGACTACAAGGCGAGGCCTCGATGCTCGGCGTTGATATGCGCTATCGTTACGATGCCCCCGGTGAGGGAGGCATAGGTGATTTCACGCTGCAAGGCGAATACTGGTATCAAAACAAGGACATGAACCTTGTTTACCACGAACTCAAACCCAGGCTGGTCGGTCAGCCGCGCGATCTTGGCGTGGATGCCGCCTACATCCAGGCGCTGTATGGCATTTTTCCGCGCTGGCAGATCGGCGCACGTCTGGAATCCTCCGGCATGACTCACGAAGCCCGTCGTGCCGCTGCAACCGTCGGCCCGACCCATACCAGCACCTTTGATAACCTCGATCGCATCAGCGGCGTGGTGACCTGGAATATCAGCCATAATCAGCTGCTGCGTTTTCAGGTCTCGAATATCTCCGGCAGCTTTGCCGAGGACGTTCCGGGCGTAGAAAAAGCCCAGGCTGTGCATAAAAATTACAACGAATTTTTCCTGCAGTACCAAATCAACTTTGGCACGCACGGCGCACACGGATTCTAAGCCCATGCCATCAAACACATTACTGCTTGTTATGAGCGCGTGTTGCGGCATATTGCTGAGCTTTTCCGCCCAGGCTCTGGATATTTTGACCACCACCGCCAGCCTCGGCGCGCTCACCCGTGAGATCGGCGGCGAGCCGGTCAAGGTGAGCGTAATGGCTCCGCCCGACCGCGACCCGCATGATTTGAGTGCCAAACCCAGCCTGATAAGCCTTGCGCGCACCGCGGACGGGCTGGTGAGCATCGGTGCAGGTCTGGAAGAAGGCTGGCTGCCTGCCGTGCTGGAACAAGCAGGCAATCGGCGCATCCAGCCGGGGCAACCCGGTTCGTTCATCGCCACCGGCCAGGTCGAACTCATCCAGGAAACCCGTGCAGGCAACCCATTTTTGGGGCACATCCACAAACAAGGCAATCCGCATATCCAGATGGATCCGGTGCGCATGGCTCGCGTGGCCACGCTCATGGGCGCATGGCTGGCACAACTCGATCCGGCTCATGCCGCAGAGTACCGTAGCCGTGCCGAACACACCGCGCAACGCCTGCTCGCCTTCAGCCAAACGGCCAGCCAGCGACTGCAAGCCGCACCGGGTGTTGTGCTTTACCACGAAGATGCGCTGTATTTCCTTAGCCGCTTCAACATTCCCCTGCTCGGTACGCTCGAACCCTCTCCCGGCGTGCCGCCGACCGCCAGCCATTTGCAGGAACTGATTCAAACCTTGCGCGGCAAGCCCGGCCTTGTCATTCGCGCCCCGTATCAGGCCGAAGATGGTGCCAACATGCTGGCGCGAGAGCTGGGTATGCAGGTGGCCGTCCTGTCGATGGAGCCTTCCGCACAGGCCGATCTGTCAGGCTATCTGGCCATGCTTGAACAATGGGTGGCAACGCTTGCACGCAAGCCCTGAGCCCCTGCTGCGCCTCCGCCGCCACGCCCATCCGCTCCCTGCCTTTGCGTTTGAGCTGTACAGCGGCGAGAAGCTCGGCCTGTATGGCGCAAATGGCAGCGGCAAGACCACGCTGCTTGAGCAAATCGCCGGATTGCGCCACGAGCACACGCTTGAGCTTGTCACGCGCCCGGGTCTTGAGATCAGCTACCAGCCACAACACCCACCCCGGCCACTCGGCTGGCCGCTCTCGCTCCATGACTACCTGCATATTGCGGGGCTGACACCCTCGGTATTGCCTGAGCGTCTGCACACACGGCTTAACGCACGTTGCGACAGCCTTAGCGGCGGTCAGTTCCAGCAACTTGCGCTTTGCGTCACGCTAAATCGCACGGCGGATGTAATCCTGCTGGATGAGCCGACCCACCATCTCGATCAAGTGGGCGCGCATTGGTTATCCGAAGCGCTGCACCACAGCCGCGCCGCCATGCTGCTCATCAGCCACGATCTCAACTGGCTGCAAACGCACTGCACCCGCTTGATTGAATTACCTGCGCCATGACATGAACATCGACAGCATCTTCCACCTGCCCCTGCTCACCGGCAGCATTGCCGCCGTTCTATTGGCATGGTGCGGCCTGCTGCTGCGCCTGCGCAACGAAAGCCTCGCGGCACTCAGTTACGCCCAGGCGGGCGGATTAGGTATGGTCGCCGCCCCACTGCTCGGTGTGGCGACACTCCCCGGCGCACTGTTCGGCGCGACGGCGGCGGCGTTGCTCAAACCCTGGCTGGCGCGCTCGGCAGACGGCCTGATCGTGCTCCTCCTCGCCACCTGGGGGCTTAGCCTGCTGCTGCTTGCCAATCTGCCTTCCGCTGAGCAGGTCGGGCGCATGATGATCGACGGTCAGCTCTACTTCACCCGCCTGGAACACGCCCTCGGTCTTGCCATCGGCCTGGCTCTGGCCAGCATCCTGCTGCCCGCTTTGACCCGCAGCATCCAGCGTGAACGGCTGTTTCCTGCGCATCCCGTCAGCCGTAGGCAAAAGCTGGAAATTGAATTGCTGCTCGCCGGCAGCCTCGCGCTCGCCGCTGCCAGCCTTGGCGTGATGGCCGCGTTTGCCTTGGCCTTCCTGCCCGCACGCATGGCTTTTCAGCTCACATCGCGCTGGTCGCACGCCCTGTTGCTCGCCCTCACCTTAGGTCTGGCGGCGCACTTGGTCGCCTTTTTCCTTGCGCTACACTTCGATCAGCCCTATGGCCCGGTGCTGACCCTGACCCTGCTTGGCGCTGCATACGCGGCGACCTGGCTCAAGCCACGGTCACACAAACCCGCTTAAGTCCCAGCCTCAGCATTGTTGTTACGCAGCTGCTTAATCAAACCATCCATTCCCACGCGCTGCACATCCTGCGCAAAGGTATTGCGGTAATTCGTCACCAGACTTACTTCATCAATCACCACGTCGATGATTTTCCAGCTTCCCTGCTCGTTTTTGCGCAGGCGATAGGCGACCGGAATCGGCATCCCTGATTTGGCCTGAATCTCGGTGCGTACCAAAGCTTCCTTGGGATCACTTTCCGGGCGCATGGGGAAATAGGTGATTTTTTGCCCGTCGTATTCGCCTAGCGATTTGGAGTAAGTGCGCACCAGTAAAGCGCGAAACTCATCGGTAAACGCAGCCTGTTGCGCCGCGCTGGCTTTGCGCCAGTTAACCGCCAACACCAGCTTGCTCATGGTTTGAAAATCAATATGTGGCAATACGATTTTCTCGACCAAAGTACTCACTACTTTGGGGTCGGCCTTGATTTTTTCCTCATTGGCTTTAATCGCCGCAAGCACCTCGTCCGAAGTCGCTTTGACCAGGCTCATTGCGCTTTCATCCACGCTGGAAGCTGCGTGCAAACTCACTGAAGAGCCCAAAATTAAAGTTGGAGCCAATAATGCAACCAGAAAAGTTCGACGTGACAATAGCATTATGTCCATTCCTCCTATTTCCATTCACCGAGTGCATGGCGTAATTGCGCCACCTGCATATTGTAATCATTGATAGCCAAAAGGTAATCGCCATACATGGTGGTATAGGTGCGAAACGCTTCGACCAATAAGGCCATATCCACTGCTCCGGCCTCGCTATCCATAAATACCGTGGTAAACCAGCGCCGACCGGCAATAAAACCTTCCTTGAGTTGTTGCGTCGCCTCTGCCCCGCCCTTGGCACGGTGATAAGCCTCCGCTACCTGAAAAGGAATACCGATACGTGCAAAATTGGCTTTCTCGGTCACTTCACGCAAATCCGCCTCAGCTTGCCGTGTTTGTGCATTCACCAAACCCGGACGGATATTCCAGCCCACGCCCAAGACGGGCGCTGCGTAGGCATGATTAAAATTATCGAAAATATACGGGTTATCCAGCGTGTCACGCCCCGGCGCCACCGCTGCACCGCCGACCACCGCCGCGTACACATCCGGGTACATCTCGGCACGCCGCGCCTTGACCATCGCCCGCAAAGCCGTCATGCCCGCCTCGACTTGCGCCATTTCTTCGCGCTGCGCCAAAGCCACTTTCACCAGCTCATCCACCGAGCTTTCGGGGAGCGCCACCGGCTCAATATGCGTATCACTCACCTCAAGCTGAGAAGAAAGCGGCACGCCGACCAGGGTTTTCAAGCCATCCATCGACACCGCCTCAATCGCCTTGGCTTGCGCAAAATAGCGCCCCACCGAACCACGCACCGCCTGCAAGGCATACAGATTGCCCTCGGAAACCGCTTTACCGGAGGCTTTACGCTTCTCAACCGCTGCAATAACAGATTCGACCTTACTGATTAAATCCGCCAGAAAAATGCGCGTATCGCGCGCCGTGAGATAACCGTAATAGGCTTTGCGCACATCCAACTGGGTTTGTGCGCGACTCAGGCGCACATCACCTTCACGCACCTGAATATTCCCTTCCGCTGCCTTGGAATAATTTTCCACCTTGCCAAAGGTATAAAGCGGCTGCACCAAGGCAAACTGCAAACCCGCCAAGACCGAAACACCGTCGTTGAACTTGCCGGCATCATCACGCAGGGTGCAGGTGGTACAGGTTTTTGCGCCATTTTGAAAGATACCACCCTCAACCCCAGGAACCGCCGAAACATAAGCATTGGCATCAATCCGCAATCCTGCGCGGCCATAAACTTCATCCAGCAAGCCACGCGCCCGCTCCACCACGGCCTCACGCTCCTTGATACGCGGGTCGGCATTTAACGCCATCTCCACCGCCTGATCGAGATTCACACTTGCGGCAAAGCCCAGCCCTGGAGCGATTACCACTGACAGCACAAGCAAGACGGGACTAAATCGAATCTTTTGCATAAGCTCATTCATACCTTCACCTATTTCTTGTTTTCTTCAGCCGCTTTTTGAAACAAAAACTGACTAATCAGGTTTTCCAGCACAATGGCAGACTGAGTCATGGCAATACGCTCACCGGCCTTGAGTACCTCTTCCTCTGCGCCTGGCATCAGACCGATATATTGCTCACCCAGCAATCCCGATGTATAAATGGCCGCTGAAGTATCTTTGGGGAAGATTGAATACTTCGACTCAATATTCATACCCACTACGGCACGAAAGCTTTTAGGGTCAATGGAAATACTCTCCACACGCCCGACCACCACGCCCCCCAATTTAATCGGCGCGCGCGGTTTCAAACCGCCAATATTGTCAAACTCGGCAGTTATTACATACCCTTTGGCCGAAGGCAGGCTTAACAAATTACTCACATTCAAGGCCAAAAGAGTCAACGCCGCCAAACCCAAGGCGACAAACAATCCAACCCAAATATCACGCGCATGTGTATTCAGCACGAAGCAAGCTCCAGAAATCACTCAAACGTTAAACATCAGCGCCGTCATAATAAAGTCCAACCCCAAAACCGCCAGTGAAGTATTCACCACTGTGCGCGTGGTGGCGCGGCTCACACCCTCGGCGGTCGGCAGGCAATCATACCCCTCAAACAAGGCGATCCATGCCGCGACCACACCAAACACCAGACTTTTCAGCACGCCATTCACGATGTCATCAAAGAAATCGACCTGGGACTGGATTTGCGACCAATACGAACCACTATCCACACCCAACAGACCGACCCCAATCGCGTAACCGCCGAACACACCGACCAGGGAAAATAACGCCGCCAGCAAGGGCATGGCGATAACGCCTGCCCAGAAACGCGGCGCGACCACGCGCCTGAGGGGGTCAACCGCCATCATTTCCATGCCCGCCAATTGCTCGGTGGACTTCATCAGCCCCAGCTCCGCCGTCAGCGCCGAACCCGCGCGCCCCGCGAACAGCAGCGCGGTCAACACCGGCCCAAGCTCACGTACCAACGATAATGCGACCACCACACCCAGCGACTCTGCTGAACCATAGGTCGCCAGAATCGAGTATCCCTGCAATCCCAGCACCAATCCGACGAATGCCCCGGCCACCAGGATGATTTGCAGTGAAAGCACGCCCACTTGATAGAGCTGATCCACCACCAGGGCTGGGCGCAGCAAAGAGGCAGGCAAGGCGGGTAACAAGGCCAGCATAAAGCCAAACCAGCGTCCGAGTCGCGCCAGTGCTTCCACAACGCGATGCCCAAGACCCGCCAGCAAGCGCGTGATGGTGCGCGTCATGGCGCACATCCCCGCTTGGGCAGATGAAAATCCGTATTCAAATCGCTCGCTGGATAATGAAACGGTACCGGCCCATCCGCATCCCCCTGCATGAACTGCTGCACCCAAGGCGAGGTGTCGGCGCGAATCTCCTCCGGCGTGCCCGCAGCAATCACCCGCCCATCCGCCAGCAGATAAAGGTGATCGGCAATCGACAAGGTTTCCGCGACATCATGCGACACAAGAATACTGCTCAACCCCAGGGCATCGTTCAGATTACGAATCAGGCGCACCAAAACGCCCAGTGTCATCGGATCCTGACCGGTAAACGGCTCATCAAACATCACAAGCGCCGGGTCAAGCGCCAGCGCACGCGCAAACGCCACCCGCCGCGCCATGCCGCCTGAAAGCTCAGCGGTCTGCAAATCGCGTGCGCCGCGCAACCCCACTGCATTGAGTTTCATCAACACCAGATCACGGATCATACTTTCCGGCAAACGGGTATGTTCACGCAAAGGAAAGGCCACGTTTTCAAACACTGACAAATCCGTCAGCAGCGCACCATGCTGAAACAGCATTCCCATACGCTTGCGCAGCTCGAACAACGCCTTGCGTGGCAGAGCATGCACATTCTGTCCGTCCAGCCAAACTTCACCCGCATCGGGGCGCAGCTGGCCGCCAATCAATTTCAGCAAGGTGGTTTTGCCGGTACCACTCGGCCCCATGATGCCGGTGATTTTGCCGCGTGGAATCCTCAGGCTGATGTTATCGAAAATCAGCCGGTTACCACGCGCAAAACTGAGGTTACGAATCTCGATCAGCGCTTCGGTTTGACCCCTGCCCGGGTTCTCAGCACTCATTGCCAACCCAACAAAGCGCGCATGGAGCGCATGGCCTCCAGCCGCGCCAGCATTCTTTGCGGCTCATCGTTCAGCAAAATCGTCGTCTGCCCGCGCAGCGCCAGCGCATCCATCGCCGCACGCATGGTACGCTGCTGGCTACGCACCACCGCCGCTGAAGTCACCTCCGGCTCCGCGCCGAGCAGAATGAGCGGCGCTGTCGCAGGATCCATCACCGCATGAAAATCCGGCATGGCCTGGGGCAGCAAACGCCCGGCGTGCAGGCCATACAAGGGCACCCCGGCAGGCACCAGCAGCCCGAGCATGGAAAGACAGGTTTCCGAAGCCACACTCAGCAAGATCGACCCCAATCTTGGTTGCAGAAGACTCAAGCGTTCGGCAATGTCACCGAACACGTCCTCATCCCCCTTGAGCAGCATGGAGGGCATCACCAGATGAAAGCGGAAATCTTCACGGGTGTCTTCTATCCATTGCTCCAGCGTCTCAATGGACGGATTCATCCAGCCCGCCGCATATAAACCCACGGCATCAAATTCATTGGCATAAAAGGTCAGTCGCCATTCCGGCGGCAAATCATCCGCATAAAAACGCCCAACCCACTCCGGGTGTTCCCAACCCCAAGCGCCCAAGGCAATGGTTGGCAACAGCTTTACGCCGTGCGTCATGTCAAACCACCCCATTCACGCAGCAGACGAAAACTCAAATTCAAATCAAATTCCGTTCGTTCGCGATACCAACGCGCCGCACTGCGCGCCATTCCCGGCGCATCGAACCATGAACCGCCACGCACCACACGCAAGCGCTCATCGCCTCCCAGCCAGGGCTCATGCGCCACACGCGGTATGCCCGAATACTGCTCACGCCAATGATCGAGCACCAGCTCCTGCATATTGCCGTGCATCTCATGCACGCCCCAGGCGTTCGCGGGCAGGCTGCCCACGGTCACTGGCCGACTCAAGCCGCAAAAATAAAAGCCGCGCGTGCAATGCAGACCGCCCGAACAATTCACTTCGTTACGATGAATTTTGTCGCCAAAGGCAAAAGCTGTCTCCGTTCCGGCACGCGCCGCGTATTCCCATTCGGCTTCAGTGGGCAGGCGATAACGATGTCCGCTTTGCTCCGATAACCATGCCGCATAAGCCTCAGCATCCACAAAACACACGTTAAACACCGGAAACTGCGCATCCGTCCAGCTATAACGACGCGGACGCGGATAGCCCGTGGCATCACAAAAGCGCGCATAGTCGCCCAGCGTCACCGTGTGGCGCATCAAGGCAAAATCACGCTGCACCGTCACCTTGTGCTGCGGCCCTTCACTCTCCTTGCGTGCAAACTCCTTGAGCGGGGAACCCATAAAAAAAGCTCCGGCAGGAATCACTGCCAGAGCTATATCCAATACCTCCTCCCCCACGCGCAGCTGCTCAACAAAATGCGCCGCCACGCCATGCCGCGAAGCGGCGGCATGCTGCGCCATCAGGGCATCATCGTCAGGCGCTTGTGAAGCAAGCTTGCTCACGTAGCAGCTCCCGGCAGCCGATTAACGCAACTGGCTGGCAAGCTGTTGCCCAAGCACGCTAGAGAACTGCGGCAAATCCTTGTCGCCCTTGATGTCATTCATATTCATCTGTGTCTTGGCCGCACTCAATGGCTTGAAATTCAAGGTCAGCGTCACGGGTGTCGTGCCAATGCTCGGCTTCAGCTCAACACCCCGCAGAGCAACGCCCTGATAGAGACGACGCGGATTGGGGTGACTAAGTTGCAGACTCTCAGAAGCCAGATCACCTTTCACAATATCGAAACCCAGACGCTCAACAGCGGCACGGGTACGGTTAAAGGCGACGGGCAAGGACTGATCGAGCAACAAGTATTGCTTGTTTTCCTCGTTGACGAAGCTGACGCGCGGCTGCAAGGATGCAGCGATCTGCGCCTTGGATTGCTCCTCGTTGCCGGTCAGATACACCATCAGGCGTTCCAGCATTTCCGCATCGAACTCACGGTTTTCCGGTGATGCCGCCCACTTGAAGCCCTCATAATCCGTGCCGTTAATGGGCTCGCTCTTTTCGGTGAGACCCATACGCTGGCTGGTCAGGAATACACGGGTTTGCGTGTCGCCATCGCCCCGCTCAATACGGATGCGCATCCGATCCATATATTCAGGCTTGAAGAAGAAATTGGTAATACCCTTGAGCAAGGACTCCCAACCGGATTTCTCCGGTGCGTTTTCGCCCTTGCCCACCCAATCGGACTCCATCACCCCAAGCTTGGGATCCTGGCGTTGCAAGGGATAGCCTTCGGCCTGCATGAAATTGATTAAACGCGGCCACACCGCCTCGGGTGCGGCGGCCACGTTCAACCAACGCGCATCGGGCGGTCCCTCAACATTCACACTGGCCGACTTGGGCAATACCCCCGTCGTCCCCATGCGCTCGCCTTTGGACGCTTCGCCGAGCGCGGAGGCCGCACGCGGCACATCGGTATTCAGGGATGGGTCAGGAGCCGTAAAGGCAGGCGGAACCTCCAGATTGGGCAAGCTGGCATAGCGTCGCGCCTCGCGTGGCTCCTCCTTGCCCAGGCCGGGAATGGAAGAACAAGCGCTCATGCTCAGCATCACCGCCACAGGCACCCAAAACCTTACACGCACAGGAACCGTGAATCGCATTGTCTCTATCTCCAAAACCTGAATCATTCTTGTGAGCGCTTTCGATAGGGAAACACTGCATTGATGCAGCGTCTCCCACAAGGGGACAGGATGCCCCAAATTGTGAATCAAAGACTTAACGCTTTGATTCGATACGGCTAGCGCGAATATGTACCGCGTTCAGCCAATGCGATTCACGCCATGAATGGCGTGAATCAGTATTCCTGCTACTTAAACGTCGTTTCAATACCAGCCCCGGCCATCGCTTCGAGCACCGCAGCATTGTGCTCCCTGGAAAGCCAGGTCAAAGGCAGGCGAATCCCCTCTTCAATCATGCCCATGACATGCAGGGCAAACTTTGCGGGAATGGGATTGGACTCGATAAACAGCTTTTCATGCAGACCGGCTAGTGGCGCATCAAGTTCAGCGGCGACTGTGGCATCGCCCGCCAAGGCCGCCTTGCACATGGCCGCCATGGCGCGCGGTGCGATGTTCGCCGTGACCGAAATCACCCCGCGTCCGCCCTGAAGCATCACCTCACGCGCAATGGCATCATCTCCCGAATAGACCTCAACCCTGCCCGCAAGGCGATCAAGCAGCTCCTGAGTGCGTATCAGCGAACCGGAAGCCTCCTTGATCCCGACGATATTCGATACATCAGCCAGACGCTCCACTGTAACGGGCAGCATATCGCAGGCTGTACGCCCCGGTACGTTATACAACACTAACGGCGCGGGCACGGCCTCGGCAATCGCCATGTAATGACGATACAGACCTTCCTGGGTCGGCTTGTTGTAGTACGGCGTAACCAAAAGGCAGCCATCCACCCCCAAACTCACCGCCTGAGACGAAAGCTCAATCGCTTCGCGCGTGCTGTTGGCGCCCGTGCCTGCAATCACCGGGACGCGACCCGCGACATATTCCACAGTACGCTGCACCACCTCAAGATGCTCATGCACATCCAGCGTGGCGGACTCTCCTGTCGTGCCTACCGCGACAATAACATCCGTGCCCTCAGCAATATGCCACTCGATCAGGCGTTGCAGCGCCGCATCATCCAGCGCCCCATCTGCCCGCATCGGTGTCACCAAGGCCACCATACTCCCATGAAACATGCCATCCATCCCCGCGCGAAAAAACAGGCCAGAAACCCAAGCCACACAATCGGTGCATACTACCCGTCAGATACTGCGTCACGCAAGAAAACAGCCCGCTTAAATATAACGGACGGCTCCTAATTTTGCCTGAGCGCTTCGACGTGTACACTCCACCCAAAACGAGCCTGAAGATGCCATGCAAACCTATCTCGCCATCACCCTGCTCAGCCAGGACACCCCTGGCCTCATTGAGCGCATCACCCGCCCGATTGCCTTGCACAAATGCCTGCTTCAGGATGCCCGCATCGTATCGCTTGGCCAGCAATCCGCCGCCTCACTGCTGATTGCGGGGAGCTGGGATCGTCTGAGCCGTCTGGAAATCGCGCTCAAACAGCTCGCCAGCCAGCATGAAATGGCGTTGCACATGGTACGCACGGAATTACCCGCACCCACTGAAGAACACATGAGCTACGCCGTGGATGTCGTCGGCCTCAATACGCCTGACATGACCCATCAACTCGCCCAGTTTTTCAGCGCACAAGGCATCCATATCCGTGACGTAGCGACCATGCCTTACAACTCGCCGCACAACGCCACCCCAATGCTCACCCTGCGCATGCAAGTGGACATTCCTGTCAACTTGCGACTGGCTTTACTCAAGGAAGCCTTTTTCGACCTGTGCGACGAACTTAATCTGGATGCCACCCTTGATCCCGTGCGTTAGACATTTTTTACACGTCGGTGCGAATTGATTCGCACGGCCAACATTTGGGTTGTGCGCATCAATTCGCACCGACCAGACACAAGGATTTTAATTTCATGCAAAACCTGACGGCTCTCCCAGCCTGCCAACTGCACAGCACCCAAGGCATGCTCAATCTGCCCGAAGATCTGCTGAATCAATGGCTCGTCCTGTTTTTCTACCCCAAAAACAACACGCCAGGCTGCACGCAAGAAGCGCAAGAGTTCGCCCTGCTCTCCCCCGAGTTCACAAAAGCAGGCGCACGCATCCTCGGCGTTTCACGCGACAGCCTCAAAAGCCACCACAACGCCCGCGCCCGTCTTGAGCTACCCTTCGATCTCATCAGCGACCCTGACGAAAAACTATGTCAGTTTTTTGATGTCATCAAATTGAAAAAACTTTACGGCAAAGAATACATCGGCGTTGAACGCAGCACCTTCCTCATCACCCCCCAAGGAGACACCCAACACGCCTGGCGTAAAGTCAAAGTCCCGGGCCATGCACAAGCCGTCCTCGAAGAACTGAACACATTGCGAACCTCTACACCAAGCTAAGGCAATCTAATGATTCACCACGAACGTACCCGTCCCTGCCTGTTCGTTCTCGACACCAATGTTCTGATTCACGACCCCTCCGCCCTCTTCCGCTTTCAGGAACACAACATCTTCCTGCCAATGGTTGTCCTCGAAGAACTGGACAACCTGAAAAAAGGCATTTCCGAAATCGCGCGCAACGTGCGCCAGGCTACGCGCTTCCTTGATGACCTGGTCGCCGATGCCAACAAAAGTGAAATTGAAGCCGGCGTTCTCATCAGCCACCCCTTCCGCGACGGTCGTCTGCTCCACAGCTCCGGGCGTTTGCTTATCCAGACCCGCATCATGCGCACCGACCTGCCGGATGCCATGGCCGGTTTCAAGGCCGACAACGACATTCTCGCCGTCACCCTCGCTTTGATGCGCGAAATCACCGACCGCCAGATCGTGCTGGTCTCCAAAGACATCAACCTGCGCATCAAGGCCACCGTACTCGGCATCATGGCCGAAGACTACGAAAACGATCAGGTGCTGGACGATGTTGACCTGCTCTACACCGGCATCAGCGCCCTGCCCTCGGACTTCTGGAACACCCACAGCAAAGACCTGCACGCCTGGCAGGAAGAAGGCCGCAGCTTCTACCGCATCCACGGCCCATTGACCGACGACTGGAACGCCAACCAGTTCATCTACATCGAAGGCAACAGCCCATTTGAAGGCGTGGTGCGCGCGCATGATGAAAACGGCGCGGCGATTGTCGAAGTGTGCAACAACTACACCCTGCCGAAAAACACCGTCTGGGGCATCAACGCACGCAACCGTGAACAAAGCTTTGCGCTCAACCTTTTGATGGATCCGCAGGTCGATTTCGTCACCCTGCTCGGCCAGGCAGGCACCGGCAAAACCCTGCTCACCCTCGCCGCCGCCCTGACGCAAACGCTGGAAAAAAACCTCTACTCCGAGATCATCATGACCCGCGTCACCGTCCCCGTGGGCGAAGACATCGGCTTCTTGCCCGGCACCGAAGAGGAAAAAATGACCCCGTGGATGGGCGCACTAATGGACAACCTCGAAGTACTCACCCGCGTGGAAGGCGGCGGCTCATGGGAACGCCAGGCCACCCAGGATCTGGTGCGCGCACGCATCAAAATCCGCTCGCTCAACTTCATGCGTGGCCGCACCTTCCAGAACAAGTTCCTCATTATCGACGAAGCGCAGAACCTGACTTCCAAGCAGATGAAAACCCTGATTACCCGCGCAGGCCCCGGCACCAAGGTGATTTGCCTCGGCAATATCTCACAAATCGACACGCCGTATCTGACCGAAACCACCTCCGGCCTGACCTACGTCGTTGATCGCTTCAAGGGCTGGCCGCACGGTGGCCACATCACCCTGCTGCGCGGCGAACGCTCACGTCTGGCGGAATTTGCCTCGGAAACGTTGTAAACCACCAGGTAGATGCTGATTGATTCCATCCATGGAATCAATCAGCTCGCCCATCGCGGCGGGCTAACGCCAGCTTCGCGTTCATGTCCGCGATGGCTCAAGCGAGAAATACTGAATAAATCAGCGTTTCCCTAACGCAAAACCCGGATCTAGCCCCCTCGCGGGGAGAGCGAAGCGAGGGGGGCGAAGCCGCTGGGGAGAGGGGGCAAGCTTTGCCAAAACATAGACTTGTGCCAATTTCACCACCTTCTCCTCAACAGCCCCCTCGGCACGGCCGCTCACCCATCAAAGGGGGGGTGAAAACCGCCATATTGCGTAAGTCCTATTCTTGAAGGCACTTCTATCAACTCACAACCCGCCCACGCCCTGCCCAAGCTCTTCCAGCAATTCCGCCTGGTGTGCCTGGCTGAGCGGTTCGATAACCTGCTCTAACCCGCCTTGCATCAGTTCGTCTAGGCGGTAGAGGGTGAGGTTGATGCGGTGATCGGTCATGCGCCCTTGCGGGAAGTTGTAGGTGCGGATGCGTTCGGAGCGATCGCCGGAGCCGACCAGTTTCTTGCGCTCAGCGGCCTGGGCGCTTTGGCGTTCATTGCGCTCAATATCCACCAGCTTGGCTTTGAGCCAACCCATCGCCCGTGCGCGGTTTTTGTGTTGCGAACGCTCTTCCTGGCATTCGACCACGATGCCGCTCGGCAGGTGGGTGATGCGTATCGCTGACTCGGTCTTGTTGACGTGTTGCCCGCCCGCGCCGGAGGAGCGGAAGGTGTCGATCTTCAATTCCGCCGGGTTGATGTCGATTTCTTCCGCCTCATCCAGTTCGGGCAGGATGGCCACCGTAGCCGCCGAGGTGTGTACACGGCCTTGCGCTTCGGTTTCCGGCACGCGCTGCACGCGGTGCGCGCCGGATTCAAATTTCAGACGCGAATACGCGCCCTGCCCTTGCAGGCGCGCAATCACTTCCTTGTAACCGCCGTGCTCGCCTTCGCTGGCGCTGAGAATTTCCACCTGCCAGCGTTGGCGTTCGGCATAGCGCAGGTACATGCGCAGCAAATCACCGGCAAAAATGGCCGCTTCGTCGCCGCCCGTGCCGGCGCGGATTTCCAGAAATACGTTGTGCGAATCGAAGGGGTCTTTGGGCAGCAAATGGGTTTGCAGTTCTTTCTCATAATCGGCCAGGCGCGTTTGCAACAGGGCGATTTCTTCTTCGGCCATGGCGCGCATATCGGCATCGTCGCTGCTTGCCATGTCTTGCGCGGCGGCCAGATCGCGCTTGGCCGCATCATGGGCGCGCAGGCTGGACACCACCGGCTCAAGCTGGGCGTATTCTTTGGATAAGTCACGAAAGCGCGTCTGGTCGTTGATGATTTCCGGGCTGGAGAGCAGCGCGCTCATTTCTTCAAAGCGCTCGGCCAGGCGCTGTAGGCGCTCAAAAATAAAATCTTGCATTCAATGGTTCGTTGTTGTTGTGAGTCGATGCGTGACCATTTGCGCCAAAGGCGCGGCTTTGGCGAAGGTTCCCCCCGCTAATCACCATGCAGATCAAACAGCCGGCGCGCGGCCAGCGCCAGTTCATGCCGTCCGTCGGCGCTGGCTTCGCGCAGGGCGACGGTCGGCTCGTGCATCAGCTTATTGGTCAGCGCATATGCCAGGTGGCGCAAGGCATCTTCGGCGGAATGTCCATGCGCCAGCTCACGCAGCGCACGCTCCAACACTTCATCACGCAGCTGTTCGGCATGACCGCGCAGCTCGCGAATCACCGCCACGCCGCCTTGCACGCGCCACCAGTCGATGAAATGCCCAACCTGGGTGTCGATGATTTCCTCGGCCTGCAAGGCGGCTTCCTGACGCGAGCGCCGCCCCTCGTCAATCACCTGTTCCAGATCATCCACGGTGTAGAGGTACACATCTTCCAGCGTGCCGACTTCCGGTTCGATGTCGCGCGGCACGGCAATATCCACCATAAAAATGGGGCGGCGCTTGCGGCGTTTAAGCGCGCTTTCCACCGCGCCCTTGCCCAGAATCGGTAAAGTGCTGGCGGTGGCGGTAATCACGATGTCGGCTTCATGCAGATGTTCGCCCAGCTCACTGAGGGCAATGGCATACGCACCCAGCGGTTCGGCCAGCGCATGGGCACGTTCAATGGTGCGATTGGCGATCACCATGCGCCCGATACCGTGGCTATGCAGATGGCGCGCTGCGAGTTCGACGGTTTCTCCCGCACCGATCAATAACGCCGTTTTGCGACTGAAGTCACCGAAAATCTGTTTGCCCAGGCTGACCGCCGCAAACGCCACCGACACCGGACTCACGCCAATCGCCGTATCGGTACGCACTTGCTTGGCTACGGAAAAGGCGTGTTGAAACAGGCGATTCAACAAAGGGCCGACAGCACGCACTTCACCGGCCTGGGCATAGGCGCTCTTGATTTGCCCCAGGATTTGCGGCTCGCCCAACACCAGCGAATCCAGCCCGGATGACACGCGCAACAGATGCCGAATCGCCTCCATTTCGTGATGCACATAAAGATAAGGACGCACTTCGGCATCCGTCAGACCGTGGGTCTCGGGAAACCAGCGTAATATCTCATGTTCACCCATTTCGCCTACGGCGGCATACACCTCCGTGCGATTGCAGGTGGATACAATGGCTCCCTCGCGCACCTGCGGCAGACTGAGCATCTCACGCAGGGCGTGTTGCAGGCGCTCAGTCGTAAAGGCCACACGCTCACGCACCGAAAGCGGCGCGGTACGATGATTCAGGCCTAAGGCGATAATCGACATGGAGGGAATGATACCAACCCGCAGGTAAATGAAAGGCGTTGGATTTTCAGGCATTCGCCCCACATTGACAAGCCAGGCGCAACATCCTGCTAGAATGCGCAGGCCTTATGAGGAACCTCCATGCCCAAACTTAGTGTCCTGTCACTGTCACTCCTTGCCCTGCTCGGTTTGGGCGCAGGCCTTGGCCTGACGGCCTGCGCCAACCATCCGAGCCTTGCACAACCGACGGCTACCGGGGATGCAACTCCCTTCCCAGGCGAGAGTCTTCTCATCCTCCCGGCAAACCAGGGTCTTGGCAGCAAGAACGATCAACGCGCCCAAGCGCTTTATCTGCTGATGCAGGGCGAACTGGCAGGACGCAAAGGTCAAATCGCCCAAGCCGGCGCGTTTTATCTGCAAGCGGCCAGGTTGAGCCGCGACCCGCGCACGGCGGAGCGTGCGCTGAAAATCGCCCTGCTGGCACGCGACACCCCCACCAGCGACCAGGCGCTAGCTCTGTGGATTGAGCTGGAACCCCAAAACGCCAGCCGCTGGCCGATGGAAGTCCTGCTGGCTGTACGCCTTCAACAGGACGCACAGGCGCTGGAGATCATCCGACGCAACCTGCCCGCCAGCGAGGCCGCGCGCAAAGAGAGCTTCCAGCAGATTCTTGGCGTACTGATCCACGAGGGCAACGCCATCCTCCCTCTGCTGCACCAGCTCGCCCAAGCCTACCCGAATGATGCCGATGCCTGGTTCACCCTGGCTCAGGTAGCACTGAACTTCAAGGACTTCGACGCTGCGCGTGCGGCCTTGCATAAAACCATTCGCATTGATCCCAAGCGCAGGGATGCTTATTTATTGCTGGCCGACAGCTATTTCAGCCAAAACGACCCAAGCGCAGGCGTGGAGGTTTTGCGCGATATGCTGCAACAATTCCCGCAAGATCAGCGCCTGCGCCTGACCTATGCGCGTGCGCTGCATGAGGCGGGGCGCAGCCAGGACGCGCGCGACCTGCTGGCCAATATGCTGAAAAAAGCGCCCAACGATCAGGATTTGCGCTTTGCCGTGGCGCTGATGGCGCTGGAGGGCGGCGATTTCAAGACCGCCGAACGCGAACTCAAAACCCTGCATCGTCAAAAAGACCGTACAGCGACCGCAGCCTACTATCTGGGGCGACTGGACGAGCAACGCGGCCAGATGGAGGCCGCCATGCGCTGGTACGCGCAGACACAAGGCAGCGAATTCGCCACCGAAGCGCTGTTGCGCATGGCGCAGATCGACATGCAGGCTGGACGACTTGCTGAAGCACAAAATCGCCTTGCCCAAGCTCGCGCCCTGAGCCCGACCGATGAGGAGCGCGTGCGCTTTTACCTGATCGAGATCCAGCTTCTGCGTCAGGCCGAGCGCTTGCAGGAAGCCCACAAGCTGAGCAATCAGGCGCTGCTGGAGATGCCTGGCGAGCCCGACCTGCTCTACTCTCGCGCCCTGCTCGCCGAACAGCTTGGCCTGTTTGAACAGTCGGAAGCCGACCTGCGCGCCATTCTTGCGCAAGACCCGGAAAACCCTGAGGCGCTGAACGCTCTGGGTTTCACCCTGGCCGAACGCAACATCAAGCTGGACGAGGCCTACACACTGATTAGCCAATCCCTCAAACTTGACCCCAAAAGCGCAGCGACCATCGACAGCATGGGCTGGGTGCTATATCGCATGGGCAAGCTGAGCGAGGCTGAAGGCTACCTGCGCCAAGCCTACAGCCTCAACCAGGACGCGGAAATCGCTGGGCATCTGGTCGAAGTGCTGATTGCCATGCAGCGTCACGCCGATGCCCGCGCCCTGCTGAATGAGGCGCTCAAGCGCGACCCACAGGATGTCCGACTGCTCAAGCTGGACGCACAACTGAAGTCTGAGCGTGACACAAGCCCCGCCAAACCAGCCCCATGAACGACATGCTGCGCATCTTCACCCACGCGATGCTGCTCGCAAGCCTGTTATGGCTCGGCGGTTGCGCCAGCCTGCCGGAAAGCGCAGATAGCACTCCCCCCAGCACAACAGGAGCCCTGGACGCAGATACCCAGCGACTGGAACTGTGGCTTGGCCGTCAGCGAGCCATACAAAAACTCAGCCACTGGCGTTGCGAAGGCCGCGCAGCCATTCTTGCGCAAAACGGCGGCGGGCAAATCAGTTTCGACTGGCAACACAAACCCAGCGAACAGATTCTCAACATCAAAACCCCACTGGGGCAAAATGCGCTGCAACTCACCATCAACCAAGGCGGCGCCACCCTCATCGACCATGAAGGCCAGGTTTCGCAAGGCGACGATGGCGAAGCACTGTTGCAACAAGCCTTGAACTGGAGCGTACCCATCGAATCCATGCGCGCCTGGCTGCTCGGTCTGCCTGCAACGCGCAGTGACAGCTACACACTCGATGCGCAAGGCCGACTGCTCACCCTGGAAAGTCAGGGCTGGACGATTGAATACAAACGCTACAACGACGACAACGGCTTCAACCTGCCCAGCAAGCTGGAATTGCGCCACAGCGAACTGACCCTGCGCCTGGTGATTGACCGATGGCAACGCTGAGTCCATCTCGAACCTGGTGGCCGGCACCGGCCAAACTCAACCTCATGTTGCGCATTACCGGGCGGCGCGATGATGGCTACCACCTGCTGCAAACCGTATTTCAGTTATTGGACTACGGCGACCGGCTGGCGTTCGAGCTGCGCGCTGATGGCAAAATCATCAGACACACACCCCTGCAAGGCATCGACGCACACAACTGCCTGAGCACGCGCGCGGCGCGCCTGCTCCAACAAACCTGCGGCACATCGCAAGGTGTCGATATTTATCTTGACAAACGCCTTCCGCTGGGGGGCGGACTGGGCGGCGGAAGCTCGGATGCCGCCACCACCCTGTTGGTACTCAACCAGCTCTGGAATAGCCATCTGTCCATCGAAGCCCTGGCCGCCCTGGGCGCAAGACTTGGTGCCGATGTGCCTGTCTTTGTGCGCGGCCACAGCGCCTGGGCCGAAGGCGTGGGCGAAGACCTCACCCCCATCACCTTGCCCGAACACCGCTATCTGGTCGTCTGCCCGCCGGTTCATCTGAGCACCGCAACAATGTTTGCCGACCCCTCGCTCTGTCGCAACCAGCCCCCCATCCAGCTTGCAGACTTCCAGCACGGCGAACGTGGCAACGCCTTCACGCCTGTAGCGCGTGCCCACAGCGCTGATATTGACGAACTTTTCAATCACTTGAGCACTTACGCCGCCCCGCAGCTGACCGGCTCAGGCGCGGCGATCTTCTGCGCCTTCGCCTCCGATGATCCCGCGCTCGAAGCCGCAAAAAACGCCCTGCCCGACAATATGCCGTATTTTATCGCCCATGGGGTCAATGATTCGCCGCTGCACAGCCAATTATCCATGCAGATACCCAAGCAAAGCACTCATCGACAAAAATGCTTGCACAACGCCGATCAATCCCTATAATGCGCAACCTCAATTGGGCCGTCGCCAAGTGGTAAGGCACCGGATTTTGATTCCGGCATTCCTAGGTTCGATCCCTAGCGGCCCAGCCAAATTTCTTATCCGAAACTCTCTAAGTGGAACCGCCCCATGCTGATGGTCTTCGCGGGAAACGCCAATCCAGAGCTTGCCCAGCGCGTCGCTGAAAACCTTGACCTTCCCCTGGGTCGAGCCACAGTCACCCGCTTCAGTGATGGCGAAACTTACGTCGAGATTCTGGAAAACGTGCGTGGTCGCGATGTCTTCGTCATCCAGCCGACCTGCCACCCCACCAACGACAACCTGATGGAGCTGATGGTCATGGCCGATGCCTTGCGTCGCGCCTCTGCAGGCCGCATCACCGCCGTCATCCCCTACTACGGTTATTCGCGTCAGGATCGCCGCGTGCGCTCGGCTCGCGTACCGATCACCGCCAAGGTTGTCGCCAATATGCTGCAAGGCGTGGGCTTTGACCGCGTACTGACCATCGACCTGCATGCCGAACAGGTGCAAGGCTTTTTCGACATCCCCGTGGACAATATCTACGCCTCACCGATCCAGCTCGGTGACATTTGGCGCCAGGCGCACAAGAACCTGACCATTGTTTCACCCGACGTGGGTGGCGTGGTGCGTGCCCGCGCCCTAGCCAAGCGTCTGGATGATGTCGATCTCGCCATTATCGACAAGCGCCGCCCCAGAGCCAACGTGGCCGAAGTGATGCACATCATCGGTGAAGTCAAAGACCGTAGCTGCGTCATCATTGACGACATCGTGGACACCGCCGGAACCCTGTGCAAGGCTGCCGAAGCGCTGAAAAAACACGGCGCAAGCAAGGTGATCGCTTATGCGACCCACGCGGTTCTCTCCGGCAAGGCGATTGCAAATATCAATGGCTCAGAGCTTGACGAAGTGGTCGTTACCGACTCCATTCCTCTGAGCTCTGCGGCTCGGGAATGCTCACGCATTCGCGTTCTTTCCGTCGCCGGCATGTTGGGTGAAACCATTCGCCGCATCCATACGGATGAGTCGGTCAGTTCGCTGTATCAGGATTGATTTTTCGTCACCCCTTGGCTGGCTATCGCCCCAGGGTGACAAAACGACCGGGTTGGTCGCGCCCCGGTCGCCACTCCCGCCGTAAGGCGGTTTTTTGTTTGATTGAATGTTTTTTCTGGAGTTTTAACCATGAGTATTTCCTTCACCGTGAAGGCCACCCGCCGTGATGATCTGGGGAAAGGTGCGAGCCGCCGCCTGCGTCACGAAGGACTGGTTCCTGCCGTTGTTTACGGCGGCCATGCTGAGCCTATTCCCCTGACCCTCATCCACAAGGATCTGTGGCACAGCCTGGAAAACGAGGCCTTCTACTCGCACGTCCTCGATCTGGAAATTGATGGCACCGTCGAGCAGGTTGTTCTGCGTGACCTGCAACGTCACCCCTACAAGTCCATTGTCATGCACGCCGACTTCCAGCGCGTTGAAGCCGGTGAGACCATGCACGCCAAGGTTCCGCTGCACTTTATCAACGAAGCCAGCGCTGTCGGCGTGAAAAAGGGCGGCGTAGTGAGCCATCTGGCCACTGAAGTGGAAGTGACCTGTCTGCCCGCACAATTACCGGAGTTCATCGAAGTGGATCTGGCAAAGGTAGATGTGGATCAAATCGTTCACCTCTCCAACCTCCAGGCACCCAATGGCGTGAAGTTCCGTGAACTGGATGCCCATGCGAATGATCTTGCCATCGTCTCCATCCACATGCCCAAAGGCAGCGTGGCGGTCGAATAAGGTCGCCTGACAAGGTACTGACCATGTCTATCCATGCTGTGCCCGTCGCGGATATTCGCCTGATTGTCGGGCTGGGTAACCCGGGAGCACAGTATGCGGACACCCGCCATAACGCGGGCTTTTGGTTCGTGGACGAAGTCGCCCGTACTACGGGCGCGACCCTTCGTGCCGAACCCCGTTTTCATGGCCTGGCAGCCCGTATCATGTTGGAAGGACATGAACTCTGGCTGTTGGAGCCGAGCACTTTTATGAATCGCAGCGGCCAGTCGGTCGCCGCTCTCGCCCGCTTCTACAAGATCGCCCCCGAGCAGATTCTCATCGTACATGACGAAATCGACCTCCCCGTGGGACAGGTCAAGCTCAAATACGCGGGCGGACATGGCGGACACAATGGCCTGCGCGACTTGCACGCCCACCTGGGCACGCCAAATTACTGGCGGCTGCGCATCGGCGTTGGTCACCCCGGCAGCAAAGACCTCGTGGTCGATTATGTGCTCCATGCGCCATCCAGGCTTGATCGAGAGAAAATCAACGTCGTGATCGACGAGGCATCACACCAACTCCAAGACCTGCTCCGCGGTGAAGCGGCGCGGGTCATGAATCATCTGCACAGTCTTAAATAAGGAGTCCGGCTCATGGGTTTCAAATGCGGTATCGTCGGCCTGCCCAACGTGGGCAAATCCACCCTGTTCAACGCGCTGACCAAGGCCAATATCCAGGCCGCCAACTACCCGTTCTGCACCATTGAACCGAATGTCGGCATGGTGCCGATGCCCGACCCACGCTTGGACAAGCTGGCAGAAATCGTCAAACCCGAGCGCATCCTGCCCACCACCATGGAGTTTGTGGACATTGCAGGACTGGTCAAAGGTGCCTCCAAAGGCGAAGGTCTGGGCAATAAATTCCTCGCCACCATCCGTGAAACCGATGCGATTGCCCAGGTGGTGCGCTGCTTCGACAACGACGATGTGATTCACGTCGCCGGGCGCGTTGACCCGCTGGATGACATCGAAGTCATCAATACCGAGCTGATCCTGGCCGACATGGACACCGTCGAGCGCAACCTCGAGCGCGCCAGCAAGGCCGCCAAATCCGGCAACAAGGACGCGCTGGTGAAAAAAGAGGTTTTGGAGCGCATGGCCGCCCACCTCAACCAAGTCAAAAGCGCGCGCAGCCTGGACATGAGCGCCGAAGAAAAGCTCGCATTGCGCGATCTGCACCTGCTCACCATCAAGCCGATCATGTACATCGCCAACGTCAACGAAGATGGCTTTGAAAACAATCCCTACCTTGAGCGCGTGCGCGCCCACGCACAAACCGAAGGCGCAATCGTCGTCCCCGTCTGCGCCGTGATCGAAGCCGATATTTCCGAGCTGGATGATGCTGACAAAGCCGAATTTCTGCAAAGCATGGGCTTGGACGAACCTGGCCTCAACCGCGTGATCCGAGGCGGCTACGACCTGCTTGGCCTACAAACCTACTTCACCGCCGGGGTGAAAGAAGTGCGCGCCTGGACGATCCACAAAGGCGACACCGC